>JAFGSA010000064.1 GCA_016934855.1 Elusimicrobiota bacterium
ACCTCCCGCTGATATCGCCGCTCACCAATCTCCTGGTCGTGCCGCTGGCCGGCATCTCAATAGGGCTCGGGATGCTCGTCGTGATAGTGTCCCTTGTGAGCAGCAAGGCGGCGATGATATACGGCATATCGCTCTCGTACCTGATAAAGCTTTTGATGCTCATAACCGGGATCGTCAGGAACGCGGGCATAGGGGGCGTCACCGTGCCCAGGCCGCCCGGGCTTGCAGCGGCCGGGATCTGCCTGCTCTTGGCGTCGATCGGCATAAAAAGGCGGTCTTTAAGGTGGAAGGCCGTCATCGTCTCCATAGCGCTGGTGCTGTCGGGCACTGCCCGGAACCTGTTTTTCGCCAGGGGATTCCTCGCGGCGCTGTCTTCGGAAAAATCCTTTTCATACATCATCGCTCTGGAACCGCGCGAAACGGTTGTCTTTGACGGGAAGAACGACATGGATACAGACGCGGTCAGGTCTTTCCTCTACTCGCGCGGCATAGGAAAGGTAAGAGACCTCTACATAATACATCCCCCGTATGAATTCAGGAAGAACACGCTCGGATTCATCAGGGAGTTCGGCGTAAAAAGGGTTTTCTGGCCGGGTACAGCCGGGAACGAGAACAACTGGCGCAGGTTCACGGACTTGTCTTCCGGTATCGAAATAATACCGGTAATGAAAGGTGACAGTATGGATTACGGCGGGTCCCGGGTCGATATACTGGAGCCCTGTAAGAAGTACCTGGATATAAGGGATAACTACATCCAGGCCAGGGTGACCGGAAAAGAGAGGATATTAGTATACGCCGGCGGCGGCATACCGGATGAGAAATACGGGTACGTAATAGTCGACGGAGCATACGAGCCGGACTGGCCCGGACTAGAAGAAAAACGGCCCGGCACTCTCATATTTTCTGGCGAAGATACCCCTCCTTTTAAAGCGGAAAACATCGGTTCCAAAGGCCGGATTTTCTACTTTTAATATATATTCTGTTCTGTTGTAAATAATCTGAAAAAAAATATAATTAGGACTATGACGGTAAAAAATATCAGCGTATTCAAGATAGGCGGATCGGTGCTGAATTCCGCCGAAAATATGGAAAAACTCTTCTCCTGCCTCGCCGGCAGGATAGACCCGGGGCATACCGTAGTAGTTCACGGGGGCGGGAACGCCATAAGCTACTGGCTCAAGCGGGTTAATATAGATACCAGGTTCGTCAAGGGACAGAGGGTCACAGACGACGACACGATGAAAGTGGTCGAGATGGTCCTGAGCGGCTTGACGAACAAGGAGATCGTGACGATACTCCAGAAGAAGGGGTTTGACGCCGTGGGTCTCAGCGGCAGGGACGGGAACATGGCCGAAGCGAAGGTCATAGACGAGAAACTGGGTCATGTCGGCGAAGTTACCAGGGTGAATGCCGATATTCTTTTCAGGATAATGAAAGAAGGGATGGTGCCGGTTCTGAGCCCCGTATGCAACGGGCCCCGGGGACGGGTGCTCAACGTGAACGCGGATTATTTCGCCGTTATGGTAGCCATAGCGGTCAAAGCCGCGGAGTTCAACCTTATAACGGCTTCAGGCGGGGTCATCAAAGAGGAAGAGCTGCTTAAGCATGTAACATGCAAGAACGCCCTGAAACTGATAGAAGACAAGATAGTCACGGAAGGCATGATACCGAAACTTCAGGCGGCGGTCAGGGCCCGGGCCGGCGGCGTGAAGAAAGTGAACCTCCTCAACTACGAAGGGGAGATAGGGACCTGCGTGCTATGACGTTCCGGCTCCCCGTATACAAGCAGTTCAAAATAGATGTGGATAAAGCCGAAGGCGCGTATATCTACGATACCGGCGGCAGGAAATACGTTGATTTTATATCCGGCGTCTCGGTATTGAACATGGGGCACAGGCCGCCCGAGGTCATGAAAGCTGTAGAAAGCGTCATGGCGAAATACCTGCACGTATCCAACCTGTACCCCGAACAGAACCAGAAGGAATACGCGCGGCTCCTGGTCGAAAGGACCATACCCGGCAAGGTGTTCTTCTCCAATTCGGGGGCGGAGGCGAACGAGTGCGCCATAAAGGTGGCAAGGAAGTATTTCGACGGAGACAAATACGAGATAATATCTTTCGTCAATTCCTTCCACGGCAGGACACTGGCTACCCTGGGCGCTACGGGACAGGCGAAATTCAAGGAGAAGCTCGGCCCGATGCCGCCGGAGTTCATACACGCGGAGTTCAATTTCCTGGCGTCGGCGGAGGAGAAGATAAACAACAAGACCTGCGCGATACTGGTCGAATCCATACAGGCCGAAGGCGGCGTGAACGTATCGAACCCGGAGTTCATGGCGGGACTGAGGAAGCTCTGCGACGACAATAACATTCTGCTGATACTGGATGAAGTGCAGACCGGGATGGGGCGGACCGGGAAATTCCTGGGCATACAGCATTACGGAGTAGAGCCCGATATAGTGACCATGGGCAAGGCGCTCGGCGGGGGGCTGCCGCTCGGAGGCACTGTCATAAAAGACAGGTACGCCCAGTGCATGAACCCCGGTTCGCACGGGTCTACTTTCGGGGGTAATCCCGTCGCGTGCGCCGCGGGCATGGCGACAACACAGCTGATAACGGACGAAGTGCTCAAGGCGGTATCGGAAAAAGGCGGACTGCTTATGGGGCTTCTGGATAACCTTAAGAAGAATTACCAGGATATAAAAGAGGTAAGGGGCAAAGGGCTCATGGTGGGTATGGAGCTCGATTACGAGGGGGCTCCGCTGGTCGACCACCTGTTCGGCAGGGGTTACCTGGTGAACTGCACGCAGGACAAGGTGATAAGGTTCCTGCCGCCTTTCATAATAGAGGAACACGAAATAAACGAACTGGCAGGTGCGATAGAAGAGTTTTTTCAGAAAAGAGGTGAAAAGAATGAGTAAGATAGTTCTGGCCTATTCGGGCGGATTGGATACCACGTGCATAATACCGTGGCTCAAGGAAAACTATAAGGCGGATGTCGTGGCGTTCTGCGCCAACCTGGGCGAATCCGAGGATGAAAAAGTGCTAGGGAAGAGAGCGCTCGACGCCGGCGCGTCCGAATTCTATTTCGAAGACCTGCGGGAAAAATTCATAGATGAATACGTTATGCCGGCGCTCAGGGTAGGAGCCGTTTACGAGGACAATTACCTTCTGGCCACGGCGCTTGCCAGGCCGCTCATCGGGAAGGAGCTGGTAGCCGTCGCCCATAAGACGAGGGCCGACGCTGTCGCCCACGGGTGCACGGGCAAGGGCAACGACCAGGTGAGGTTCGAGCTTGCCGTCAGCACGCTCGATAACAACCTCAAGGTGATAGCACCCGTGAGGGAATGGAAATTCAAATCCAGGGAAGAAGAGCTCAAGTACGTCACCTCGAAAGGCATCAGGATAGAGGATAAGGGCGGCGGCAAATACAGCCTGGACAGGAACCTGTGGGGCATAAGCATAGAATGCGGCGAACTCGAAGATCCCTGGAACGAGCCCCCGAAGGAATCGTACGTAATAGTCAAACCCGTGGACGAGACACCGGATAAGCCGGCCCGGGTGCTCATAGAGTTCAAAGACGCCAGGCCTGTAAAGCTGGACGGGAAGAAGATGTCCGCGCTGGACATGATAACCGCGCTCAACAAGCTGGGCGGCGAGCACGGAGTGGGGCGCGTGGATATGGTGGAAGACAGGGTCGTCGGTATAAAGTCCCGCGAAGTTTACGAGGCGCCGGCGGGCACGATACTTTTCAGGGCGCTCAGGGCGCTCGAGTCCCTCGTGCTGGAGAAAGACCAGATGCATAACCAGAGAAAACTCGCCATGGAATACGCGCGGCTGGTATACGAGGGCAAATGGTTCTCGCCTCTCAGGGAGTCGATACAGGGTTTCTGCGCCTCTTCGAACAGGCAGCTCGAAGGCGAGGTCAAAATGAGGCTTTTTAAAGGAAACGCCGTGGTCACCGGCAGGAAATCGCCGTTCTCGCTGTACGCGCCGGAACTCGCGACTTACACGGAGAAAGACCAGTTCGAACACAGTTCAGCGAAAGGATTCATAGAGCTGTGGGGCCTTCCTCTCAAGGTGTGGGGGAAGATATCGAAAGGCAAGTAAGATGATATTAAGATCAGGAAGACTGAGTAAGGAGATGCTGAAGAAGATAGCGCTCTTTACTTCGTCCGTGAAGAAGGACTACAGGCTGGCCGAATACGATATAAGGCAGAGTACGGCTCACGCCCGCGCGCTGGGCGCGGCCGGCATAATAAGCAGGGCCGATTCCGAGAAACTCATAAGCGAGCTGGCGAAACTGCGCGCTAAGATGGCCAAGGACGAGAAGTTCTTCAGCGGCGATTATGACGACGTGCACATGGCCCTCGAGGAAAAACTGGGCGAAATAGGGAAAAAACTTCACGCCGGAAGATCCAGGAACGACCAGGTCGCCTGCGATATGCGGATGTATATAAGGGACAGCATCAAAAGGATAACCGGGAAACTTGAGCTCGCGATAGAAGCCTTCAGGCTGAAAGACCTGGAAACCGGGGGAAAGAATGTTTTTATGCCCGCGTATACCCATATGCAGAAGGCGCAGGCGGTGGACCTTTCAACTTACCTGGACGTTTTCAGGAAATGGTTTGCCAGGGACGTAGACCGCTTGAACGAGCTCCATAAAAGGGTCAACCTTATGCCGCTGGGCGCTGCTGCCGGCGCGGCGACCAACATAAAGCTGGACAGGAAAGCCGTAGCGCAGGAACTCGGGTTCGACGGGCTGCTGGAGAACCCCATGGACGCGGTATCTTCCAGGGATTATATACAGGAATTAGCTAACGACCTGGCGGTGCTGGGTACGCATTTTTCCAGGATGGCGGAGGATTTCATAATCTTCTCCACCAGGGAATTCGGGTTCATAGAGCTGGACGAGGCCATCGCGGATACGTCTTCCATAATGCCTCAGAAGAAGAACCCGGACTGCCTGGAGCTCATCCGGTCTGCCTGCGCGGGGCTTATATCTACGAGCGTAAGCATATCCGTGATGATGAAAGGACTGCCGCTCGTCTATAACCGGGATATGCAGAATGACAAGGAGATATTCGCGGCCTGCGAAACGGCCGAGACGATAGCGGACCTAGTGCCGGATATACTGGCTAACATCAGTTTCAATACGGGCAGGATGTGCGCGGCCGCCAGCGACGGGTTCATAGAGGCGGCGGATTTCGCGGAATACCTGGTTCTCAAGGGCGTGGATTTCAGGACCGCGCATCAGAAGACCGGGCAGCTCGTAAATGCGGGTATAGAAAAAGGCTACTGCAGTCTCAAGGAGTTCACGCTCGAAGAGATGAAGAAGCTTATACCCGAAGCGGAGATGGACGTCTTCGATTTCATAGACATATACAAGGCTACGGGAAGAAGGCTGTATGACAGAAAGTAATCTTAAATATACCGGCGGGATACTGCACCTGGACGGCTGCAGTCTCAGGAAGCTGGCACAGGAGTACGGGACCCCGCTGTACGTCTACAGCGCCGACAGGATAAAGAGCAACTACAAAAGTTATGATGATGCGTTCAGGAACACGGATAAGATAATATGTTATTCCGTAAAGGCTAATTTCAACGGCGCGGTGATAAAGCTCCTGGCCTCGCTGGGAGCGGGAGCCGACGTGCTCTCGGAGGGGGAGCTCTTCATGGCCCTCAGGGCGGGCATAGACCCGAAGAAGATAGTATTCGCGGGGGTAGGCAAGAACGCTTCCGAGATCAGGCAGGCCGTGAGGAACGGCATCTGCATGCTGAACATCGAAGGCGAACAGGAGCTGGAAGCCGTCGGCGAGATAGTGAAGCAGGAGAAGAAGACTTTGAACATCGCTTTCAGGATAAACCCGGATATAGACCCGAAGACGCATCCCAAGATAGCCACGGGGCTCAAGGAGAGCAAGTTCGGCATACCCATCCGGAGGGCGTTGGAGGTATACAAGAGGGCAAAAGGAATGGAAAATATCAGGATAGCGGGGGTGCATCTGCATATAGGTTCGCAGATAACCGACACTTTGCCGTTCAAGCTTGCGGCGGAATCCGCGGTCGGGTTCGCGGACAGGCTGGCGGAAGAAGGGATCGAAGTGGAATACATAGATATAGGCGGCGGGCTCGGCATAGGTTACGAGAACGACGACGTGTCTTCGCCGTACGATTTTGCGAAAGTGCTCGAAAGCTACTTCCGGGGCCGGCCGCAGAAGCTGATACTTGAGCCCGGGAGGTCCATCGTCGGCAACGCCGGGTACCTGCTGACCAGGGTGAATTACATTAAACAAGGTGCGAATAAGAATTTTGTAGTAGTGGACGCGGGGTTTAACGATCTCATCCGCCCGGCCATGTACGGCGCGTACCACAACATAATGCCGGTCGAAGAATCGGACGAGACAATTACCGCGGACGTGGTAGGGCCCATATGCGAAACGGGCGACGTCATAGCGAAGGACCGCGGTATCCGGGGAGCGAAACAGGGGAATATACTTGCTATATGCGATTCCGGCGCCTACGGTTTCTCCATGTCATCGAATTACAATTCGAGGCTGAGAGCGGCCGAGGTGCTCCTGGAAGGCGGAAAACCCAGGCTGGTAAGGCGCAGGGAGACATACGAAGACCTGATCAGGACCGAAGAGACAAGATGAAACTCAGATTCGATAAAATGGAAGGCACGGGGAACGATTTCATACTGATCGATAACCTGGAGGGCCTGTATGATGATACCGACTGGGGAAAACCGGTCATACGGCTCTGCAGAAGGAAACTCGGCATAGGCGCGGACGGCGTTCTGATACTCGAGAAAGAACGCGGCAGCGATTTCAGGATGAGGATATTCAATCCCGACGGTCAGGAAGTCGAGATGTGCGGCAACGGAGCCAGGTGCTCGGCGTTCTACTGGTGCCTGAAAGAGAAAAAAGAAAGCGTGAGGTTCAATACCCTTGCAGGCATAATGTCGGCCGAAATAGGAAAAGGCAATATGGTCAGGCTCAGCCTGACCCCGCCTGCGGATGCCAGGCTCGACCTGCTGATCAAGATAGAAAACAAGGAGATGAGCGTGTCGTTTATCAATACCGGCGTACCGCATGTTGTTGTAGAGTCCGAAAAGATAGACTCGATCGACGTCGACAGGCTGGGCAGGGGGATAAGGTATAACGAAGTCTTCGCCCCCCATGGGACGAACGCGAATTTCGTGCAGGTGACGGGGGAAAAATCGCTCTATGTCAGGACTTACGAAAGAGGCGTCGAAGAGGAGACGCTCGCCTGCGGCACCGGGGTGGTGGCTTCGGCCGTTATAGAGAGCCTGAAAGGCAAGGTCAGCCCGCCCGTGACAGTAAAAACGAAAGGCGGCGAGACCATGAATGTCTATTTCAAACAGAGTAAAGAAGACGATTTGATATCAAGAATATATGATGTTAAACTAGAAGGCGGGGTCAACCGGGTCTTTTCCGGCGAGGTGGAATTATAGGGGAAAAGCGCCGCGGGAAACCGCATCTTGCCGGCATATCGGCGATTGACAATCAGGGAGGTAATCATAGATGTTTAAAGGATCGTGCGTAGCTTTGGTGACGCCGTTTTCAAACGGCAGTGTCGATTACGATGCCATAAAAAATCTAGTGGAATGGCATATAGAGAAAGGGACTTCGTGCATAGTGCCCTGCGGGTGCACCGGTGAAGCGGCCACGCTTGACCACGACGAACATAAAAAGATAATAAAGACCGTTATAAAAGAGGCTGCCGGAAGGGTGCAGGTCATGCCTGGTACGGGCTCGAATTCTACCGCCGAAGCCGTGGAACTCACTGATTTCGCGAAGAAGGCCGGCGCGGACGGCGCGCTGATCATCTCGCCTTATTACAACAAGCCGACCCAGGAAGGGCTGTACAGGCATTACAAGAAGATAGCGGAGAGCGTTGATATACCTATATGCCTTTACAACGTACCGTCGAGGACAGGCAAGAACGTCGAGCCCGAGACGGTAAAAAGGCTGTCGGAGATAGACAATATAGTGGCGATAAAAGAGGCTTCCGGTGACGTCGGCCAGTGCGCAGAGATAGTGAGGCTGTGCGGCGATAATATAGTGCTTCTGTCAGGCGATGATTCCCTGACATATCCGATAATGGCTCTGGGCGGCAAGGGAGTGGTGTCGGTACTGGCGAATATCGTTCCGGGGGTGGTGGCTAACTTGACAGGATCATTCCTGGAAGGAAAAATCCACGAATCACTGCGACTCCATTACAAGTGGCTCCCCCTGATGGATGCGCTTTTCATAGAGACCAATCCCGGCCCGGTGAAAGAGGCGCTGGCCATGATGGGTAAGATAAAGCCCGAGCTGAGGCTGCCCCTGGTAAACCTCAGCGAGATAAACAGGCAGAAGCTCAGGAAGGTCATACAGGACCTGAACCTGGAGATAGTGTAGCATGCTCAGGATAAGCGTATCTGGAGCAAAAGGCAGGATGGGCACCAGCGTGTGCCGGATAATAAAAGCCGATCCCGGGCTCACGCTTGCCGGCTGCATAGAAGCCCCGGGGCACAATGACATATCAGCCGAGATAGACGGCGTCAGGATCACTTCGGATATAAAAGAAGGGATAAAAGACGCGGATGTGGTCATAGATTTTTCCACTGTCGAGAACGGCATAATACTTGCGGAGGCGTGCGCCAAAAACAGGAAAAGGCTGGTCATCGGGACGACCGGTTTTGACTTGCAGCAGACGGCGCAGCTGGAACTCCTGGCAAAAAAGACGCCTTTGCTTCTTTCTCCCAATATGAGCCTGGGAGTCAACCTGGTATTCAAGATGATAAAAGAGATAACAGACAAACTCCCGGGTTATGAAAAAGAGATAGTGGAAGCGCATCATAACAGGAAAGTAGATGCGCCTTCAGGAACGGCTCTGATGATGGCAAAGATGATGTCCCGCGAAGGCGACAGGCTTGTCTTCGGAAGGGAAGGAAAGACCGGACCCCGCCAGCCCAACGAGATAGGTGTACATGCGGTGCGGGGCGGGAGCATAGTCGGCGAACATACCGCCATGTGGATAGGCGAACACGAGAGGATAGAACTTACGCACAAGTCCCAGTCGAGGGAAGTACTGTCCTACGGCGCGGTGCAGGCCGCGGTCTGGCTGGCGGAAATGGAGCCGGGAAGACTTTACAGCATACAGGACATGCTGAAATAACCAACAGAAAGGTAAAAAAAACTTATGAAATTTGTAAGATTTGTCGCCAACGACAGTACCGGATCCCAGGACGCAAGATGGGGACTGATTAAAGACGACGACATAGAGATAATATCCGGGTCTCCTTTCGATAAGTGGGAGAAGACCCCGGAGATGGTAAAAGTCTATGACGCGCGTTTTCTCGCTCCGTGTCAGCCGGGAAAGATAGTCTGTATCGGGCTGAATTACCAGGACCACGCGGACGAGATAAAGATGAGAGTGCCGGATGAACCCGTGCTCTTCATAAAACCTTCAACGGCGGTCATAGGCCCGGAAGCTTATATAGTTAAACCCCGGAAATGCAAGATACTCGATTTCGAGGCGGAGCTGGGTGTTGTGATATCCAGGACAGCCAGGAATATATCCGCGGAAGACGCGGATAACTACATACTCGGGTACACGTGTTTCAACGATGTTACCGCAAGGGACATACAGCGCAAGGACGGGCAGTGGACCAGGGCCAAGAGTTTCGACAGTTTTGCTCCCCTGGGCCCGTGTATATCGGCCGGGATAGACCCCAACAGGCTGAAGATAGAATCGCTGCTGAACGGCGAAGTAAGACAGTCTTCCAACACTTCCCGCATGGTATTCAATATCCAGCGGATAGTAAGCTACGTATCCGAGACCATGACACTGTACCCGCAGGACGTGATCACGACAGGTACTCCTCCCGGAGTGGGAAAGATGGACCCCGGGGACGTCGTCGAGGTCGTGATAGAACACATAGGTTCCTTAAGGAATTACGTCACGCAGGAGGAATAGCGGTGCACGAGTTTTCCGACAGGCTCAAGAAGCTCCCCCCGTATCTCTTCGTCGAAGTGGACAGGATGAAACAGCAGGCCATACAGGACGGCGTCGATACGATAAACCTGGGTGTTGGAGACCCTGATATAATAACACCGGACTTCATCAGGGACAGGATGCAGGCGGCCATTGACGATCCCGAGAATCACCAGTACCCCCTGGGCAAGGGTAAGCTCTCCTTCAGGAGGGAGGTGAAGAGCTTCATGAAGAAGCGGTTCGACTGCGAGTTCGACGAGAACACCGAGATACACCCTCTTCTGGGATCCAAAGAAGGCATAGCCCACATGCCGCTGGCTTTCATCAACCCGGGGGATACGGCTATAATAACGGAACCGGGTTATCCTGTCTATAATTCGGGGACGGTATTTGCCGGAGGCAAACCTTATTTCGTTCCCCTTAAGATGGAAAACGGGTTCCTCCCGGACTGGAGAGAGGTGCCGAAGAAAGTCCTGAACTCCGCCAGGATGCTTTATATAAACTATCCCAACAACCCGACGGGTGCTGTCGCGACCAGGGAGTTCATGGAGGAGACGGTTAAGCTCGCTTCGAAATACGGGATCATCATAGTGCACGACGCGGCATACAGCGAACTCTACTACGGGGAGCCGCCGATGAGCCTTTTCGAGATAGAAGGCGCCAGGGAGATAGGCATAGAATTCCATTCTTTCTCGAAGACGTTCTGTATGACCGGATGGCGCGCTGGCTGGGCCTGCGGCAATGCCGGGCTCGTCGAGGGGCTGGCCGGCATCAAGGATAACATAGATTCCGGCCTTTTCGGGGCGATACAGGACGCCGGGATAGTAGCTCTTTCCTGTTATAACAAGATAATAGGCGGGCTGAGGAACACTTACAAAGAGAGGATGGCCGTGATGTCCGCGGGGCTGAAAAAAGCCGGCTGGAAACTGAACGAACCCCGGGCTACTTTCTATATATGGGCCAAGCCGCCGGTGAAAATATCTTCCATCGAAGGCGTTAAAAAAATGATAAAGGATACTGGTATAATCTGCACGCCTGGTTCCGGGTTCGGGCCTACGGGAGAAGGGTTCATAAGGTTTGCCCTTACCAGGGACGTCGAAAGGATAAAACAGGCCGTGGAGAGGATAGAAAACCTTAAATGGTAGAAGAGAATATGTGTCCATATAACCTGGAAAAGGAGGAATTATCATGAATACAGTTGCTCTTTCGCTGGGTTCCAATCTCGGGGACCGGAGCTCTAATATCATAAATACGGTAAAAACGCTCGAGAAGAAGTTCAAGACCAGGGTTAAAAAAAGTTCTGTATACGAGACTCCTCCCCTGTACTACGACGGCCCCGAGTTCTTTTATAACTGCTGTATCTCTTTCAAGACAGGCATGTCTGCTGAAGAAATATTCGATATAACGAGTTCCATCGAAAAAGACGTCAGGAAAAAAGCAATAAAGCGCAATGAACCACGCGAAGTGGACATAGACATAGTATTCATAGGCGACATGATAATCGCTGATGACAAACTCACTGTCCCTCATCCCGGTATACAGGACAGGCTTTTCGTGCTCAAACCCCTGTCCGAGATACTCCCGAACTTCGTTCACCCGGCAATGCAGCTCACTGTTACGGAAATGCTGTACGAGTGCCTGGACAGGAGCAAGATAAAGAAGATCAAAGGGTTCTGGGGGAAGAAAAGTTGATAAGTTTAGCAAGGATCATACTCTACCTGGTTATACTTAAAGGGCTGATCATCGCCCTGTTCCCGTCAGCGGTAATCGAAGCGGTGAATGTCATCAGGAATATCAAGCCGCCGGTGAAAAGGCTGATCGGCGGGGCGTACGTTATACTTGGATGTCTTCTCTTCTATCTTACGAGAGTGTACCTCGAGACGCTGCTCGTTCACTGGATAATCGTTATCATGGGCGCTTTTCTTATGACGGGAGGGTTATTTATCCTGATACTTCCCGGATTGTGGGTAAGGTTCCTGGAGTGGTATTACCAGAAAAGCCCGTCCAGGATACTGGGCCTTGTTTTTATAGTGTTCAGCATATCCCTTCTGATACTTCTTTCCATGTAATGGATATAACGCAGATAGAAAAAATAGCGGAACTGGCAAGACTTCATCTTACCGAAAAAGAAAAAAAAGAGATTCCGGAAAAGCTCACCGAGATACTCGAATACATAGACCAGCTTAAAGAGCTGGATACGTCGGGCGTTCCCGCCGAGCTGGAACAGTCGGGAAATCTCAGGCTGGCAGAAGACATTGTCGACGAGTTCGGAAAGATAGAAGCCCTTACCGGTAATGCTCCGGATTTCGGGGACGGGTTTTTCAGGGTGAAGAAGATCATAGAATAGTGAATATCAAAGATACCGTATCGAAGATAAAAAGCGGAAAGCAGTCCTGCAGGGAACTCCTGGACGAGTACATCCCTGTAATACTGGACGGACAGGAAAAACTCAATACCTATATTACGCTGCTCCTCGATTCCGCAAAGGAAAGGGCGGAATCACTCGATGCGCGTATAGCAGCCGGCGACAGTTCCGGGGACCTTCTGGGCATACCGGTTGCCATCAAGGACAACATGATGCTCAGCGGCACGCGGACTACGTGCGGATCTAAGATACTGGAAAATTATATTTCCCCGTACACTGCTACAGCGGTCGGGAAACTGATCGATGCCGGAGCCGTTATAGTGGGCAAGACCAACATGGACGAGTTCGCCATGGGGTCCTCCGGCGAGACCTCGTTTTTCGGACCGGCAAGGAACCCGAATGACCCGGACAGGATCCCGGGAGGGTCGTCTTCCGGTTCGGCGGCCTGTGTGGCTGACTCTCAGGTGATGGGGTCTCTGGGCTCCGATACCGGCGGCTCGATAAGACAGCCGGCCGCGATGTGCGGGGTGGTCGGAATGAAACCGACTTACGGGTACGTTTCCAGGTACGGTCTGGTGGCGTTCGCATCCTCGCTCGACCAGATAGGGCCTTTTGCCTCGAACGTTGAGGATGCGGCGCGGATATTCACGGTTATAGCGGGATTCGACGAGAAGGATTCTACAAGTATTGCTCCCGGCGAGAGCGATTTCGTCAGATGGGTGCATGAAAAAGGCATGAAGCTGAAGATAGGCATCCCCCGGGAGTACATGGGGGGAGGCCTCTCCGGCGAGATACATAACCGCATAGCCGACACGGCCCGCAGGCTCGAGAGATCCGGTTTCGAGATAAAAGATATCTCCCTGCCGCTTACTAAGTACGCGGTTGCCGCGTACTACATAGTGGCGCCGGCGGAAGCGTCCGCCAACCTCGCCAGGTACGACGGCGTGAAATACGGTTACCGCACACCTTCTCCCGATGACCTGCTCGAAGAGTACAAGGTGTCCAGGCAGGAAGGTTTCGGCGACGAAGTCAAAAGAAGGATCATGATAGGCACATACGCTCTTTCTTCGGGTTATTACGACGCTTATTATCTGAAAGCCCAGCGGGTGAGGAGACTTATGGAGCGGGATTTCCAGGAAGCGTTCGGGGATGTGGATATAATACTTTCTCCTACTTCTCCTACGACGGCGTTCAAGCTGGGGGAGAAGACGCAGGACCCTCTTCAGATGTACCTGTCCGACATATATACGATATCGTGCAACCTGGTGGGGCTCCCCGGCATAAACGTGCCTGTCGGGAAAGATTCGGCCGGGCTTCCCATAGGGGCCCAGCTGATTGCTCCCTGGCGCTGTGACGGAAAGCTGCTCTATGCGGCCAGGCAGGTGGAGAAGATATATGAATAGCGGCGGGTACGAGACGGTAATCGGACTCGAAGTCCACGTCCATCTCAAGACACAGACCAAGATGTTCTGCAGGTGCAGGAACCTGTTCGGCGCCCAGCCGAACACCCACGTATGCCCGGTCTGCACGGGCCAGCCGGGAGTACTCCCTGTCGCGAACGGGAAAGCTATAGAACAGGCTGCGCGTGCGGGATTGGCGCTCGGCTGCAGGATCAACAGCGAATCCGTGTTCGCCCGCAAACAGTATTTTTATCCCGATCTTCCCAAAAACTACCAGATATCCCAGTATGAGCGCCCGATCGCTGAAAAAGGGCATATAATGCTCGGTGACAGGAAGATAAATATCACGAGGGCTCACCTGGAAGAAGACGCGGGAAAACTGATACACGCGGAGTCCGACGTATCGCTTGTGGATTATAACCGTACCGGCACACCGCTTCTGGAGATAGTATCGGAGCCGGAGATAGATTCGCCGCAGGAAGCCGCGGAATACCTCAAAGAGCTCAGGCAGGTACTCAGGTACTGCGGCATAAGCGATTGCGACATGGAAAAAGGTTCCATGAGGTGCGACGCGAACGTGAGCCTGAGAAAGAAGGGCAGCAAAGAACTCGGGGTGAAGACCGAACTGAAGAACATGAACTCGTTTAAGGCCGTGGAAAAGGCACTTGAGTACGAGATAAAAAGGCAGGAGAAGGTGTTGGGCGAAGGAGGAAGGATAACCCAGGAGACGCGTCTCTGGAATGAAGATAAAGGGACCACCAGGTCCATGAGGTCTAAGGAAGAGGCTCACGATTACAGGTATTTCCCCGAGCCGGATCTGCCCCGGCTGGTGATAGAAGCCGAAAAAATAAAATCAATACGGGACTCGATCCCGGAGCTTCCGGCCGCAAGGAGGCGCAGGTATATCGTGCAGACAGGCCTTTCGGAATACGATGCCGGCGTTCTGACCCAGGAGAAGGAGATATCCGATTATTTTGACGCGGCCTGCGGCATGCTGGGGGATAAATCTTCGGAGAACATAAAAAAACTTGCCAACTGGATAACGGTGGAACTGCTCGGAAAACTGAACGCCGAAGGTTCCGGGTTCAGGGAAGATGTCATAAGTCCGCCGCATATGGCGGAGCTTGTGGGATATATAGGCGCCGGGACCATATCCGGCAAGATGGGCAAAGATATCTTCGAAATAATGTATAATAAAGGCGTATCGCCGGGAGAGGTTATCAGGGAAAAAGGACTTAAGCAGATAACCGACGGTGACCAGATAAGCGCCGTATGCCGGGAGGTAATAGAGAGCAGCCCTGATATAGTCGACAAGTACATGCAGGGTAAGGACGGCGTACTGGGGGTGCTTGTCGGAAATGTGATGAAAAAGACCCGCGGGCAGGCAAACCCCGCGATGGTCAACGCCAAGCTCAGGGAGTTGATGGGCCGGCGGCAGTAGAAAAGGAGCGGTTTTATGAAAAAATACTTCAGATTAAAAAGAGCGGCAGTTGTCATGGCAGCCGTTGCGGCGGTTTTTACCGCTTGCGGCGAAAGGATGGTGAAGGAAGGCGACAAGATTAAAGTACATTTCGAAGCGCGCCTGGCGGACGGCACACTTCTTGACGCGTCGAGAGAAGGCGTCCCGCTGGAGTTGGTGGTTGGCAGCGGAAAGGTCCCGGATTACTTTGACAGGGAAGTGAGGGGCCTTAAAGTCGACGAGACAAAGACGGTTACCATCAAGGCTGCCGAGATATTCGGCGAGAGGGACGAAACAGCTTTTAGGGAGATACCTAAATCCAGCCTCCCGGAGAACTTTGTATACGAGGTCGGCCGGATGATAAAGCTCAGAGACCCCGAGAGCGGCAAGATAATAGAGAGGAGGATGGTGGAGATAAAGGACGATTCCATAGTGGTGGACTTCAACCACCCGCTTGCCGGACAGGATTTTACTTACAAGATAAAGGTCGTCGAAATAGAATAATCTTGCACTCGTTTTTATAATTGTTATATAATATCGGTAGAAGGAATACTCTATATGAGCAGCGCAGGCACAGTGAAAGATAAAAAAGAAGAAACAATAAAATACTATTACACGTTCAAGTTCCCGGACGGTAAGCAGTATACTTTCACTATATACCTTACTCCTGACAGGATGGGCCTGATAAGACCCGAAGGGGCTGAGATGCCCGGGTGGGCCAGGCTCAACAATTTTAAATGCGAAAACTGCACGTTCGACGAGGCCGAAAAGGAATACTGCCCCGTAGCGCTGAACCTCGTCGATATAATACACGCCTTCAAAGACGTGATATCTACTGAAGTAGTAGACGTGATAGTCAGGTCTCCCGAAAGAGAGATATATAACAATGTTCCCATACAGAAAGCGATCAGTTCGCTGATGGGTATGTGCATGGCGATAAGCGGTTGCCCGATACTGAGCAAGTTCGCGCCAATGGCCAAGTTTCACCTGCCTTTCGCAACCGTCGAAGAAACAATGTACCGGACGATATCGAATTATCTCCTGGCGCAGTATTTCGTTATGGAAGAGGGCGGCACGCCGGACTGGAAGCTCCAGGGGCTCAAGACGTTTTATAACGAAGTGGAGACGGTAAACAGGTCTCTGTGCGACAGGGTGCGCAGCGCGAGCCTCCATGACGCCAACGTGAACGCCGTTGTGTTCCTGGATAATTTCGCGAAGAACATAACGTTCCTTATAGACCACGTACTCAATAACATAAGACCCATCTTCAAAGCCTACATAGACGAAGTAAAAAGAGCCAGGAAGCCCAAGGACTGACTTTCCCGGGGGGTGCCCCCTCCTGTTAAAAAACAAAGACCCGTTATTCTACTGTAACGCTCTTGGCGAGGTTCCTGGGCTGATCTATGTCGCAGCCCCTGAGCCTTGCGATATGGTAGGCGATAAGCTGCAGGGGTATTATATTTAAAAGAGGGGAGAACAGGGTCAGTGTCTCGGGTATATATATAATATCGTCCGCAAGCCTTTTTATCTTGTCGTCCCCCTCCGTTGCGAGCGCTACGACGGCGCCGTCCCTGGCCCGCACTTCTTCGATGTTGGAGAGTATCTTGTCGTAGACATCGCATTCCGTCGCTATGACGACTACCGGCATGCCTTCTTCTATGAGGGCGATCGGGCCGTGTTTCATCTCTCCGGCAGGATACCCCTCTGCGTGAATGTAGGAAATCTCCTTCAGCTTCAGCGCTCCCTCCAGCGCGATGGGATAATTGATGTTCCTCCCGAGGTACAGGAAATCGTGTTTCTTGAAGTACTTGTGCGATATATTCATTATATTCTCGTGCTGGCTGTCGATGATCTTTTTCACTTTGAGCGGAAGGAATGTCAGCTGCTGTGTGAGCTCCAGCGCTTCCTTTTCGTCCAGCATGTTCCTTATCCTGCCCAGGTAGATGGTCAGCAGGTACAGGGCGACAAGCTGGGTGGTGAAAGCCTTTGTGGAAGCGACCCCTATCTCCGGGCCGGCATGAGTGTATATTATACCTTCGGATTCCCTGGTTATGGAGGAGCCGACCACGTTGCATATCGCGGCGGTCCTGGCGCCCCTGGACTTGGCTTCCCTGACAGCCGCAAGCGTGTCTGCCGTCTCGCCGGACTGGGATATAGCTATGACCAGCGTGTCCCGGTCGATGGGCGGGTTCCTGTACCTGAACTCGGAGCCTATATCGACTTCGCAGGGTATCTTCAGGTGGTCTTCCAGAAGGAACTTTCCTATGAGGCAGGCGTGGTAAGCGGTCCCGCAGGCGACCATGAAGATCCTTCTTATTTTTTTCAGGTAATCCTTCGAGAAAGAGAACTTCTCAAAGACGACTTCGTTCTTTTCTCTGTCCAGCCTGCCAAGGAGCGTATCCCCTATGGCCTGCTGCTGCTCGAATATCTCCTTCAGCATGAAATGCTTGTAGCCCTGTTTCTCGGCCATGACCGGATCCCAGTTTATAACCGATACTTCCTTTTTTACCTTCTTCCTGTCGGGTCCGTACACGGTCACGCTGTCGGCCGTAAGATGCGCCACTTCGTTGTCTTCGAGGTATATGATTTTTTTCGTGTACGGCAGGACGGCAGGTATATCCGAGGCTATGAAATTACCGTCTTCGGCAAGGCCCATTATGAGCGGCGAATCTTTTCTCGCGGCGAAGACCTCACCCGGCGCCCCGGAATAAAGTATCCCGAGCGCATAGGAGCCTTCCAGTTTCCCGACCGCGCTGAAGATCGCCTTGAGTATGTCCGTTTTTTTGAGTTCTTCTTCTATAAGATGGGCGATGATCTCCGTGTCCGTCTCGGAGCCGAATCTGTGCCCTTTCTCCTGAAGCTCCTTTTTCAGCTTGATATAGTTCTCTATGATGCCGTTATGCACGATGACTATCTCGCCGGTGCAGTCCGAATGCGGATGGGCGTTCTCGTCCGAGGGTTTGCCGTGGGTGGCCCACCTGGTGTGTCCCAGCGCGGTGGAGCCTTCCAGCGGTTCTTCTGATAGAAGCTGCTCGAGTTTGGCTATCTTACCTTTGCAGCGTTTCCTGGTTATCCTGTTATTGTGAAGAAGGGCGATGCCGGCTGAGTCGTAACCCCTGTACTCGAGGCGCTTGAGGCCTTCGATGAGCATCAGGGAAGCGTCTTTTTTCCCGGTATATCCGACTATTCCGCACATGTCACGAAAGGGATTCTCTGGCAGCTTTGGCTATCTGTCTGATATGGTTTTTAACTTCTTTTTCAGAGGGCCCCTCGACCATTATCCTCAGAAGCAGCTGGGTGCCGGAGTAGCGCACCAGGACGCGCCCGCTGCTACCGAGAGCCGATTCCGCCTGTTTTATGGCATCCCGCAGTTTAGGCAGTTTTTCTATGTCTTTCCTTTCGCTGACTTCTATGTTTTCCAGTATCTGCGGGTAGGTCTTCATGATTTCGGAAAGTTCGGAGAGCGGTTTCCCCGTACCCTGCATGACTGCCATCAGCTGCAGGGCGGTTATTATGCCGTCTCCCGTCGTATGATGTTTCCTGAAAATTATATGGCCTGAATCCTCGCCTCCCAGGTACGCATCAACTTCCTTCATCTTTTCGAGGACGAACCTGTCGCCGACGGTCGTCTCGACCCGGTCGATATCCAGTTTCTTGAGGGCTTCTATCAGTCCTACGTTGCTCATGACGGTCGTTACCACGAGATTGTTCTTCAGTTTGCTTTTTTCCTTAAGGTAACCGGCGCATATGGCGATGATCCTGTCGCCCGTTACTATCCCGCCTTTTTCGTCCACGGCTATCAGCCTGTCTCCGTCCCCGTCGAAAGCGACGCCTATATCCGCTTTCCTGGACAGGACGGTCTTCGCCAGTAATTCCGGGTGAAGCGATCCGGAATCCCGGTTGATGTTAGTCCCGTCAGGGTTCATGTTGAGCCCTATCACTTCGGCCCTCATCTCCTTGAAGAGTGTGGGAGCGACCTTGTACGTGGCGCCGTTGGCGCAGTCAACGGCTATCTTCATCCCTTCGAGGTTCACCCTTTTCGGGAAAGTATGCCTGAGGAAGACTATGTACCTGCCCAGAGCGTCTTCCTCCCTGTAAGCTTTGCCTATGTCCCTGGAAGGGGGAAGGAGTTCGGTAAGCCTGCCCGAGAAGACGAGCTCTTCTATCTTTGCTTCCTGTTCGTTGTTAAGCTTGTATCCCGAGTTGGCGAATATCTTTATCCCGTTGTCCTCGTAAGGATTATGAGAGGCCGATATAACAACACCCGCGTCGGCGTCCATATTGTTGGTTATGAAAGCTATTCCGGGAGTAGGCATCGGGCCGACGAGCACGACATCGGCGCCCATGGAGCATATGCCGGTGGCAAGAGCGGTCTCGAGCATGTACCCGGAGAGCCGCGTGTCCTTGCCGAGTATTATCCTCGGCCTGTGGTTCTTTTTCCTGAGTATATATGCGAGGGCCTGCCCTATCTTGAGCGCCGTCTGGGAAGTCATGGGGTCGCGGTTGGCGACACCGCGTATCCCGTCCGTTCCGAAAAGTCTGCCCATCAGTCCATTCCTCCTGTCTGTATGTTCTGCCTCAGCTTTATTATTGTCTTTTCCCTGTAAAACCCCCTGGCCGTCGTATTAGGGTAGAGGACCACCCATTTCGAGAGTATCGTGCCCGGCGCCGTTACTGAATTGCATCCGGTCTCGACCCCGTCGGAAAGGACGGCCCCGAATTTCCTCAGACCCGTCTCGTATTCTTTTTCGCCGACCTTTACTCTGACTTCGGAGCGGATTATCTTCAGGTTTGCGAGTTTTGTCCCGGCGCCCAGGTTCACCCGTCCCAGTATGCTGTCACCTATATAGGCAAAATGGCCTGCCTTGCTCCCCCCGAGCATCACGGAATTCTTTATTTCGCATGTGTGCCCGAGTACGCAGTCGTCGCCGATGATGACGTTGCCCCTGATATAAGCTCCCTGCCTTATCTCCGTATCTTTTCCTATGAATGCCGGACTTTTAATGTAAGCTCCCGACTCAACGACTGTCCCCGATCCCAGGTGCACGTCCTTCCCTTTTATATACGCCCCGGCCTGTATGACCGCGCCATTGTCGAGTTTCAGGGTCTTTGGTATGAGCGTTCCCTCGCCGTCCAGCCCGGGGATATTCGCATCGAGTTCTTCGGACAGAAAAGAGGATATATTCTTGAGTCCGTCCCAGACATACTCGGCGTTCTTGAAAACATGCTTGAAATAAGGATTATTATTATCGAAAAAATTTTCGGGTTTTAACATACTGTTTCCAAAAAGGATAGCATAGAGATTACCAAAAATCAACCCTGAAAATGAACGGATTGATGGCTGATTTCTATAAAGCGCCGCGGGTGCGCTGATAAAAGTATTCTGTGCCGTATTATACCGGCAGTGAGTGGCTTACAGGGTTACCAACCCATTTTTTCCGGCTGCCAAGGGTCGTACGGCACGTGGAATTTTTTATAAATCTCATGCCACCGGCCGTCAGCCTTCATCCTTTTTATCACGCCGGACAGGATATTGTCGGTTTCGATGCCCTTCTCCCCTTTTTTTATTATTATGACGTCGTCGAAGGGCTGGTACAGTTCCCTGTGGATCTTCGATAGCTGCAGTTTCCTGACGACGTGGTCGGATTCCTCCTGTGCCCAGATGAAACAGTCGGCTTTCCTTTCCGCGACTTTCTTCATGCTGAGCTCGATCGACGGTGATTCGATTATGGGGAAATCAAAATATTCCTTAAGACCCTGTCCTATCTCGATCTTATACGGGAACTTCGACGGGTCTTTCTTCGCAGAATCTATCATTTTCCTGGTTATCGGGTTGTCTTTATGGGAATAGATGACGAAAGATACTTTCCCCATGGGCTCACTGACATAGTCATAGGGCAGCTTATTTACGGGTATTATCGGGTTACCCAGCAGGGGTATGTGGAAGTCAGCCGCTCCGTCGACTACTGCCTTTATCGATTGTTCCATGGGGAATACACCGATAAAAGTGATCTTTCCCCCGGGATATTCATTATCAAGCGTTTTGACCATATCGACCAATGGACCTTTGTCTGTGGATTCGGACACTCCCGGAAGATATGCCAGAGAGACTTTAAGGTCCTTTGTATTGCCTGCTGCAGCCATTGAAAAAACAACGATTAACGATGATAAAGCGACAAAGTGTTTCCTGGGTGTGTTCATTATCCGTTCCTCCCTGTTCAAGTATGGATTTTACAGTAATTTATTAAAACAATTATACTCAATTTTGTGCCGATTTCAACTATAGGGTTCCTGTTATATAGTGGGCCGGTTGCCGTCAAAAGCAGCGTCTGTAATAATGATGAGCAGCGGGCGGTCAGATCAACTTGCATTAAGGTGAATATGTGATAAAATAGTAAAAACATGTCCCGCTAAACGGGGCTTTTTAACGGTATGAGCATAATAACGACATCAGTATTAAAAGATATGAAAAGAGAGGGCAGGAAGATCGTCGCACTTACCTGTTATTCATATTCCATGGCCCGGTTCATGAAAGATATAGATGTCATACTGGTAGGCGATTCTCTGGGAATGGTCGAGCTGGGATACAAGGACACGACTTCTGTGACTGTAGACGACATGCTGCATCATGCCAAAGCGGTCGCCCGGGCAAACCCCGAG
>JAFGSA010000006.1 GCA_016934855.1 Elusimicrobiota bacterium
TTCTTATTATTAATATTATATTATACATAATTTATCAAATTTAACAATAGCGTGCCCTATAATTGATTTTTTAATAAAATCGTATACAATGAATATACAGGATTAGTTAATGTGGGAAAATTAATTTATGAGCGATTCTCTGCTTGATATAGGCAACGGAACAAAGATAAGCTATAACACCAAAAGGGGCGCCGAGATATACCGCAGGAGCATGACCATATTGCTCCAGTGCGCGATTTACGAACTCTATCCTGATTTGAAGGTCAGGATAGGGCAGTCTCTGATGAAGGGTTATTTCTTCGATCTGCCGCAGGACAGGCCCGTTCCCAGGGGGTTTACCGGCAAGATAGCCCGGCGTATGCGCGGCATAGTAAAAAAGAATCTCCCGCTCAGGAAGGTCCGCGTAACAAGAGAAGAAGCCATGCGGCTTTACAGGAAGGCCGGCAGGATAGATAAGCTGCGTTCCGTAGCGTGCCTTAAGAAGAAGTATATAAACCTCGTTTACCTGCGCCGGTATTTCGATTTTACGCTGACGGAATGCGTTTCCGGGACCGGTTATCTGTGTACTTTCAAGATAATAAGGTACAAGCACGGCTTCATACTCCAGTTTCCCGAATACGGCAATATAGACAGGCTGCCCCTCAAGGCGGACAGGCAGGAAAAACTGTACAGCATACACGTCGAAGCAAAGAACTGGAACAGGATACTGGGCGTCAGGCACGTCTACGACCTCAACAGGGCCGTGGAAGACGGCACTATATCGATGCTGATCAAGATACAGGAGGCTTTTCATGAGAAGAAGATCGGCCTGATAGCGGATCGTATTAAAAAGACTTTCCCCTATAAAAAGATAATCATCGTCGCGGGTCCGTCCGCATCTGGTAAGACCACCTTCATAAAGCGTCTGGGGATACAGATACGCGCAACCGGGCTTGTGCCCGAAGAGATATCGCTGGATAATTATTTTGTTCCGAGGGACAAGACGCCTAAGACGAAGGACGGCGAATGCGACTATGAATGCCCGAGGGCTATCGATCTTAATCTGTTCACTTCTCATGTGAAAAAACTCCTGGCCGGCGGGCAGGTCACCGTGCCTAAATATAATTTTATCACGGGTAAAAGAGAGTACGGAAACAAGAAACTTCGGCTAGGGCATAATTCGGTCATGATCGTAGAGGGGATACACGGGCTGAACCCCATCCTCCTTTCCCAGATAGACGACAGAAGCAAATACAGGATATTCGTAAGCGCGCTGACACAGCTGTGCATAGATAACGATACCCGCATATTCACATCCGACTCGAGGCTTATGCGGAGAATAGTAAGGGATTCACTGTTCAGGGGATACAGCGCGATGGAGACTATCCACAGGTTTCCTAAGGTAAGGCAGGGGGAGGACCAGTATATATTTCCTTTCCAGGACAGGGCGGATATAGTCTTCAATTCTTCGTTACTGTACGAGCAGGCGGTCCTGAAGCCCATGATCACCAGGAGGCTCAAGGGTATCGGCAAGGAAGAAAAGGAATATTATGAAGCTCAGAGGCTCCTTAGCTACCTGGATTTTTTCCAGTCGATATCCGCCGACGAAGTGCCGCAGACATCGATACTGAGGGAATTTATCGGAGAGAGCGGGTTCGAGTATTAGTAAGTTATAAGTTATAAGTTTTAAGCTGTAAGACTGCCTGCCTAAAGCCCGGTAAAATAAAAAATATGGTTCTATCTATCTGGTATCTGATATCTGTCATCTGGTATCTTTTCTTATAACTTAAAATTTACAACTTATAACTTATTTTGCGCTTTAGCGACTTCTTTTGGTTACTTCCGTGTAAGGTTCAAGGTGCAGGGGTATTATGGTCTTCCAGGAGAACTTCATCGCATATTCAAAAGCCAGCCTGTCGGTCCTGTCCCTGTCCGAGGTCGCATCCAGGATAACGGGGATTTCCGAAATGATATTTTTTATAGTTTCTTCCTCTGTTCCCCACGCGTACCTGTAGACGACCTGCCTGTCTTCGCTCAGGATGGAATTGTGATATCCTTTATCGGGAACCAGTATGGGGAGCCCGTGCGCCAGGGCTTCGAGAAGCGTCTTTCCCAGAGTCTCTGAGGTCGAAGTGCACAGGAACAGGTCCGCCGCGAAATACATGTCGCTGAGATCGCTGCCGTATTTAAATCCCGGCAATATGAGATTGCCGCAGCTTTCCAGGGATTTTTTCTTGGGCCCGTCTCCTACTATTATAAAGGCGTGTTTCATTTTCTGCGCGACTTCGGCGAACAGGGACAGGTTCTTTTCTTTTGCTATACGGCCGGCGTATATTATTATCTTCTTTGTATCGGGTATGCCGTATTCTTTTCTTATCCTCATCCCGGCGCTCTCTCTTCTTAACTTTATTTCGCCGGGATCGGTTCCCGGTATATCCACGCCCATCGGGATATAGTGAATGTTCTTTGCCTTGAGCTCGCAAAGTTCGTCGACGGTCGCTGGCGAATGGGCGATCGTGTAGGAACTCATGGAATAGAAGGCCCTGAAAAGTATTTTTGCCAGTTTCGTGATAAAAGGCCTTATAGGCGCGGGCGCATAGTATTTCATGTAATCAACCATCCTGGTATGGTGCGTCATCACAAGGGGTTTGTTCAGTATCCAGGCCATAATGGCTCCCAGCACGCCTATCGGTCCGGGCGTAGTAGAATGAATGATGCCGTATCTTCCGCTGGAAAAGAGTTTGAGAAGTTCTATTATGGGTATGGAGAGCCACATTTTCTTGTATCCGATGACGGGGATCCTTATCATGCTCTTTTCCACGCGTATACAGGCTCTGCGGTAGGTCTCGTCTTTTAAGGCTATTACGGATGTTCCGTATACCATCAGGTCCCACTCGGAGTCAACCCTGAACCAGTTCCTGGCGATTTCCCTGCATGTTACCGATACGCCGTTCGTTATATCGAGCCCGTCGACCAGGATGAGTACGTTTTTGTCTCTTTTTTTCATGCTGTCCGTCATGCTTTTTTCATTATACAAATTTTTTCGGCAAATAATACATATCAAGTATAATACCGGAGCGGGGATTTGTAAATATTGCCAACCTCTATAATTGCAAACCGTTTGCAATTATAATATAATGGCCGGTATGAAAAGCAGTATGGACAGCATAAGAAAAGCCGGCTATAAGCTTACGCCTCAGCGCCGGGCGGTTTATGAATTAATAAGATCATGCGGCTGCCTCATGTCCGCGGACGAAATAAGTAAAGCGCTGGGCGGCAGCGTCAATCTCGTCTCCGTATACAGAACCCTGAAGCTTTTCGAAAAAATAGGTCTGGTCTTCAGGGAAAAGACAGAAGGCGTGAATCGTTATTACATAGATGCCATACAGCATCATCATATAGTGTGCAGGGAATGCGGTTATACGCGCTGTCTGCCCTGTTCCCATTCTTTCGGTAATATAAAGGGATTTTCCGATATAAGCCACACCCTGGTGCTCACCGGACTGTGCAATAGATGCGCCGGGAAGTAGAAGGAGGGAGCATTTGCTCAAACTGATATTAAGAGAATTAAGAAACCACGCGCCTTTCACCGTTTTGGGCGCCATACTCGGTATAATATTCATGCTGGTATTCAGAAATATCGCCGGCAGTACGGCATATAATATTTTTTACGTACTTCATCCGGGGCATGTCATCCTGAGCGCCCTGGTCACGGCATCGATGTTCGAGCTTCACAGAAGCGGCGGGATGAAAAAGAGATACAGGCTTCCCGTTCTTCTGCTGGTGGGTTATATAGGATCGGTAGGCATAGCTACTGTCAGCGACTCTATTATACCTTACCTGGGCGAGCTGCTTCTGGACATGCCGAACAGGGAGGTACATATAGGGTTCCTGGAAGAATGGTGGATCGTGAACCCGCTGGCCTTGGGAGGGATAGCCCTGGCTTATTTCAGGCCGTCGACAAGGTTTCCTCACATGGGGCATGTTCTTTTGAGCACCTGGGCTTCGATATTCCATGTTTACATGGCGAAGGGCCAGATTATGGGGTTCTTCTCGTATCTTATCGTATTCGTTTTTCTTTTTATCGCAGTCTGGATACCGTGCTGCGTAAGCGATATAGTCTTCCCGCTGCTCTTCGTAAAGAACGGGAAATGCGGCTGCCCGCACACGCATTGAAGAAATAGATAAAAAGATACCAGATGCCAGATAACAGATAAGAAATCAAGTTGCTGGTTGCTGGCAAGTTATAAGCCAGTAAAATTACAAATAACAAAAACCAAATTCCAAACAATATCAAACAAGTTTTAAGTTATAAGCTGTAAGCGATAAGACTATGAATAGAATAAATTCGTATTATAAAAAGGGATTGGGATGGGAATCTTAAA
>JAFGSA010000065.1 GCA_016934855.1 Elusimicrobiota bacterium
GAGATAGACTGCACTAACGACGACGCGTATGACAGGGCATACGGGGCGCCGGATTCGGTATCGGCAGTATCTATGACGGCGAACAGCACTTATACGTACCGCTACAGGGCGCACGATGCGGCGGGAAACGAAACTGCCTGGTCGGGTAATTATTCTACTTGTACGCTGTCGGTACCGCCGGACTGGTCACGGATAACCTGCAGCAAGAGTTCGAGTACCTGGTACGGTTCGGATGATTTCGTATTTACGGCGGCGGGAGGTTTCGGTACGGGAACGGTGGCGTATTACGAGTACAGCTGGGATACTAATACCGTGGCTTCGGGTTATCCCAACACCTGGGCCAGCGGTACCGCGAACATATCCGCGACTTTCAATTCGGATAACTGGTATTTCCACGTGAAAGGATACAACTGGAGTGGTACGGAAAACGGTACTTTCGATTTCGGCCCGTACCAGTGCAGCGGTATTCCTGTCAACTCGGTCACGGATCTGGCGGCTGCCGCGGATGATACTGTAGACGGGAAGATAAGCCTAGAATGGACTTCGGTAGGCGGAGCCGAATACGCGGTAAAATACAATACATCGAGTCTGGCAGATCTGGGTAATGATACAACGGCCTGGTGGAACGCTTCCATTTTATATTCTCAGACATGGGAACCGGCTTATCCGGGACAGGTTGAATCATCTTACGGATTATCGGGCCTGATACCGGCAACTTCTTATTATGTATGTGTAAGGGCGTTAAGTATATATGGGAGTTCGACTTCCATCGTCAATGTAGCCGGCCCCGTTATGGCGGGTGACAAGGTGCCGGCCGCTCCCGGAGGCCTGAAGCTGACGCTGGCCGGAACCAGCGTAAAAGTTGATTGGGATGCAAATACCGAACCGGATATTAATAGATACTGGATCTACAGGGACAATATAATGGTCTCTACTGTCTCGCAGTCTACCACAAAGTATATTGACAGCAGTGTGGTATCGGGCAATACCTATTCATATAAGTTAAAAGCGATCGACGATACGGGAAATATTAGCCCGTACAGTGCAGAGAAGAAGATAATGGCGGGTGATGTCACGGAATACGACGATGTAGACTTTATAGAGATAGACAGCATTAAAGATGACGAGATAGTAATAGGGTGGCCGCGTGTTCCCGGCAGTATTAAAGGGTATTCTATAGAAAGAACAGATGATCTGGCCGGCGGCTGGAAAGAAGTAGGATTTGTAAACAGCTCGGAAAAATTGCGTTATTCAGTGCCCCTGGGAGGAAAAAAGATATATTATTACAGGGTTGTGACGGTTTCCTCGGGCGGGACCAGGAGCGCGGGATTATTAGCTATAGACACGTCAGAAGACGTCAATCACATATTCATGAGTGAAGATAACGGCGCCTGGGTAATGGTGCCGTTTAACTGTGCCCGGGAGTTATACCCGGAAAATAATAACGGTAAGCTGATAAGCCTGGTGCTGGAAAAAGAAAATAGCGCCGACGGATTTCTTATGCAGTATGACATAAATGCCGTAAAAGGAAATTCGGTAATCAGCGACTTTATATTCACTGATACACGCAAAGGGGTCAGCATTGTGATGTCATACAGGTCTCTGACAGCGCGCCGGGTGCCAGCAACAGCTGAGAGTGAAAATAAACAGATGGTGCTTTACTGGCATAATGGCGTAGAGTGGGTCAGGCTTGGCGGGACTAATGAGCAGAAGATGTCGAGAGTTTATACCAGCTGCCGCAGGCTTGGTAAGTTCGGTATTAAACTAGCCGCTTTAGCAGATGAATTTACATTAAATACGGTGGAGCCGAGGTTGTTTATCCCGGAAGAGCAGAATTTCATGGTCAACGCCGTGAGATTCTATTTTGAAAATCCGGATTACGAAGAAGTCACGATAAAAATATTCGACATTACGGGGGCGGAGATAAGAAGCAGCCTGAGAAGAGAAGGTGAGAATGTGATGTTCTGGGACGGAAAGGATGAGGGCGGAAAGATCGTCAAAGGCGGAATTTATATTTATCAGGCTGAAGCGGGAGATAAAATTGTCAATGGTTCTATAGTGGTAGCAAGATGACAAAAAAAACCGGCACAATCAAAAAACTGGTCATTTTAACACTACTGTGCATATTAAATGCTCTTGATGCAAGATCAGCTTTCGAAGACGTAGAGATAGGCGCCAAGGCAGCCTCAATGGCGGGGGCTTTTGTATCCAAGGCAGATGATGTGAGCGGAATGTTCTATAATCCGGCAGGTATTGTACAGCTTGACAGGCCTGAACTTCTTGCCGCATACGAGAGGATGTATTGGGGCCTGTCGGATGAAAGTAATATTGGGGATCTGGTTTTTGCGTCAGGTATGCCTCTCAAAAATATCGGTAATATAGGATTTGCGTACCATTCGCTCTCTCTGGATGATTTATATAGTGAAAATACGATTAAGCTGGGATACGGGAGGCCTATTACCAGCAAGTTATACGGCGGATTCAATGTTTCAAATTTGAACGTTAAATATAAAGAGACCGATTATACGAAATTAACGACTTTCTTCGATGACGGTACCGGTAAGTCCGCTTTGAGTCTGGACGCCGGTATGATTTACAAAGGAGGCGTAATTGATTTAGGTTTGGCTGCTATTAACATAAATGAACCTGATATGGCTATAAAATACACAAATAAGGTTTCAAGGAAGATTGTTGCCGGATTGAGTTTTAAGAAAAGCTTCATAAACTTAAACATTGCGGATGTATTTATAGATACCGGGTATAGAGTAAAAACGGGAATTGAGGCGTGGGTTTTTAAAAGAAAGCTGGCCTTAAGGGGCGGCATAGGTATAGGTTCTTTGAAATACAGGAATGCTGCTGCGGGATTCGGGTATAACGGTGACAAATACGCAATAGATTATTCATTTGCCTACCCGTTGTCCGGCATTGCAGATATATACGGATCGCATCAGTTAAGCTTTTTATTTAAATGGGGCAGATCAGAAGAAAAAGAAGAAGAAGAAATAAAGACTGTCGAAGAAGAGCCCGCTTATTATCAGGGTGATATAATGGAACTGAAAAGGTTTTATTTTATGAGGGGGTACGGGCTCTATCGAAACGGAAAATATAAGGAATCAATAGTAGAGTTTAATAAAGTATTAGAAATAGACCCCGAGCATGAGGAATCCCATAAGTATATAAAGCGCGCGAACTTCATGGCAGGGCATTCGCTTTTTAAGTATGGAAAATATACGGACTCTATAAGAGAATTTGAGAAAGTCCTCGATGTAGATGCCGGGCATGGCGAATCCCATAGCTATATCAAGCGGGCAAATTTTATGGCTGGACACATACTTTTTAGAGAGGGCAGATATAAAGAGTGTATACAGGAATTTGAAAAAGTGCTTGATGCCGATCATAATAACAGGGAAGCTGCAAACTACATCAAGCGTGCGACTTTCATGATAGGGCATGCTTATTTTAAAGAGAAAAAATACGAAGAAGCGATAGCAGAATTTGAAAAAATACTTAAAACCGATCCCGAGCACAGAGAAACCAAAAAATATATAAAGCGTTCAAGGGAAGAAATGATAAAAGAACGCATGCAGGGAGCAGAATGATCGGATATGTGCTTCACCGCGCTGCCTGAGACAGAATCGCCGGGCAGCGCTGCCCGAGTTCACGATAACCGCCGCTTTTTACTTTTCCGCTTAAATTTGTATAATTTCATAGTATATATAAAGAGATAACTTCAAAAAACAATAAGGGAGCCTATCTATGAAAAAGGTAATATTATCGGCCATGATTTCAGCAGTCTTGTCAGTAAACCTGTTGTTTTCCGAAACAGATACGCTTAGCAGCCCCAGGGATCTTTATTTCATGTGGGCCGGCGAAGGAAGCGGAGTCCTTAACTGGGAGAGCGATTACGGCCAGGAAGGCGTGGTTTACGAGATATACATGTCAAAGAAGGAAGACGGCAAGAAAAAAATAATAGGGCAGTCCGATAATGCGTTTGCAATGGTAGACGTGAAAGAAAACACGTGGCTATACCTGAAAACCTTAAAGGACGGCAAAAGTTCAGATTTTTCGTCCGGCCTGCTGGCAGGGCCGGTTTCGGCTAAACCTGAAGGCATTGCGTCTTTTACCGGAAGGCCGGTTTCACAGAGCGCTATTGAATGGAAATGGGCGGCTGCGGAAGGCGCTGACGGTTATTTCATTTATGAGGGCAACAGCTCGAACCTCCTGAAAAAACTGATCGGGTACGATTCAACGGAATGGAAAGAAACCGGGCTTGAGGCAGGCACGAATTACATAAGAACCGTGAAAACGTTCAACCAGTCCGGTATCTCGGTCAAGATAGTCGCTACCGCGGCATCCACGCTGAAAGAAGGCGAAATAGCGGAATCCGAGACACCCGAGGAAGCTGTTGCGGCTGACGGATCTATCGCGGAACAGAAAGCGCAGCAAGTCAAGAAAGCAACGGAAAAAGCTGCAGCGGAAGCTCCCCGACCGGCTGCGCTTCCCGAAGAAACTCCTTTAAAAGTAAAACCCGTTCCGGCTGCGGTCCCGGCCCCGGGCCCTGCCGCTGTATCTGAAACCGCAGAACAGAAGCCTGCGCCAGTAACCGGGAAGAAACCCGAACCCGCGGCCAAGCCCGCGCCTGTCCAGGCACAGGGGAAATCAGACAAGGAAATGGCTGACATAATCAATAAGTTCTCTTTCGCAATTAATTTCAGGACCGACAGTGACCAGATCCTTGACGGACATATTCCCAATCTGAACAATATAGCCAAAGTCATAAAAGAGAATAACCTCAGGGCACGCATAGAAGGCCACACTTGTAATCTGGGTCCCGCGGCGCACAATAAGGACCTGTCGAAAAGAAGGGCCAAGTCCGTCCGGGACTACCTGGTCAGCAAGGGAGTGCCTGCTTCCAATCTCACATATGAAGGGTACGGCAGTGAAAGACCGGCGGCCGATAATTCTACAAAACTCGGCAGGTATAGGAATAGAAGGATAGAATTCGTACTGATAACGCCCGAAGGAAAAGAGATAAGAACTTCGCTCACTAAAGAATAATCCTGATTTCCGAAGATGTCTGCGGGGGCCCTCAAACCGATAAAATTTATTCCTTATATTGAAATCAAAGAAATACTGTATTATTATAATCAGGAATTTCCAAATATTGAAAATTTCAAACTACCGCATTATTATTGTAAAATTATGCTCGGACTCTGACTGGAACAGGAGATAATATGATAAAAATCGTGATCATCGAAGATGACAGTCTCATAAGAAACAGCCTGAGGACATTCTTCATGGAGAAAGAATACGAGATATATTCCGCCGACAACGGCATGAGAGGCCTTGATATAGTAAAAGAAATTGTCCCGCACGTCGTGTTCCTGGATATCGGGCTGCCGGATATATCTGGCCTGGATGTGCTGGCGCAGATAAAAAGTTTCGATAAGACAATAAGGGTGATAATGGTATCCGCCATGTCCGGTGAAGACACCATAAAAGAAGCTCTCAGAAGAGGAGCCAGCGATTATATAACCAAGCCGTTTACCATGGAATATCTTGAGAATTCCATACTGAAAAAAGTGTCCGCGCAGGTAATAGAGCATCAGAGGACGACTATTGTTCAGGTAGTATATGCCCTGGCGAACACGCTTGACGCTAAGAGCAAATATACAAAAGGCCATTCCGAATCCGTGGCAAGATATGCCGAGATGATCGCAAACGAGATAAAAGGGATCTTGGGCTGGGAATGGGTGGAGGGTAAGATAGGCTTTATAAAAAACGTGGCCCTTCTGCACGACATCGGAAAGATAGGCATAGAAGACAGGATACTCAACAAGCCGGGAGAGCTGGACGAAGAAGAGAGCGAACTCATGAAGAAGCATCCGGCCGTAGGGGCAAATATAGTGAGCACGGTTGACGACCTTTCTCATTTCGCGAGAGGGATCCAGTACCATCATGAAAACTGGGACGGTACCGGATACGACGGGCTGGCCGGGAAAGATATACCTTCGGAAGCGAGGATCCTTGCCGTTGCAGACGCGTTCGACGCCATGACATCCGACCGGCCGTACCGTAAAGCGCTGACCAGGGAAGAAGCACTGGAAAAGATAGTGAGAGCCAGGGGGATACAGTTCGATCCGGAAATAGTCGACGCCCTGGTGAGGGCAATCAAGAAGCCTATGCAGGGATCGCGCGGTCAGAAAAGCAATGAAATTCCAGTAAAAAGGAGTCTGTGATATGAGTTTAGATCGTAGGACGAGCCCAAGATATTATTCAGGCTGCCCGGCAAAACTTGAGATACATGGCGCTGCGGGAAAAGAAAGCATCCGCGCCGATGTTATCATATCCGAGATAGCCATGCAGGGAGTGACCGTTTCGCCCGTCGGCTGTATGGAAATAGCCGGCGATACTAAAAAATTGAAACTTGAATTCAGTCCTTTCGGCCGGCAGGGGAAACCAGTGTCCATACCCGTAAGGTACGAGAAAAAGATCGAAAAGAACGGGGAGACCCGGCATGTGCTGGTATACAGGACGCTGGACGAAGACAACATAAAGTCGCTCATGTCCTATATGGAAACGCTCGAACCGGTTCCGGAACGCAGGAAAATCAGTGAGAGGAGGAAGGAGGCCGGCCCGGAGTTTAAGGGTAAAAGGAAACTGGCCGACAGAAGGCTTAAAAAACCCGTATTCCTCAAATGCACGCGGTATAACAGGATGGCCAAGATAATGGAGAGGCGCGAGTATTTCTATTTGAGAGAGATGCAGTCCAGGTCGGACAGGATGGTAAGGCATAAGGGGAAGGAACTCCTGATGTTCGGGTCGAATAACTACCTCGGGCTCGCGAGTCATCCGGAGGTCAAGGAGGCGGCGATAAAAACAGTGGAAAAATACGGCGTCGGCACAGGGAGCGTGCGCGTCCTGTGCGGAACGCTCGACCTGCATAACGAGCTTGAAAAAAAGCTCGCTGAATTCAAGGGAGGGGAAGACTGTGTGATATTCACCTCGGGATACGGGACCAATGTCGGCGTGCTGTCCATTATATTATCTTCGGCAGATAACGTATTCTTTGACGCGAAGAGCCATGCCAGCATAATAGACGGCTGCAAGCTTTCGGAAGCGAATATGATACTTTTCAAGCATAACGATATGGAAGACCTCGAGAATAAGCTTAAAAAAAGCGCCGCCAGCGTGCCGCGGCTGATAGTCACCGACGGGGTTTTCAGTATGGACGGGGACGTAGCCATGCTTGATGTCATATATGATCTGGCGCAGAAATACAATGCGGCTGTCCTGATCGACGACGCCCATTCGACGGGAGTTATAGGAAAAACAGGAAGAGGGACATCTGAAAAGTTCGGCCTTGAAGGGAAAATAGACATAGTCATAGGGACCCTGAGCAAGGCCCTGGGCGGAGTGGGGGGTTTCGCGATAGCGAACAGGAAAATAGTCCATTTCCTGAAGCACGCCAGCAGGGCTTTTGTCTTTTCCACCAGCCTGCCGGCCTGCATATCGGCAGCGCTCTTAAAATCCGTCGAGCTTATCCAGACCAGGCCGGAGATACACCGGAACCTGTGGAGAAACATTGATTATCTCAAGAGCGAGCTTCTGAGTCTCGGCTACGATCTTACTAACACGGAGTCCGCGATATTGCCGGTTATTATCGGAGATGACGATAAGACCTACCAGGTGACCAAGGCCCTCGAAGAAGAAGGCATTTTGGTCAGTCCGGTCGTATACCCTGCCGTAAGGAGAAAAGAGGCCAGGATAAGGGCGAGCGTTATGGCAACCCATACGATGGAAGACCTGGGCTATTTTATAGAGAAAATGAAAAAGATAGGCAAAAAAGAGGGGATAATATAATATAACAGATGAACTGGAGCATTTTCAGCGCATTACTGGGCAGCGTATTCAGTTTTTTGATAGGCCTTCTGGTATACCTGAGAAACAAAAAGGGGGAGCTGAACAGGTCCTTCTTTTTCATGAACATAAGCATCTCTCTGTGGAACCTCGCCGATATCCTGATAATAACGAGTAAGACCAACGATATAGCTCTGGTATGGGACAGGATAGCGTACGTGGGCGCCTTCTTCATAGCCCCGTTCTTCGCCAAGCTGATATTTACCTTTACGGATCATTACGAAAAGAGATCCTATAGAAGACTCTTCTACTGCCTGTTTGCTGTGGGCGGCTTTCTTTCCGTCATGAGCATATCCACTCCCCTTATAATAAAGAGCGTGACGAGGAATCCTTTCACCGAAGAGGTCGGCATAATATACCCCGTATTCGTGCTTTATTTCCTGGGAGGTCTCGTATACAGCCTCATCGTGCTTTTCAGGTCGTACCTGCAGACGACGGCGATATTGAAGAAAACGCAGTTCCTCTATATATTCCTTGCGCTCGCGGTAGGGTCCGGAGCGGTAGTCATATACTTCATAACCATAATGTATCCCGATTTCCCGAAAATACACTACATGGTGGAGATACTGTACTTGATCATATTCGCGTATGCCATAGTAAAACTCCATATCATGGATATAAGCGTTGCCGTGACAAGATGGGCTATTTTCAGCATCGTGTACCTCCCGTTCCTGACAGTGCCGATATTCGTGGCGATATCGGGGGAGCAGTATTTCAGGAAGGTCCTGGGGCCGCGGTGGTGGATAGCGCTCTTCGTCGTAGGAGTCATACTCACGTATATAAGCCACATAGTAAACTACTACCTGCGTGAAAAAGCGGAGAGCAGGCTTCTCCATGAACAGAGGAGGTACCATGAGTCGCTCTTAAAGGCATCCAAGAACATGATATTCATAAGAGACCTGGTGACTTTGAGGGAAAAAGTCGTAGATATACTGATAAAAGAGATAAAGATAAGCCACGTGAGGTTCTTCGCCTATGACACCCAGAATAAAGAATACAGGCTGATAGCTTCCAGGGGTATAGAGCGCAGGACTCAGACCGGCCGCCAGCTGAATGCAAGGCATCCGATGATCAAGCTTCTGAACAGGGAACAGAAGGCCATACTGAGCGAAAACCTGCAGCGTATAGATTATTCTCATTATAAACTGAATATAGATCTCGTGGAGGAAGAGCTCAGGGCATTAGGGGCATCGCTAATAGTGCCGAACATAGTGCACAACAGGCTGCTCGGCTTCATATCACTGGGTACGAAACAGAACAAGAAGATATATACCGGGGATGATATATCCGTTCTCTCGACCCTCTCGAACCAGGTTGCGCTTGCGATGGAAAACGCCGAATTCTACGAAAAGATCAAAGACCAGGAAGCAACACTGCTGCAGTCATTCAAGCTGACGACTCTTGGAGAGATGGCGGCTGGGTTTGCCCACCAGATAAATAACCCGCTTTCCGGTATTTTGCTATCTGCCGGCTATTTCAGGAGAACGGTAGAGAAGGTATTAAAAGACAAGACCGAGAAACTGTCGGAAAATATGCAGAATATAATTAAGGAGGCAAAAGAGACGCTCATGCTGATAGAGCAGCGCGCCGAACATGCCGGCAAGATAGTTACCGATATAATGCGTTTCTCGAAACAGGAAGACCTGTGCGAAACCGATATAGCGAAGGTAATAGACGACGGAGTGAGCCTGATACCCTCGAAAAAGTTCACCCAGCTGAAGATAAAGCTGGTTAAAAATGTACCGGGAGATCTTCCGAAGGTCAAAATACGCCCCGTAGACATAGAGCAGGTGATAATGAATCTCTGCACCAATGCTCTAGAAGCGATGGAGCACGACGGCGTGCTTACGATAGAAGCCGATATCGATAAGGAAAAACAGGATTTCCTGCGCGTCGAGGTATCCGACACCGGGCACGGTATAACGGAAGAGAACATGAATAAGATATTCGATTTCTTCTTTACTACGAAAGGCTCGAAAGGGCTTGGGCTGGGTCTTGCCCTGACCTACAAGATGGTAAAGAACAACAACGGTGAAATAGAAGTGGAGAGTACGCCGGGGAAGGGCACCAAGTTCAGTATTTATCTCCCCTTATACAAGGAATCCCAGGCAGCATAATACCTAATATCTGGTGCCGCAGTATTTGTTTATTTTCTTTAAGATCTCCCTGAGTTCAAAAGGTTTGGTGATGAAATCGGCGGCCCCCGCCCCGATGACTTTTTCCGCAAGGCTCGTCCCCCGGGACCCGGTCATTATTATCACGGGCAGTTCGGGGTGATCCTTTTTTATCAGGTCGAGGGTTTCGGCGCCGCCCATATAGGGCATTTTCAAGTCGATAAATATAAGGCTGTAGCCGCTGTCAGCGTTTATTTCTTTTACGGCTTCCTGGCCGCTCTTAAGCACCTTGATATCGATGCCCTTTCTCCTGCCTATCTTCTCGAACATGGTTCTTACGAGTTCGTAATCGTCAACGACAAGTATCCTGGGCGGTTTTTTCAATTCAAGCGTCCGCGACAGGCAGGTAGACATATACCCGCGTTCCCTTGTTGATCCCGGCGCTTTTTATAATAATAAGTCCCCCGTGCTTCTCTATTATACCCTGGCATACGAAGAGCCCCAGGCCCGTTCCCTTGCCGACGGCTTTAGTGGTGAAAAACGGTTCGAATATATTCGGAAGGTCTTTTCTGCGTATACCCGCCCCGGTATCAGAGAACTCCGTTATCACTACATTGTCTTTGAACCTCTCCCTGTCGGCCTTGCGCCTCAGGGCCTCTGATGCGGTTTTCGTGTACGTCTTTATGGTCAGCGTGCCGCCGTCAGGCATCGCATGCAGAGCGTTGGCTATTATGTTCGTGAAGACCTGTTCTATATGCGATGCGCTTATGCTGACGGGCGGGAGATCCTTGCCGGTTATCCTTTTAACGGTTACGCCGCTGCCGGAAATCGTGTGCCTGGAAAGCCTCAGAGACCTTTCGATAACCTGGTTTATGCGGATCTCGTCGAACTTGTATTCCTTATCCCGCGATATTTTCAGCAGGTCGTTTATGATATCCTTGCACTTTTTCGCGGCAAGCTGTATATCCTTGATGTCTTCGTGCCAGGGTTTATTCTTCGGTATCTCTTCGAGCAGGAGTTCGGCATTCACCAGGACGGACACAAGCGGGTTGTTCAGTTCATGAGCCACGCTGCTTGAAACCCTTCCGACTGCTGAAAGTTTCTCGGCTTTTATGAGCTGATACTGCATGGATTTCTGCCTGTCGTAAGCTGTCTTGAGCTCTTCGTAAACCCGGGCGTTTTTTATGGCATACGCTATAGTGCCGGAAAATATCTTTGAAATAGAGATGTCTTCTCCGGTGAAAGCCGGGCTGCTTTCTTTTCTGACTAAATTCAGTATTCCCAGAGTACCCCCGTTATCAATGATAGGTATGGATATGGCGGACCCGATCTTCTGCTCTTTGATGAACCCGTTGAAACACGGGTTTCTGCCGGCGCGTTTATTAATAATCTGCGGGTTCCCGGTCCGGAATACTTCCCCGATTATGCCCTTTCCTGTGCCGACCCTTGTACCCATTATCGAGTTCCTGAAATTCCTGGTGACCGCTTTTATTACAAGGCCGGATCCTTCAGAAAGCAGAAGTGTGCCCCCGTCCGCGTTAAGGACCTCGCAGGCGGAGTTAAGGATTATATTGACGAGAGTGGACATCATCAGTGTAGACGCTATATCGCGGGTCATCTCGAATGTGGAGATTTTTTTTTCAAGCGATTCATTGTGCTTGAGCAAACTTCTCCTGTTCAGGCAGGCTTTTATTTTATGGATCAGCCTGTCAATATTTATGGGTTTGAGTATATAGTCGGTTACGCCGAGTTTGATAGCTTCCATGTTAGTCTCGATCGTGCCGTAAGCGGTTATTATCATGGTTTTGCAGGAAGGCATCACCCTGTGAACTTCTCTTACGATATCCAGGCCGTTTTTCTGTCCCATCACGAGGTCCGTCAGAACGAGGTCATAATTGTTCGATTTGATGATTTCCAGGGCTTGTTCGCCGTAATCAGCGTCATCGACCGCGTAGCCTTCTTGTCTTAAAGCATTAGCGATACTGCTTTTCGCGGCCAGGTCGTCTTCTACTATCAGGATCTTCTCTTTATACATGCCGGGTTCTTTCCAGGTTCTTTACAGACTCTTTATTATTATTAATTATATATATTTTTAGATAGCCTATCAAATTCAACCGCCAATTTGAGTAATACGGAAAAATTAATATAATTGATATAAATTCTTTTTCGGGGAGAGGTACCCAAGTGGTTGAAGGGGGCGGTTTGCTAAACCGCTAGTAGGTAGTTAATACCTAGCCTGGGTTCAAATCCCAGCCTCTCCGCCAGATTTATATAATTTGGATGGGATTTGAAAGGAATTCTTCGCTCCCTGAGGGAGAATAGCCCGGAGGGCGGAAGAAGAATTCCCGGTTCCGAGCGAGCGGAGTAAGGGGTGCGAGGGAGGAAAAATCCCAGCCTCTCCGCCAGATTTATATAATTTGGATGGGATTTGAAAGGAATTATTGTGGGGATGTAGCTCAGTTGGGAGAGCGGTACGTTCGCAACGTACAGGCCGGGGGTTCGAATCCCCCCATCTCCACCAGGATTTACTTGGTTGATTGAAAAGCAGGATTGTGGTCAAATGGGAGGCCCCGGCCTAAAAAGGCCCGGAAAAAGGATTTTTCCGGATGACCTGGGGTGACAGGCAGCGAAGCTGCCGCCAGAGGGGCAAAGCCCCTATGGAGAGCGAAGCGAGGCCGGGGGTTCGAATCCCCCCATCTCCACCATGTTTCGCATTCGGCTGCGCGTGGTGCGCCATGCGTTAAAATAGGGCAAAAGTATGCCTTAAAACAGGCATGATCCGGAGAATAAAAACAGAAAAAGGAAGTAAATGGCTTATCTGGTAATAGCGAGAAAATACAGGCCGCAGAAATTCGGCGAAGTTGTGGGTCAGGAACACATCACAAAGACGCTGCAGAACGCCATAAGGCTGGACAAAATATCGCATGCTTATCTGTTCACGGGGCCCAGGGGGATAGGCAAGACAACTACCGCCAGGATTCTGGCGAAGGCGGTCAACTGCCCGAACATAAAGAACGAGGAACCCTGCAACATATGCACGTCATGCAAGGAGATAACGAATTCGGAGTCCGTTGACATAATAGAGATCGATGCGGCCTCCAACCGCGGCATAGACGAGATAAGGGAACTAAGGAAGAACGTTAAGTTCTCCCCGTCTTCGGCCAAATACAAAGTATATATAATAGACGAAGTCCATATGCTCACGAAAGAAGCCTTCAATGCAATACTCAAGACCCTCGAGGAACCGCCTTCGCACGTCATATTCATCATGGCTACGACCGAGCCGGAAAAAGTATTGGACACGATAACCTCGAGATGCCAGACTTTCAGCTTCAGGCTCATAACGGAGAAAGAAATAAGGGATGCGCTCAAGAAGATAGCTGACAAGGAAAAAGCGGAATACGATGAAGAGGTTTTATGGACAATAGCGAAAGCGTCCGGGGGCAGCATGAGGGACGCGGAAAGCATCATGGACCAGGCCATGTCGTTTTCCCCCGGCAGAATAGACGGCAACAGGCTCAACGAGCTGCTGGGGCTGATACCGCGCGAGTTCCTGTTTAAATATACGCAGATGATAAAGGGCGGCGATATGAAAGGCGCCCTGGAGCTCAATAACGACCTGGTGAAAAAAGGGTACAGCCTCAACAGGCTGTTCGGCGACCTTAACACGCATTTCAGAAACATAATGTTTGCGAAAGTGTTCGGCGGTTCCCTGGATTTTATGGGTTTTAACAAGGAATACTCCCAGAAGCTCGCGGATGCTTCGGGCGGTTTTTCCAAAGAACAGCTCGTCTGGATAATGGAGTTTCTTACAAAGAACATGGCCAGGATAAAGTACGCGGACAATCCCCATGTAGTAATGGATACGGTCATGTTCAAGCTGTGCCAGAAGTATGTGGGTTTCGATGACATCATGGAAAAGATCGGCGCGCCGGAGAAAAATGAGCCGGACAGCGCGGCCGGCGGCGAATCCGGGGATTCCGGCAACAGTAGTCCCGGGGATGATGCTGCGGAGGATGTTGTCGAGGAGGCCGGGCGCAAGAAGCCGAAGAAAGGCGGAAAATGGGAGACGATAATGAGCCTTGTCATGGAAGAATCCCCGACGCTTTATCATACCCTGAAAGAATCTTCCGCTTCGCTGGACGGCAAGAAAATAAAAGTGGTATACAGGGGGAACCTCGATCTCCCCGACAGGCAGAAAAACCTGCTGGCCCTTAAAGTCAAGGAAGTGATGGGAGAAGGTTATTACATTAATATAATAAAGGAAGCAAGGGAAGAGGCCGCGGAAGAAAAGCCGAAAGCGGCGGCCGAACCGAAGAAAAACGTAATAACGCCGTCAAAGATAGAAAGCGAAGAGCCGGTTATCGGCGAGATCGTGGATCTTTTTGACGGCAAAATAGAAAGATAAACCCGGAGAACAACATGGATATAATGAAATTGATGAAACAGGCCCAGAAACTCAAGAAACTTCAGAAAGAAATATCTAACCTGGAAATCACGGCCGATTCGCAAGGGGCCAGACTTGTTATAAGCGGCGCGGGACAGGTGAAGAAATTCGAGATAACCCAGGAGCTTTACGATTCCGGCAGGGAGAAACTTCAGAGCAGCATTGCGGGGCTGGTGGAATCCTGCCTGAAAAAACAGCAGGACCTTCAGAAAGAAAAAGCGAAAGAAGCGATGTCCGGCCTGAATATCCCCGGGCTGTGATTGATGCGTAAAATACCGGATATACTCGAAAAACTGGTTAATTCTCTTTCGCGGCTCCCCGGGATAGGGCCCAGAACGGCACAGCGGCTGGCGTTTTACATAGTCCAGTCCCCGGGCAGCGAAGCTGCGGAGCTTTCCTCGGCCATAACCGAGGCAAAGAAAAAAGTCCATAACTGCAGTGAATGCGGCGGGCTTACCGATAAGGACCCGTGTGACATATGCCGGTCTGACAGAAGGGACCATTCGGTCATCTGCGTCGTCGAGCATACTCAGGATATACTGGCGCTCGAGGCTTCGGGCGAGTTCAGCGGCCTTTATCATGTTCTCATGGGATCGCTGTCCCCCCTTGACGGAATAGGCCCGGAGAATCTTAATATAGACAGGCTTGACCAGAGGGTTAAGAAGGGAGGCGTAAGCGAACTAATACTTGCGACCGACCCGAATGTGGAAGGCGAGGCTACGGCGGCCTATATAAAAGAAAAGTTTAAGAAGTATAATATAAAGATAACGAGACTGGCGCATGGTATACCCATGGGCAGCAATCTCGAGTATGCAGACGGTGTGACCCTCGGCAAGGCAATAGAGGGGCGCAGGGAATTTTGACATAAGAAAGGCAGTTTTATAAAATAACCCTCATGAAAAAAATAATTGAAGTAAGATTTCACGGAAGAGGCGGACAGGGAGCAAAGACAGCGTCGATACTGCTGGCTAAAGCTGCTCTCGAAGGCGGAAAGTATATACAGGCTTTCCCGGAATACGGTCCCGAGAGGACCGGGGCCCCGATGAAGGCGTATACAAGGGTCAGCGACACACAGATAAGGATACATTCGGGCGTTACGGCGCCAGACGTCGTAGTGGTCGTAGACCCCACTCTGCTGGATTCAGTCGATGTCATGGAGGGGCTGACTGACGAAGGTAAAGTGATAATCAATACGGAAAAGGCGCCCGGGGAAATAAAAGAAAAGATAAAGCCTTCGAAGAACCAGCAGGTACATACAGTTGACGCGACGAAAATAGCGCTGGAGACGCTCGGGCGGCCCGTGATGAACGTCCCCATGCTGGGAGCGCTGGTAAAGGTCACCGGGCTGGTCGACCTGGAAGTATTGAAGAACCTGATGAAAAACTATTTCGGAGGCAAATTATCGAGCAGGGCGGTGGAGGGCAACCTGTCCGGAATACAGAGGGCTTTTGACGAGGTAAAATAATATATGAGCGAGAAAAGCTGGAAAGAGATACCTATAGGCGGAAAGATACTGGAGGCGGGAAACGCGCGCGAGTACAAGACCGGCGGCTGGAAGACATTCAGGCCGGAAATAGACAGGAGCGAATGCATCAACTGTCTTTTCTGCTGGCTGTACTGTCCCGACATGGCCGTGACACACGATCCGGTCAAGAACGAAACTGCCGTAAATTACGAGTACTGCAAGGGATGCGGCATATGCGAACAGGTTTGCCCGAAGAAATGCATTAAAATGGTTAAGGAAGAAAGATGATGAGCAAACAGAAAATAACAGCGCTTGCGGGGACCGGGGCGGCGTCAGAAGCGATGAGGCAGATAAATCCGGATGTAGTGGCGGCCTACCCGATCACTCCGCAGACAGAGATAGTGATGAAGTTTTCAGAGTTTGTCGGAGACGGCAAGGTAGATACGGAGATGATACCCGTAGAATCGGAGCATTCAGCGATGTCGGCATGCGTGGGCGCTTCTGCCGCCGGTGCCAGGACCATGACGGCGACTTCCGCGAACGGACTGGCGCTTATGTGGGAGATCGTGTATATAGCGGCGTCTCAGCGGCTGCCGATCGTAATGCCCGTGGTCAACCGGGCGCTGTCCGGCCCTATAAACATACACTGCGACCATTCCGACACGATGGGCACCCGCGAATCCGGGTGGATACAGATATACTGCGAGAACGGGCAGGAAGTATATGACAACGTAATATGCGCAATAAGAATAGCCGAGAATAAGAAAGTGCTTCTGCCGGTCATGGTGATGCAGGACGGTTTCATAACCAGCCATGCCCTGGAACGAGTTTCGATCAACGAGGACGCGGACGTCAGGAAGTTCGTCGGGGAGTACAAGCCGGAATTCCCGCTGCTCGATATAGATAAGCCTGTGACATACGGCCCGCTGGACCTTTTTGATTATTATTTCGAGCACAAACGCCAGCAGTCCGACGCGCTGACCCGCGTACCCAAAGTAATAGACGAGGTATACGCGGAATATAAAAAACTGTCCGGCAGGGAATACCGCAGGATAGAGACATATAAGGCCGACGGGGCCGAGCTTGCGGTTATCGCGCTGAATTCCACCGTGGGCACAGCGAAAGACGTTGTCGACGAACTGCGTGAAAAAGGCGTCAAGGCCGGAGTGGTCTTCCCCAGGATGATACGCCCGTTTCCCGGGGAAGAGCTGGGCGAGATACTCTCGAAGTTCAAGGCCGTAGCGGTCCTTGACAGGAGCGAGTCGTTCTCAAGCCAGGGAGGGCCGCTGTTCTGCGAGGTCAAGGCGGCGCTGTATGAAACGAACCCGCGGCCGCTGATGATGAACGGCATATACGGTCTGGGCGGCAGGGAGATAAACCCCGAACAGATCATGGGCGTGTTCGACGACCTGGGTAAAGCCGCGAAGGCCGGCAAGATCGCCGAAAAGGTAAAATACATAGGCGTAAGGGATTGAGAAAGATAGCGGGCCTGCTGGTCATATTAATGCTTTTCACCGTGGGCGGCTGCAGTAATGATAAGACTAAGTCTACCGCGAGTTTGAGCAGGAAGAACCTGAAGAAGATGATAGATGTCCTTACTGATAACGATGAGGCTTCGCCGGGTCCGGCGGGGGGCGAGGGAACTTTTACGGGCAAGGGGCTGGACATGAGAAGAAGGCCCGGCGCACTGGACCAGCTGAAAAATTCCAATCTGAAAGGCATAATGCCGTTCGGAAACAGGATAAGGAGCGGGAACCCGCCGGCAGAGCCGTTTAAAGTCAAACTGCCGCCGGCACAGAATTCCAGGATCATGGAGAAATACAAAAAGGGGATCAATGCCGGAAAACCTTTTAGTCAGAATGCCGAAAAGTAAGCTTGCAGCCGTATGTATATTATTACTGGCCCTTTCCGGCTGTGGCCGGAGAGAAATGAAAGAGGACGTGTTTATAGACATAGTAGCTCACCAGACATACTACTCCAGGAAATTCGGCGAGCAGTTCGGCAACGATAAACAGAAAATAAAAGAGAATCTTGCGAAAGAGATGAACAGGGTGATGAAACGGTACAGGGTGGACGTAGACCAGGTCAGGGTTTTCACAAAGAACCACCCGGGATTTTTCAAGGACGAACAGAATAAGACCCGGTTTTTCACGAAACTGGGCAGGGTTTCGGCCAGGGACAGCAAAAAAGCAGGGAAAGTATTAAAACAGGACAAACAAAATGAAGATAAACCTTAAAGAAATGTGCAAACTGCCGGCGAGGCTGGGATCCGGTCACAGGATGTGTTCCGGATGCGGCGCTCCGATAGTAGCCAAGATGATCATGATGGGCACGGATAAACCGCTTGTAGTCACCAACGCTACGGGCTGCCTTGAAGTCGCGACCACGATATACCCGTATACCGCGTGGAATATACCGTGGATACACAATGCCTTCGAAAACTCGGCCGCAACGGCGTCGGGAGTGGAGACAGCGTACCGGGCGTTGAAAAAGAAGGGTAAGATAAAGAAAGAAATAAAATTTCTTGCCTTCGGCGGCGACGGCGGAACGCACGATATAGGCATACAGTCTTTATCCGGAGCCCTGGAAAGGGGGCACAATTTCGTATATGTATGCTACAACAACGAGGCGTACATGAATACCGGCATACAGCGGTCCGGCGCCACTACCAGGGGGGCGGCCACGACCACTTCGCCGGCGGGAGAGGTAATGCAGGGGAAGACGGTCTTCGCGAAGGACCTCACATACATATGCGCGGCGCATAACGTGCCGTATGTCGCGCAGGGATCCATATCCAACTGGAAGGATCTCATAGAGAAGTCAAATAAGGCCTTTGAAAAGGAAGGCCCGGCTTTCATCCATGTTCTTTCTCCATGCCCGCCGGGATGGAAATACCCGCCCGAGAAGTCCGTGGAACTGGCAAAAGTGGCGGTGGAGTGTAAAATATGGCCTTTATACGAAGTGGAAGACGGCCAGTGGAGGATCACGTACACCCCGAAGAAACCCGTCCCGGTAGACGAATGGCTGAAAATGCAGGGCAGATTCCGTCACCTTTACAAGGAAGAAAATAAACATATAATTGACGAAATCCAGGAATGGACGGATAATAACTGGAAAAGGCTGGAGAACTTCCAGGCCGCAACACAGAAAAACACAAAGGAAAACGCATAAACTCATCGGGTTCCCCGGTAGCTCAATCGGCAGAGCGCCTGGCTGTTAACCAGGATGTTGTAAGTTCGAGTCTTACCCGGGGAGCCA
>JAFGSA010000066.1 GCA_016934855.1 Elusimicrobiota bacterium
CCGGAGGCCGCAAGCGAGAAACCCCGTCCGAAATCGTCTGGGAAAAAAGGGGAGACGATGAGGAAGAATCCTGCCGGGCGTACCAGAGTTAGTGAAAGGTTGAAGGTTGAAGGTGGGAAGTGAATGACGCGGTGAATTTCACATTAAACATTACACTTTCCACATTACACAGGGTGTGTTTTCGGGGCAAGCATAAGCCGGGCGTACCAGAGTTAGTGGAAGTTTGAAGGTGAGAATAAGTCGCTAGATGCTGGTTTCTAGTTGCTTGTGCAAGTAAGTTATAAGTTTTAAGCTATAAGAGAAGATACCGGATGCCAGATGTGAGATGCTAGATGAAATCACAAATGACAAATATCAAATAAGCTATAAGTTGTAAGCTGTAAGCGATAAGACTATGAATAGAATTAATTCGTATTATAAAAAGGGATTGGGATGGGAATCTTAAAACTTATAACTTACAGCTTACAGCTGAAGATGTTTGTTTTTTGGAGCTTGTTATTTGATTATTATTACACGAGATGCGTTTCACAAGATACGAGATGCGAATCATGATATCGTAATCTAGAAAGAATTATTATGAAAGATATATCCCCTGCAAAGGAAAAAAAGAAAATCATAGGTGTGATAGGCGGTGCCCAGGCTGATGAACATATGAGCGGGATCGCGTATGAACTGGGAAAAGAGATAGCCAGAAACGGGTATATACTTGTATGCGGCGGACTGGGCGGAGTCATGGAAGCGGCATGCAGGGGAGCGTATGAGGCAGGAGGAACGACGCTGGGAATACTTCCGGGAGCAGGAAAAGACTCGGCTAACCCATATGTATCAATACCCGTAGTGACTGCCATGAGCCATGCGAGGAACGCAATTATTGTCAGAACGGCGGATATACTCGTCGCCGTAGACGGGCGATACGGCACTTTATCAGAGATCGCTCTGGCCAAGGCCATAGGAAAGAGAGTTATTGGGCTTTATACATGGGAAGAGGTTCCCGGGGTGGAGCATGCCGGATCGGTGGAAGATGCCGTCGGGCTTATAAAAGAGTCTTGAGAGCGGTAATACAAAGAGTATCTGAAGCTTCGCTGACCAGCGGGGATTATGCTGTCCGGATAGGCAGCGGGCTACTTGTCCTAGTAGCCGTATCGAAAGACGATACCGCGCGGGATGTCGATTATACAGTTGACAAGACGCTCAACCTCAGAATATTTTCCGACGAAAAAGGAAAGCTTAATCTATCGGTCAGGGATGTGTCGGGGGAAATACTCGCCGTATCTCAGTTCACGCTGTATGGCGACTCCAGGAAAGGCCGCCGGCCCAGTTTCGACAAGAGCGCCGACAGGGAAAAGGGGAAAGAATTCTTCGATATGTATGCGGATAAACTGAAAAGAGAGGGTATAAAAGTAGAAACAGGCCTGTTCGGAGAAGAGATGAAAGTCCGCCTTGTCAACGACGGCCCGGTTACGCTGATAATAGACAGCAATGTTTCTTGAAGCTTACGAAAAAAACAGCAGGCAGGTTACGCTGTATTTTTTTCTCCTGGTGGTTATAGCGGGCACTTTGTTCCATCTGTCTCTCATGCCTGATGTAAACGTGGATATATCGAGGCTTGCCTATCTGCATTATCATTTCATCGAAGCATCCGCGGAGAACGTGAAATATGGCGCCGGTGCAGGGGATATAAGCGCCGTGATATTTAAGAACTCGAAACCGGTGGTGACCATAGGCGGGCAGAGGATATTAAAACTCTCGTATGACGATTCCAGCGGAAAATACCTGGGCCGGTTTCCAGTCCCCTGGCGGGCGGCCGACGGCGTATACACAGTCAGGTATTTCAGCGGCGGAGAGATACTCAGGCATGAAGATGCGTTTATTGTCAAGTCGAGGATCCCTTCATATAAATTCAGCGGTCCCCTGAAGATAATGGACCTGGAGAGCGTCAAGAGACTCAGCAGGTACAAGGTGACGACCCCATCGGGTAACGTCACCGGATACGAGGGTATGTACGAATGGATAAAATATATCGGAGGGAACACTCTTTGGTATATAGCCGGACAGACCGCGTCCTACTCGAAAGGCGACCTGACCGAAGATCTCCCCTGGATCGCGGGCAACGTGAATTCAATAGAAGAATTCTCCGCAAATACCGGACGTAACTCCATAAAATTCGGCGGCTGGATAGCCTGCTTCAGGTATTTCGGAAAAAGTGAGCTCAAACCGGCATGGTATAAGTACAGTTACAAATACATGGGGCCGAACGACAGGCTTAAAAGGTCCGGCGGGATATCCATACTGGATAACCGGAGGATAGAGGATGTCAGGGATCTGGCAGGACGGCTGAACGCTTCGGAGACAGTTGATTATATCGGGCTGGATTATATAAGACCCGCAGGCGGAGGACTGGAGCTGGTCGACGAGTTCATCGAATCCATGGATGTAGAAGAAATCCCCTCGGGCTGGAGCAGTTATACCCAGGAACAGCGCATGGAATGGCTCGGGGAGATAGTGACCCGTACAAAAAACAGGGGTGTTCCGGTGATCGACAAATGGAACTGGTGGCGGGCGCACAGGATGTCGAAAATAATAAGATATATCAAGGAATCCGCCCAGATAAAGAAGCCGTTGTGGACATTTATCCTCAGCTGGGAGCTGGGGCACCAGCACGGGCAGGATCCCCTTATGTTCCAGGATGCCGGTGCCGATATAATCGCTGTGATGATGTACGAGACCGATGCGCCCAGATTAAACTACATGATAAAGAAATGGAAGGAATATCTCGAAGGCTTCAGAGTCAATCTTGCAGTCGGGAACCAGATAGACTGGCCTCTGCACCAGTATTGCGTGGAGCCCTCCGGCCCCGAAGAATATCACCGCAGGCTGTCACAAAGCATTTCATACCTGGGAGATAATGTAAAAGGTGTTTTTGTACACGATTTTTCAAGGGCAATGTGGGGGAGAAAAGGTCCTTATACATCTAAAGAGTGGCTTCTTTCCGCCGGAAAGGCGTTTACGCAGCTTGACAGGCATCCCGAAGTGAGGGTGGACATGCAGGCGGAAGGCAGGGTGAGGTCCGGAGCGTGGGATAAGCTCCGAGTGAAGGTCAGTAACGTCACAGGCAGCGATATAGAGCGTATAACAGTAGACATACCTGATGCAAGGGATATCGCGGTAAAGAAAAGCACTTATGAACTGGGCGGTCTGAAAGGTTTCGAGGCTAAGGATATAACCGTGGATTTCAGAATAACCGGCAGCCCTGATATGAAGATGGGCAGGTATATGCTCGCTTCCCGGGTGATAACCGGCAGGGACATATATATAGATACAGAATATATCAATACGGAAGGAGTCCCCCTGGATAGAGGTGTGAAGTACAGATGAAGAAATATATTATAGTGCTGGGCATGTTTACCGTGATGGCTTCATGTGCCGGAAGCTCTGATACGGGCAATGCCGGGACGAGGAAAGCGGCGGTAGCGGGGCAGTTCTATCCGGGAAATCCTGACGTCCTCATGAAAGATGTCGATGCTTTCCTGGATACCGAAGTAAAAGAAGAACTCGGGGATGCGCATATAATGGGCATAATAGTGCCGCATGCCGGGTATATGTATTCCGGCGCTACGGCGGGCCGGGTTTTTGCTTATTTGAAGAACAGGGGCTACGGTACAGTTATCCTTATGGGATCAAGTCATAACGTATACCTGGACAAGCCTGTCACATGTTCGTTCGGCGATTGGGCGACACCCCTTGGAAAAGTTAAAGAAGATTATAAGCTAGTTGACGATATAGTAAAATATACAGGTATATATATAAATAATAAAGTATTCGTGCCGGAGCATTCCCTGGAAGTTGAATTGCCTTTCCTGCAGAGGGTGCTGAAAGATGATTTTTCTATTGTCCCTATACTTGTAAATGAGTTCAGGGAACAGAAACTCAGGGACTATGCCGCAGGGATATCCAGGGTGATAGGCCGGGGAAAAGGAATACTGATAGTGATGTCAACGGATATGTCCCACTATTTTCCCGCCCGTACAGCAGCCGTCATGGATAAAAAGGTTTCCGATGCCCTCGTAAGATATGACCTGGAATCCCTTGAAAGGATAATGACGGACAAATCCGGGCAGTTATGCGGCTGCGGCGCGGTTATGCTGGGTCTTATGACGCTCAGGAACCTGGGAGCCGACACGGTTGTGCAGGTAGATTATTCCCACTCGGGCGCGGCCACCGGAGACAACTCCAGGGTTGTCGGGTACGGGGCGTACGCAGTATATAAAAAAGAAGGAGTTGACGAATACGGACAGGAGGAAAAAATGGGATATACAAAAGAACAGAAGACAGAACTCCTGAAGCTTGCGAGAAATACGATACAGACATATGTCAAAACAGGAAGGACACTGCCGGCGGTAACGGAAGACAAAGAACTCAGAGAACGCCGCGGGGTATTCGTAACGCTTCATAAAAAAGGGCAGCTCAGGGGCTGTATAGGGAACATATTCCCCGTTAACGAGCTGTATACCGCGGTCAGGGACATGGCTATAGAGGCTGCTGTGCATGATCCGCGGTTTTATCCTGTGACGGAAGACGAGCTCGATAAGATAGACATAGAAATATCCGTACTTACGGTGCCGGAAGAAGTAGATTCGCCGGACGAGATAGTAATGGGCCGGGACGGTGTCATAGTAAAGAAAGGGTTCAGGCAGGGTGTTTACCTTCCTCAGGTCGCTGATGAGACAGGCTGGAGCAGGGATGAGTTTTTAAGCAGCCTGTGCCATTCAAAAGCCGGGTTGCCGCCGGATGCATGGCAACAGAAGGATACTACCCTTATGACGTTTCAGGCTGAGGTTTTTAACGAAAAGGAGCTGGGAATAAAATGAAAAAAACAATATGCGGGATTATTATATTCATGTTTTTTTGCGGATGCAGCAGTATGCCTAAAAGAAACCTGGCGACCGAATCAGGTATCATCGCCGCAAATTTCAATATTGAAGAAGAAGAAGTTGTATCATTGAGGGAAAAGGGGTTCGATACAGGGGAGATAGTGAAGATACTTATAATATCAGAGGGATCCTATCTCGGGCAGGGAGAAATACTCATGATGGTAGAAGAGGGCAAATCTTTCGAAGAAATAGGAAAAAAAGCCGGTATCGATACAGAGACACTTCAGCAGAGGTCGGATAAGATAGAGAAAAACCTCGCTAAATACTCAAGATAAACACTGTTCCCAGATTGAATATTCCCAGCACGGGAAGCAGTTCTATGGTGCCTGTTACGGGCAGAAGCAGTATGGACCCCAGGCATGCCAGGATCAACCCCGATATTACATAACCCGAAAGGGCCTCCGGGCGGTTATCGTCTATGCTCAGGTATGCCTTTATCTTGATGATCATGCTCCCCGCAAGAAGGAAACCGCCCGCGAAAGAGAGAACTGTTATCATCGCAAGCGAAGGTAAATTCATCTGAGTCTCAAACAGCGTCGGCAGTATAATAAGGAGAAAGCCCGCAAACATGGAAAACATGCGTATCAGAGAGAGGTAGGTATTGCTGCTTTTTTTCCTGAAATAGAACGCTGAAGCGGCGATTCCCAGGCACAGGAAAAGGAATACGAACGAAATATCGGAGTATATCCTCCCGTAGTATGTCTGAAGCAGGACGACAATATTATATGTGAAAAGCCCTATCACAAGGGACGAAAGAAGGAGAGTGTGCTTGAGCTTAAGGGCCAGTTCCTTCTTAGACAGCGATCTTACCAGCAGTATATTGAGGGCAAGAATGAAACTGTATACCAGGATAGGATTTATCCTGTCGGTCATCCTTATTATAAGGTTGGGGAATATCCCGAAGTTCAGCACCAGCTGATTGAATGAATATTTCAGAGAAGCGGGTTTGCTGTCCATATTCACGGGGGCGTGTTTTATATCAAGCTGCTTTCTGACATTAGCCCCGGCGTCTATCTTGAATTTTAAGATGGAGGGTGAAAAATAAGAGGGAGGAGTATCCATAACGTTTATGAATTCGGCAAGGGCGAGGTCGGATGTAGTGAAGTTTCGGCTGTGCGATGCCAGAATATTAGATTCGTCTCCGTACAACTCGAGAGTATTGGGAAAAACCTTTTTTAAAGTGTTGTAGGCGATGGCGGTAAGCAGGGCCCAGTTCCAGCCGATATCAGGGCCGCCGGTTTTCAATGTAATGGCTATCATGGAATTATCGGACAGCACTGCTTTGACACTATGATAGAACTCTAAAGTGTAATACCTGTTAAGGAAGATATTGACCGGATTCGGAAGGGAAATAAAAACGATATCGAAAGTGTGCCTGTTCTTGATCTTTTTGATGAAAGAGATCGGGTCGGAATTGGACAGTATCCTGAGCCTGGAATAGTCCTTGGAATACAGATTGACCGGTACCACATCAGGGAAAAGAGAGAAGATGTCCGGCGCGGGATCGGCCCAGTAAATATTTTTTATATCGGGATACCTCAGTATCTCATCTATCATCTCGGTCCATTCACCTATCACCAGCACGCTTTCGGCCCAGGGATACTGCAGTAAGGCCGTATGCACTATTTCCTGGACGTTACGGGTGTTCGGATACTTGAATAACTTCGAATGGTTCAGGGAGCTTATGTAATCATTGTTCTTCTTCAATACGGACAGCTCTCCGTACGGGGTTTTCTTCGTCTTTACCAGTTGCGTCTTGTATTCCCTTGTGAAAGAGCGGAACCGGCTGCTTATCCTGGCCGGTATAGAACTGAACAGCAGCGTGATGAAAACGACAGATAAAAACCAGTATTTCACCTTGGGAAGGGTCTCTATTGATACCAGGGCGAGGATCATAAGGCCGATAATGGATATAGTAAGAACTGTAATGAACGTGTCGGCATGCCACAAGACCGCAATATCCGAAACGAAATAGATCACGGCTCCGAGCAGTATGTGTTTTGTATATAGTGATTCGTCTGCCATATAGCCCATTACGATACCCGCAGAAAAAATGAGAGGAAAAAGTATCGTCAGGGGATAAACCGTAACTGCAAACCACGGAAGAAAACTTAGAAAGGAAAGACCCATGAGGGTTCTTCCTCCCGTAAGAAAAAATGAAAAAACCGGCAGATAGAAAATGGATATGCATAGAAAAAGGGTGAAAGTCTTTAGTTTTCCCAGTATGCGGCTGAACTCAGGGTAGGCAATAAACCCTATGAGAAATTCCAGGCAGATTATTATCCCGATAACGGGGATGTGAAATATCGGCTGCTGTGACAGAACGTAGAATTCCCTGAACAGAGTCGTGAAAACAGCAGAATAGAAAACCCCGAGAAGACACAGGGGTATGATTTGCATAAAACCTAGTGTTTTTTACTGCGGTGCCGGCTTTCCGGAAGGCACCGCTCATATGCTATTCTATCGTTATGGCGGATACGGGACAAACGTCTTCGCAGTTGCCGCAAAGAGTACAGTCACCTGGTCTGGCAAGAACCGATACTCCGTTTTCCATTTCGAGCGCGCCAGTAGGGCATTCGTCTATACATATACTGCATCCCGTGCAAACATCCGCATCGATTTTTACTTTTTTGGAATCTGTCATATTACCTCCTGGTGTATTTGATAAAGCAAATTATACATGCATATAACAAATTTTCCCCTTTTTTTCAAATAATATTGCTTACAGACGCGATTTTATATAAAATTACATAAGTTAATCAATGGGAAAGAAACTTGGAGGAGGTTATCATGGGAGCATTTCTACTTTTTATATTGTTGATCGCAGCTATAATTTTTATAACATCACTGATGAAAACAGCGCCCGGCGCTGGTCAGGAAAAAATTATAGATATAAAGAGCGGATATACGAAGAAAAAGCTGCAGCAGGCGGCAGTGATCATCCTCCTGCTTTTCGGACTTGTGACGCTTCTTAAGGGAATAGTAATAGTCCCGGCAGGGCACAGGTATGTAGTATTCAATATATTCAGGGGGGTGCTTGACAAGGAACTGGACGAAGGTCTCCATGTGCTGCTGCCGTATGTAAATTCTACTGTATCGTACGAAGTAAGGTTACAGGAATATACGATGTCCAGCGTGCGCGGAGAAGGAAGGGTTTCGGAGCCTGACAGCCTGTGGTCTCCGACGGAAGAAGGACTGCAGGTGGGAATAGACCTGACAGTGCTGTATAGAATAGATCCGGATAAGGTTTCGGACCTGCACGAGAAGATAGGGAAGAACTTCGAGTCCAAGATAATAAGGCCCGCGGTGAGATCGATCGTGAGGCATAATATATCCGAGCATAAGATAATGGAGGTGTATTCTAAAAGCAGGAAGGAGATAGAAGATAAGGTGTTCTCGGACCTGGAAGAACAGATGAAGAAAAACTATATCATTGTCGAAGGCGTAAAGCTCAGGGATGTCATATTCACGGATAAATTCGCCGAATCAATAGAGCAGAAACAGGTGGCCCAGCAGGAAATGGAGCGATGGGAATACGTTAAAAAACAGAGAGAAAAAGAGGCAGATGCCAGAATAATAGAGGCTAAAGGCAAGGCCGAGGCTATGAGGATAATCGCCCAGCAGTTGAGGGCGAATCCCGACATAATCAAATATAATTATGTCGAAAAGCTTTCGGACGATGTGCAGGTAATAATAACGGATCAGTCAACGATAATGGATCTCAAGGGAATACTGAAAGATTCAGGTAAATAGCATTGTGGGATATTAACAGCGAGAATATAGAACGGGCCGTACTGATAGGGGTGGAGTACCCCAGGTCCAGGGTCCCGGCCGAAGAGAGCCTGTCAGAGCTTTATCAGCTCTCCAAGACCGCCGGCGCCGCCGTGGCGGGTAAATTCCTGCAGCACCGCGCGCAGCCGCATCCGGCCAGTTACATAGGCAAAGGGAAGGTCCAGGAAATCAAGGCGTTTATCCTGGGGAACAAGGTCAACCTGGTAATAGTGGATGACGATATTACTCCTACCCAGGAAAGAAACCTTGAAGAGGAGTTCGGATGCAAGGTCGTTGACAGGACGCGTCTTATACTTGATATATTCGCGCTTCATGCGTCATCAAGTGTCGGGAAACTGCAGGTAGAACTGGCGCAGCTGGAATATTACCTGCCCAGGCTGAAGAATATATGGACGGAGTTTTCCAGGCTGGGAGGGGGAATAGGCACGAGGGGTCCCGGAGAGAAGAAGATAGAGATAGACAGGCGGATAATAAGTGACAGGATAGCTTCAATCAAAAGCAGACTCGATAAGATAAAAATCCAGAGGCGGGACCGCCGGAAACAGCGGAAACGCATGTTTAAGAAAAATATATCGCTCGTCGGCTATACGAATTCCGGAAAGTCAACGCTTATGAACGTTTTGACAGGTGCCGGGGTAGGGGTGGAGAACAAGCTGTTCTCTACGCTGTCACCTACCACGAGAAGACTCGATTGCGGCAAATACGAAGTTCTGATAACGGATACAGTGGGGTTTATAAGGAAGCTTCCGCATAATGTCATAGAGGCTTTCATGGCTACCCTGGAAGAAGTCCAGGAAGCGGATCTGCTCATCCATGTAGTTGATATATCCCTGGAGAATTTCAGGCACCAGGTGGAAGCCGTGGAAAACGTGCTTGGCGAACTGAAAGTGATGGATAAGCCCATGATAAAAGTATATAACAAGATAGATAAAAAAGGTCTTGAACCCGGCAGAAACGAGGGCGCGGTTCCGACTATATCCATATCAGCACTCACCGGGAGCGGCATGGAAGAGCTTAAAAAAGAGATAGAAGAGCGCCTGGATAAGAGTATGGTCACGGCACAGCTCAAAATACCGCAGGCGAGGCAGGATATAATAAATTCTGTATATAAGAACATGCATGTTTATAACCGCGAATATTCGGGGAATTATGTCATCCTGACATGCCAGTCCGACGCAAATATCCTGAACATGTACAGAAAATATATGGCGAGGGATGCCGCGTGAGGATTCCTGACTGTATTACCTTTAGGGGGCTCATGCCGGTGATCGTGGCGCAGGTACCCTTCCTGGGTTTAAGAATCCCTTTTTATTATCCTGCGGCGGTCGTGCCGGGCTTATCGGGTCTGCAGTACATGGTAAAAGCGCTGTCGGGTATGGGGGCGGATAATGGTTAAAACCGTTGCGATAGTCGGAAGGCCGAATGTGGGCAAATCAACGCTTTTCAATACCCTGATCAACAGAAAGGAAGCTCTTACATCTCCAAATCCGGGATTGACCAGGGACCGGCATTATTCCTATTTTTCACCGGACGGGGAGAACGTTTATCTTCTTATAGACACGGGCGGTATTATTTTGGATGATAAAAGGTCAATCGTCGAGAACGTCAACCTCCAGGTAGAGCTGGCAGTGGAACAGGCGGACCTTCTTCTCTTCGTCGTGGATATAAGGGAAGGGCTTCTGCCGCTCGATGAAAGGATATGCGATAGGCTGCGAAAATCATCAAAGCCTATTATAGTAGCGGCAAACAAGGCAGATACTCCCGACAAAGACATACTCATTTCGGATTTTTACGGGTTGGGGCTGGATAACGTCATCGCGCTGTCTGCCCAGCACAAGAGAAACATATACGGGCTTATTTCCGGTATTCGGCGTATAATACCGGAATCCAGGCAGGAGAAGAGGGGCCGTTGCCCAAGATTGTGTGTTGTAGGGAGGCCCAATGTAGGTAAATCTACCCTTGTCAACAGGATAGCCGGCGAAGAAAGAGTCATAGTGGATTCCGAGCCCGGGACGACCAGGAATCCTGCAAAATGCCATGTCAGGATAAAGGGCAGAGACTGGGAACTGGTGGATATGGCAGGATTGTGGAGAAAGAGCAGGGGTAAGGAATTGGAAGAGATAATCAGCATGATTGCGGCGCGGCGGGAGCTGGAGAAGGCGGATGTCTGTATATTCCTCATGGACCTCACGGAACCCCTGACGTTTCAGGATAAAAGGATAGCCGGCTGGATAATAGAAGCCGGCACTTCCGTAGTGATCGCGGGGAACAAGGCAGACCTGGTAGAAGACAGCCCGGAGATAAGAAGCGCATACGGTTCGGGGCTGTATGCCGAGATGCCTTTCATGAGCTTTGCGCCTTTCCTGGTCATCTCGGCAAAGACAGGCAATGCGGTCGAGGAGCTGTATGACGAGCTGCAGCGCGTTTATGAAAGCTCTCAAAAAAAGATAAAACAGGAGGAACTCGACATGTTCCTGGCAAAAATGCTGTCAAAACGGCCGCCGCCGGAATCTGCAAATGAAAGGCCAAGGGTAATCAGGCTTGTTCAGAAAAAAGTGAATCCGCCCGTATTCAGCCTGGTTATAGATCATTACAGACTTGACAAAATTCCGCAACACTGGAAAAATTATGTAAGAAACTTCATCTATGAGGAGTTCAGGTATTACGGGGTGCCGGTCGTTATAAATTATATTAAATACAAAAAGAGCAGAGAAGATGCAGGAATTTGACGCACTAAAGACCATACTGTATGCTGTCGGAGCTTTCCTCCTGGGGTCGATCCCGTTCTCGTATGTTATAACCAAGCTGGTGGCTAAAAAAGACATAAGGGATGTAGGCAGCGGCAATCCGGGCGCCACGAACGTTGTCCGGGCGCTGAACGCCAGGTACGGATTGCTTGTCCTCCTGCTGGATCTGGCCAAAGGGGCTGTTCCCGTATACTTTGCCAAAGGAACCGATAATACCGCATTTGTTTATGCGATTGCCCTTGCTATTGTCCTGGGCCACGATTATACCCCCGTGCTGGGATTTAAAGGGGGAAAAGGGGTTGCCTCCAGCCTGGGGATATTCATAGTACTGGCCCCGATTCCCACCCTGGTAGTTTCTATGATATTCACTCTTGTCACCGTCGTTTTTAAATTCGTATCATTCGGGTCTGTAATGGCTTCATTTTCTTATCCCATCGTAGCATATCTTCTGGGGTACACAAGGTATATAGGACTGGCGACCATACTGGGACTGATGATAATCTACAGGCATAAAGAGAACCTGAAAAGATTATGGCATGGAAATGAAAAAAGATCGATATAACATAGCTGTTCTGGGCGCCGGCAGCTGGGGAATAACCCTGGCTAATGTCCTGTATGAGAACGGCAATACAGTTATATTATGGGAATTCGACAGGAAGCAGGCTGCGAATCTTACAAGAGAAAGGAAATTCCTGACGCTGGGAAGCTACAGGATACCCGCTGGGATAACCGTTACCGATTCCATGAGGAGGGCAGTGGAGGCCGCGGATTACATTGTCATTTCAGTGCCTTCGTCCGTTGTAGGCTCCGTTATCGGCGAACTTAGCAGGCAGAAACTCCGGCCCGGTGTCACAGTCGTAAGCAGCGTAAAAGGCTTTGATCAGAAAACACTTAAAAGGCCGTCTCAGATAATAAAAGGGATGCTTGGAAGAAAGGCGAACGTGGCGGTCATATCGGGCCCGAGCCACGCCGAAGAAGTAATAAAGAGGGTCCCTACGGCCGTCGTTGCCGCTTCCGTTGACAATAAGACCAGGACGCATGTCCAGAAGCTCTTTTCAAATCTCTACTTCAGGGTATATTCGTCTTCCGATATAAACGGAGTGGAACTGGGCGGAGCCCTTAAGAATATAATAGGAATAGCATCAGGTATAGTGAGCGGGCTGAAACTGGGCGATAATACCCGGGCGGCCCTTATAACCAGGGGAAATGCCGAGATAACCAGGCTTGGTGCAAGGCTTGGCGCGAGATCGGGGACTTTCAGCGGATTATCGGGAATAGGAGATTTGATAGTCACGTGCTTTTCGCATCATTCTCGTAATTTCAGGTTCGGGAAACTCATAGGAGAAGGCAGCAGCATGGATGAGGCGCTCCGCAAGATAAAAACAACGGTCGAGGGCATAAATACGACCAGGAGCTGCTACAGGCTGTCCCGAAAGCTAGGTGTTCAGATGCCTGTATGCGGCAAGGTGTATGAAATACTCTACAGGAAGAAAGAACCCGAAAAGGCCTGGAGGGAGCTTATGAGCAGGCCTTTAAAGAGCGAGAAAACGTTCCGCGATTACCGGGATTAAGGCGTAATATCAGGGAGGAAAACGGTTATGAATAAGAACGAGATAATAGAAAACGTTTCGAGTGTCACCTGTGCAAAAAGCGAGGCTAAGGATGCGGTAGAGATGTTCATTAAAACTATTAAGGAAGCCCTGAAAAGCGGCGACAGGGTGACAATATCAGAATTGGGATCGTTTTACGTAAAATTTAAGAAAGCCAGAAAAGGACGCAATCCCATGACCGGAGAAATAATTGACATAGCACCCAGAAAAGTTGTAAAATTTACGCCGTCTCCCAAGTTAAACGACATATTATGATATGAATAAAAAGTATTTTACAATCAGCGAGGTCTCGAATATAACCGAAATACCTTCGCATACCCTGAGATACTGGGAGTCCGAATTCAAACTCCTGAGGCCCATGCGAAGGGAAAGCGGGCAGAGACGCTATACTCAGCATGACATACATACGATAGAAAAGATAAAGGTGCTGCTATACGAAAAAAAATACAGCATAGCCGGGGCAAAAAAACAGTTAATGAAGGAAAAGAGGCAGACGGGCAGCCAGATAGAGATGGATTTGAACTCAGCGGGCAATATCACCGACGAGCTTAAATCCGTAAAAGAAAGCCTTCTTGAAATTAAGAAAATTCTCTCTGAAGAGATTTAGCAGAGCGGGAGTAATTCAGCGGTAGAATGCCAGCTTCCCAAGCTGGACGTCGCGGGTTCGATCCCCGTCTCCCGCTCCAGAAATCACCAGGTGAGGTATAAAGGGGATCGAAGGGAAATAGCCGCTCCCTGAGGGAGAAGAGGCCGGAGGCCGGAAGGTTATTTCCCCGGCTCCGAGAGAGCAGGAGAAAGGGGAGCGAACGAGGAGTATCCCCGTCTCCCCTGCACCGCGAGGGGCGCAGGGCGCGGCCGCTCCAGAAATCTCAGAGTGAGAGATATATTAGGGGATAGAAGCCTTACGCGCGCATGCTGAGCATAAAAAGCACGGAGTGCGAAGGCAGATAAGGCCGGCTCCGAGAGAGCAGGAGAAAAGGGGCGAGCGAGGAGTATCCCCGTTTCCCCTGCACCACACGGGATGCAGGACACGGCCGCTACATGAATTTAGTTGAAGGTTGAATGTGGAAAGTGGAAAGTTGCTTGGTAAGGAAGAATTTCATTTAACATTACACTTTCCATATTAAACTGTATGGGGTCGGGATGTGGCGCAGTCTGGAAGCGCACTCGTCTGGGGGGCGAGGGGTCGCCAGTTCAAATCTGGCCATCCCGACCATTCTTTGTACCGCTGGCAGCGGAAACATGCCCGGCAGAGGACCATCCATCACGGTCATCAGAGAAAAACCCGCAAAAAAGGCCGGAAACCCGGAGAAAACACCTTCCGAAGGCCGGATATACCGGGATTTGACAGGCACATATTAAAATGCTAGAATAAAAAAGGATTATTGGGAATATTCTGTATAACAAGATGCAGAAATTACTTAACCAGAACATCAAAAAGATACTTGTCGTTGAAGACGATGAGCTCATCAATAACACCATCGTGGACTGCCTTAAGGTTGAAGGATTCAACACCGATTATACCGATGACGCCGAGAAGGCTCTTTGGCTGATAAATTATAACGCGTACGATCTGGTCATAACTGACTTGAAACTGCCGGGATTGAGCGGTATGGACATCGTAAAAGCTGTGAAAAAGAAGGATCCTTCATGCAGGACAATAATAATCACTGCGTACGGCACGATTGATTCCCAGGTCGAAGCCATTAAGGCGGGTGCGGAAGATTTTATAATAAAACCCTTCAATATAGAGGAGTTCACCGCGAAGATCGCGGGGTGCATGAAAAAACCCGCTAAAACCGTTCCCGGAGACGAAAACCGCAAAAAGAACATACTTAAAAAGACGAAAGAAAAAACCGGTGAGCTGGTGTTATACACGAATCTTAATATCCTCATGGAATATGCATGCGATCTGCTCGAGGCGCAGGGGGGATCTCTTTTGCTGAACAAGGAAGGGTTCCTTGAAGTCAAGGCTGTTTCGGACGCTTTCCGCGACGATCTGTTGGGAAAAAAGGTGTCTCCGGAAGGCGGTATCTTCTGTGAAGTAATAAAGGCCGGGAAACCACTTCTTATCACAGAAGATATTAATAATGTTTTCTTTAACGGTTTCAGGGAATCTGCCAAAGTCAACAGCTGCATCTGTATCCCGATCTCAGACAAAGACAGGTGTTTCGGGCTTCTCAACCTCTGCAGGACAGGAGAGAACTATTTCAACAGCGAAGACCTGGAAGTTGCCGGATATTTTTCGGACAACATACTTACTGCCATAAGAGCCAGCGAAGCCGAAGCCGAGCTGGAGAAAGCAAAGAACAGCCTGGAGATATCAAGCAGGCAGCTGGAGGCTTTTACCAAGGCGGCTGCTAACGACCTCCAGGAACCTTTGCGCCGGGTGGTCAGCTTCCTTCAGCTTATCGAAACAAGATACAAGGACAAACTCGATGCAAGCGGAAGCGAATTCATCGAGTATGCCGTGAGCGGCGCAAAGCTGATGAAGACCATGGTGGAGAGGCTCCTGGAATATTCCAAGCTGGGGAGAAAGGATTCACCGACGGAAGAAGTTGATTTTAACGCGGTACTGGACCAGGTAAAGAGCATGTTCGGGCCGGAAATAAAGGCTGCCGAGGCGGAAGTAGTCGCGGATGTCCTGCCCGTAATGGAGCTTAACAGGGCGGATATCCATCATCTTTTCAAGCACCTGTTATCGAATTCCATAAATTTCAGGGGAGACGAAAAACTGGAGATCACCGTATCTGCTATGGATAACGGGAAAGAATGGTATTTCTGCGTCAAAGATAACGGGATGGGATTCAATATGAAGGATAAGGAAAAGATATTCGGGATGTTCAACCGCCTGTATGAGCAGAAAATACTCAGCCAGACCGGGATGGGGCTTGCCATATGCAAAAAGATAATAGAGAACGCGGGAGGAAAGATATGGGCCGAATCCGTAATCGGGGAGGGGACTTCCATATATTTTACTATACCTCACAAAAAGTAAGGTTTCTTCAAGGCCAAGCTTTTCGTTAATTTCTTATATTCGTAAAAACCGCATGCGAAGACTTTCCCTGCAGAAATTCCTGTTTTGCTTTCAGATTATATATCTGTATTTTCCTTTTTCCTTCCGGAAAACCAAATAAAAATACAGCAGCTGTTATTAATAATCCGCTGTCATGCAATGATTTGCAATTTTTCCAGTAATTTATATAATATCAGTTGCTTTTAAGACTAATCCAAAAATACAGGAGGAAATATGAAAACAAGGTTACTTCTGGCAGGGGCAATATGTTCTTTTCTGATCTTGCTCTCCGGCACAACGGCAAATGCGGCAACCTGGTACCCGCTAACGACAAACGGTTTCGGTGATGAATACAATGAGACTGTGTACCCGGGCGGGGTATTCAACGATATGATATTCATAGGGACAAACCATCCGTACGGAGGCGAAATCTGGTATTCCTCGGAAGGTTCCAGTTTCAGCCTTTCTACGGAAGGCGGTATGGGAGATTCGGCCAACATGACAGTGCAGGTGATGCCGGAAGCCCCCTGGGGGGATCTGTTCGCCCACACCTATAACAACAACGGCGCGGAGATATGGAAGAGTGAAACGGGCCTGCCGGGCTCGTGGACCCAGGTGCAGGTGAACGGGAGCAGCTACAACGGTCTCGACGGAGGCACTGACAATGTCGCGCTGTGGGGATGGTCTAACGATGACGGCACCGTATTCATGGGCACCGAGAACAACGGTACGAACGGATGCGAAGTGTGGTATACTCCGGACGGCATAAACTGGACGAGGAATGCCACTGGCAGCGTTGATTTCGGATGCAATTCTCACACTATCGCAATACCCGGCCCCGTATTCGGCACCCGTATTTTCTGCGGTACTTTCAGATCATATAACTACGGTTCCAGTCTTTTCTGCAGGGACGAACTTGTCGGCGCTACTGTTTATTCAAGCGACTGGACCACCAAGGATACCGGCGGTTTCGGGGATACCAATAACGACCAGGTCATCCTGTCCCCTCAGAGTTTCGGCGATCAGCTTTACGCGGGAACCATGAACGATGATACGGGCTGCGAAATATGGCGGACTGAGGACGGGGAAACATGGGAACAGGTAAACGAGGACGGATTCGGAGACCCCAATAACTGGGAGATAACATCGTTCTGCATACCCGGTGACGGATACATATATGCCGCGACGAGCAACAGCAGCACCGGCGGCGAGATATGGCGTTCTGAGGACGGGGAGACCTGGGAAAAAGTGGAAGGTACTGAAGGCGGTTTCGGAGACGCGCATAACACGTCCGTATATCTTTCCATGGGGACATATAACGATCATATGTACGCCGGCACCCATAACTATAACGGCGGGGGGCATCTATATATGATGTCCATTGAGGGAGAACCCCCGGTAGATCCGAATACAAAGGCCGAGGGTCAGGATGAAGAAATACAGGCGACAAAAGCCGGCGAAATAGTCGTCGTAGGGTCGACAGAGCGCGAAGGCGTTATTAATCCTGACAAGGGTGATCCTATAGTAGTTGATTTCAGGGGCAAGAAACCCGGTAAATATACCCTGAGAATATTCACGATGCTCGGCGAACTCGTATATGACGAGACAAAGAGCTCGATAAGCGGCGGAAGATTTTCCTGGATACCCAAGAACCTGGCTTCAGGTATATACATAGCGCACGTAGAGGGTCCCGGATTAAACATCCAGAAGAAAATAGCGATAATTAGATAAAAGCAGCAAACAATACAGGAGGATGTGAATGCTTAAAAAATATTTGTTAACTTTGGTTGTCCTGATTACTTCGACTGGGGTGTGTTTTTCCGGCAAGGTTGGAAAGACAGGCTGGTCCGTATTCAGGAAGGCGCGGTCAGCGAAATTCAAGCCGATAACGGTAACGCCCGTAATGGCGGTCCGAGGAGACCTCTCCGGGGCTTTCTATAATCCCGCGGTGCTCGCGATGAATATACGCAAGGAGATATTCTTCCTTTCCGAGCTCGGGATTACCGATGATATGTTCGGAGGAGTAGTCTACGGACACCCGCTTAAGGATTCTGCCATAGCCGGCGGAATAATATATTACGATGCGGGAGAAATAGAGCTCAACTGGCTTGATAGAGACGGGGATCTGCAGTCAGAGGAGGTCTCTGCCCAGAAGGACGTGCTCGGGCTTGTGTCCTACGGGCGCAAAGTAAGAGATAACATATGTCTCGGCGGTACCGTAAAATTCGCGACCAGTAAACTCGTCGAAAGAGAATCGGCGAATGCCTATGCCTTCGACGTGGGCGCGCTGTACCTCCCGAAAAAATACGAGAATTTGAGCCTTACCGGTTCACTCCAGAACCTGGGTATGTCTACAAAGTTCGTCGATAAAGCCAACCCGCTGCCCGTATCGGCATTTGTCGGGGCGGGGTACTGGTATGACCTGAGCAACGACTATTACCTGACGCCGGGATTCGATTTTACTTATCTCGTCGCTGAAGAGAGGGTCGTTCCCGAACTGGGTTTTGAGCTGGGCAGAGACCCGATGTCTATAAATTTCGGGTACCAGTTCACGTCTGAAGGAGCCTGGCATCTGGGCTTTACGCTCCTTAAGAACGATTACGATATAGCGTATGCTTATCTGCCCGGTCTGAGACTGGAATCTACCCACAGGATAAGCGTAGGAGTAAGGTTCGGCAAGTAATACTGACTGAAGACATATAAGAAAATAACCGGCGGTTAGTATCCGGACAAACCGGATGCTAACCGCCTTTCCTTTTAAAACAGCCTTAAAATAATGCCGAGAGCATCCCGGGGTATTCCGGCGCGAGAGATGTTCTACTTTGTTTTCAGTTCCCAGACCCCGTTCCAGTCGTCGGCAGGCGGTTCGGATTTATACTTTTTGCATCTTGAGAGATAGGTGACGGAAGGCCCGTCTTCTGGCAGGATTTTTAACGCTTCTTCGAAAAGCCTTATGCCTTCGTCCCATTTGCGGGTCTTGTAGCATTTCAATCCTTCACTGTAAAGGGCAAGGACTTTTTCCTTGTCGGGAGAAAGGCTGCCTTTTACGGCCATAACTTCATATACGTGAACGGGTTTCTTCTTGCCTTTCACCCGCAGAGCGTCAAGCTCCCGGAATTCGATATCGTTTTCCACCTGGGCCTTAGTGAACTCGCTCATCATTATACAGGTGCCGTATTCCTTGTTGGCAGATTCCAGCCGGGCGCCCAGGTTTACCGAATCTCCCATGACAGTGTAGTCCATCCTCGTCTTCGATCCCATGTTCCCGACTATCATCGGCCCGGTGTTTATCCCGATGCGCATGCTCAGCGGGGGACGGCCTTCTTCTTTCCATTTTACCTGCAACTGCCCGAGCTTTTTCTGGCAGTCCAGGGAAGCTTTGCAGCATCTCAGCGCGTGGTCATGCTGGTCCACCGGAGCGTTCCAGAACGCCATTATGGCGTCGCCCTCATACTTGTCCAGCGTACCTTCGTAATCGAATATTATATGCGTCATGGCTTCCAGGTATTCGTTTATGAGATGGACAAGGTCTTCCGGCTCGAGCGATTCGGATATAGTAGTGAAGCCCGAAAGGTCAGAGAAATACACGGTCATCTCCCTGCGTTCGCCGCCGAGAGTCAGGGAAGAAGGGTCTTTCAGTATCTTGGTGACTACCGACGGCGTTATATACGTGGAGAACACGTTCTTTATCCATTTTTTCTCCTTCTCTTCGGTGGCGTACTTATAGAAGACCAGGAACAGGTCTGTGAGGAATATGACCATGAGGGGGTAGACTATTATGATGCTCAGGCCGTGCTTAATAAACAGATAATAATTGACGACAAGGTATAGTATGAAGATCATGAATGTATAGATTATGCTCCTGACGGGAGTGAGCCTCGGCAGAAGAAAACCCATGAAGATCCCCAGGAATATCAATAAAAGGATATTCTGGGACCTTGTAGTGTGGCTGATGAAGCTGCCTGTCAGGATGTTGTCGAATACTGTGGCGTGAACTCCCACGATGGGATCCACGTTTGAGAAAGGAGTGGGCCCGACATCAAAAGACCCTGTGGCTGCCATGCCTATAAAGACGACCTTATCCTTGAAATCCACAAGGTCTATGACGGGTTTATCCCCTCTTTTTAACTGCTCGTATGCCTGTATAATATCGGAGTATGAATGACTCCTGAAGGACTGTATGGAGCCGCTGTAATTAGCGGTGATCTGTATATAATCGTTGACCGGTATCTTTATCGGTTTCCTGGTCTGCCCGGGGAAATTGATTATTACATATTTTTCCGGGATCACTTCTATGTCTTCAAGCCGCGCGCCCAGGTAATCGCAGGCCATTTTGAACGAGATAAGCGGGTATATCCTGTGCATGTACCATATGAACAGTAGAGCTCTCCTGTAAACACCGTCTTCGTCGGGGGCGCCGTTCACAAAACCGGATCCTTTTACCACGCCGAGTATGCCTCCGAACGGCAGGGTGACATCGTAACATTCGAAATAGGTATCCGGGTCTTCGTTGGGAATACCGAAGCTGTGAAAGAGCGGATTGAGCGACTGCGGTTTTTCCGTCGCCATGGGGAAGTAAAAGGGGAAATATACGTTCCCGGCTCTCCGGGCGGAATCTATGAGTTTCTTGTCGTCCTGGGGGAACAGGTTATCGGGTTCGGGAAAAAGGACATCGAAAAATACCGCGTATGCGCCGTATTCGGAAAGTATGTCTATCAGCTTTGCATGTATATTCCTTCTCCAGGGCCATTTCCCGAATGCGCCGAGGCTCGCGTCGTCTATAGCGACGATCCTGATAGGTGACTCCGCTTCCTTCTGCCCCCTGAACTTGAACCTGAGGTCATACAGGTTGAGTTCGACTCTTTCCAGTATATTATACTGGTAGAATATTATCAGCAAAACGGTTACAAGAAGGCTGATTATCACGCCGGGCAGAAACCTGCGGAGCGTATCGTGAGTCTTTTTCATGATTTGCAATTATACATTACGCGTGTCTAAAAGGCAATTTCGGGCAGCCTTTGCCAGGTTGATTTTGAAGAATTAAACTTATAGAATAAAAGCAAAATTATCTGCGTAATATGGAACATAAAAAAATAATTGTTACGGGGGGATGCGGGTTTCTCGGCCAGCACCTGGTCAGGTGTATTGCGGAATTGTCCGGGGACATCGCCGTAGAAGTGCTCGACCTGAAGAGCGACCAAGGCGGGCCTGCCGATTGCGGCGGGTTTGCTAATATAACCGTATCGGTCGGAACGGATATCTGTGATTATGAATCCGTCAAGAGAAGATTCGCGGGTGCCGATACCGTAATACATCTGGCAGGTCTCGTATCCTTTTCACTCAGAGCGAGAGAGGATCTTGAAAGGGTAAACGTGGCCGGAACAAGGAATGTCCTCGGGGCGGCGTATGAAAATAATGTGAAAAATTTTATCCACGTGAGTTCGGTAGCGGCGCTTGGTTATACCGATGACAGGGAACTTCCCGCAGACGAGGACTTCATCTTCGACTGGGATATAGCGCGCAGGAGAAACAAGTTTTATATGCTCACCAAGCATATGGCGGACGAAGCAGTAAAAGAATACAAGGAAAAGGGCATGAACTGCGTGATAGTCTACCCCGGACTCATGTTCGGGCCCGGGGACGTCACAAACTCGAAAAAGCTTATCTCGGCTATCAGGGCGTCCCGGATACCTTTCAATATGCCGGGGGGAACCAATATAGTGGACGTGCGGGACGTGGCGCGAGGGATAGCGGAGATATTGAAAAGAGATGTAAGAAACGGAGATTTTCTTCTGCCGGGGCATAACCTCGAATTTGCCCGTATAAACAGTGTCATCGCCGAAGAGCTTTCGGTGAGACCTCCCGGGATCACGTTGCCGCGGGCGCTGAACGGGCTCATGTACGGACTGCTGCTTCTGGTAGAGATGATATCAGCCAAAAGTCCGGAACTCACTGCGGATAACGTCGATTCCGCATTCAAATTCAGGTATTTCAGCGGTGAAAAAGCCGAAAGGGAACTCGGGTGGCGGCCTGAATACGGGTTCCGGCAGACAATAAATGACACAATAAGATGGATGGACGGAAAATGAGCAGTTTGGAAGGTAAGGTAGTAATAATAACCGGCGCTTCCAGCGGTATCGGCCGCTCCGCGGCTTTAAAATTCGCGGAAGAAGGCGCGAAACTGGTCCTGGCCGCGCGCAGAGCCGGGAGGCTTGAGGAAATACGACAGCAAATTGCCGCATATAACGCCGAGTGCATAGCCGTTAAAGCCGACGTGTCGCGCGAAGAAGATGTGCGCAATCTGTTTGACGAAACAGAAAAGGTATTCGGCGCGCCGGATATACTGGTTAATAATGCGGGGAGGGGACTTAAGGCGGAGATCCGGGACATAGGGCTTGATGAGTGGATGTCCGTGCTGAACACTAACCTGACAGGAGTATTTCTCTGCACAAGGGAGTTCGTGAGGAGGAAGAAAGACAGCCCGTCAATAAAACGGATAATAACGGTATCTTCTATAGCCGGCCTTTTCGGCGCCCCGACTTACGCGGCCTACTGCGCCTCAAAACACGCCGTGACGGGTTTTAACAGGTCTGCCAGATGGGAGCTTTCCCGAAAGGGGATTAAAGTTACGGTCATACACCCGGCGAGGGTAGATACCGAGTTCTTCGACAGCTATAAAAAAAGGCCCGGCAGGGCCCAGATGCTCTCTCCGTCTGACATCGCGGAACTTATAACTGCAATAGCATCTGGTTCCGCTGCCAGAGCCGTGCTGGTAAGAGGGCTTAATTTCTTTAAAAGGGTCTATTATTTAGCGAGATATACGGTCATACCTCAAGGAGAAAAAAATGAAAAGAACATACCTTAGTAAAGAAGGCTATAAAAAACTCAAGGAAGAACTGAAATATTTGAAGGAAGTGAAGAAGCCCGAGATATCCAAAAGGATCGGCGTAGCCAGGGAGCACGGCGATCTGAGGGAAAACGCGGAATACGATACGGCCAAAGAAGCGCTTGCCCAGGTCATGATAAAGATAAGGGACATCTCCATGAAGCTCAGCACTGCAGAGATAATAGAGAACACGGACATAGCTTCTGATAAAGTCTATATAGGGGCATCCGTGCACTTGGTAGACCAGAAGAGCAAAGAAGAGCTCAAGTATATCCTCGTGAGCCCAGATGAAGTCGACGTGCTCGAAGACAAGATATCGGTAGATTCACCCATAGCCAAGGGGCTGTTGGGCCACAAGGTCGGAGATACGGTAGAGATCAGGATACCTGCGGGTACCGTAAAATACAGGATAACGAAAATAGAAAGATAAACGCCATGAACGGAAAAATACTTGTTGTAGATGATGATGCGGCTCTTAACGAGCTTATAAGGGACACCCTGGAGTTCGCAGGTTACGCTACTGTGCCTGTTTTTGACGGCGACAGGGTTATAGACGCCGCGGTATCGGAGAAACCCGACCTTATCCTCCTGGACCTGACACTGCCGAACGTCAGGGGGGAAGACCTGTACCGGCGCATCAGGCAGATGCCTGAAATAAGCGGGATACCGGTTCTTCTTATGACGGCCAATATCCCCCGGGAGCTCCTGGAGTCAGGTATCAGGAAGGAGGATGTTGTTTCCAAGCCGATAGATTTCAAGGCGCTCAAAGCAAGGATATCGAAGCTTGTTTCCTTGTAATAAAAAGGCAAATTATATATATTAATATCCAGTATAAGTCGGGGTGTGGCTCAGTTTGGCTAGAGCACTCGGTTCGGGACCGAGAGGCCGTCGGTTCAAATCCGACCACCCCGACCATGCTGTCTGATTGAAACGACGGCCAAAAAGGTCCGGAAAAAGTTATTTTTCCGGATATATGCGGGGTGACAGCGACCCCGATGTTTTGTTTTGCAGAGCAAGAATATCGGGGGAAGCGCAAGAGGGGCGGTCGAGCCCCTATTGGGAGCGGGAGCGACGCCGTGGGTTCAAATCCGACCACCCCTACCATGAACCACGGGGGGGCATGGTATGCCAGGTTCATGAGTAAATATATAAAAGAGGATTTGAAAGGAAATCATCGCTCACAGTGTGAGATGAGGCCGTAGGCCGGAAGAGGATTTCCCCGACTTCGAGTGAGCGGGAGGATAGGAAGTGAATGAGAAGAAATCCGACCACCCCGACCAGCCTCCGTTCCGCTTGAGACATACGATCGGAGGCTGTCGCGACGCATTTTGCGGCTGCAAACGAAATCGGTCATCCGGGAGTGATAAACTACAGCTAGACAGGTCAGGGGGTGATTTTTAAAACTCTGGCCGAAAAGTCATTGTAAAATATACAAAATATGAACGTTACGGCGGAGAATCCGGTATTAAAGGAAAAGTTTTATATCATATGCTGAACGCTAAATATGATAATAAATTCATCGCAGGCAACCTATTATGATAAATATAATTCAAAAAATCTTGCCGAGAAGCATATAATGCGGAAATTATTAAAGAATATAAAGAAATTTCTTGGACGCATCAATCCCAAAAACATTCTGGAAGTTGGATGCGGCGAAGGATTTGTGAGTAAGTATATGTATGATTTTTATTCCGGTCGCGCCGAAGTTCACGGCATAGATATTTCAGAAGAGATTATTGGCGATGCGCGGAAAAACTATTCCGATATTAAATTTTCAGTCCAGTCCGCGTATTCATTGGATATCGAAAACAACCATTACGATCTTGTAGCGGCATTTGAGACGCAGGAGCAACTGGAAGATCCTGGGAAGGCTCATCGGGAGATGAAAAGGGTATGTAAACGCTGTTTTATCTTTACGGTTCCGCAAGAACCTGTATGGCGATTATTAAATATATTGCGTTTAAAATATGTCTGTTCACTCGGTAATACGCCTGGACATATACAGCATTGGAACCGGAAAACCTTTCTGAATATGCTTTCATGTACTATGCGTCCCATAGAGATCATGACACCGATACCTTTTATGCAGGTATTCTGCGAAGGATATTCAAAATGAAACTGGTAGTTCAGATCCCCTGTTTTAACGAAGAAGAAACACTGCAGGAAACAGTAGACGGAATTCCTGAGCGGTTTCCCGGAATAGATGACATTGAGATAATTGTTATCGATGACGGGTCGACTGACAATACTGTAGAAACTGCAGAAAGAATAGCGCGCGTTACGGATGTGGTGCGTTTGCCGGTTCACCGGGGACTTGCTTCCGCCTTCATGGCAGGTATCCATAGGAGTCTTGCCAGGGGTGCGGATGTCATCGTCAATACGGATGCGGACAACCAGTATTGCGGTGAGGATATCGCCAAGCTGATAAAGCCTATACTGGACGGAAAGACGAACGTGGTGATAGGCAACAGGCAGGTACATGATATCAGGCATTTCTCCTTTATTAAAAAAATCCTGCAGAAATTAGGATCTAAAACTGTGAATATTCTTGCAAAAAGGGAGATATCAGATGTGACATCGGGTTTCCGCGCATTTTCCAGGGAGAGCGCGACCAGGCTGAGGGTATTTTCAACATACAGTTACACTCTCGAGACGATACTGCAGCTGTCAAGCATGAAGTTCGATATTGTCTCCGTCAACATCAGGACAAATCCGAAGCTGAGAAAATCACGTCTGATGAGAAGTATGCCGGAATACGTCTGGAGATCCATGCTTACGATAATAAAATTATTTTACATATATAATCCGTTCAAATTGTTTTTTTCTTTAAGCATGATATTCGGCATCCCGGGAATCACTCTTGTTGCCCGATTCTTTTTTCTATATTTTAAAATAAAAGGGCAGACAGGGCATGTGCAGTCCCTGATCATCGGGTTGACGCTTTGCGGGGCATCCGGTATAATGCTTTTAATAGGCGCGGTTGCCCAGCTGATAACCACCAACAGGAAAATCCTAGAAGATATTGATTATACGATAAAGACAATCCAATATAATAAATAGATACAAAGCAGACGGCAGTTCACTCGATACAATGGAAAATAGATCGAATAAAGAGATGAAAGAAAAAAATAGTAAGGTAGGACAGAGGGAGGGTGTGCTTTCTCCGCTGCTGGGCCGAATAAGGCTAAAAAAAATATCACAAAAAATAGTCCCTGACAGTTCCGTCCTGGATGTGGGCTGCGGTATTCTCTGCAGGCCCGGACTTATACAACGGAAGATAGATTATTCAGGGATAGATATCGACGAAAGAACGATAAGAGCCAATATATCGCTTTTCCCGGATGGTAGATTCTACTGTGTGGACATAGAAAAAGAGGATGTTCCTGAAACAGGCAAGAAGTACGATTTTATAATCATGGCCGCAGTGATAGAGCATGTTAATAATCCCGTCAAAGTGATGACGAAGATCGGGGGGCTGCTGAAACCGCAGGGCAGAATACTCCTTACAACGCCCGCACCGCTGGGCGAGATAATATTGAAAATGGGCGCCTGCCTGGGTATATTCAGCAGGGAAGCCGAAAAACAGCATAATGCTCTGCTGGGAAAGAGAGATTTGTCGCGCCTGGCGGAATGCTGCGGTTTGGAATTGGAATACTACGAAAGGTTTCTTTTCGGCATGAATCAGTTTGTGGTATTCAGAATCAGGCAGGATACGGCCGCGGGCGAATAGACAGCAGATATAATTATGGCAGAATTAGAGTCACGAACAGTGAATAACGAATCATCGCGGACCCCGATGAGTAAGTTTTATAATGTTTTATGGTGGATTATAATTTTATTATCGTTGTATCTTGTAAAAGCAAATATTGAAACATCGTGGCGTTATTTCAGCAGGCAGAGATCGAGGTCTGATGGTATGGATATTCTTTACCAGAGGGCGGGTGGCAAGGGCAGCCTGGGGGTATTTATCGAAGAATGCAGTATTAGGAATATGGGTAATCTGTATTATCCCGAAGAACCAAAAACGGTTTACATGGGAAATCTGGGAATAAACCTGCTGGAAATGAGGATGTTGCCCGGTAAGTGTATAAAGGGTATGTATGAAGATAATATAACCGGCGAAGAAGTGAAATACCTCAGGAATATAAGCCTGAATCACAAGACAAGCGCATGCAGATCGGGAAATGCCGTATTATATTACGCTGATTATGATAAACCAAAAACCGGGAAAAGCGATTATATCGTGCTGGAGGCGCAAGATATTAGTGACGAATTGATATTCGTAGTGCCCCGGGACTGGAGAAAGGGACTGCAGTAAAAATGACCGGGCAAGTCCTGTATCTGAGTATAATATTCCTGACCGGTATATTGTTTACCGCGTTATTGAAGCCGTTTTTCCCGGACAGCCGGGTTATATGGCTGCTAGGGTTTCCTGCCGGAATGTTTATATGGGTTTTTTCCACCGTAATAATGATCATTATCTCCGTTCCCGTAAAACTGCCGTGCCTGTTCATACTCATAGGAATCCTGTTTTCCGGGATGATGTTCTATTCTTACAGGAAAGAGCATCACGTCATTGGGTCAGTGAAAAAGCAGGATATATCGGCTGTTGCGATTCTGGCTGTCGTATTTTTGCTGTTGTCTGTCATATGCAGCCGATATAATTATATACATATGACAAATGATTCCTTTTATCATGAAGCGATGGGAAGGATGATAGCCCGATACAGTAAAATCAACGGCGATTATATCGTCTATTTTACGCAGACAAGGCTGATATTCCTGTCTTCTCTTCATGGGATAGGCTATCTGTTCGGGGTCAGGATGGTGAACGCTATATATCCGGTAACCGGCATCTGGTTCGTCATTCTATTTGTAGCTTTCTGCCGGGAAGGCATGAAGGATATCTATATAGGGCCTGTTAAAAGGTCTTTGATATTAACAGCAGCCGGATCGTTCCTGGCGTCTTTTCCCTTGTATATTATGCACACCACATATCTATTGACTAACCTCATGACATCGATGTATTTCAGCATAGCACTGATAAGTTATTTTCTCAGTAAGAATGAGAATAAGGGATGGATGATAATATCGGCATTCTCTCTTGGCGCAACCGTGCTGATAAGGAAAGACATGGCTTTTGCCAATATCATCCCTTTGATACTCTTCACGAGCTGTAAGGACGACCGGATAAAAGAGAAATTCCCGTTGTGGCAGTATCTTGTCATATATGTATCAATTGCCTATATATGGTCGTTCTACGGCCTGCTTATTTCCGGAGGCGATCTTCTGATAAACCAGCAGTTCGGATTTCCTTTCTATATCCTGTGCTTTATGTTTTCCATAGCGTGTGTCATGATTTTCGGATATACGAGACCTTTTAAATATATGAAACGCTGGCTGCCTGCAATCTGCATTTTATCATTGGCTATGGTGTTGCTGATAGCCGTGTTATTCTGTCCGGAGAAGATAATTTATTATTACAGGGTATTAATAAGCTATCTGGCCACAGGAAGGATGTCGACTAAAGGTTCTATCGGTGTCCTTTTGTGTTTTATCATGATTATTTATACGGTGAGGAGAACGGCAGACATGTGGAAATACTTATTTGTCATAACAGGTTTTCTCTTGATATGGTTTATCATCAACGGCGTATATCTGATGCCGGTAACAGTGAGTAAGTTCAAATATCACTGGAATTTTTCCGCGAGCAGGATACTCCTGCATATCTTTCCGTTCATCCTTTACAGTTATGCGGTCTTCCTGGGTTCTCTGGGAAAAAAGGCATTGCCGCTGCCCGCGGAAAGCGTCGGACGTGCCGACTGAGGTATGCAATTTATCACAAAAAAAAGGTATATTGCGGAGATTTTCCCGGTCAGAAACTTAGAAAAAAGTGACTAAAACCGCAAGGGTTTCCTTAAAGGATCCTGATATAATTACTCTGTTTGCGAGGGATGGCTGTTTTTTCGCCTGTTAATGCCGTTCACCGGATTTTCTATAGACGCGAATATCCTGTAAAGCGCGCTGCTCTTGGCGCTCGTAAGTATCCTGTGCCTGTTGGATTTGTCCGCAAGGAACTTCGAGATTTCGGCTATATATTGAAGATAAGACTCATTGCCTTCGGTGGGGATCAGGGTGAGTATGAATATCCTGGAAGGCTTCTTGTCGAGCGCATTGAACTCCACGCCGTCTCTGCTCACTCCGACGGCCGATATCAGGTGCCGTATACCCGCGGACCGCGCATGCGGTAAAGCTATTCCGTACTGCATCCCTGTCGACATCGACTTTTCCCGTTCGAAGACGGCGCTGACAGTATTTTCCTTTTCCTCCGGGGCCAGATAGCCGGCTTTGACTATGGTTTCTATGAGTTCGGAAATAATATCCCGTGGGCTTTTCCCTTTGAGCCAGGAAGTGACGGTTCCAGGCCTTATTATATTTCTTATGTGCATGCGCCTGGTTCCCCCGGGGACGGCGGACTTGAGTATCTGCATGCCTATGGCGTCCCTGTCTATACTGGTCTGAAGAGACCTGACGGTGTATTCCAGGTCGGCTATTATCTCGTAGAACAGCGTATGCACGAAAGCCTCGTCGGGCCTCCTGCATTCGAATATAAGTTCCGACGGGTCATACTGCAGAGTAAGTGAAGTGTCTTCCTTGCGTATCTGAAAAAGGGTGTAGGGGATCTCCATGCGATATACATAAAATCCCTCGTCTTCAAATGCACTGATGACCCTGCTGAGCACCATCTCGGCGGTCTGCTGGTTCGGCATGGGATAGCGTATCTTCGCGTGCTCGACCGGCGACTGCGCCTCTTTTTTCAGTATGGGTTTTTCACTGGTAATCATTCTCGAAAGGAGTCCCGGAGTGATAAGGGTGGTTAAAAATACCATAGTGACAGTGACGCTGAATATCTCATGCGGTATGATCCCCTGCGAAAGGCCTATCCCCGCGATTATCAGGGCTACCTCGCTCCTGGGGACCATGCCTATTCCCACCGTAGCCGCTCCGTGCAGACTGAAATTTAAAAGATACGCAGGCAGACCGCAGCCCAGGTATTTGCTTGCAAAGGCCACAACGAAATAGGCTGCGCCGAAAATAAGAGTATTCCATCCGGCCATCTCCCTGAAATTCACGAACATCCCCATGGTGCAGAAGAATACCGGAACCAGGAAACGCTGGAGTACCGATATGTTTTCGCGTATCATGAAAGAGAGATCGGATTTCGACAGGCTGAGCCCCATGACATACGCGCCGATTATCATGGCAAGCCCCGACTTTTCGAATATTCCCGAAAGCAGCAGTGCAAAAGAGAAACTCATTATTGATATTGTCACCTTGTCGCGGAACTTCTTAAGGAAGCGCTCGATATGCCTGTAAAATATAACGCCGGCCACGGTAAAACCCAGCCATATGCCGACGGCTTTAGCCGAGATGGCTGCCACCTGGCCCCACATAACATGGCCGCTCTTGATGATGCCTATTACCACGGCAAGAGCTATTATCCCAAGAACATCGTCAATTACGGCGGCTGAGATGATGGTTATGCCTTCGGGGGAATCCATCTTCCTCTTTTCGGAGAGGATCCTCGCGCTAATTCCAACGGAGGTAGCGGTGGTTATTATGCCCAGAAACATAGGCACGGGGTGCAGGAATCCGTAGAATTTCCCGAAAACGGTCCGGGAAAAAAGCATTCCTGTTATATCGCCGAAAATAAAACTGAAAATGACGCCCGATATGCCTACCATGGTCGATACGAATGAAAAAGACAGGAATGTATCGATATTCGTTTCGATGCCGGCGATGAAAAGGAGTATTATGGCTGCGAGTGTCGTTATGCTGTACAGTTCCCTGGATACCGGGAGCCCGTCGCTGATGGGGAAGAACCCGCCGGGGAAGCCCGGCAGAGGAATACTGCCTAAAAGATACGGCCCCAGTATTATGCCCGCGAATATTTCGCCGAGCACTCCGGGCATTTTCATGCGCTCGAAGAGACGGCCGCTGGCCCAGGCGGCGAGAACCATAACCCCGAGCTGCATGACCATCTGGGCTATCCCTGAGTTGAGATTATCTGCGCCGCCGTTTTCGGCGGCAGAAACTGATCGTAATGCGAGCAGTAAGAAGGCGGGCAGTATCGCGTAGCGGAGCCAGCCGCGAAATTCGCCTGGACTTGTTCTGCCGGTTTCAGCCGATATGGTTTTATGTGTATATCCCAAAATCATTAATATATCTACCTTAATACGTTTTTCAAATATGCCGTTTATGTATTTTCTGTTTCCGAATATATTAAACAAAATAGCGAAAAAGTCAAAAATATATTACGGAGATGTTTCTCATCGGCCCCGAAAAGATAAATAAACAAAGATGTCCGGCGTTCAAGACTGCAGTATAAAGCGGATAAAATAGATAATACAAATCCCTGACGGTTTTCCCTTAAAAGCCCGGACTGCATGCAGGAATCCTTTTACGCATATTTTACGCCGTTTTCTAAATAAATACATATATATGCGGTATAATATACCTGGAAGAAGGAAATCTGATCTTTGAAACTGCAGGAAAGAAACACCCGGCTTATCCCCGCAAGGCGTCTTCAAGTCCGGATAAGCGGGTTTGGTATATATAGCCCCGCTCAAAACCGTAAGGTCTTGGGCGGGGTTCTCTTTTATTTTTGCATTTTACTTCTGAAAAACTTACGCTGCTGTTCTCCCGGGCAGCTTTAAGAAGCGGCGTGAAAGACGTCAGCGGCATGTCGGGCGCAAGCCTGCGGGGAACAGGCTGTCCTATTCCAGGTATAAGGTTTCGCTGATTCTTATGTCCGAAGAAGAACTCCCGATCATTATTACGAACTTTCCGGGTTCTGCGATCCAGGATTTTCCCCCGGGGTCATAGTAAGAAAAGGCGTCCCTGTCCAGAAGGAAAGTGATGGTCTTCTTCTCACCAGGCTTGAGATTCACCTTTTTAAAGCCCTTGAGTTCTTTAACGGGCCTGGGCAGGCTGGATTCGGTATCGGATACATAGAGCTGTACTACTTCTTTCCCTTCGTATTCTCCCGTGTTCTCGACATCCAGGTCTACGGCATACGGGCAGCCACCGGTCTTCTTATCCGGGGTTATCTTCAGGTCGCTGTACCTGAACCCGGTATAGGACAGGCCGTAACCGAAAGGAAAGAGAGGCTCGATGCCGTTCTTGTCGAAGTGCCTGTACCCTATGAAAATGCCTTCTTCGTACCGGACGGTATCGCTGCCCGGGTAGTTCTTCGAAGAGGCCGTATCGCCGTATATCTTAGGAAAAGTCACGGGCAGTTTGCCGGAGGGGGTGACGTCGCCGAACAGCACCGCGGCTATGGCGCTGCCGCCTTCCTGCCCGGGATACCACGCTTCGACGAGAGCGTGAATGTCGCCTATCCAGGCGCTCATGTCTACGGGAGACCCGTTTATCAGTATGACGACTGTATTGCCGTTCGCCGAGGCTACGGCCTTTATCAGGTCATCCTGCGCTTTTGTGAGGAACATGTCTTTCTTATCGAATCCTTCTCCTTCAAAAGCGTTTGTAAGGCCGGCAAAGACGAGCGCTATGTCTGAATCCTTTGCCGCCGCGACCGCTTTCTCCAGCATTTCTTCGTCCAGTCTGTCCATGCCGAACCTGATTATCGCATCTCCCGAGTTCTCGTAATATTCTATCCTGATATCATACCTGATCCCTTTCTTCATCTGGAGGGTGCAGCTTCTGTACGAATCTCCGTGATCGCCCCAGTTGTCGATTGCCAGGGTTTCGTTTACATAGAGGCGGCTTCCGTCGTCACTGGAGAGCCCGAAAATGTATTTCCCGTCAGACGAGGGGTAGAAAGAGCATGACCATCTGGCCGAGAAGCCGTCAATAGGTATATCCGCTGAGGGAGAACCCTGTCCCCATGCGTACTGGATGTTCTTATCGTTCCTGACAAGTTTCGGCTTGCCTTCCAGGGAGATATTGTCGTAGAATTCCGCCTTATATCCCCTGATATCACCGGACTTGTTCTTGTACGATATCATATCCAGGGGTATATCGTAGACGTTTCCCCCGAAGGAGCAGCCTTCCGCATATACTATCTCAATACCGCCGCCGCATCTGTTTTTCAGACCTTCCAGGGGGCTCACGGTATACGGCGGGTAGACAGTCGAGCTTCCTCCCCCGCCGAGCCTGGCGAAAGCGGCGTTAGGCCCGATTACGGCGATCTTTTTCACTTTTTTAATTTCCAGGGGAAGGATATCCTTATCGTTCTTTAGAAGTATTATGGAGTTCTCCGCGGCTTCGCGCGCGAGCCGCTTGTGTTCGGGGGTGTTCTTTTCTGCCCTATATTCCTTAGAAGGGCTGTCGAAGAGGCCGAGTATGAACGCGGCCCTGAGTATGCGTCTCACTTTATCGTCCAGGAGTTTTTCGTCGATCTCTCCGTTCTCCAGCAGGGGCAGGAGGCGGTCCGCGTTAAAGAACTTGCCCGGGCCCGGCATCTCTATGTCGCAGCCCCCGTCAAACGCTTCGGGACCGTGGTACACGGCGCCCCAGTCGGAAATCACAAAACCGTCGAATCCCCACTCGTTTTTCAGGATATCCGTAAGCAGGTATCTGTTCTCGCAGCAGTATTCTCCTCTCAGCCTGTTATAGGCGCCCATTATGCTCAGGGTGCCAGCCTCCTTTACTGCGGCTTTGAACGAGGGGAGGTATATCTCCCTCAACGCCCGCTCGTCGACCTCAACATTTATGTTATTGCGGTCCCACTCCTGGTTATTGCATGCGAAATGCTTTGTAGATGTTCCGATCCCCTGGCTCTGGACTCCTTTGACATAGGCAACCGCCATCCGGGAAGAAAGGAAGGGATCTTCGCTGTAGCTTTCGAAGTTCCTCCCGCCAAGGGGTGTCCTGTGTATATTTACGCAGGGTCCGAGAAGGATATCCTTCCCGTTGGCGCGGGTTTCGCGGCCAAGCACCTCGCCTATACGGTACACCAGCTCCTCGTCCCAGGTCGAAGCGATCGAGATACCTGTCGGAAAACATGTTGACCTGCTGCCGCCTCCCACGCCGTGGGGACCGTCAGTTACGCGCATGCAGGGTATCCTCAGTCTCTGGTTCGATCCTGTCTGCCAGGAGCTGTCGCCGCCGAGAATAGACAGTTTCTCCTTCAGTGACATCCTTGAAATAAGATCGTCGACCCGCACTTCCGCGGGCAGTTTCCGATCGGTATAGGGCGCATGCGGATCATATGGGGGAAGGACGGCCTCATCCGGGTTCAGGACGATTTCCCATATGGAGTATCCCCAGCTGGTAGTCCTTTGCGAGCAGAGTATCCTTATATATCCCGAGTTCACGGGCTTAAAGGAAATCACGCGCTTTTCGTTTTCCTTCCCGTCGCTGATCTCGGCTACATCTTTCCATTCTACTGCGTTATCCGAAACCTGCACTGTATATTTTTTCGCGGAAGCGGTCTCCCAGATTATTTTGATAGCCGACAAAGATACGTTTTCGCGGAATTTTATCATGATCCAGGAGGGATCGGCGTCGTGTGCTGATTCCCATCTTGTAGAGGGATCCGAATCGAGCGCGAAACCGGCTTTATTCCTGCCGTTTTCGGAGGAGGCGGTTATCTCTTCTATAGCGCCGGGACGTATGAGGAAATCCCCGGCATCCCCGGCATCCCCGGCGAACAGATCAACAGCTGCCATCAGGAAAAGCGTTAATATAAGAATTTTTTTCATGATATAGATCCCCCTTTGTCTAAGAGATAATTTTATTATTTAGCGGGCTTAAGTCAAATCTTGATTTTTCATGTTTTTATTATATAAAATGAAATAATACAGATCATGAAAGAAAAACCGAAGACAGTAAAACAGCTTGAAGGAGAAATATCAGAGCTCAGGGTAAAGCTGGAGCAGGCGAATTCCGAGAACAGGAAATCCGAAGAAAGGCACAGGGAATCCGAAGAACGCTATAAGGATTTCATCGAAAGCGCCAGGTATGCCATTTTCACGACAGACGTTAACGGCGTCATAACTTCGCTTAATCCCCATTTCGAGAAACTGACGGGCTGGAACTGCGCTGAATGGATAGGTAAGGATTTCTCGGATATAATACATCCCGAAGACAGGATTTCTTCCGTGGAGTCTTTTATAAGGCTGATGAAAGGGTATGAAGACCCCTTCATAGAGCTCAGGGTGCTGACAAAGTCGGGTAAGTACATCATAGGGGAGTTCAAATCCACCTTGCTCAAGCAGAACGGGGAAGTCATAGGCGCTCACGGGATAGCTCATGACGTGACGGAGCGTAAAGAAAACGCGGAGAAACTGAAAAAGTACAGGGACAAGCTCCAGGAACTGGTAAACGATCAGATGAAAGAGCTCATAAAGACGAACGAACAGCTTTACAGGGAGATAAACGAGAGGAAAGATACAGAGAAGAAACTCCAGACAAGTCTTTCGAATTTCAAGAAAAGCCTTACGGGCACGGTCAACGCCCTGGGGGCCGCTGTCGAAAAAAGGGATCCGTATACTTCGGGCCACCAGCTGAGAGTAGCCAGGCTCGCCTGCGAAATTGCGAGGGAGATGAGACTCTCGGAACAGGAAATAGACGGCATCCGTATCGCGAGCCTCCTGCATGACATCGGGAAGATCACTGTCCCTGCCGAGATACTCAGCAAGCCCGGCGTATTGACAGAGCTGGAATACAACCTTATCAAGAACCACTCGAGGATAGGCTATGAGATATTGAGCGAGATAGAGTTCCCCTGGCCGATCGCGGATATAGTCTTCCAGCATCATGAAAGGATAGACGGCTCGGGGTATTCCCAGGGGCTGTACAGGGATCAGATAATGATCGAGGCCAGGATCCTGAGCGTAGCAGACGTTGTCGAAGCAATGTCTTCTCACAGGCCTTACAGGCCCATCAGGGGGCTGGACAAGGCTTTAAAAGAGATATCCAACAACAAGGGAGTCCTTTATGACGAAAAAGTCGTAGAGGCCTGTTTAAGAGTCTTTATCGAGAAAGGTTTTCAGTTCGAGTAGGGATATCCCTGCCGGCGAGCAGCTTTTTCGTAAATCCGTATAGCAGAAAAACAGATATCAAGGTATGGAGCAGGTAACATAAGAGGGATATCAGTATCCCCGCACTGAGGAGCCGCTCCGTGTCCGCAATCCCCGCGAAGAAAACCATTACGGCCGCTTCCCTGGTGCCTACGCCCGAGACTGTTACTGGTATGTTCGTAATGAGCACGGTAAGCGGGATGAAAACAGCCAGGCGCGGAAATATCACGTCTATGTCCAGTGACCCGAATATCAGTCCCGCCGCGAGTATGAATGAGGCCTGGAAGACTATTCCCGAAAAAAACATAACAAGCTTCTGAGCCGCTGATATATCCGCGGCGATATCCCCGGGCGCATAATGTTCTGCGCGGGAAAAACGCAGGGCTTTCCGGAAGATTACAGCCATCGGTCCTGAAACAAAGTATATCATGGCTATAAGAACCAGTGCGGCAAGGATTTTTACAGTAACCGGGATTCGGAAAAAGACAAAACCTGCATAAATACAGGAAAATATGCCGAGTGAACTGTATGCTTTGTCGAGCACTATGGAGTATATCGACTTGATGACGGGAAAGCCGTTGTTTCTTTTCAGGTAGAGAGGAAGAGCGAGAGTGCCTATCTTAAGGGGTATGATCGAACGCACAGGCCGGCTGCCCATGAAGAGGAACAGCGTTTCCCTGAAACTTATGCCGCAGCCGGTCGCCCTGAGTATATAGTGCCACCTGTAAGCGGCAAAAATATTATTGAAAAAAAGGGATACCGCTACGGCGGGCAGGATGAGAGACATCCTGGCGGAGATTAGATGGTCTATGAATAACCGTGGCTGGATGTTTCTGAACAGCAGGCAGATTATGGCGGAACTCACCGCAAGGGGAAGCAGTATTTTAAAAATTTTTGCAAACCGGCCGGACATGCGAGGGAACTTTCCTTTTACAGGTCTATCCCCAGGAGATCGGAAACCTTCATTTTAAGGCGGTCCCAGTCAAGCGGTTTTATCAGGTAATCGTCGGCTCCGCATTTGAATCCTTTGTCGATATCGGGGGATTTTCCCATTCCTGTGAGGAGGATTATAGGTATTTTATGAGTCGAAGGGTCTTTTTTCAGTATCCTGCAGACGTTGAATCCGTCGATGTCGGGTATGTTGAGATCGAGTATGATCAGGTCGGGTTTATTTTTTTTTGCGATCTCTACAGCTTTAAAGCCGCTTTCTTCGGTAAGTATCCTGAACCCCCAGCTTTCGAATATCAGGCTGGCAGTGTCTTTAACACCCTGTTCATCGTCAACTATCAGTACGGTTTTGTTTTTCCTAAGGTTGAATATCACAAAGAAATTTTAGATACTTTTAAGCTTAAAATCAAGAGAGCACCGGCAGGGAAGGAGCATCGTTTGATTTTACGTACAAAAAAATATAAAATTCATTAAACTCTTTCGAGTGCGGAGGAAAATGTGCCCAATAAGAAAATACTTATAATAGAGGATGACAGGAACGTCAACGAAGTGATAAAGGAAAATCTCCGGGCGGAAGGATACCTGACAGTGTCGGCATATGACGGGGCGCAGGCAACGCAGTACGCGAATTCTGAAAAACCGGACCTGATTACGCTCGATATAAACATGCCTGCAGGAAAAGGCGACGTGATATATGAAAGGCTGAAGAAGCTCGAGACTACCAGGAATATACCGGTCATAATAATAACCGCACAATCACCGGAAAACATGGAAAAGATCATTGTTGATAAAAATATCAGAAAAGAAGATATTTTTTACAAGCCTATCAGGTTTGAAAAACTTCTGGAAAAGATAAACATGTATCTGGGGGGCAGAGAAGGAGCCTCCTGAATAGTATTGACAAAATCGACCTTATAAAGTAAATTATCAGGAAAATTTCAAAAGGATCCGGATTAAACGGGACAAGAAAGAGAAAATGATACCAAACAAATTATTTCTTACACGCGGAGTGGGCGTGCACAAGGACAAGCTCGCTTCTTTCGAGCTGGCGCTGAGAGATGCCGGAATAGAGAAATGCAACCTGGTATGCGTCTCCAGCATATTGCCTCCCAACTGCAAAATGATCGCCAAGACAGAGGGTCTTAAAATACAGAAACCGGGAGAGATAACATTCTGCGTTATGGCGCGAAACGAGACGAATGAACCGAGCAGGCTGATCTCGGCCGCTATAGGCATAGCCGTGCCCAAGGACAGATCTTATTACGGGTACCTGTCCGAACATCATGCTTTCGGCGAGATGGCAAAGATATCCGGTGAATATGCGGAGGATCTTGCCGCTACCATGCTCGCAACGACGCTCGGCGTGGCTTTCGATCCTGATTCGGCCTGGGACGAACGCAAGCAGGTCTATCACGCGAGCGGACATATATTCAAAACCAACAACATATGCCAGTCGGCTACGGGGCACAAAGACGGACTCTGGACTTCCGTAATAGCGCTGGCAGTTTTCATCAAAGACGATTTTGGAATATAACGCTTCCAGAAATTTCAACGGTCTTCCGGAAAAACATTCACTATACAGTACTTCAAGGATCGCAATACTGCCGGTACCTTTCGACGGAACGAGCACCTGGATCAAGGGGGCGGATAAAGGACCTTCAGCAATAATAGAAGCCTCGCAGAACCTTGAATTGTATGATATCGAGACGGGTTCGGAGGTTTTCAGAAAGGGGATATACACAGGGAAGGAGATAAAAGCTTCCGGGCCGGATGAAATGGTGGGTGCTGTCTATAAAGAAGTAGGAAAACTGCTGGAGGACGAGAAGTTCCCCGTAATTATCGGGGGCGAACACTCGGTATCTATCGGCGCAGTCAGGGCAGTGAACGAATTTCACGGGGGAATATCGGTACTGCATCTTGATGCTCATTCGGATATGCGGGATATTTATGAGGGGTCTCCCAATAACCATGCCTGCGTGATGGCAAGAGTGAAGGAGATGGGGTGCAGGTATGTCTCGGTAGGGATCAGGAGTTCGGATACATCCGAACTGAAGAATATAGAAAGGGACCGGACTTTCTATGCCGAGAACATATACGGCTCGGGGGATTGGATGGAGAAAGTGATAGACAGCCTGCCGGAAGGCAGGGTTTATATCACAATAGATCTGGACGTCTTTGATATAGGGCTGATGCCCTCGACTGGCACCCCGGAACCCGGCGGGCTTGACTGGTACCAGGTGACGGGACTGCTCAGAAGGGTTGCCGAAAACAGGGAAATAGTCGCATTTGACGTAGTAGAATTGTGCCCTTCCGGCAATAAGGCGCCTGATTTCCTCGCCGCGAAGCTCATTTACAAGCTTTTAAGTTACATATTCAGGATTTAAAGGATATTGTTTCATTTGATTTTTTTACCTTAAATAAATAAAATCCATAATAATTGGTTTATTAATCAGGCGATCCAGGCACAGAATGAAAGAAATACAGAAATATCAGCTTGCGCAGCTGGTCAATATGCACAGCATAAAAGCGATGTTCGAGGAAATCAAATATAATTTCCTTTATAACTATTCTATAAACGATTTTCAGAAAGTAAGAGACATTTTCAATGATTTCCTAAGCCTTTGCAGGACAAATACCTTTGAACACGACGGCATAGTCAACGCCGTAAACACGATGCTCGCCTATTCGTGTATAATCGACGGATATAATATAGATAACGCAACTCTCCCCGCTTCTGTAGCCAAGGTGGGGCTTATAACCTGTTTGCTACACGACAGTTCAATAGCGGACTCAAAGCCGGCACATGACCATATACAGCGCAGTATAAGTTTTATTAACAGATATTTCGACGAGAATAAGATAGACAGGCAGGAATATAACCTGGCGGTCAGGATGGTCGAATATACCGATCTTTTCAACGATGTTTCCGGAATCGACCTGAAAAAAGAAGAAGAGAGGCTCGCGGGATGCATGGTAGGTACCGCAAATATAGTCGGCCAGATGTCGACAAGGACGTACCTCGAAAGGCTGTTCGCCTCTTACGACGTCATAAGGAAGTTCAAGATAATAGACCAGCCGTCCATACTCCAGCTTCTGAAAAAAACGATAGAGTTTTACAATACTACGATAAAAACAAGAATAGAAAAGGACTACAAAGGCGTGTACAAATACTGCCGGACCCATTTTAATAAAAGATACAGAATAGATGCGAACTTATATATAGAAGCGATAGAAAGGCAGTTGAACTATCTTGAGGACGTCCTTGAGAAGGCTCCCGACACTTTTAAAGAAAAGCTGAGAAGAACATGAACATGGAGAATATCACGAAAGACAAAAGGTACGACAAGATACTGAAAAACGAGATAGCTCAGCTCACAAAACTCGTGGACATAGACAGTCCGAACGCGGTGCTGGAGGAAGTCAAGTGCATTTTCATCCAGAATTACCATGTTAAGGATTTCCTGATAATGCGGAAAGTCTTCAAGGATTTCATCACTCTTTACAACGGATTATATCCCGGCTATAAAAAATGCAACACGCCTTATCATGATATAAATCATTCTATGGACACTTTCCTGGCTTACGCGAGATTGGTCGACGGGTATAATATCAGAGAAAAACCCCTGCCTGTCAAGAGCGTCGTGATAGGGCTTATAGCTGTTCTCTTTCACGACAGCGGGTATATCCAGAAAAAGAACGATAATGTCGGTACAGGCGCCAAATACACCAAGAATCACGAGAAAAGAAGCATGGAATTCTTGAAAAAATATTTCAGGCTTATAGGTTTTGACGAGAAATCTTACGAATTATCCTGTAAGATGGTAAGGTGTACCGACCTGAAAGAAGATGCATCCAGGATAAGATTCGGCAGCAATGACGAAAAAATACTGGCTCATATTGTAGGAACCGCCGATCTGATTGGGCAGATGGCGTCGAGGACATATCTTGAAAATCTTTCGTATTTATACAGGGAATTCAAGGAATCGCAGATGCCGGGGTACGATTCAGAGATGGATCTTCTGAGAAACACGGTGAAATTTTATGATAACATAGCCAAAATCAAGCTTAAAAACGAGCTTGGCGGCTTATTTGAATACGCCAGGGATCATTTCGCCAAAAGGTACGGGATAGACAGGAACCTGTATGTCGAATCCATAGAAAAACAGCTGGGATACCTTACTATGGTTATGGAAACCGCTCCCAGGGGTTCTTATAAGGAGAAACTGAGAAGGAAAAGGAAGAAGACGAAAAAGACGGGAAAGAAAGGGAAGAATCATGACTGATATCAAAAGTATGGGGCTGGCCGGAGAAGGCCGCAGGCGTATAGAATGGGCTGACCAGGACATGCCTGTCCTGCAGTTAGTGAGGGACGAATTCAAGAAGTCCGGTATACTGAGAGGATTAAAGATGTCATGCTGTCTTCATGTTACGGCCGAGACGGCAAACCTCGTCAGGACACTGAAAGCCGGCGGGGCCGATGTCCTTTTGTGCGCGTCCAATCCTCTCAGCACGCAGGACGATGTGGCGGCGTCTCTCGTAAAAGACTACGGGATAAAGGTCTTCGCTATAAAAGGAGAAAACACGAAAACCTTCTATAAACACATACAGGCCGCCATAGACCACAATCCCGTGATCACGATGGATGACGGTGCGGACCTTATATCGACGCTTCATTCAAAATATCCGAAAAAGTGCTCGAAGGTGCTGGGAAGCATGGAGGAGACAACAACCGGGGTCATAAGGCTCAAGGCTATGGAGAGGGACGGGGTACTGAGGCTTCCCGTCATAGCTGTGAATGACGCTAAGACCAAGAACCTGTTTGATAACAGGTACGGCACGGGACAATC
>JAFGSA010000067.1 GCA_016934855.1 Elusimicrobiota bacterium
GCTGGTGCGGCCGCGGTTTCGCCATGAGGGCGCGCGGAATGGGGGCAAACGTGATAATAACCGAGGTCGAACCGATAAAAGCGATAGAAGCCGTACTGGAAGGCTACAGGGTGATGTCGATGGCCGAAGCCGCTAAGATAGGCGACCTTTTCTGCACGCTTACGGGCGATATAAACGTGATAAGGCCGGAGCATTTCAGGCAGATGAAGAGCGGCGCAGTTATCTGTAATTCGGGGCATTTTAACGTTGAGATCGACATAAAGGGATTGACTAAATTGTCAAAAAAAGTTAAAAGAGGAGTTAGGAACTTCGTTGATGAATACACCCTTCCGGGCGGAAGGAAGATATATCTGATAGCCGAGGGCAGACTCGTCAATCTGGCGGCTGCGGAAGGGCATCCGGCGTCGGTTATGGATATGAGTTTTTCGACCCAGGCCCTGGCCGCCGGTTTCGTTGTAAAAAACAGGAAGAAACTTAAAAACGCCGTATACAACGTGCCGGCTGACATAGAAGCCAAAGTGGCGAAACTCAAGCTGGGAAGCATGGGGATAAAAATAGACAGCCTGACTCCGGAACAGAAGAAATATCTGAATTCCTGGAGCATGGGAACATAATTAAATATACGGAGGTAGAGAAGATGAGAAAATCAGTTGTGTTTTTCCTTTTATCATTATTATTGCTGGGCGGCTGCGAGAACGGCAACATGTTCTCGTGGACCCATTCCAGGGGAAAGGATGATTCGGTGGATGCCCTGTCGGCAGACGGCAGCAAGGCGCTTGCCGACGGAGATTACGAGGACGCGATAGAATATTACGAGAAGATACTCGAAAAAGACTCGGATAATTCCGAGGCTCTGTACGGGCTGGCGGCCGCACAGATGAAGAGCGTCGGGCTGGACCTGGGCGCGCTCCTTCCGAAGTTCCTCAACGAGGAAGACCCGGCCTCGAACGCTTCCGCAGGCACGAGGATGACGGGAAGCTACAGGATCAATTCCGCGCTTGACGATCTTCTCGAGAACTTGGATTACGGCGAACTCAGAGATGCCACTAAGATAGCGATAGACATGCTGAAGGATATAGTCAGGGGAAGGGCCGACGGCGTGATACCCGCCGATGATATCGACGTGAACATAAACATGGCGGTGGCGAGGGTGATACACGCGGTAGCGTACCTTCTGGACAAGTATCCCAAGCTGGTCATAGACGAAGATTTTAACGTAAGCGGATTGAAATCGATAAGAAAGTCTGATATAGACTACGTTATCGGGATAATCGATGATGCGATAAACGAGAACCTGGGGGTCATATTGAGGTACACGGATATCGACATTGACGACATAAAGAGCCAGTTCAAGGAATTTAAAGCGGAATTAAAGAAGCTGTATTAAAGGAGCATTTAATGAAAAAGATATCAGTTGCGTTATTTGCGGTTCTGATACTGGCCTCTTGCGGGCTGTTCGCGAAGGGGGAGCCGGTACAGATAGAGGCTGTAGAAGCCTACGGAATGGGCGGCGCAGGCATGACTGTGATGGGCAGGTACGATGTCCTTTACAATCCGGCTCTTCTGGCGCTTAAAAGCGGATTCCACATGAGGATACTGGAGCTTCCCATATCGATATCGAACGACATTTTCAAGTTCTATGATTTCTATGATGAGAACCAGGAAGAACTGGAAGATTTCGACGAACAGGATGCGGGAAAGCAGGCGGAGCTTCTTGACGAGATATCAGATACTGTCACGGATTACAAGGTCCGGCTGAGGATCGGCGCTGTAAATCCCAGCATCTCCGCAGGGCCTTTCCCGTTTTACGGGCGTGACGGAAAGATATGGTGCGGCCTGGGCATATACGACCAGGTGGACGTCGGAGCGAAGATGAACGCCGGGCTGCTCATTCCTACGGTTGATTTCTGGGCCAGGGTCGACGTGCAGGCTGTTATGCCTCTCGCGTATAAGATACCGAGCCTGCCTTACAGCCTGCCGGGCGAAGCCTACGCGGGAATAAACCTCAAGCTGGTCAACCGCTATAAATACGAGGAGAACAGGATGAGCGTGCTGGAATTCTCCGATTTCGACGTAGATGAAGACGACGTAAAAAAGGGGAACGGCTACGGATGGGACTGGGGGCTGCTTTACAAATACAGCGAAAAATGGACTTTTTCGTACGTGATGAAAGACTTCCTTTCTACCAGGATAGGTTATGACGACGATACGAGCGAAGTTATAAAAACCCAGGTAGGCCTGGGTTCGGCGTATAACCTGACCAAGCTGATAACCCTGGCGGGAGAAGTAAGGGATATAAAGTTCGACGATCTGGGAAAAGCGACGTTTTTCACCAAGCTGTACCTGGGAGGTGAACTGAACCTCATCAATATACTGAGACTGAGAGCGGGTTTGTATCAGGGTTACCCGTCATTCGGGTTCGGGTTGCTCGGATTCCTGAACTATGCGTTTTATGCAAGGGAGCTGTCGGAGTACCCGGGTAACGATCCCGAGTGGAACCATGTATTCTCGCTGTCAATAGGGTTCTGATCGTCAAATACCAAGCATAAATAATGAGAAACAGATTAATCTGTGCTGCGCTTATAATCGCGGCAGGCGCGGGGGTCTGTGAACTGGCCGCGGCGCCTGCTTTCAGGGGAGGCCCCGGCCCGAGGGAATACGTCAACCTGCCGGAAGGCATATCTATCCAGGAACACCGCGCGAAGATAAAAGGAACTAAGAAAGTCGTGGTAATTCCCGTGGAATTTTCCGGGGCGGGAATCGGCACGTCCGGGAATAACACAATGACCACCGGCGATATGACGAATATCGACGGCTGGTTCGTTTCCGATTCGAAGAATTTCGAAGACTACTATGACAAGGCTTCATACGGCGACCTTGACCTGGAGGTCTATTTCGCGGCCGAAGACGGGATAAAAACGGAGATAGAGCTGGCCACGCAGTGTTTTACCCTGACGGGTCACAGCATGGGCTGGTACGGGGAGGATGAGAATTCCTATCCGGAACGCCTGGCCATCCTGATCAGAGACGCGATAAACGCGGCAAACGAAGCCGGCGTCAAGGTGACCACGGGCGCCGCCGCAGACGAATATGACTACGTGATAGTGGCCCACGCCGGAAACGGTAACGAATCTACGTATCCCGATTATCCCGGCGATATATGGTCGGTCTCCATGCAGATGGCGCAGTACTCCACTTACGGGTTTACAACAGGGGCCATCGTCCCCGCCAGGGAATACGGCACACTTGAACCTTTTGGGGTCATATGCCACGAGTTCGGGCACCAGCTCGGCCTTCCCGATATATACGCCCCGGACACAGGGGAGGAAGTAGTCGGGGATTATGCCCTTATGGACGTCGGTTCATGGAACGACGGAGGCAAGACCCCGCCGCATCCCTGCTCCTGGAGCAAGGCATACCTGGGGTGGGTGGCGCCGGAGGTCCTCGAAGGCAATTCCCTGGGCTTGAGGATAAATCCCTACTACAGTACGGAGAGCGACTCGGTTTACAAGGTGATCGTGCCGGGCACAGGCGAACTGGAGTATTTCCTGATGTCGTACCGGAAAAAGGGGGGGGATTACGATACCGCCGGCGGAGTAGAATGGGGGGTGGTAATACTGCATATTGATGACGATGTCGGAGAGGTAGCAGATAACGATGTCAACAGTTCGACCCAGGAACATCCGAGGATAGATATAGTGGGCAAAAGCATCTGGGATACGGACGAAGCGTTCGCTTCTCCCGATTCGGACGGCTATGAGGGTACAATATCGGGTATTACACTGCTGAATTTCGAGGAACACGCTTCATATATGACTTTCGACGCTACCGTAGCCAATTTCACGGAGGCGCTGGCCTTCAAGGAAGCGCCGGTTAATTTTCCTAACCCAGCAGTCGGCGCGGCCTCTACCACGATATCTTTCATGATGACAAACCTCGAGAACGACAACGAGATACGGATATACTCGGCAGCCGGAGAACTGGTCAAGAAGATCGATTCTGAAGATATAAGCCTGGTCGGGCTGAAAAGCAATGAAGCGGTCTACCAGGCGGTATGGAACCTGGATAATGAGGCGAGCAACAGGGTAGCGTCCGGAATATACTTTTATATCGTCGAATCCGGGGATAAGA
>JAFGSA010000068.1 GCA_016934855.1 Elusimicrobiota bacterium
GACGCGGGGTGGAGCAGCCAGGTAGCTCGTCGGGCTCATAACCCGGAGGTCGCAGGTTCAAATCCTGCCCCCGCTACCAACCTTCGTTCCTTTCTGAATAAATAGGCGGAGGCTGTCACGACGAAGTTCACCAGCGAAGTCGGACAAACGCAAAAAGCAAAAAATCACGGCTCGGCAGGCCATAAAAAGGATTTATACTATAAATATATATTAGCATTTTTCGAATTTCCGGTGAAACCTTCACCGGTTTTTTTATTATATGATATTTACAATAGCAAGGATTTGTGTTAGAATTGTCGAATGAGCGTAAAGGCACGTGAAATCCTGAAGAAGCAGCGGCTGGGGGAGATACTCAAGTCTCTCGATTTCATAGATGACAAGAAACTCGAAGAGATACTCAAACAGCAGAAGACTTCCAACATGAAGCTCGGTGAAGTGCTGACCTCCATGGGCATCGTGGACAAGGAAGTAGTCCTTTCCCTGGTCGGAAAACAGCTTGGCCATCCCTATGTCCGGCTATCGGATTCCGGGGGAATACCCGAAGACGTACTCAAGTATATACCCAAGAGCATAGCCCAGCAGCATATGCTCATACCCTTCGACATGGAGGGAGACAAGCTTAAGGTGGCGATGGCCGAACCCCAGGAGGAAGAGGTCAGGGCCGCCATATCAATACTGACGAATCTTGAAGTAGAAGTCTACATCACTTCCGAAGAAGAGATAATAAGGGCGATAAAAGAAAATTACGAGTAACTTCAGCTCTCTTTTTCCGCTTCCCGTTCCAATTGAATAAGCGAAAGGTGTTCCCTGGCCAGGAAGGTAGTTCCCATCACGGACATCGCCAGGATCTGCATTACGTGGGTAAGAAGCATGAAACTTAGAGCGACGCTCTTGTCGACCCCGAGTACGGAGCAGCCCAGTATCCCGAAATATTCATAGACACCGATGAAACCCGGCGACGAAGGCACGGATATACCCAGCGCTATCACGCACATGACGAAGGCGGCACCCATGTATCCTACCTGGTGTATTTCCATGCCTTTGGCTACGAAAAAGAATACAGCGGCGTCGGCCAGCCATATCGCTATGGAAAGCAGAAAAGATATGAAGAAATAATGGGATTTCTTCATTATTTCCAGCCCCTGTATGAAGAGCTTGAGCATGTTCTCTATCCTGTCGCCGAGTCTTTTGGGGAATATATGCAGGAATTTGTCCATTATTCTCAGCGTAAACGCCTGGAAGAATATTAGTCCGTACATCAGGAGGAGCACTATACTGAGGATCACCAGCCCGATTAACCATATCTTTTTTATGTAGTCCGGGAAAGGAAAGATAAAGAAAGCGATCATGAGCAGGATGATAAGGGCGAACATGTCCAGGATCCTTTCGACTACGAGCGTGGCCACTACGCTCGTCTTTGATATCTTCTCTTTTTCGCCGAGCATTACCGCCCGTATTATCTCCCCGGCCCTCATCGGAAGGACGTTATTCGCGAAGAACCCGATGAATACAGTGCTGAGAGAGTTGATGAAACGGCATTTCTTGATCGGCATGAGAAGGAAGTTCCACCTGACCGCTCTCAGCGTAAAATCGCACAAGAAGGCCAGCAGGGCCGGGATCAGATAAACGTAATTGGTCGTCTTGAGTATCTCGACGGCTTTTGAAAATTCGACTTTCCTGAACGCCAGGTACAGGAAGAGTATACTCAGAGGTATACCTATTATTATCGCTATCTTTCTCTTGGAGAACCTCATCAATGTATGACTTTATCGAAAGCCCTGTAAACGGCGGGGGAGAATTTCTTCGGGTCCAGTGCCCGTTTGTCCTTACGGATGCAGTATTGCTCCAGGATCGAGATGACTTCTATCTCGGGTGTTATCTGGTCCAGCGGCAGGTTCTCGGGGAACCCCGACCCGTCTTTGAACTGGTGATGGTAAAGTATGTACGGCCCCATGTCGTGCATCATCTTTATCCCCTTGACTATCTCCGAGCCGATTATCGGATGAAGCCTGTATTTCGCGTTTGAATCGAGCTCCCTGTCTATGCGAAGCCCGATGAGCTCCGGGTTGGCGAGCCCCAGGAACCCTATGTCGTGCATAAGAGCCGCGTTATGTATGAGGTGTATCTTGTCCCTATCGAATCCGAGCTCTCTTCCTATGTGCGGAACGTATTTCGCTATCTCCCACGCGTGACCCGACTTGGTGGGCTCGGGCGAACTGAGAGCCTCGGTGCCGATGATCAGGAAATCAAGCATGTTCGAGAAGAAGTTCTTCTGGTCCGTCTTGAGTTTGGTATTGACTATACTGACAGCGGCGAGCCCGGCAAACCCCATCAGGGTGTTCATATCGTCCTTGGTGAACTCACCGTCTGTTTTGTTGATGGCCTCGACTATACCCACGAGCTCGTCTCCCACCATCATGGGAGCGCCTACGATCGACCTGGTCTTGAAGCCTGTCTTCTTGTCGGTGTCCGGGGAGAACCGCTCGTCGTTATAGGGGTCGTTGACTATGTCGGGTTTCTTGTTCTGGGCTATCCAGCCCGCAACGCCCATCCCGACAGGTATCTTGAGCTTCTTGAGTATATCTTCACCGGTCGCCGTCTTGAAATAGAGGTTTTCACCCGTATCGTCCAGGAGCATTATGGAAGACCTCTCGGCGCCCAGGATCTCTTCTACCGCCGATCCGATCTTTTTCAGGAGAAGGTCTATGTCGTCTGCCGTCGTCAGCGTCTGCGCTACGTTAAAGAACTGCAGCACTTTACTGGTGTCTTCGCCGGCTGCCACGGGTGCCGCCGCCGGGACCGCATGCGCTGGCTCTTCAGCGCCTTTCTTTCCGTATATGGAATACCCGCATCTCGGGCAGAACTTGTAATCGGAAAGGATGACTTTCTCGCATTTCGGACATATATTCATCATAATCATTGGCATACCCTCAACAGTTCTTCGTACGTTGTTACACCTTTAGCGATCTTCATTATGCCGTCTTCCCATAATTGTCTCATTCCCTGTTTCTTCGCGAGCTTGGTTATGGGCACGGACGATATCTCTGTCATTAGCAGTTCCCTGAGCTCCGGGGTGAAAATAAGAAGTTCATGTATACCCGAGCGTCCCTTGTAGCCCGTATTATTGCATTCCTTGCAGCCTTTTCCCTTGAACGTGGTTATCTTGTCTTTGGGTATGGCAAGTTTATCGAACTCTTCCATGAGTTTTTTTGGTATCTCCTTCATCTCTTCCTTGCAGTTCTTGCAGATGGTCCTTATCAGCCTCTGCGCGAGCACGCCTTCCAGGGCGGAAGATATAAGGTATGTGGGCACCTGCATCTCAGCAAGCCGGGAGACGGAAGTAGGGGCGTCGTTAGTGTGTATGGTGGATAAAACGAAATGGCCCGTAAGCGCTGCTTCCATTGCTATCTGGGCCGTGTCCCGGTCCCTTATTTCTCCGACCATGATGATATCCGGGTCCTGCCTCAGGAACGCCCTCATGGCGGCTGAGAAAGTGAGGTCAATGTCGGGATTGACAGGAAGCTGGACGACTTCCGCGAGGTCGTATTCCACGGGGTTCTCCGCCGTCAGTATCTTTTTGGGAGATACAGGGCTCTTAGTGCCGTCGGGCAGTTTTTTCGAGTCCTCCAGCAGGTAGTTCAGCGCCGAGTACAGAGTTGTGGATTTGCCGCTGCCCGTGGGGCCCGATACCAGTACGATCCCGTAGGGTTTCTTCAATAGTTCCGTGAGCTGTTTGAATGTATCCGGAAGGAACCCCAGCTGTTCCAGGTTGACCATGATGCTGCTGCGGTCCAGCACCCTCATGACGCAGCTTTCCCCGTAGGCCGTGGGTATGGTGTTTACGCGGAACTCTATGGGCTTGTTCTGGTATGTCACCTGGATGCGCCCGTCCTGGGGGACCCTTTTCTCGGTGATATCCATCGTGTGGCTCATTATCTTGATCCTGGCCATTATGGCGTTGAGCAGCGACTTGGGTACGTCGAAAGTCGATTTCTGGAGCTGCCCGTCGATCCTGTACCTAATATATAGGTCTTTCTCAAAGGGTTCTATATGGAAATCCGAGGCTTTCCTGGCCAGCCCTTCCAGTATTACGGCGTTGGCGATCTTGCGGGCCTGTTTCTCGTCGTCCGCGCCCATTTTCCCGAAACTTATCTCTTCCCTGCCTCCTTCTTCGAGTTCCCCGCCTCCGGGCCCGGCGGTCTTTGCGAGGTTGGATATATAATCAGTGATCTTGGAGTTCTGGGTGAAGATCACGTTCAGGCCTTTCTCTATATCCGACGAGAGGGCGAGATAGGGAGTTATCTCGTAATTTGTCCTCAGGTGGAGGTCCTCTATGGCGGTGAGGTCCCAGGGCCTCGCCATAGCGACGTAAAGCTTGTTATCCGCCTTCGAGAAGGGGAGCACCAGGTATCTGCGCGCGGTCAGTTCCGGAACCAGGCGGGCGGCGTCTTCGTCTATCTCCATTGCGTCCAGGTCGACAGGCTTTACGCCCCATTTGGTGCTCAGGATCTTAAGGAGCTTAGCCTTCTCTATTATATTATTCTCGACCAGGAGCTGCTCGATGGTCTTGCCGAGTTTCTTGGCTTTCTCGGTCAGGCCCGCATAAGTGGACTGGTCTACGATCTTCTCTTTGAGCAGTATATCCTGAAGGAGCAGTCTTTTTGCCATTATATGCCTGGGTTCCTGTGTAAAAGGATATTTGTATCTAGTTGCTGTTCGTTCAATCTTTGCTTACAACTGCGCCGCAGCAGGCTAATCGATGCAGAGCAGTTATAGGTTGTAAGTTTTAAGTTATAAGGTAAAATAAGATTTCCATTAAACATCATACTTTTTACTTTCCGCTATTTATATCTGTTATCTGGTATTTCTTTTTACTAACGACCAGCAACAAGCGACTAGCAACTTCTTTACTTTCCACATTCCACTTTCCACAGTGCGTCAGCACGTGGTGCCGGGAGGGGATATCCCTTCCCCGAACCCGCCCTGTTTAAAGTGTAAAGTTGAAAGTTTAAATCCACTGCGTTCATTACTTTACACATTACACATTCCACTTTCCACAGTGCGTCAGCACGTGGTGCCGGGAGGGGGAATATGCTTCCGCATTCAATTGGGGACTCGCCGTCCCCTCTTGCGCGTA
>JAFGSA010000069.1 GCA_016934855.1 Elusimicrobiota bacterium
GCCCTCCCAGCCCACGCCCACGAACAAGGCTACCCACGAAAGGACCGGGTGCTTCAGCGCGTCCCTTCCGAACCTCTCTTCCCAGGCGGGGCGGAACGCCGTAGCGCGGGCCGGCGGTTCCAATAACCTTCTCATCTCGTCAAAAAGATAACTCGCCTTGTCGATGAATTTCCTGGTGGAAAAAGACAGGGCATCGGCAGACGTACCCCTCAGAACCCCGAGCGCTTCGTCTACGGAAAGAGTCTCTCTGAATTTTTCCAGTACACCGAACATGAGATCTTCAAGCAGCTCCGATTCCAGAGGGGCCGACGAAGGCACTCCTTCCTGCGGAAGTTCTATCTCGTTGCACCCGCCCATGTCTATGAATACGATCTCTTTCCTTCCTCCGCCTATATCCCTTATCATTATATTGCCGGAATGAGGATCTGCGTGATAAAATCCGTCTTCGAATATCTGCCTGAGGAGTTCAAGGAATGCTATTCCGCATATCTTTGCCCTGTCGGGACCTTTATACTCGGCAAGCGAAACGCCGTGTATGCGGTTCTCGCGGATGAGCATATTGTCCTTCACCTCATTTATCCTGCTGAAGCTTATCTCATAATCTTCAGACGGGCCTATAAAATGACCCAGCATCCCATATACCATCCTGTATTTTTCACTCCCCGCAAGAGGCTTTCCCTTCCTTGCCAGGTAATTCTCCGTAAGTCTCCTGGAGTTCTCCGATTCCAGGTCGAAATCGGATTCATCTTCGATAACCCTGCGCAGCTCCTGGTCAAGTTCATCCGCCTGGCTTTTACTTATTATGCCTTGACCGACCAGGTCGCCAAGGACGCCGGATAACAGTTCCATATCCTTCCTTGCTTCGTAATATACCTGGAGATTCTTTATCTTCAAAACTTCGTCCGGATTATTTCTTAAACTGAACGTGGTCTTGATCGAAGCTGCTCCCAGCTTCTCATCCAGCTCCACGTCCATGTACCCGAGTCCCTCCAGTATAGAGAATATCGCATATTTATTTATACCCTTTGCCGATTCTTTAAGCTTTCCCAGCTCGTCCTTGAATACCTTTGAAAGCCCGAAACTGGCCGATGAGCTCAGATGCTGCGCTATTTTTATACCTACTATCCCCGAAGAGCCCAGGAACGTCCTCGAAAGTACAGCCATCTTGTACTCCGAGGACCGGTTCTGGAAACGCTCGGCTTTCTTCAGCTTTTCCATTTCTATCAGCACATCGGAGAGTATTCTCGCCTGCCTGGCAGGATCTTCCTCAAGATGTTTGAATATGGATTTCAGTACTTTCAGTATGACCTCATATTCCTTTCTCTTCGCTTTTTCTATATTGAACGAGTCCATCATCGCATCCCAGAGAGCATCGAGAAAATCATGAACCTGGCCCGCCTTGATTATGCTTTCGGGCCCGTTCAATAATATCTCGGTGAGCAGTTCTTCGCGCGCCGTCCGGCCTATATCCCTGAAATCCGCGGTCCTTATCAGCCTGGAACTGAAATATGAACCCAAGTCGAAATATCCCGCCAGCTCAAGTTTCTTTATGGACGCGGGTTTGTCTTCTCTTATCCCGAGAGCCCAGAGGATGACCTCGGTCCTCTGCTCCGCATGCAGTTCCTCGAGCACTATCTGCACGTGATCCTGTTTTACTTTCTTGAGAGCGACCTCTTCATCCAGTATATCTCCGCCTTTAAGGAGCAGCGCCCTCACCTTATTTTCCTGTTCTCTCGTTGAAACGTCGTCTCTTTCCAGGTTAAGGAGTATATCGTCTCTGAACAGGTCTTTTTCAGGGAAATACTTCAAAATAAGCTCTACCTTATCATTGAAAGAAAGCCCCGGGTCACTGCTGTATTCTTTCTGAAGGCAATACAATTTTATTTTATTCTTTCTATCCTTTAGATGGTAATATTTAAGTATCTCCTGGTATTCCTGTATCGTTATATCTTCCGGGAACACCGAATCCACTATCATATCCAGGTAACTGTCTCTCACATTGCTCGGCCTGGGATACAGCCCGGTCAGTGCGTCCAGTTTTTCCCTTATCGCTATATCCCGGTCTTTCACGACAGCTTCTGTTTCCAAAACGAACATCTCTGCCAGGAACAGGTCTATATAGTTCTCCGCCCCTCCCCATTCATGCCTGGTGTACGGCTCGAAATACCGCACGTTTGCGTCATGAGCCTTTTCATCTACATAATTTATCCAGTTAAGTTCTTTTTTAGTGACCATTCTCATGACAGTCATCCCGAATGCTTTTTCGTTTATACTTTCTATAACGCTGTCCTTTACCAGATAAGGAACCATTATCCTGAATTCTTTCATTACCGCCGCGCGGCTGCCGGGGTCCAGCAACTTGAACCTCTTTTTTGCTTCCGCAGGATCGAAAAGGTCCATTCCCCTGAATTCCTTATGATTTTTCATAACATATTTATGAAAGAAATAATACAAGAGATAATTCCTCAATACCGATTTGGGAACAATATCACATACGGTCTTGACTATATCCGCCCATTCCATGGCTGATATATCCATACCGAAGGCTTCTTTTATGCGGGTCTCGTACATACTGAGGAAATGGCTGGTCATTCTTCTGTTCTGCGTGGAATAGACATACCCAGAATAGCTTGTCGCCCTCATATCGTTTCTTAATATGGGCCTTAACATAGTCTTGGGAAGCCTGTAAGTATCGAAAGGCATTTCCATATTGAAGCCGGAATATACTTCTCCTATGAACGCTCTCGACATATAGCTCAAGCGCCGGCTACGCCAGCTTGATCTCTTTTCTTCGCTTTCGAATTCGGTCTTGGATTCTTCTTCCCGGATCAATATATATACCAGGTAATTAAGCAAGAACATCTCCCTGGATCTGAGCCGCGATTTTTCTTTTTCTTCCTTCTCCTCCCCAGTGAACAGATCCCTTCCGGGTATATCCTTCATGATAATGGTCTGCAGCACCCCGTATACTTTCACCAGCTCGTCCAGGCTCATGTCTTCCGCCATTATATAGAAACTTCTGCTTCTATGATGGAACTCATCCTTGTCTATAGCTTTTTTTATTTTTTCGGGTTGTATTTCATCAGGGTCGAAACTGGGATCCGCTCCCAGCATGCAAAGGTATATCATTATAACCGCGTTATCGCTCAACCCATCTATAACCCGCGGATCCTGTTCGGGGTTCTGTTTTACTATGTACTCTCTCATATGGCTGCAGGAACTTCTGCTGATTTCGGCTGTTCCGTCAGCATACTTTTCATAGCCCGTTATATTGACGACAGGCAATTCCCACTCGAAACCGGATATATCGGTTACGTACAGAATCCCGGAATATACATGAACCGTAAAATCTGTCTTCGCTTCTATCCTGTAGCCGTCTTTTGTAATGAATACGTATCTTCCCGGAGACAGACCGTCAAGACTGCCGGCTTTTTCCATCACCGTCTCCTGTCCGAATTCCACCTTTCTTACGGGCTCCACTTCCATGGAGTTCTTTAATGACAATTCAAACAGTTCATGATATAATTCCCTTATATCCAGTCTCCAGTTTCCGTAAAGTTCGTTTTCTTTTAAAATCTCGTGCAGATACTCCATGAATTCATACCCGTACTGCAACCCCGAACCTTGCGGCATGTATCTCTTATATACCAGAGGTACCCATTTTATGAATGAATAACGGGAATCTACCCCGAGTATCAGGCTCAGTTCTGCAAGGATCTGCAATGTTTCTTTATAATTTTTACCTAACGTATCGAGTTTTCCGTTAGAAAACGCCTTCATTACCGTTTCGCTCATCATATCCAGGTTTATCTTGTCCGGACCGAGTTTTCTCAGGAACTGTACCATACCGGGATTATGTATAAGCTGGTTAGTCAATATATTTACCAGCAGCCCGCTGTCTTCACCCAGTAATTGTATTAGTTCTTTCATGGTATCTTCATCGAGCGCGTCTTCCGTTTCGCTCAGATCCGCAGCAGCCAATTCCAGCAGATCCTGCATTTTCTCATGAGGGGCATAACCGTATGCAAGGGATATTATATCCAATGCATTTATCTTTTCCATGATAACCTTTATATATTTAGAGGGGGTATCATGGGATTGTATCATCTGGTCCATATCATTGAAAACCGCATCATAATATTCCCTGTAGAATTTTGCCAATACTTTACTGTCTTCACTATAATATGGGTCTGACATTATCCTGTAATCATTTGCATTCGGTATCATTCTTATGCCTTCTATGAATGAATCCGGGTCGTCCATTATAGCCAGCCCCGCGTTTAGCTCCTTTATACCGAAAGCGATATTGAGCTGATACAGGTATATTTCCCTCAGATTGGCATCTTCTATTATTTTCTCCAGCCGGGATCTGAATACCGAATATACTTTTTTATTCTTCAGATCCGGCTTCAGTTTCGCCCCGAATAATATAAGCTTTTGCGCATCAGTGAGCTTCTGCACATACCCGGTTACGGCAGCCTCGTCATGGTTCTTAAGAAGATCCCTTTCCTGCTCATGGTATGTCGGCCTCTCCAGTTCCGTTAATACGCCTTCGGATAACTCCGTCAGCGGTTTATGATAATTTGCCATATAGTTTGAGTTTATATATTCGTGGAAGTAGCGTAATCGTCCGCTGGATGCGGGGTGGTCTTCGATATAGGGTATCGCCAATCCTCTTTTTCCGAGGAATTTGTCATATACCTCCCGTACAGCCCGGATAACGGCATATTGTTCGGCCCTGGGCATACCGGAGCGCTCTATATTATCCAGAAATTCCCGTATGTCTTCGTCGGTTACTTCGCCGTTATACTCGCTCATATAATAAACAGGCCCGCCGGGGACATCTTCTCTCTCTATCTTGTTTTTAAGACGTTCAGGTATTAGTGACGGGGATATTGTCTTTATCCCGTTCATCTTTATCATGGTCTTTTCCTTTTGTCTTCCTATATAGTATTTCAGCGCCTCTTCCATGAGCCTGCCGAATTTATCCAGGTATCTGATAAAAGCTTCGTCCGATACGTCTCTGTGATTATGGTGGAGCTTGCTTCTCTTATAGCTTGTCACCAGCTGGTCCGCTTCCGGTATAACCTTTTTCAACTCTTCCCTTACTTTCGAACCCTTATCATACCATGTATACGCGTACATAGCGCTGTAAAGCAAAGCCCTGTACTTCCTGTCCGCAGCAATCGCAGAATAATCTCCCAAAGCAAGTAGCCTCAGCATATCTTCCAGATCTCTCGTTTCAGCTAAGGTTTTTCTATATAAACTTGATTCTTCTTCTTTTCTTTCCGCTATTTCCAGAGGTTTATACGTCTCCCTGACAGTGTAACCTGCATCATTCATCATCCTGCACGCCCTGGTATCCGCGTCGTATTCTCTAGCGTGCCTCTCATGCTGCTTGTCAGCCTGATAACCTTCCCGCATCTGCAGTACGTGAGCCAGTTCGTGTGCGATTATCCAGGCGATATCCTCCTCATAGAGTATCCCGTTCCTGTCTCTGATGATCTCATTTATAAATCCTCTCGTAATGAAAACGTTCCCCGTCAGGGTCGATACCATGCTGTTGGTCGAATTGCTCTCCATCAGAAAGATATCGGGGACATTCCCCTCCAATCCCGACGCCAGCCAGAGTTTTTTCACTACCCTCTTCAGCACTTTATCTACTTCCGGGTAATCCCGGGGATTCAAGATGCCGAACATATGATCTATAGCAAATATATCTTTTTGTATGACTGTCATCTTTTCTATGGGTTTGTCCGGCGCTTTACCCGTAAAAATGACGGCTATATCTTCCGCGAGATCCATCAATTCCGTCTGGCCGGCATTTTCGAGTATTGTTCTGTGGGCTTCATCAAAGGTAAGTCCCTGCGACATGAGTTCCTGGAGGTTGACCTCGCGCTCTGCGAGCGCTTTTATCAGATCATCCTTTTTCCCGTGTTCGTCGTACAATGCCCTGAGCAGTGCTCTGTTTATATGAAACTCTCCTCTGTTCTCCCCCGTCCTAATAAACGGCGCAAGCAGGAATTCATCCGGCCCTTCCATGAGTTCTTCGCCTTCATATATATTGATATCAACGCTCCAGCCCATATCGGAGAATCTCTGTCCCAGGGCATCTATGACCTTCTGTTCATCTTTATCCGGGATTACCGGCATTTCCTGCTTTTTACTCAGATATATGTTAAGAAGAGTCCTGAATACTGAATATAATGACACGCCGTCGGCGGCTTCTATTATATCCGGCATCTCTCCAGGTACTACTTCATCTATAGAAAGTCCCAGCGAATTGAACAGCTCCAGGAGATCCACGCCCATACCCGGAAGCACTCTTGCCAGCAGAACGGTCATATCGGATAACGTGCCCGCATGGAGAGATGATAATATCGTAATAATACTTCTTAGTTCACTTCGTACAACTACTTTCTCGACAGGAGCCCTGCTTCCTCCTATATGTACTGTTCTCCCGTAATACTTGTATAGCAGTCTTTTTATAAACACATCATGACTTATATCCCCGTCTTCTTTCAGCACCTGCAAAGACGCGTCGAAGAGCCTTGACCAGTCAAGTAGCCCGTCGGCTGCCTGGATTTCTTCGATTATCCACTGAAGCTGAGCCCTGGCTGCTTCATGTGACTGTGTTATTTCTATTTTCTTTTTCTGAGATTCTGCTTTAATTTTATAAGATAACTCTCCTTTTACTTTTTCGAAATCGTCTTCTTCATATTCCATATCCTGCATCAATCCGAATGTACCTATATCCGCAAATATTTCCATAATGGCCTGGGATTCGACACTGTCCGGAATAAGATTATGTGCTACTTCATGCATCAAGGTTGAAATGAAGCTCATCTTTGATTTTATACTCATTCTCCTTGTTCCTATCTTAAAATTAGAATATGAGTAATCACCGGCATTGTCGTAATGCGCATTAACCATAATCTTTGTTGCTAGAATTCTGTACTCCTCTTTACTCATTATTCGATATTTAGACTGATAGGCAAGAAGTATCGCTAGCAAGCATTTTCTAAGATCCTTCTCTCTATAAGGCGAATGCAGCATATTTTTTATATCTGGTATATTTTTCAAGATAAATGCAGCTTTTTCAAAATTCCGATCTGCTTTTTCTTCATCATATATACCTTCATAATCGATAAGTATGCCATCCTCCGCTCTTATATCAGCAAGCATATTTTCAATAGTATAATCACAATCCATAATCCTACTCATGCTCTCTATAAACCATTCTGCATTGTATTTGATAAGCTCTGCTATATCTTTATCGGAGAATAATGTACGCATTCTTCTTATACGGCTCATGAATTCATCTGTTTTGTTCAAAGACACGATCCCTGACAATTCAGACAACAGGATATCATAACTCCCGATTAGTATTTCCTTAACCCATTCTTTTCCGAACAGATCTTCCATTTCTTTTACCATTTTTACAGTAACATCCTTTTTACCAGACGTCATCATAAACATCATTTCCTTATACATGTATATTTTATTACCGAATATATGACCGGCCACATCTGCTCCGAACAGGCTGCATATATCTTTATGAATTTCTATCCCGTATTCATCAGTTCTTCTTATTATATTGACCATATCTCTGGGATTATATATATAGTTTTCAATAACATTATTAAATCCGTATATTTCTATCATATTTTTTACGATAGCATGAATATTTTCCGATACACCGTAATCTCTCACAATCTGTAATGCGAAAATAAATTCGGCAGGATCATTTACGAAAGCATCTCCCGACACATCTGCGCCAAAGATATCATTGAGAATACGAATGGCTATTTTTATCTCTGGCGTATTCATTTCTTCTGCATTTTTAAGTGCTTGTATCAATTTATTAGGATCCTTTAAAAATGCTCTCATTACCCTGTCTTTTGTGAATATACCATCCATGATATTGATGCTTCCCGCCAATTTTCCGTATTTCATTTTTTGTATACTTTCCATAGCATCTATAAAAGATATGGTATTATTATTGAATGCGTTCCTCACATTATCTATTCCAAACAGGCTTGCTATCTCGCGGAATCCTGATTCTTTTATCTTTACCGCAACACTGACTAGCTTATCCAGTCTTTCTTTATTTTCGTTATATAATCTGGCGACATTATGAATACCCAAGATATCTACAAACCATTCCAATCCTTCTAGATATTCGGCCAACTCGTTTCCATATTCTGCTTCACCCGATATAACATGTCTTTCGAATTCAACAAGCTGTCTTTGTTCTGAAATATCTATATTATCCATGGTTCTGCTGGTCTCATCTTCTTCGCCTGTTATTCCGCCCCTTTCACGGAACCTGGACAATAACGCTTCGGAGCATTCTGCATCTATCGATCCGATCTCATGAATAAACTCCAGAATGGCTTTTTCATTACCGGTAATATAAGCCGCCCGATCACGATCAGGCATAGACGCGCTATCCCTGAGACCACTGATATCGAACCCTTTTACAGATCCATCATCCATTAGAGCGTAATTGCCCAGTATGTTTATCGAGTCCGTGTCCATTACCCCTAGCTGTATCTGCTCTCCCAATATATCCACATAGGCGTCGAATAGACGTAAAGATCCATCTATATCACCCGCACTGGCAAGTTTTCTCAATTCACCGCCCACAGTCTCCCCTGCTCTCATTTGAATATACCCATCCGCTTCTTCCGGATACCGCGTCTCGGCGAGTTCTCCGGAAGATGTTATCTTGAACAGTCTCATCGGTACCCATTGCTCACTCATTTTTTCCGAAGCGAGCATGTATCCTTCACTGAAATATCTGCGTTTATCAATATCCTTCCATGAATAGAACTTTATCACTTCTCTGTCATTCAGCTTAATGACGCTGAAGTACGCGCCCTTTTTAACATCTGTGATCTGTATTTTCTGCGCCGATGCAAACGCCCAGATCCTGTTAAGTACTTCAATTTCATGAGACTGATAATCGGAACCGTCTTTTGATTTGACCGGGAAGACATATATCATATTATCCTGCTCAACTACCCTGCAGCCCCGCTCTCCCGCAAGGTTTAAATAATTATCGAGAAGCTCCCTGACCCTTGTCTTATTTCCTGTCAGAGCCAGTCCCGAGACGATGCCGTTATCTATTTCATAGACCTTTATATTGCCATACCGGTAAGCAGGTTTTCCCTGTTCAGCATCGAATTCTTCTATAGCGTTTTGTATTTCGTCATCCACCCAGCTGTCGATATGAGGAAATACTGCAGATGCCATGGCCGGGGTTTCCTGCTGCCGGACTTCCACACGGCCTGCCTCCATTATCTCCCCGCGTTCGGCAGTGTTTATATCCCGCGGAAGAGTATTGCCGCCCCTGGCTATTATCTCTATAGCCTTCACCAGTCCTATAAGATAATCCATCTCCCGGTGTATCCGCCCCTCATTGCCTCTGACGCCCCAGCTCATCATATCAAGTTTTTTACGGGCTATCTCTTCTTCTCTTTTATCCGAAGAGATATACCTGAGGGCATTGTACAGTTTCATATGACCGGTCTTCCATACGGTATGCGTGGGACAGTACCTGAAATCATGCGCTCTCATGTACTCGAGCGTTCTGCCGACTGCTAGTTCCGCCATCGCAGCAGTATTCCAATCATTCAGGCCGGGCATGGTATTCTTGAGCTCTTCAAGTCCTGCAGCAATTATAGCGACGATTTCGTCATCGTCTAATCCCTGGACAATACCCGAATGGATAACGGCTATCACCCAGTCAAAGAGCATATCAGTCAACCCGTCAATGTTGTCCGTTTCGAACAGGGCCGAACCTTTCCTCAGTACCGTATGTTCTATATGACCCTTGTCGCCTACCTTCCCTCCGGGCCTTAAGTTCGGATACAGAAGCCCGTGACCGATCCAGTCCATATGTATATCGTTTATAGTTATCCAGCTGAACCTGAAAATATTATTCTGCCTTACATGTGAATATGCGAGAAGGCTGGAATGGGACAATTTCCTCGAATAGAGCCAGCCTATCTTTTTTATATGTATTAGCGCCGAATTCAAGAGGTTATCATATGTAAGTGGCTCTGACATCCTTTCGTTTTCATAATGATCATATTCTCTGTCTACTTCATAAACGATACAAAAATCCGTATCCAGACCCTTCGTATCGATGATAATACCGGGAATAAGGGCCCGTATATCGCTGAGTTTGACTATACTTCCCGAAAGGAGCGTCTCTTCAGCCCCGCCTTCCTGAGCGAAAGCATCGCCGTAGCCCTCACCTTCCAGCATCGCAATAGTGAGCAGCTCTTTTATGAGCTCTTTCCGGTCCCTGGTTGAACTTCCGGTCCTGTCCTTCCTCGCGAATTTAATCCGGATATTACGTCCGTTTTTCAGGGCCACAGTTACCGTTCTGGAGCCCTCCTTCCTTTCAGCGGGCTGTGATGATAAATCGCCGGCTGTATAAAAATCTTTCTTCAATACCGGCGCCGGACGGCCCGAGAGCAGCGATACAGACTCATCGAGATCGGTTACACCGAGCTGTGCCATGAGGTCTATAAGGTGCATCTTGGTATCCAATGTCAAAGATACCTTTTCAGTCCGCGAGATACCAAGCAGCCGAAAAATAAAATCTGGCCTGTCTTCTTCACTTATAATACCGTCAAAAACCGCGTTTTGCAGGAACTCCGCGCGGTTCCTCAGAGCTATGCCACCTGAGGCGATGATGTCCCCGACTTCTTCTTCCTGGCTCTTCGCGGAATTCATACAAACATACAGTAATGCATCTTTGTATTCTATTCCGGATTCTCTTAAAGCAGCTATGACCCTGTATTTCTGATCAGGCGTCATACCGTATATATCGCTGCTTTTTATATCAAGCATATCCAGTATTACGGTCATATCTTCTCCCGGAGATAATAGTCCCGCCCTGACGGAATATTCGAAGAGCTCTTTACGCTTTTCTACCGGAATATCTTCGCTTCTAAGCAGCTCGTCGAGTTCGGTGCGCGGAGACCGGCCGGTTCTTTCAGCTATATATCTGAAAACGACAGGAAGTACCGACACGTCGTCACCGGGGCTTACCATGCTGCCTATTACACCGAATACAAAATCCGCTTTCTGAAGAACAGAAGCTCTATCCAGAATCCCCGCGTTGGATATATTGTCGTCCGTCTTTACAGAAAGATCGAACCATTCCGGATAATTAACGGCCCCCGAATCCAGAGCGTCACGCAGTAACCAGTCCTTCTCTATATACCCGCCATCCGATTCAAGGACGATATGTATAAGCTCCTCTTTCATACCTGCAACCAGTATATAGTCCAGCCATTCATACGCGCTGGTATCATCCGGTTCCGACACGATATTACCGGCCATGCCCCTCATGTATTCGGCAGCCGGCTCATACCCGGCGAGCTCGAGTGCCGACATAATTATCCCGACTGGCAGATCGAACCGGCCTTTCTTTCCGGTTTCCGGAAGTGCCAACGGCATATTCTGAACGCCTTCCTCTATCGTTGACATAAGCCTCCCGAATATATCATCCATATTTTTGCTTCTGAGTATATCCGAAAGGTATTCAGCAGCTTTCCTGTAATCGTTAAGACCTCCATATCTTCCGGAGGGTATATCAATGGTTATTATCCTGACAGCCTCGGCAGACGGATCCGTAGCCAGAGGTCTCTCTTTCAGTGTTCCGGCAATAGCCGATATGGCCCTGGGAGATACACCCTTAATGGTCCCGCGGGCTGTACGCTCTTTAAAATTATCATAAAGCAGTTTTTCCAGGTCTTCTATGTATCTTATATCGTCGTATCCCCTCGAAATCACGTCTATGACTCTTTGACGTAATCCGGCACTGACGCCCCTTCCTGCTGAGTCAACAGCTTTTCCGACAGAGGATTCGAGGGAGAGCGCATCCGCCAGCAAATATACAACTTCTTCGGGGAGATCCTCTTCAGACGGGAATATCCTTCTTATTACCGATATAAGGCCTTCTCTGGACCTTATTGCCGGGAGATTTTTAGATATAACGTCGACCAGTTGCTGGTAGCTTTCCGGAGCGAGAAGCGAGCCGGCATTTATTATGACTGCAGCTTCCACCTTCTCTCTCCGCTCGTTACTCATTTCTTCCGCAAGATTACTTGCCATAGAGAATAGATATACCTGAGCAGGCTCCGTCAGCAGCTGAGCATGAGTATCTTCGTATATCCGTTTCCAGGACGAGCTTCCGGGTATATAACCTGAAAGCTTTTCCTGCAGGAGTATCTCGCGCTCGGTAAGCGCCGAGAGCATCTCGTCGGCAGACCACGCACTCCGTCCGCTGTAAATAGCATTGAGCAGCCTGCTATTGACATAAAAGACGGCCCTGTCACCGTCCCGTACGAAAGGAGCCAGCATAAACCGGTCAGCGCCTTCAATAAGCTCTTCCCCGGTATAAGACATGATAGTGACTTCCCGAATACCAAGAGCAGCCAGCCTGTCCGCCGCTGCTTTTTCCCTGAATCTCTCCTCCAGTTCACCTGTATAGCGGGTCGACTCCGCTACCTTCTCCAGATATATATTCAGAAGTACGCTGTAAACCCTTTCAATAGACAGATTCATAGGGGTCAAAATGCCGGGTATTTCCGAGGCTTCGGTCCCGGAAAGCAGCTCAAGTATATCCCTGCCGCCCGGCAGATCGCTAAGCCCGTGCATCCAGAGAATTTGACGTACGGCTTCACCGGCCGGTATCACTTTGACAAGGAGTTCCACTATATCGGCTAAAGTACCGGCGTGAAGCGCCGCAGCGGGCATCTTCGCGGCTCCCTGCCTGTCCCTCCTTATTACCAGCCCCATATCTTCCAGTTCGTCCAGCGCCATGTACGGCAAATGCCCGGTTCTTCTCGGCCTGGTTCCCGGTTCGACGAATTCTACTATAGGCTGTTCCGTTATACTGCTGAAATGCGTGTAGGGATCTATATTCCCGTATCTGCTGTCCTTCATAATCTCGTTAACGGCCTTATCATAACTTCCGGCTATGATATACTCTGCCCTTGCCGTGTCATAAGGAACGAATGTATACAGGTTCAGATCAGTGATGGAATTTCTCAGGCTTCTCTCAAAAGAATCTATCATTGAAAAGTCTATGCTTTCCGCATATTTTCTGTAATATCTTGCCCTCAGGCTCCTGTGATTAGATCTATTCTCCCTCTTGAGCCTGAGAAGCGCCCCTACCCTCTCCGAGCTGCCGAGCCTGTTCATCCTGCCCAGCTGGTCCACTGCAAATCCCGATCTATACACATCATCCCAGCCTCTCGCCGCTATCTGTTCTCCCCACGCGAGTATATGCGCCGCCCTGACTATTGCTGCTTCCTTATTACCCGCAAGCCAGCCGTACACATCGGGTACACCACCGGCCCATTCCTTCTCAAGAATATTCCTCCATTTTATCTCCAGTTCCTCGTGTTCTACTGCTATATCTTCGTCAGATAATCCTTCTTCTACGAAAATATAATATTTCGATGCGTCTCCTTCAGTCACCTGGAGGTTATAGGCCCCAGCCACATTTCCGCGGGCAAGTTCGCAGCCGACACTTCCTTCCGGATCTGATATCCTGTATCTTATATATGATACTTCTACGAGCTGCCCGTTTACGTCTATAGTCCCGGTTTTGTACGGCTTTACTTTCTCAGCTGCTCTACCCAGCGCATCTTCATTAACCGGAGCGTTATCCGTATCGGCTATGTTCCTGCGGGCCGCGCGGCCTTCCAGGCCGAGGGCTTCCGCTATCTTCTCGAAAGCTTTCGTCGGACGAGTCCTGGTGCCCATTCCTTCCACTCCCGCGCTTTCCAGTACTTCCCAGAGATGATCCGTGTCCCTTATACCCCCCGGCACCTTCTGCAGGGCCTGCTTGGCCTGGTATTTTACGGAACTCTTAACCCTTTCGATGCCGTCTATTGATTTTTCAACCTCTCTCTGGAACGCGGTCTGCTCAACGACTTCGCATGAATACCAGTTTTCGCTGATAAACCTGGAAAGCTCGTATATGGATTTCGATTCCACGAGCTGCGGATGTATTACAAGCGTATATATGGCTCGGCCTTCTTCGTCCACCTGGCCGTTGGTAGCCAGCTTGAAAGGTCTTTGTTTCGGTATATCGCTTTCCCTGGATATAAACTCTATGTTTATCACCGTTTGCGTCTTATAGCCTCTTTCCTGCATATGGCTTATTGCTTCTGCAAGTTTTTCATCGTTTCCGGGAACTATACCTCGGAGGGCATCCGCAAAATCTGCTCCTTTTTGAACTGTCAGCCTGTAATACACTCCGCCGCCGGCCCTTGTTTCCAGCCCGGATTTGTCACCGATGACTATTTCCAGCTCTTCGAGGAAAGCGGTCAGCCTCCCTCGTTCAAGATTCCTTTCCTTAACCTGGAAATGTTTAAGATATTTCTCAACAGCCTTTCCCATCCCGGTTTCTATCTCCGCGAGCGGCCCGGCCGTATCAGAACAGGCGATGTCTATCATTATCCTTGCAAGCCGGTAGATGTTCTGAGCCTCTATTATCCTGGGATTCACGGATATCATAAAATACGGGCGGCCCTTGTTATCGAACCTTAAGACGAATTTCATCCCGTCCATATCGGCGTCTTTATCTACATTGATCCTGACATTCTCCAGGAACTCATATATATCTTCCCTGTCAGCCCTGTGGTCCAGCAGCCCTTTCTCCAGGATATTGCTGACAGCCATGCTCAGTCTGACCGTATGGTCCGTCGTCCCCCTGAAATGACCCAGGACGCTGGTCCTGCCTACCATGCCGTAAGCTCGGCGGATCCTGTCAGCTTCCCTGTAATCCTCCATGCCCACCGCCGCGCTCTCGACGCTCACATCCAGCCATCTTTTGAAAAACGCCGCACCCAGGGACATCTCTTCTCCATGCGCCGCCTCTGTCATATCAGCGATCTTCCTGCCCCCGCGGTCGTCGGATACGACTGCTACTCTCTTATCCAGAGCCTTAGCCAGCGCTTCTACACCCTCCTCTATATTAAAGAACATCCAATTGCGCATCTGCTGTTTTAGATAAGCCTTTACTTCCTCATCCAGCTCTTCGAGTCCGGCTTCCCTGAAATATCCGTCAGCAGCTTTTTCTATTACATCCAGCACCCTGTCCGTCTCGGCCGAAGCCCGGTCTCCTCCCATGCGGGCCGCTATTGAGCGTTCGATCGACCCCGCAATATTGAAGGCCGTTCCCACGGGCAGATCATCCTCCGGCCAGTACAGCTCGGCTCCGGCATAATCACGGAGGCCCCTATGATAACCTTCGTAATAAGTCTCGTACAGCCTTATATTCTCGTCTTTAAGCTTATCTGCTATAAGCAGCGCCGCCGCGAAATCCCACGGTTTTTCATCTGCAGTGACCCTGAGTTCTCCCATTATTATGGAATACATTCTCATCGCCCTGTTGTATTTATTTATGTAATGACCTTCTTCTTTTTCCGCGCCAGTAAAAGCCATTACCAGGGTATCCTGCCAGGACTCTTGCTCGGAGAACGCCGTAAAAGTCCTCTTTTCCGGGAACTCCATGAACTTTTTCCGGCCTTTCCCGCGCCCCTTTTCCTGCTCTCGCAGTACCCCGGCCAATTCCGTCAGCCAAACTCTGTATCCATCTTCCGAACCGGTATTGACCAGAGAGACTGCCAATTCGTTTATCTTCTTCTTATTATCTATCAGCTCTCTGCCCACAAGCTCGTTAAGAAGAGCCGCCATGGACATAAAATGACGGGCTTCGTCGTCAGATATTTCATCAGAAACTATCTTATCAATGAACATCTTCCTTACAGACCCCACCTCCCCTTTGGAGTAAAGAATACCGTAAAGAGGCGTATCCTTCAGGAGCGCGGTTATCCTGGACCTGGACCTCCAGTTCTTCTTGTAAGAAAGCTTCCCGGGTGCCGCAGCCGAGGGAGCGGTTTTAACATTCTCAGGGAAATCCTCGTCTTGAGCCAGCCGGTACCACTGGTCCGGCCCCATATTACCGAGCGCCTCTATTATTCCCAGCAGCTTGGACGCATAAGCATTAGGATTCTTCCCGAACGCTTCGGCTATATCGGGATTGGTCATCAAAAGTGCTACAAGTTTTCTGCGGCTTTCATGCCTTGACATCATGACAAGCTCGATAAAGAGTCTTCGCACTGAAGCGTATTTGAGCGAAGCGAGCAATTTCGGCACAAAAAGCCAGCCTGCCCCCTTGAATAATCTCGACGCGTCATCGTATCGGCCCAGAACACTTCCGTCGGAATCCAATACCATCTCTGCAAGAGACGCCGTATCGGGATATCCCGTTATGGCCTGATCGAACGTCTGCTCGGTATCTTTTTTTGCCGCAAGGAGCAGCGGAAGTATATCCCTGTTGGAAAAACGGTTAACGGTCAGCGCGGTCAGGTCATACAATACGTGTATCAATGTCGCCAGGCCCAGACCGATGAAAATACCCACACCCGGCATCAGTATCGCGGGTAATATTACCGATATATTCATCAGGAACCCTACCCCGTAAACGGCCGTATTTACAGTATCCCGCCTGCGCGGGTCAAGCGAAGAGACCGCAACCGGCGGTGCGTTTATATCATAATATACGATATCGTGCCATCTTCTGAAAAACAGAAGCGACAGCGCTCCTGCTCCCACCAGAACAAGAGGAGGCACTATCACAGGCAGTGCCGGCAGAAGCAGCGGAAGTCCCAGGAAAGGAAGCACCATGAGAACCCCCTGGAACCACAGGTTCTCCGATACCATCTCCGCCACCGGGTTCTCGGGAATATAGTCGCCATCGAGTATCGGGTCCCTCAGTATCTCGGGAACTCCTTCTGCATACTCCACTCTGCCGGTACCCGGCCAGAACGTTAATCCCGAAGCAGTAAGATCCACCCCGAACCTGTCCTGCAGCGCATCGATACCTATCGGCAGGTAATTCCGATAACCGAAATTCCTGCTCTTGGCCGATACAGCGTCATCCAGGAATACCGGCGCTCCGGCCTCGTGCGCTTTAGCGAGGTCTTTCACGAAAGAAGCACTTGCGGTTATAACGACAGGCATATCCGCAGCCCCGTTATCCGCAAGATATCCGAGAAGCCTTTCGGAGAACCTGTCCGCGTAATACGCGGCATAGTCCGCTTTCTTACCGTCCGAAGGATAATCCGGCGTGTCTACTGATATTATTATCACGTCCGTTGCGAGGTTCCTCTTTCTTCTAAGCAGCGCCCTGCCGAGCTGCTCGGGGGTTATATGAACCCTCCCGTACCGTCCTTTCCCCAGTAGTATGCCTTCCTCTGTGCAGTCCGCATCCAGCAGTATCGTATTTCCTCCCCTTTTTGAACCTACGTCATCCAGGAACCTTTTATAACCGGCGGCGCCCCGGCCCGTGACTTTTCTTACGCCGGAACTCCGTGCGACAGACTCGATATCGGTCAGATGCGGGCCTTTCTCTATATGCGTAAGGCTGACAGCGCGCCTTGAAGGAGAATAAACCTCGCTCAGCCTGAGATCTTCGCTGCGGCGTTCGATGACTATATTTATCGCGTCTTCCACAACGCCTTTCAAGTCGATCTCTGCCCCGAAATCCTCAAGCCACATCAGGAGTTCATATGCCGTGAGCGCTATATCGTATTTTTCCTGTCCGGTCAATCCCAGTTCTTTCACAGTCGCAGCCAGATGTTTATTCCTGTACACTTCGAAATGTGCCCAGCCGTAATGGTAATATCCCTTGGGGATACCGGTGAGTTTTGTGGCGGCAAGAGGCGCGTGTTCCGTTACGCGCGCCCAGTAAGCGTTAAAATCCTTCGGCTTTTCATACCTGCTCTTAATTTCGTCTATGACTTCCTTCAGACTTTCGTAGGCGACCCTGTAGCTTTCGGGTTCCAGCCCTCTCGTATTGAGTATATCATCAAGTATACTAACGCTGCGTTTCACCAGGACATCGCTGTTAAGTGCGGCGAGTGCGATTATATGTGCCGCTTTTTCCTTCAGCCTTATGCTTTCCCGGCTCATGCCCGTTTTCGCTTTAATGATGCGCTCCATCGCGTCGATGAGAGCCGCCCCGTCTTCCGGAGCGACGGCCCCCGCCGATATCATCAGTTTTATCTTGTCCAGGACACTTTCGGTCGCCGCGCCGGGCCGGGTAGCGGCTATACTCAGCAGACTGCCGTTTACATACCTGTTACTCCCGGAATACATTACGAACGCGTTCTCGAGCAAAGTAAGCGCTTCGGGCACAAGATACCTGTTCTTCTCTAGACTTTCCGACAGCAGTCTCTGCGTGTATATATTCGGTTTTCGCGCCGGGTCGGACAGTATTTTTACCAGCTGCCCGAGATCCTTGCGCGTTATTCTTTCATATTTCTCCAATTTGCGTTCTACGCGCGCAAGTACGCTCTGTGAAGGCTCGTGTTCCCTGACCAGTATATATATGATAATGTTTCTTATAAGGTGTGTGAAAACGGCAAGTCCGAGTCCTATAAATATCCCGACACCCGGGATAGCTACAGCCGGTATGACGAAAACCGCGCTGAAAGACATATTCATCCAGAAAAGACTTCTTTTTATTTTCCGCTGCTCTTCTTCGGGAAGCGTCTTAAGATCGACAGGCGGCGCATGCAGGTCGAAATACACCCCTGGATGGAACAGCTGGAATATCTTTGAACTTCCGAATCCCAGGATACCGCCGAAAATCAGCAGTACAGGCCATGCAAACCCTGCGGCAATCAGCCCAGCCAGGACTACCCCGACAAGAATCCCCTGGAAGAAAAGCCCCTCCATCGAGGTACCGAACAGGAGAGAGAAGAACGGATGCCTCTGCATGAACTCGCGGCCCAGCACCCTTTCCCACAGCGGCATGAATCCGAACTGAACTGCCATTCCGCTTTCGGCGACTTTCGGCCCGAAAGTCTCGTTTATTTCCTCTTCGGGTACGTATACCTGCACTGTGGGATTCTGTCTTTCATTTACAAACGACAGTATCTCTGCTTCATAAAGATGGTTGTAAATAAGATAAAAATGTTCGCCGTCAGCCACACCGGCAGATTTCCTGTGCATCTCGTATGATTTCGCGATGTATTCGATGAACGGTCTCTCGAGTCTAGAGGTTTCGTTGAAATTACTCGAAGTCACCACCCTTAACTGCTTGAGCTGATCTATCAGTAAGGCTCTTAACGGGTCGTCCTCATCCATATATTCCGTCTGTTCCATTATATATTCGTAAAAATACTCCGCAAAATGAAGGGAATAACACGCATCTACCAGAATATGTACGGGGCCAAGTCGTACCTCTTCTCCCGCCAATGCAGCATCTTCAAGTGCCGCCCGCGCCCTTCCGACAAACGCGCTCGCCAGTTCCAAGTAACTTATCCCGTTCGGATCGTCCATCCCCCTGAGACCGGGTACATCTTCAAGCAGCATTGCATTCACATCTCCATGACCGGTGAATACCATTACCGTTTTTCCTCTTGAAGCTGCGAGCCTGTTTAGCGCTTCTGTTTTATCATCTCTGCCCACACACTTCGTAAATCTATCTTTCGGCACACCTGCCCTCTCTGCAAGGCTTCTGACTATCTCAATATCTTTAATGAATCTTTCTTTTTCGGCCTGGTTCATCCCGCCTGTCGCTGCAACGACTATTAACTGATCTACGGCATCATCGAGCAGGGGTTCAAATTTTATGTCATACCTGTGCCTGATAACAAGTTTCAGCGCAGCGGCTATATTATCGTCTTCCAGAGGCAGGCCAAGCTGTTCCAGTAATTTATATGCTCCCAGCGTCACGGAATAAAGATGTACCGGATCCAGCCTGGAAAGATCACTTTTCAGCTCGGTTTCTATACCGTCCCTGAATACCATGCCCATCCTGTCAGTGTCATATAATGAAAGATATACTTTATACTGAGGAAGCCCTTTTTTAATTATCTCATCAGACAATCCTATAAAAAGCAGCTCGGATACCGAGCCTGCCCGGGCATATGTTTCACCGTAAGCATTGATAAAATAATATATAAGAGCGGATGCGATATGATATGATTTAGTATCCAGCCCTTCCTTTGTCAGGATGTTTTCCAAATCATCAATGAGCTGAGCTACAAACTGCCCCGGTTCACCTGCGGTATCCTTGCCGCCTGGTAATTCCACTGAAGATATCAGGAGCACCAGCATGGCCGGGACCATTTCCGATACATATTCTTTACTCTGGATAAGTTCTCCTATAAGATATAGCAGTTGTTCGGCCGCCTCATCGCTTGTTGCCGACATCGCAAAGACAGCCAATAACATCCCCCTGAAGAACATACCGGCATCGTCCGAATATCCTTCTTTTTCCCAGTCGCGGTTTAACTGGTACTCCAGTCTCGTGCTTATATCTTTAAGGTATTCGGGATGTACAGCAAGAAGCGAAGCCATGCCTTCTATACAATGTACGGCAGAAAGGATATGGATATTCCTTTTTAAAAGCATCTTCAGAGCCGTAGCGCATGAACCTGCAAGTCCTGTCTCCGATATGGCAAGCATTACCTTGACAGCACTCGAATAAGGAACCTCTCCTGATAATTCCGTATCCGAAAGTACATCTACCATAACAGGCAGGAATCTTTTTGCCACTTCCCTGTTTATACCCGCAAGCTCTACGATCCCGTCGGCAACCCGCTCTACGGAATATTCCATGATACGGCTGCCGAGCAGATACCCCAGCACCTGTGCATCGCCGTCGGATATTGTACCCTGCAGTGATACTACCCGTTTTATTTCAGCCATCAATCTAACGACTTCCTGTTGATTTATTGCTTTTGCGTGTATTTCCCTGGCAAGTCTTTCGATCTCGCTTATTTCATCTTCCGGTTCGGCTGAAAAATACTCTTTTATTCCCGGCAAGAATCCCGACCTTTTCGGAGCCGGTTCTTCGGCTTCGAGTTTTTCCGGGGCGAAGCCCAGCACTATTTCCGTCCCGCGCAGGCGGTTCATGAGTATCGCGTAGGTATCGTATCCAAAATGCACCAGAACCGATAGAAGCAGGCCCGCAGCAATGCCGGCAAGGATACCCACCCCGGGCACCAGGAGAGGAACAATGAAGACAAGGCTGAATGCCATGTTCATCGTGAACAGCTTTTTCTTCAGGTGTTCCAGCTCTTTCGGAGTAAAATCCTTCATATCCATCGGCGGCGCGTTGGTATCGAAATATACCGCCGGGTGATCCTTCACGAATACCTTCGAGCCCAGCGCCGCAGCGATAACTGAAGTGAGTATCACTATCGGCCAGGCTACCGTGCCCAGCGCCAGCGCCAGGGCGAACCCCGCAAGCGCTCCCAACGTCATGAATATTCCCTGGTATTTCAGTCCTTCCCAGCCAACACCTACGAATAAGGCTACCCACGAGAGGACCGGGTGCTTAAGCACGTCCCTCCCGAACCTTTCCTCCCAGACAGGCCTGAACGCCGCCGGTTTGCCAGATTTTTCTGGAGCGGTTTCAACAAGAACTTTCGTCTCCGCAGCAGTTGGAGTTTCTTGTTCCTTATAGTCCGAAACCGTATCGATTTCTTTGTCAGGTTCTTTTTTATCATCCAAACCGCTTATCATTTTCTTAATATCAGAAAAAGAGACTGGGCCTTTTTTAAGATCACTCAACAATCTATACAGGGAGGGCATCGAAGCGGACATGTCTTTTTCATCAAGAAGGAGAGATAATTCCAGGGAAAGAGCGTTCTTTTCCTCCTCAGGCAGGGATGATGTTGCCTGGTTTGCCTCGATTATTTCTTCCGCCACACGTTTTACGTCGATTCCCATCGTGACAATGACTTCATGTTCCCCCGTGTCTTCCATGAGAATGCCGTCTTCTACGTTTTCCACAGGGATGCCGTCAACGGTGATATTCTTTACCCCGTACTGAACAAGATCGGGATTCTCCACCTTAATGTTATATACGGCATACTTGAATCTCTTGCGCAGGGTGAATCCCCTGTCACCGAACACAGCCGGAGAAAGTATAGGGTCTATCATGATGCGTTTTCCTTCTGTAAACCTTATGCCGAGTATATGCTCTAACATTACCTTAAATACCCAGCCGGCGGAACCTGTATATCCCGTCCATCCGGCTACGCCTTCAGGGCTTATATCAGCCGCTATCATATAAGGTTCCCCCCGGTATGAGGCTTTCAAGGCATCATGAACAGCAGGGTTAAGTACTCCGTACACCTTCCATAAAAAGTCGCCGAGGTTCATCCCCCGGAACTTCATGCCGTTGGCCCTTATGACGCCTTTTCTTATTATTTCGGCAAGCGCCATTAGTATCCAGGTGACTGCGTGAGTATACTGGCCCCCGTTCTCCCTGTCGCCCGGGAAATATTTACCGAGATGCCCCAGCGGAAAATTCTCATCCTCCTGCCTGTCAACAGGTTTGTCGAAAAGCCTTATTATATTGGCATCTTCATCGTAAAGTTCGTCCAAGGTTGTGAACAGGGCTTCTTCCGCAACACTGTCATCTACAGCACCTGAAATAACAGCCCAGGGCTGAGGCTCCAGGAACAATTTATCCACCCTTAAGCCGCCGTCAGTGAATACCCGCGCGAACCACTTCTGTTCACCTCTTTCGACAAGGCAGTATTTCTTTATATTTTCCGAAAGCCCGGCCGCTTCTTTCCTGTATCTTTCAGCTGTTAGGATATCTCCGTTGCTTTCCGCGATTGCAGCGAAATCAATCAGTACCTTATATAGGAAAAAAGCAAGCCATATACTCTCCCCTTTACCCTGTATACCGACCGCATCGAGACCATCGTTCCAGTCACCCGCGAGTATCAAGGGCAGACCGTGAGGCCCCATCCTTTCATTAATAACCAGATCGATCGCTTTTTTAGCGTGTTCGTAGACTCTTTCTTCGGATCCTTCTATAGCATAAAATTCATTTGAATAATCCTTTTCACCTTTTTTCAGCAGGCGGCCGTTAAGATATGCGGCCTCCGCATCCAGTATACCCGTGTCTCCGGTAACATTTATATACTGGGACAAGGCAAAAGGAAGCCAGAGAAGGTTATCCGATATTCTGGACCTCAGACCCAATACCCTGTCTTTTCCCTTATGATCAGGTCCGAGCTCATGCCACCAGTGGGAAACATCTCCTTCAGGGAATTGCCGTGAAGCGCATTTTATTATATGTGCGCGTGCACGCGCACTATCCCGCGGATCAAGCGAAGAGACCATCGTGACAACGTCCTGGAGCTGGTCCCTGTAACCATACGCTCCGCCCAACTGGTATAATCCTGCCCTACCCTCCTCGCGCCATTTTATAGCCTGGTATCTCGACCAATCGAAAATCCTGTCGAAGTTCCTGTCAGGCGTCTCTACTGTTAGATCGTCAAGATAGTCTTCCCATTTTTCTATACCGGTACGCATTGATGAATCAACCGTACTGAAAGAACTGTATTTCGAAAGAAGTCTGCGGGCTTCTTTTTCGCCATCTTCCCTGAACATGTATTCCCAACGTCTTAGGAAAGGTATCCTTGCGCACAGAAACCGGGCCGCGGAGTTGAGATACCTGCTGATGCCGCTGAATCTGCGTCCCTTTGTCATGCCCAGAACAAAAGTTACTCTCCCCGAGTATCCATTTCCGCTTTTTAAATTCATCTTCACGGATATGCCCGAGAACGGATCCCATTCACTGCTGAAAATATCTGCGCTCTGTCCCGAGACAGACGAACCTTCTCCGGCTATGACCGAATGGAAAGCGACGGAGCCGGGATACAGCGAATCAGAATTTCTTGCAAAAATTACTCCCGGGGCCACGACCGTCTTATTATTTATCGAAGCGCTGTTATAATACCTGCTGAGCGCCCATTTAAGAAAACTGGATATTTCTATTTCCCTGTCTTCTGCTTTCATCGACTCCACTTTTATATCCCAGAATTCCATCGGCTCATCATTACCCGAAACTGTCATTGTCATAACGACCTTTAAGTCGCCGGGTTTTTCATAGATGTATTTTACGTAACCCTGCCCCATCTCTACCCTGTACGCCGTCCTGTCTTCAGCCGGCAGCGGATTCAGGGAGATAGACCATGTTTTACCATCCTCCCTGAGGAGAACACCCCTCATAGGTTCGTCGCCGACAAGATCCGTTCCGCGTTCAGTTACCATTGCCTGCTGCGCGTTCCCGGCAAAACTCATGGTATTTCCTGCAGCCGTAGCGACGATACCGTAACCTGACTTATTGGCAATGACCTGCGCTAAAGGTTTCTCAAGCCCGGAGGGATTCTCTATAATATAACTTCTGCCGTCTTCTGAAAAAGCCCCTTGCTTGCCGGCAGAAGCCAGATCAGGATCGGTTTTCCTTCTGTGTCTCCATTGCCGCTGTGCATTGACCGCAAACCAGTCTATGAAATCCTTTATATGCTTTCTTCTTTCGACGTTCTCTACCATATCTTTATATTGTTCCGCCCGTTTACGCATTCTTTCTACGGTAGCCGCATCCCTGTATGCTCTTGCCAGGCTGACCGCTTCGCTCTCAGACCTTGCTTTTCCTACAACGAACCTTACTGTTTCACGACCCCCGGAGGGCGGCAATTCTATTTTTTTCAGCAGAGCCGCAACAGGGTCACGCATGTATGAGGTGCCGCCTATGAATTCCCCCGCCTCTACGGCCCGCGGATCGGAAAGGTTTCCCATAGGTCCCACAAAGTTGACCTTATTTTCCACGTGAGCGTCGGAACGTCCGGTCCCGACAGTCATAAAACCGAACGGCTGCATCTCTCCCGCCACCCCGGAAACCCGTCTTCTCGAGATTATAATATCCTGGTCATTCTTATAATCAGAACTTAAAGTAATTTTTCTGAAGGTCGTAGAATCCTTCCAATCCAGGATATTGTCCATGACCCATTCCAGATAACCCGTTACATCAATCTGCCTTTTTTCAGAAGTATTGTTAACTATCTCCACATCCCATACTTCCACCGGCTCTGACTGGGCAATAAAACCTTTTACGACAACGTCTATTGAACCCCCGCCTTCTATTTCAAGAGAACCTTTGATTACAAGCTGGCCGTCGACGACACTCGTATCCAGCGGTTTCAGACCGACAGGCAGCATTTTACCCGTAGCCAGATCTTTAACATAGAATATCCTGTTATAATACATGACTTCCTGCTCGCCCATCCAGCCTGATCCTCCGCCCTGCGGTGAAGCGTTGATAGTATGGCCCTCGGCTCCTGACACGCAGCAAGGTATCTCATAGAATTCCTTGCCATAAGAATATGTATCTCCTCCGCTGGCCGCTTCTTTGCTCTCGGTCTGATAGTCTTCTTTAGGCGTGTTCAAAACATCCTCCAGTATACCCGTCCTGTCAACGGCACTGTAAAGAGCGGATTTTACAGTTTCATTTACCTTGAGCTTATCTATATCAGATTTCTCCAGCCCTTCTGTTAATACATAATAGAATCTTTCTTTTACCAAGATCCCTTCCTTAACCAGATAATCCGCCGAATCTCCTATCTCATCTTTGAAAACGGCACCGCGGTTAAACGGATTGGTATGATACATATCCTGCAGGAATCCGCCGCTGAGAATATTAAAAAGCGCTATAACGCCCATACCTGCCGAATGATGCCCGTAAACCTGCGGAACGATAATCTGCCCGGAACTTGTGAACTCAACTGATTCAAGGAAACCCACAGGGGTCCATAGTCCAAGTGCTTTATACGCCTCCAGGGCCTCTCTCACTCTTTCCGGGTACCACGGGAAAAGCATTTCCGCAGCGTAAGGCGAGTATATTTCTCTCAGATGTTTGAAGTTATTGGTATCAAGCGCGGAGAACATGCTCCCTATTGCGCTGTAATCCACCTTGACAGCTCCGGCTTCCTTTGACACGAATACAGGAGAAAAAGCCGTTTCCGATTTTCCCACCACATGTTTTTCTCCCCCGACCCTCATCTGCTCCTCGGCTGCTCGGAGGTGGCATTCCAAAAGCATGGGAGAAGCGAATTCGCGCATCAAGACCGCACCCAGTTCATGCTCGAATACCGTACCGCCCCAGGATTTCGCGGGTGCTCCGGCTTCTTTTTCGGTTATTCCCCTTTTGTATCTGTAAAGGTTTTTCCAGTGTTCCCGAGGAAGCTGTCCCATCATTATTCCCACAGAGCTCGCTATTCTGCTTTCGCTCATCAGAAGGTCATAATGACCTTCGTTAAAATACAGACCGCTTTTAACATCGGGATTATCTGTCTTCTTGATATCGGCGACAAAAGCCACATGCCTGAGAAGCCCTTTTTCCTTATCATAGAGAAATCCGAAATCCATTTCCCTGACGATCCTCATTATCCTTTCGCTCAGCAGGTCATCTCCTATACTGTTCGCTGCAACGAGCATCATAGCCGCGAAATTGCCGTTATCAACAGTTGATATTTGAGCTACAAAATCATCCTTGTTTATTCCCCTGGCTGTCTTTTCACCTTTTTCCTGCTGAACCGCTAAAGTATCGGTGTAATACCAGTTGTAAAGCTGACCCCGGTATTTGGGGAGTTTTTCAATCACGGAAACCATCGCGCCTATTTTCTCAAGTGCTTCTTTTTCCGATATGGTTCCGTTCTTCCAGTCCATAACCACGGAGAGCACTCCAAGCCCGATGTTCGTAGAAGATGTCCTATGGTCGATAACACTCTTTTCCCTCAGGAAACTTTCCAATCCCTTTTCATCTTTTTCCTGCGCTAGTCTTTCCATCTCTTTCCTGTCATCGTCATCTAGAACCAGCGATATATTATCCGGAAGCAGGAAGTCCGCCCCTTCAGGGTTGTACCTGCCCATGTCAAGCCCTTCCTCCTTGTCAATCGTTTCGGGAAGGTTTTCCACCAGTTCTTTCGAAGCATTAATATATATCCTGTGATACCGTAATCCATCGTTCATCACTCCGGAGACGAATTCCCTTGTCCCGTCATCCAGACTTTCGAGGATACTTTGCGGGCTGTATTTTTCTGCAGGCGTTTTTCCTGAATCTGATTCCTGAGGCGGAACGGGTATCGGGACCTCGGCAGATTCCTCTGCAGCAACCGCCTGCGCCTGGGCCCAATCGATGACTTTCTCGGCGTGCTGTTTCAATACCTGTGTCCCGAAATTATCGCAGCATGCTTCTGCGTTATATCTGACTGTCTCGGCGTATTCGGCGGGGCTGCTCGCAATACTGATTATCCCGCTGACCGCCTCCCTCATCTTCTCATCGGGAATCTCTTTCAGAACGGCAGTTTTGTCTTTTACAGCATCTCCAAGCGAGATATATTTTAACCCCGTCCTGTCTCTTATATCTTCCTTGAAGACAGGATATTCGAAGACCGCGACGGGTATCCTTGCAGCTATCGCCTCGAGAAGCTGGTTACCGAAACCTTCCCAGCCCGATGAATATACTATGAAATCGGCTATATATGCCGAGCTGTATATGTCTATAACTCCTGCTTTTTCATCTTTAACCGGTCCGATCTGACTACCGATATCGATGAAATCTATATTATATTCCCTTATCGCGTCTCTGAAAGCCCTCTCGTATCCGGCATTGGCATACTCGCCTTTACCTGCATTGACGAGTATGATCCTGCTGTCTTTTGTAAGCACCTGCCCGTTATAAAGCGTTATTTCCTCGCCTTCCCCGAGCTGTTTCTGGAGTTCTTTCATCAGCTGTATTATGATCCCCAGCTGTTTATTCGGCACAAGCCTCACACCCGTGTATATAACGAAATCGTTCTCGGCTATACCGTTTCTTTCCCTTAATTCTCTTCTTATCCGTTCGTGCTCGGCGCGATCGTACGAGTCGAAATCGATCGTATCGAACAAAATCTCGGCATCTATACCCTTTTCTTTCAGAGCTCTCTGATTTCTCGTGTTTATTGTCGTATGCCTGATATTTTCGAACTTCGGCGGGAAATAATCGTTTAAAAGCTCCTGTGCAAAAGCGCATGTCGGGGTGAATTCCAGAGCTCCCTCGCTCAGGACATCATGGTGGACCGCATGGCACGGCAGGTTTGTCTCCTTGAGTACCTGAACGAGCGCGACAGCAGCCACAGGATGGACAGGAAGGGATAATATGTTATGCACCTGTATCATATCGGTCCCCTGGTCCGCCAGCTGCCTGTATATCTGTTTCTTCATCCTGTCTACTGCTTCAAAGAACTCGCGGCGGGCGGTATCTTCATCCATCGTGAGCTCTCCGAAAAGCTGACCTCTCCAGTATTTACCGACCTTCTTATCCCCGTCCTTTTCATCAGGGGAAGGATCGTATTCGAGCATCGGCAGAGCGTAATCCGCCCAGTCCAGAGCCGAAGACACCCTCGCCTCGTGGCCGGCATCGGTATATTTTCTTACATGCTTATTTATCTCGAGCGACACCCCGTCGGTACCCATGGAACCTGTCCTGAAGGCCTCCATATCCATATCATCGGTTATTTGCGACGGGGCGGACCTGAAATGGAATATCATTATTTTCCTTGGCGTTACGCGCGCTGTGCCGGCTTTGACCGCCGGCTCCGATACTGCCTCTCTGCGGGAAACAAATTCTGACAGCCATACAGATAATTCAGCAGGCATCTGTAAACGTTCCGCGCCTGCTTCCTGCAGTTCTTCAATATCTTTAGGAATGGATAATATGGTTCCGTTCATGCGGGCATCGAGGAGGGTCTTTACGATAAGGGTTTTAAGCTCTTCGGTCAGAACAGGTCTCCCTGGTACGGCTGTGGCTTTTTCTATAGTCTTTATAAGCTCTATTATGGGATCGAGAATGTTATCAGCCGCGGAAATATCATCATAAGTATTGTATTTTCTGACAATATCGAGAGCAGCTTTCTCCGCAAGGCCTATCTTCTCCAGCTTCTTCGCCGACTGGACCCTCCTTGCATCGATCACCCATTGGCTATTTGCAGCGAGCGCGTTTTTCGGCTCGTACCTGAAAAGCGCCACGTCCAGTATTTTCGGGTCTCCAGTAGCGGAATCCACCATGATATCGGCATCGGCTATGACGTAGCCTTTTTCCGCTATTTTTACGGCAATATCCCTGAGCTTGTCAAAGAAACCGTCGGGCTGGTGTTCTTCGGAATATTCAAAAAGGACACCTTCGACGAAATCCATTAATATGGCCCTGTCTCCGTACACCCGGTGTACTTGAGGTATTCCGGTCATTTTCCCGATCTTCTTCAACACTGCCGTTTCGTTTTCCGAAAGTTTTCCGGATACCTTGAGGGCGAAGATGTCCCTACTGTATTTCCTTCTCACCATGTATGTGATGCCCGATTCACCGAAACCGGCTACACCGAGATATTCCATCTGCCTGTCTATCATGGACGGCGGCGTTGCCGTTCTCCTGACCGCCAGATCCATATTCCTTCTGATGAATTCTATATGGTCGTCAATATCCGCCTCTTCCCGTACATATTCTTCAGAAAGATACTCCCTGTTCTCCAGGATGAACTCCCTGTAGACCCCGGTAATGCTTTCTACCACTTTCTCTTCACCCGCCCCGAAATCCGCCGCAAGCCTTTCGGATATCTTTCTAAAAAGTTCCCTGCCGTTTACTCTGTCACGATATCTTTCGTCAAAAGGCGTCTTCACGAGGTCTATTTCGAGCTGTCTCAATGTCAGATTGACAAGTACGATGTCGGGCATCTCTTCTCCTGTCATGAAGTCTATAAAAAGAGGCTCCCCCTTAATGTATCTTTTCCGGGTCTGGACTACGCGCGGTTTTTTGGAAGCCCTGAGCTCTTCCAAGACCGATCTGTCCGCAACAATTATATCTACCATTTTACGGGCGGTTTCCAGGTTCAGCCCTATAAACGGGAACACAGGAAGCTGGGACGGTTCATCTTCTACAAGCGCGTCAAAAAAGAGCTCTACCGCCTCACCGAAATAATCCCCTTCACCGTAATAAATAACATAGGATTCATTGAATTTGACAAGACTGTTGGGTTGAACGGATTCTACGGCTCCACCGGTGCCGTAAGCCCAGTCTTTCAAACCGTCGCACAGGCGCTCCCTCTCGTCACGGGGCAGCGAAGACCAGTCGGTTTCCGTATCCATTTCCGCCAGTTCGAGAGCCTTCTTATGCCATGCGATGATCTCCTTATGGTCGATTAGCGTCCTCAGCCTGGGAAGCAGATCCACCAGGTCATCGAATATTATCTTTCCCGAACTTATTGCGTCTTCGAACACCTTCGCGTAAATCTCTATTTCCGGAAGATTGCCGAAATACCCGGTCAGTATTCCTTTTATCTGAAGAACTATTTTATATTTCTGCAGCTCTTCCTCCATCCCCGGAGGAGCCCCTTCCTCTTCGAACCTCGCTATCAGCAGTTCAGTGAATTTTGCAGCCATGCGGGACAGCGAGGAAGGAACGGCTCCCAGATTGGTCACCCCCGCTACTAGAGCCACACCGTCATCCGGCATGGTCAAGGAGTATATTATGTAAGAAAGGTAAACATCGCTTATTCCGCCGATGCCTTCTGTATATATATCGGCCAGCCTTGACTGGAGTTCGCCTACCGTCCCGATCCCGGCAGCCTCAAGAGCGGCAAGTATCCTCTTCCTGTGCCTTGAAGGAAGATCGAGTTCGGAGACAGGGGTATAATCCCGCAGGTTCCATCTGCGCCTGTGAACCCTTATGCCTCTCATCATCTCCGGCATCGGTTCCATCCCCAGCATGTTCCCTATATCTCTCAGTGTCTCCGTCTTCGCGGCATTATCTATGCTTATCCCCAGTTCGCTCAGGATGTGCCCTAGTTGCTCCCATCTGCTTATATTATAATGGAATCCCCTTATCTGCCTTAACAGCATTGCCCTGTCCGAAGGATTTATGCCTTTGAGTTCTTCTTCGAAATAGTCTTCGATCGCCGCTATCCTCTCCTGCTGCGGCGTCATTTTTTCCTCGTGACCGGCAGCTTCGGATAAAAGGCCGTCCAGCACAGCCTGGTTCCCGTATACTATCACGGTCGAATTGCTGTTATCGCCGGCATCCATCAGCGCATCCAGGCCCGGCACATATTCAGGTACGTAGCCCGGGTTCTCGTTTTCCCTGATGACAGCCCTGAGTTCCGGCAGGATATTCTTCCAGCCGCCGTCAGTCATCACCTCTACAGAAGGCTCTATTAAACTCCCCCTGTCATCGAGAAGGCTGCTGTCCCTTCTGAGTACAAATCTTTGAAAATAGAAATCCTTGACCTCGGATTCCGGTCTCTTTTTCGGCATGCCTGTCTTTACAGGCTTTCTGCCCACAGTTTCCGCCGGCACGGTTATCCTGTATCCGTGTTCGCCCCTTGTCATCCTGAGCACCTGAGGCATCTTGAACTGCCTCCACGTTACCCACCCGTCCGTATCATGATAAAGCATCCTGACTTCGCGGCCGCCCAGCATCTGCGACACGCTGCGCTGGCTTCTCACCAGCGAAACGAACATGTAGGAATACCTGGGCCGTCCGCGCCTGTTCCATTCTTCCACAGTCATCACAGCTGGGGCACTTTCGCCGTATTCCATGAGCATTTTATACTCCACTCTCTTCTTCTGTTCGGGCGTCAGCGTGATAATAGCCACATCGCTTCCGAGCATTACAGGAACGGATCTCTTAGTATGCCTGTATTCGCCGGAAACAGGATCGTATCTGGAACTTATCCTGTAGATCAGTTCTTCGATCTCGCTTTCATTCGTGTAATCATAGAAACCCGGCGCCGGCACCGTCGGTGTTTCGCTGAAAGCCTGCAGAGGAAGCCCCGATGACGGCTCCTCCTCTTCGGGAATTACGGTTATCGTCTTTTCTCCTTCGGGAGCCTTAACGGCCGTCTTACCAGTCTCATCCTGTATAAGAACGGGTTCGGCTACAGGTCCCGGTTCCGATACACCGGTGACCGGTTCACGGGGCAGTCCGCCTTCCGAGACCAGTATTATCTCATCCTCCTGCACCGTACCGGAAACAGGAAGGGTGAACATACCTTCGGGCATCGTTATCCTGAAAAGGCTCAAACCGTTTACCACGTCAACATGCGATCCTATCGCGGCTTCCGGACCCAGTTCGTCAAGGAACCGTCCTTCCATGGCTTGAGCTGCCGCAATAAATTCCGCAGGCTCAAGAGCGCCTTTACTCATCATATGTACAGGCAGATGCTCTGTCAGGATTTTTACGATTCTCTCGTCCAGCCAGTAGTTATCCGATATATAGAACGAGTTGTATCCGCATACCTCCACGAGCTCAAGAACATCCCCGTTCCTCCTGAAAACCAGCCATGACCCCATGTCCCCGTCCATGCTCTCCATTCCTCCTACGATAAGTATGCCTCCGTCTTCTTTAACGAAACGGCCCATGCGCGATATGGCTTCTTTCCTTTTCGCGGGATTCCTGTAATATGTAAGTACGTTGAAACACCTGGCAGCATGGACGCTATTAAGTTCGACCGGAACATCCCCCTCTCCCATTATATCCCAGTCCAGGAATACCAGGCTGTCTTCATGACCCTTGCGGTATTCTTCTATATTCGCCGGGGGATTGTTGTCGACACCGATAACCCTGATATTCCCGCCGGCAGAAAGAAGCCGGTCAACCAGCTGTATAGGCGTTATAGGAGGGTCTCCGTGTCCGAGGTCCGCGACTATGAACGGATCTTCCGCTGTTGCTTCCTGTACGGCCGTTCTCATCCCGAGCGAATCCAGCAGGTAATCGTCTACCGCCCCCAGGCGGTTCTCCCTGGTAATAGTGCGAGGAACCGTATCCGGTTCTATTACCCTGGGTGAAAGAAGCAGCGCTTCGGAAAGTTTGATCAATGATTCCTCGCCTATACCTTCTATCCCGCCGCCGGCCGAACGCCCCAATTTATCGCCAAGCAGCTCTGCCAGGTCTTCCAGGTATCCAAACCTGCCGCCGCTTTGATAATAATCCCTTATAGCTGCTACAATCTCGCCTTTTCTCCTCAAATAACCCGTGCTTTCGACCGCTGCCAGCATCTTCTCCAGTTCCGGATCTACGGGCGTCCCTTCTTCGAGTTCCGCAGTTTCCGGCTGAAGTATTGCCGGTTCGGATGCCATCTCTTCCGGTATCAATGAAGGCACTGTAGCTGGCACTCCGGCTGAAACGGGCTTTCGGTTCTTTATGAAATCATAGCCTATAATCACCACGGCGGCTAAAACTGCCAGGGGTCCCAGCGAGAATGCGGCTCCCGCAGCTATTATTTTCGCAACGCCGAGTCCTATTACAGCCAGGCCTGCCAATCCGGCGGCCCCTCCCGCTATAATCAGGCCGCGCCTGGATATGAATCCTTTTTCCTGCTGCCCGGCTTCCTCCGCCAGCATATCGAAGAACGGTTCCAGGTCCCTGTATGACTCCAGATATTCCTCGGGCATCCTCTGCAGCGCCAAAAGGTTCTCGTCGGGCATATCCTTTACAAAATCAGCCCTATGCGCGAAGAAATGGACTGTATCCCTCCTGGCTCCGGCCTCCCTCATCGAAGCCTCCAGGTGACATACGTAAAAATCCCCGTCCCGCTCTATTACTTTCAGGTTTTTACCGTCAACAGCGGATAGCGCCTCCTCCCATAATCCGACCTGTGAGCCGTCAATATCTACCTGAGTGACGGGCCGGACACCTACTACCGTAGCCCTCAGGTTCCTGTCAATACGGATATTGCTTCTTATCCCTTCGTCCATATCCGCGGCAAGGAGGCTGCTTATCCTTGACTCTATTTCGGCGTTCTTCACGCTCCCGAACTCCTCCGGCTTTACCAGAGCCACGTTTTTCCCGTCAATAGACAGCATTATCTGTTCGAACTCGGCACCGTAGAAATTAAGGGGGATTACCAGTCTGCCTTCGTATCTGAATGGTTTTCCGACATCGAACCCGAATTTATCACTTTCTCCCCTGATCCTGACATACCCTTTTATCCAGGCATTCAGAAAATCGTCGATTGCCGCGGATATCCTGGAATAATCGCTTCCTTCGGATTTCTGGGCTTCCTTAATTATCCGGCTGACAACCCACGCGACAATCCGCTTGAGCAGCCATTCCTGCCTGAGAAAAGATATCAGTGAAAGCGTGTCGGATATTATCTGGTCATATGTGACGGGTATGTCCCCCCTGAACAGCTCGTTGTAGGATCTCATATCCTCTTCTGTATGCGAAGTGACTCTCGGTGCTATTTCGACATAGCTCAGTTTTCTCTTTTTCAGTTCATTCTTTATCCCGACTATATGAAAACCGCCCGCTATCACGGCCATGCTGCTGACCCGGTTTTCGCGGCGGGAAATACAGTTTTCAAGAAAGACCGCATCCCTTTTACAGGCTATATTATAGAAAGCGCCCATCTCTTCTATATAGGGTCTGAGCTCGATCAGCAGCGAGTCCATCGCGTCCAGTTCGCCGGGACTCGAGTCCACCAGCGATATGAAGCGCTTCTGGAATTCCTCCGCTTTGCCGTAGAATTCGTCAAGTTCGCTCCTGGTGACCTGGTTCAGAAGGAATTTGAGAAGGAGGATGTAATAATCTGACACATAAAGCAGGTTTTTCCCGGTATCCGTAGAGCACAAACCGTAGGAAACGGCCTCCACTACCCTGTTCTCTTCTTCCAGCAGCACATTCCTGTTTACATCCCTGGAAAGTTTTATCAGCTCGATGTACTTCTTAAGGTTGTCGTAACCCTCGCCGGAATAAAGCTCCCCTGTCATTTTGTCCCGAACCGTGTCAGCAGCCTGGAAGAAATTCTGCACTTTTCTTAGCAACGGATCAGATCCGGCATCATGCGTTTCTATACCGGCGTTTTTCAGCAGCTGCTGATATTCCCTGTCGACCTTCTTTATATCCAGTTTGCTCTGGCTTTCTATCAGGGACATGTATTTCAGATACTCGGCAGATACGGCACCTACCGTTATACCGGCCTTGCCCGCCCATTCCTTCAGATACTTGTGAAATACGTGCGCGGCAAGCTCCCTCTTCTTATACTGAACATACTGGCTCCTGAATGCCTTGAGATCCGAAGTGAACATCCTGTCCTCGGCTTGAGCGATAATATATTTGAGTTTCTCCATATACCCCACCATATCCTCTCTCCGGTTAAGGGAAGACAGGAGAAGGCGGCAGTCCTCGTCATATAGGGACTGGTCTTCCATGCCCGTGATATGGGGTGAATCGCTTTCAAGGGACGCAAAGGCTTCCGCGCCGGTTATGACCCGTTTCCTCATGAAATAATCGACTACTTCGGCCTTTATCCTATCATCAGGTATCGAGGAGATCATCGAGACGTCTATATCCCCCGAACTCCCTTCCACGCCTATCACCGATATGCCGTTCTTCTCATGTATATAACTCAGGATATTCTTTATACTGTCCTGAACACTGAAATTTGCGTGTATGTCGTGTATTAGTATGAACGGGTACTGTTTCCTGTCGGCAGACGTGTACCGCTCCTCTACCTGACCGTATTCGACGGGCACTTCTATATTGAACTTCTCCGCAGATATCTCCTGCTCCAGGTACCTCGCGGCATACGAATAGTCCCTCATGACGAAATCGAATATGAATACCAGGACCATGGCCCTGCTTGTCCATTTCATCATATTTGACTTTAATATCTTCATATTACATCCGTATTCTCATGAAAAAACCAAAAAAAAATCCCCGTACCTTGACCCTTCAAAGTACGGGGATAATAAGTCCGTGCCCCCAGACTCAATACCGGATTGATATCATATACATCGGACCTGCTGTTTATGAATTTCTGCAGAGGAGTCAGGAACCTGACAGACCACTTCATATAGTATTTCATGACCGAGATGCCGGGACTGCCGCGTATTTTCCTGCCGTAACGCGCTATCCCCTGGACTTTGGAAGAAATACCCACAAATACTATAACCAGCAGGAAAATAAGCAGTTTATCGTTGGTCAACACCATGGAATTAAGCACAAAGAACAGCAGATTTGCCGCTTTTTTGCTTTTTCTCGGTTTAGAGGGAACATGTGTCTTTTTCCTGTCTGCGGAATCGAAATCGGTTATTTTCATTATATGGTTATTCATCAGACCGACAGTGCTGAAAGGAGCGGAAAGCGTTATCTTTATTAGCGATAGGCTGTTGTGCAAAGCTGCCGGATACTGCATTATACCCAGAGAAAGGAATATACATATCATTAATACACTTATTGCGGATAGAAGCTTTGTTTTATACATTATATAGTAACATATATATTAATATGCTCATACATGAGAAAGTATACTGCCTGATTGTGAAAAAGCTATGAATGAAACAGCCTGAAACAGCATATATAATTTAACATATATTTTACAAAAAATAAAGCCCCCGAGTAAGCTATAAGATATAAGCTTTAAGCTGTAAAAAAACGCCCTATTTCGAGGCTATAAACTCGGTAAATATCCCCAGTTCGGGCACGACCTGGTCTTCCGGCTTCATCTGCCTGTCAAACATCCTGGAAAGCCTGCGCCATACCATCTCTGCTACGGGGACTACCCCCTCTTCAGCAAATCCGTATACCGTGAGTTCATCGTACTTCCTGTTGGGTATTATCACCGGAGGCGGCAGAAGGTCTCCCTTGACCATCCCCACCGCCAGCCTTTCTATGGCTTTTACCAGCTCCTCAACGAATTTCTTCCTGACAGGCTTCTTTATATCTATCCTGTCGGGATCTACCATGCCGCCGGAGGATATATCTTCCGGCACCTGTTTCTGCCCTCTGAGCTCCATATATCCTTCGTTCATCCCGATGACCCTGTCTGTAACGGATTTTATCTTCTCATCGGTAAAATCGGTATATGTAATGCCGGTATACTGGCTTACAAGCATCCTGTTCATGAATACGCCAAGGAACCTGCTATCGTACAGCTGACCGTTATAATGCATGTTCAGCCATATCGGTAAAGCGGTATAATCCGTATAGTCCATATACGCTGACATCTCCTCTTCGAACGCCCGCCTCAGCCCGTCTTCCGCAGCTGTAAACGCGCCGGCCAGGCTCTCGGACCCGTCAAAAGAGGTTACGGTCATAATCTGTTCTCTGTATTTGGCGTCGAAGACGATGATCCTCATGGCTTTCTCGGCCAGTTCGGGATAAACGTCAAAAAGGTCCGCTATCTCGGACCAGGCGGTGTCACTTACGGTGAAAATGCCGTCTTCAAACGATGTTTTATCGCCTATAGTTACTTGTTCCACTCCCATGTCGTGCAGGTATTCCTCGAAATACTCGCTAATGGATACCCTGTCTGAAACCTGCCTGTCTATATCGTCCCTGAGGACCGGTTTCAGTATGTTTTTCTCGCCGAATATCGTCCTCTGCAGGCCCTGATAGCGCCTTCTGTGCTCCGCATAGCCTTCCTCCTTCTCATAGGACGCATAGAACTCGTGGAAAAGTACCTCGGCATTGATCCTGGAGGTATATATTATGCCTGCCGGGTCCGCAAACGCCAGAAGATAATCTTCGGGACCTTCTATTATGGCGTTGAACAGCCTTATGTCAGTAACGGGAAGCCCTTCCTCGGCGCCTTTTAATATTGCTTTGACCCTCTCCAGGATCGCCAGGGTTATCTGCCTGTCCCTTCCTCTTAATGCTTTTAATATGCCGAAATGCTTCCGGGCAAGGGCTGCCTGCATACTGTCCTCAAGTATTTCCAGGTGCTTTATCAGCGCCAGCTGCTGCTCGCGGGGCATATCCAGCCAGCCTCTGCTCTCTTCAGCAGCCAAGGCAGGTCCGGTAATGGCCGACTCTCCGTTGCCTATAGCCCGTCTCTCGCTGCTCAGTACAGCTTTTTCCTCGTATAGCCTAGTAAAAGCCCTTAACAGGTTGTTTTTCCTTACAAGAATTCTCCTTACGGCCTCTTCCACGTCTTCTACTCCATCGTCCCTGCTCATATATGACCTGATAAACTTTTCGAACTCACGATCGTCGATCTCTTGTATCCTCTGTATCAGTTTTAACACTGAAACGGGCATCCCTTCTATTCTCCCGGAACCGAAAATAGCCTTGTATATCCCCGCGAGTTCTATCTTACGGTCGTCATACCTGTCGTCAATACTGAATATATATTCCTTATCTACGCCGAGTATTTCCGTTTCTTCCCCGGCCTGTCTTCTTATAAAATTAGCCGCTTTTACATCATTATTGAACAGCAGCCAGTCCAGAACCAGTTCGGCCTGGATCTGATCGAGCTCTTCTTCGGTAAGATCTTCTAAAGATACATCCTTTAAATCCCGGCTGTCAGGGATATACCGGGTCAGGACACCCGTGCGCCCTTTTAATACCGCGTACCCGCTTTCCACCGCTCTTTCATAACCCGCCATGACGGCGATGCGGTAAAAAGCCTCGTCCCTGTATGCCGACGATACTTTGGGTTTGAATATCCATACATCGCCCGTCTGCGGATCCTTCCAGAATTCCTTGACTTTCGTGCCGCCCAGGACCGCTTTTGCGTCGGAAACAAATTCCAGGCGTTTTACCATATCATACCATTCGCCCTGCGCCTGTGACGCATATATCCTGTCTAATACAGGCAGATACCTGCAGCCGGAGCCGTCGTTCTTTATCACGAACTGTTTCATCTCATAGAATTTCTCTGCGGCAAACAGGTCCGCCACTGTATAGGAAGCCTCCGTAAGAGTATCAAAATCGCCTACTATTATCAGCCTCTCCTTTGGCCTGGATATCGCCACGTTGAGCCGCCTCAGGTCGTCAAGGAATCCTATCTCGGCGTCTTCATTGCTCCGGACAAGAGACAATATGACCACTTCCTTCTCTCTCCCCTGGTAAGCGTCTATGGAAGTCACTTCTACCGCGTCCCGCTGCCTGCCAAGCTTCATCAGGTCATCAACTATTTCATCGAGTATCTCTTTCGTAAAACCTATTTTCATCAAATCGCCGTACATGCTCTTCAGTCCGGACGGATTCATGAGGATCTTCTTTATCAGGTCCCTCTGAGCGCCGTAAGCCGTCACTATTGCCACATGTTCCGTCCCGTATGCGCCGCCGGCAAGTCTGGAACTCTCAATCACCTCGATCATCTTTCTCAATACTTCTGCCGCTTCGCCTATATTTACATAGGATTTGCCGTCCGGCCCTTCCTTGTCCCGCCAGCCGGCGCCGGCTGTATCCACAAGCTGTACCGAATCTGGATCAAGGACATCCGACTTCAAAGGTTCCAGTTCCCCGTCATAGAAGAGCGTGCCGAAAAGCTGCACTATCCTGCCGCTGGGCGGAACGACCCTGTATATGACTTTCAGCATGATATGCGGCATCCTCGATATTATCCTGTCGAATACGCTGGCGGATACCATCTGTTCATATTCCGGCCGGCCTCTCAGTTCGTCGGGGACGAACTGCGGCAGCTGTTTCTGGTCGCCTATAAGTATGAGTTTTGTCTGTTCGTCCGGCGCCTCGCCTTTTCCGTAGCTCTTCTTTGCGAGGAACGCCGCGCCGAGCTCGTCGGTGAGACCCATGGTCGAAGCTTCGTCAGCCAGTATCAGGTCGAAGCCGCGCGCGGCAAAACTCGTGCCGCCGAAAGATTTCTCCCGCATAACGGGATCCGTAAGCGCCCTGACATCCGTGGCTACTATCAGGTACCCGCCTTTTCCCTGAGGGAACCTTCTTATGAACTCGTCGAACCCGCTGTCCATCCAGATAGAACGTTCTTCGGAGTCCATTTTATCCATTGATTCGCTGCTCGCGAGCCTGAGCACAGGAACCCTCCGGTCGTTTATGAAAGCTTTGGCTATATTGGACACTGCCTTGTGATTGCTCGACACCGCCAGAACGCTCTTGCCTTCGTTGACTATTTTATGCAGAATTACCAGCGACAGGAGAAACGTTTTTCCGGATCCAGGAGGTCCCTGTATCACAGTAAGTTTTTTATTATCGTCGAGCATCGCGGATACGGCTCCCATCTGCGTCTCATCCAGCCCTTCTATACCGGAAGCCCTGAGAACAGCCTTGAAATCGCCCGGAAGAGGATAGCCTTCTTTCAGAGCATCCATATGTTTCTGATCTACCGTAAGACCCAGGAGCATGTCTAACGCTGCCGATCCCGTGGTTCCGTTCTCTCTGAGAGCTTTTATAAAATACTGCAGCGGCAGCAGTTGGGCTTTTACCGCCACCTGCGCCGGCCAGTCGTTTTCCGATGTCGCTTTCGATATAAGTTCGGAGAGCATGGCTTCGTACTGTTCAAGTTCTTCGATGACAATGTATCTTCTCAGCACAGCTTTCAGCCTGTTATTCCTGCCGAAAAGTTTCCACTGCACACTGCCTTCGCTGTACAACTGCCTGTGCTTGTCGTAATCATGGAGACCCGTAGCAATGTCAGTTTCGGGGTACTTGATGGTCATCCCCTCATGGAACAGCACTTCAGCCAGGAAAGGCACTGAATTCTCTATTTCGTTCTGTAAAGTCAGCCCTCTGAGCGATTTTTCCGCCAGGAACCCCCCGGGCAGCAGTATCCTGTCGTTTACTGCGTCATATGAAGCCAATAGGTAATCCTCGTACCCGTTGACTATGGCCTCAAACGCTCCGATCTTCCCTTCGGACAGGTACCTCTCCAGCCTGATTACCGTTTCTTCAGCGTCTCTTCTTTCGTCCGCTTTCATGCTGGCCTGCTTCACTGCAGGATAGGAGAACTGGAGTGGTTCCATTCCCAGCCTGACCCGCAGGTAATCAAGGGATCTTCTGACAAGCTCTTTCTGATTCTCATCAAGTGATTCGGAACTCATCCGGTCTATGTCTTCCAGAGCCCTTCCGCGGCCTATCGCTGCCAGCGCTTCCTGTCCGCGTTTTATCTCATAATTTCTGCCTTCCCTGTTACCCAGGTTTTCCCAATGTCCACCCCCGCCGGTCCAGTAGAACGTGAATTCAGTCACATCTTCCGGGAGCAACGCCGTATAACTGCCGTTGCTTCTGGCAAGAGGCATGACATACGTCCTGCTCCAGTCGCCGTTACGCCCTACCCCGGCTTTCACGAATCCGGGGCCGCCGACAATAACTCTCACGGGTTTCTTTCCGAAAGGCTCATCCGGCCTGCCGTAATACCAGTCTTCGGTATCCTGCGGTTCCTGCTCCACGAGCGTTCCGGCAGCCCTGGCTCTCAGGAGCTGATTGATGCTGTTTATTACGATCGCTGTCTGCTCGAAATCAGCCGCAGGCATGTCTATATACCCTTTCCCCGCGATATCCGCGCTCTTCCCCACATTAACGGTTATACCGACCTTTTCGACGATGGCAGCATCGTCGCCGTTCAGCCACTGGTCAGGATCGGCAGGATCGAAATCGTTGCCGAAATAAACGGCATTTCTAAACGAGACCTCCCATTCGCGGCCGAGTATATCAAGAGCTTCGCCCTTATCGAGCAGATCAGCGCCGTGTACTCTTTCAAATCCTCCGTCCCTGTATACATATATTTCCTTGCCGGCGCTGAATTTTTCCTGCGTGCGCACTATCAGGGCTACATTCATTATCAGATGGTCGTCACCGGTCAAAGAGAGGTCTTCCATCAACTCGTTGAGCAGCCTGGAGTATGCTTCTTCAATGTTTGCTCCAGTATTAAGGACGAACTTTCTTCCCTTTCTTAAAAACTCCGCCAACTCGTGCACGGTCTTCTTATCGACCTTCTGCCCTAAGGGAGCGAGAGTCTCGTCCAGATCAGAGACTATTACCAGTTCTTTTTCATCCAGCGTCTTCACTATCCGGTCGGCCGCGTTCCTGGCCGCCCTGAGAACTGTCTGGTCCTGCTTCTTGAATACGAGGACGGTGTTCGCGGGTACATATATGCTGATCCGGCCGTTCTTTACTATACTGCCTTTGGGAGCTACGGCATCCGAGAAAACGTCGGTCAGCACAACCTTGTCCATATCCTTCAGAAGTACGCTCACCCTCCTTGGTTCGTCGCTTCTGTTTGCGACGATCATGAGCCAGTCTTCCTCTTCGGCCCCGGGATCCGTATACCTGGTGTACGCCGCAACATCGGGAGAATCTGTCGATATGAAGTTTATGTTGGCCGTCTTCAGGGCCGGATGGGTCTGCATGAGCCTTACGAGCTTCTGATATCCCTGGTAGAACGGATTGTCCTTATTGAGCCGCTCATGCTCGAAAGGTTTCCTGTTCATCGGATCCTTTACGGGAATATCCGTATCCCGGAACCCCATGCCTATCTCGGCTCCCTGCCAGTTGGTCAGAACACCGGGAAGAGTGCCGAGGACCATGCAGGCGGTCTGGACCTTTTCGGGCGTGTAACCCATAACAGGCGCTATGCGCGGAAAATCGTGATTGGCCATATTGTTCATCATAGCCCTTATTACGTGGGCGGGATGGCGCCTTATAAACCTTTCCACGTCCTGTCCGAACTGCCACGAATCTATGTCCCTTGCCCTGCCCCCGGCAAGATGATCCTTGCGCCGGCCGCTGTCACCTACAAGGAAGTTCAGGACCATCTGGATAAAATTATAATTCATTATGGCATCGAACATGTTTCCGCTAAGCCACTGTGTCTCGTCTTCGAGGTCCCATACTTCCCCGACAAGCCATATCTCGGAATCTATTGTCTTCACGAGCCCGCTGAACTCTGCCCAGAAATCCCTGCGGTTCACGTCTATCGGCACGTCCAGCCGCCAGCCTTTTATGCCGAGAGCGCTGTAGAATCCCGCTACTCCCAGTACATCCTGCGCTCTTTCCAGGGCAGCCGGATCTTCTATTACGCTCCTGCGTGTCGCCGGATCCTTGAGGAGTTCCACCCATTTCCTCCACTCCTTCGGCTGCTGCTGATAAGTATAACCGTATTTATAATCGCCGAGGAAGTATCTTCTCACATCATCGTTAAAATGATTGAGTTCCGGCAGATCCTTGTAGTCCCACCATCCTTTCCAGTCCGCCAACCTGCCCTTCTTGTCGAATTTCACGTTCCTGAACCAGTCCGCGTACCTGGATTTCCTGCCTTTTTCCTGAAGATCCCTGAAAGCGAAGAAGCCTTTTCCCGTATGGTTTATAGCGATATCGAGCACAACAGGCATCTGCTCGCCGGTCTCGGCGCCGGCTTCCAGTAGGTCCAGGAACTGAAGAAGTCCCGCCGCTTTCATACCGGCCCTGCCTTTTGCGTCAGCCGCTTCATATTCCTCGTCGGTGAACCCGGCATAACGGTGGTCTATCTGCCTGTAATCGTAAGAATTATATTTATGTATAGTGCCCGATTCATATACGGGGTTAAGGTAGATGAACGAGGCGACCTGCCTAAGGTAAGGCAGTCTTTCGATGACTCCCCCGATAGTACCGCCAGCGTGCGTATCGTTGTCTTTCCAGTTGATCTCGGTCTGGTTCTGCAGTATTCTCCAGCACGCCCAGCCGGGAACATCTCCCATATAATCCAGGAAATCATCGAATTTACTCATGGGATCTTTTTCCGAACCCAGGATCTCTTCTATATCCATCCTGAACGCGTGTCCAGCAGGAAGCCTCTCTACGGCGCTTCTTATGTAATAGAGCAGCCAGCCGCTGTCTATATGTGACTGCAGTATACTGATGTTAGCTGGATCCTGCAGCAGGCGCGATACCGCGAGCGCCAGTCCGTACAGTCCCGGGGCGGATATATGCTCTATGTATTCCCCGTTTCCGCCCGTGAACCTGTACGCCTCGCCGCCTGTGCATACCTCGACATATTCCTTGTCTTCCGGCTCTTTCATGTCGGGATTATGGAACCTGTCTACCAGTATCTGGTAGCCGGGTCTGTCCGCAAGCTTTATCCATTCCGGCGTCGGATAGATATATTCTTCGGAAAGCTCCTGCATGTAATCCATGAACATGCCGAACCTGCGTTTTCCGTACGCTGTATCCGTCTCGCCGGTTAATCTGTCCGCATTCAGTATCTCCCGGAGCCTCTTTCTGACAGGATTGGTTCTGGGCAGCCTTTTCATATGCAGCTCGATGAAATCGAAGATGTAGCCCTGGCTTATATCCCAGTCTATCAGCCCCTGGTTGTCTATCCATTTTGCCATAAGGAAGAACCCGTGAAGCCCGGGCGGGCTTATCCCCACGCTGTTCCCGTGGGAAATGAAGTTATATCTTCCGCCTGAAGTAAGCACACCCACGGTTTCTCTCAGCCACTGAGGCTGATCCTGGCTCCTGACCGTGAAAAGCATCGTATCGAGCTCTTCGGCGAGCTGCGTCATCATGAGGACAAAGAGCTCTTCCTTCTTATACCAGCTGAGGTCATCCCTGGCATGCAGTTCTTCCGCCCAACCGAGCAGGGCATCCGCGCCCTCTATCCCCTTAAGGAGTTTCCTCAGGTATATATGGTAATGCCCCTGTTTGTAATGGTCCAGGACAGCATCGTAACCGGCGCCGGCCTCTATCTCGCTCTTCCTCCCCAGGAATCCCAGCAATCCCTCGCTCTCTGCACTGACAACGGCTCCCATGGGCCTCCCCACTCCCTTTGTTTCATTTATGTGGAACTCGAATTTTCCGGCGCCGCCCCGGCCCCTGGTAAGGATGTCCCTGGCGGTCTCCCTGAGTTTTGTCTGGCTCAGCCCTGTTTTCATATTCTCGGAGATACCCCTGACAAGCGATCTCATCTCCTTGCGGGCTTCTTCTTCCTTGCGTATATCTTCACCCCAGGTTCTGAGATATGTTGCGGACGTATTAGTGCCGTTGAGTATCTGCGCTATCTTCGCCGACTCGACTGCCGCGGTATAGAATCTTTCCGGATCGTTAACAGCCATCGAAAGGACATCGTTCATAAGATTAAAATACGTCTCGGGATCCGCGTCATCAGGGATGACGAGGTTCCTTCCCAGTATATTGGCCTCGGCGATTATCCCCTCTCCCAGGATATTCTTATATTCCGATGCTTTCAGTACCCACGGCGAAGCCAGGATCACGCTCATCGTCGCGGCGCCGTTCACCTCGGTGAACTCGCAGGTTCCGGTCTCGTCGTCAGAATCCAGGACGACAAGCGAACTGGCGATGAGCATCAGCTGTTTCTGCCGGTCTTTGAACTGGGGAACGAACACCAGCCTCCCCGGGTACTGCTTCCTGTCTTTTTCTATTTCCTTCTGCAGGTCTTCCAGGCCTTTCTTCATATCCCAGCTCGCCTGGTAATCCTGGACGCGCCCGAAGATGACGACCTGTTTTCCTGCCCTCGCCAGTTTCCTTATATTCTCGTGTGTAAGGGCCCTGTCGGGACTGACTTTTACTGATACGAGCCTGCCGGCATAACTTGCTATGGGCTGATCCGGATCCAGCTCCAGACCGAGAACCTCGTTCAGCTCCATTACAGCCTGCCTCATGACCCGCCTTGCCTCTTCCCACGTGAGGTCTCCTATGTCGGCGAGGTCTTTACCGTAAACCGATTTATATAAATCCTTTATCATGACCCTTGCTCTCGTAAGGTCGTCGCCGTTAGTAATAGCGACCAGCCGCGCGTCCGGGTCATATTTGTCCCTTTCCAGCACGACTTTCTGTTTTCTGCTCACTGTGTTTACCGAATCGGATAACCTGACCGCGCCGCTGGTCATATCCACCTTGTCGTATCTTACGAAAGCTGACCAGTATCTTCTCGGTATCCCTGCGAGTTTCATCAGCCTCTCAAGCTGGCTCAGGTCAAAAACCTGCCTGTTTCCGAAAGTGTGGGTGGTAAAAGCCAGATGCGCCTGGCGCAGCACGGATACGGGTTTATCCTTCTCTACTCTCAAAAGGGCCATAGCCGCGGCAGACTGGGCATCGTTTCCGAAAACAACCGGCGGTTTCCAGCGGTCTCCTTTTTTCCTCTTGTTATCAGCCTCAACCCTGAGAATCAGCTCTTTTACAGCCTGCGCGAAAAATGCGTTGAATTCCTCCTTGGATCTGTCGAAGATATCATATCCGTATATCAAGTTCGTATATTTCGGGTCCGCTTTCTCTTCGATAAGATATACAGTCTTCCCTTCTTTCGTAACTCCCTTCAAGACGACTACTTCCACTTTTTCGGTGCCGACGGCCACCGTGTATTCATACGCCACTTTAGGCTCGGAAGCCAGGTGCTCTTTTGCATAGTCAAAAGGCTTCGGCTGCCCCTGCTCGTCTTTTCTCATCCGGTACCCCGGTTCTATGGAGACCAGGTCTGCTCCCAGATCACGCATAAACTTCTCATGCACCTGCATGACATATCCGAGCCCTCCCGCTATCAGGGTGTTCTCCGGGGAAACCGTGTATATCTTCCTCCCGATGAGCTGGGCGGCGTTGAGCTCCATCCAGTTCTCCGGTATCAGGTCGTACATAAGCTGTATACCGTCCGCTATAGTTGATTTGAATTCGTTATACCTTATTACATCGAGGAGCAGGTTTCTCTGCTGCTTGTCAAGAAGCGCAACGGCTTTCAGGACCGGGTATTTTGATTCGACAGGGAACCCATTCATCTGCGCGTCTATAACCAGTCCGCATTCGTCCAGGAACCGGGCGAGCTCGCCGGCCGCGTTCACGTCCCCTTTCAGTATCCTGTCCATATATTCCCTTACAGCCGCCGAATAGTACTCATGGTCTTCCATCAGGACTTCGCCTGCGAGCGGGCTTTCCGCCAGTGCCACCGCTACGGATTCCCTGAGTTCGTATTCTTCGCGCGGCGGGATCTGCGGCTCTTCTTCCGGCGCGGCATATGCGCCCTCCGCAAGACCGAACCTGAGCCACAGATGCAGCAGATGCAGCGGGAAGAGAGCGGCCATGTAGAATACCTGGAAGAATACGGTCGCCGTCTCATGGAAGAAGGCCGGGCCTCTTATGACATGGAATCTTTCGTGCATGAGCTGGGAATAGAGGCTCAGCACGCGTTTCATATAGCTGATCCTGCTTTCATCCGGAACCCTTACCAGGTAGCCCGCAGGGATAAGGAGGATCGAATCCTTTTCCGAAACAAACACCTTCGGACCGTACCCCATTCCGGCCTTTATCACGGATTCGGTCGTTCCTACGATAACGTTACTGCCGAAGAAGATCCTCACCATCCTGTAAAGCCTTCTGTCAAAAAGGCCGTTGTCAAAAGCTCTTCTTACAACCTCTCTGTCAGATAGCTTTTCATCGATACCCATCTTCTCTCTAAGTTCGCTGTTCTTTCCGCTGATCATGCTGTCTTTAACCAGATCCGGCACCTTTGCCATCTTCCTGTGCCTTTTTCCAGTCACTATATCAAGCAGGGTTATTATGTTATAGACCGGGGCAAACTGGCCCAAATGCACGGATATATAAGCAAGCAGGGCGACAGCGTATATGATAAAACCTCCGGAGATGCCGAACAATACAAGTCCCGCCGCCAAAGCTCCGCCGATACCGAGCGCCTGCCCGATGAGCCTCGAAGCTATGTAGGATTTCATCTTCTTATCGGGCCTGCTCACGGCAGTGAAGGCGGCCATGCGCACCGGCCTGGCCGCGGGTACCGTAACCGGCCTTGTGATCTTTCCGGCTCTTTTCTCCAGCTCAACAGAAGCGGCGGCGAGCCTGCCGGAAACTTCAGATCTCGCCTTCTGTTTCCTGTCGTAATCGTATGACTCCTCCAGATCGCTCCTGGTATCCCCCCATTTATAGAGTTCGTCTTCCAGTATATAATGTTCGCCGTCAAGATCCAGCCTGGCTTTTCCCTTGTCATCATCGTAATTAGCCGTTAAATGGTAACTTGCCAGGAGCATGATCTCGAAAGGTTTTATCATCCAGGGGTCTTCCTTTATCTTCCGAAGGGTCTCTTCGCTTATAACCGAACCTTCCGCGGATATGATATCGTCTATTTCTTTTATCTCTCCCCTGCTTATCTGCGCAGCGATACGCATGACCGCATCGCGGGCCGGCTTCCGGTCACCGCCCATAAGCTCTATAAACCGGTCATAATCGAGAAGTGACGCCGCGTAGAAGTTGAATATATCCCTGGTCTTTTCCATATCCCGCACGGTCTTTGCGTCCGGCACGGCCTCTTCCAGAGCCCTGAGCCTGTCGCATATGCCGCTTATTATGCTGTCTTCATATATATCCCCCAGAACCAGAGGCGTGCTGCCGTCTTTCTTCCTCCTGGTCGGGGCTTTTGCCGCCATGTGTTCCACCGACCATGAAGAGTGCCACCAGGGTTCGAATCCTTCATGCTCGGCCGTGTTTTCCGCAAGCTGGGCGAACGCGTCCATCAGTCTCATCCATACCCATTCCAGTTCATCCTCTGTCGGGGCTCTCCCGGACCGGTCCTTAAATACCGCTATAACCCGGCGCCTCTGCTTCTTCCTGAACCGTTTTACTATGGCATCCTCGCTCAGCCCGAATACTATGGAAGATATCAGGGCGTTAAGCTGGTTCATCGGTATAATAAGCCCCATGCCCAGCGGAGCGCCTAGACTGGAAGCCAGGGCAGATCCGCCTGTCACGCTGAAACTGAGCTCTGTGGGTTCCCCGGTTATGACCGCTTCCAGATAACGGGTATATTCGCGGAACATCCTGGCGAGTTCCGCGTCATGTATTACCATGAGGAATTCGTCGTTGTTGTTGTTGGCATTCGCGCTCCAGTTATAAGAACCCAGGTAGACCGTATCGCCGATGACCATTACCTTGTAGTGCAGCTTGCCGTCGCCTACATGTTCGTGCAGTATCGTGAAAGTGCCCTGCTGGTCTTCCGGCAGGGAGTTCATGTATTCCACGAGCCTCCCGTATTCCGCGCCGTTTCCGCCCTTCTGCGAGCTGTCATGGAGTATCGTGATCCTTATACCCGCCTGGTGCGCCTCTATTATTTTGTCTGCTATGACGTCCGATGTGAAGCTGAATATGAGCCCGGATATCTCGATATCCGGAGTTTCCCCTCTCGCCTGCGCCGCGCGCGCCTCGGCTATGGCTTCATCGAGCCCTTCTACTATCACTGCCTCGAGCCTCGTTACGCTCTGTCCCGTCTGGTTATCGCTCGCGCCAAAATAAAGTTCATACTCAATACCGTCTATGATAATATCATGCGCCGTGTCATCTGCCTTATGCCTCCCGAAGCGGCGCTCTGTGAACATCTCTTCGAACTCATCAGAGAAAGCATCTACCATCTCCGGAGAATCCATGATGAACCAGGCGTTGAGGTTGTTGTCTATTCCCGTAAGGGTGAAGTTGCCGGTGCCGGCTATCACTGTCTCGCCGTCTATCACCATGAATTTCTCATGCATCGAATAGGATATGTTATCGTTGACCACTTCTATGCCGGCGGCCTGGAGCCTTGCTATGTACTCGTTGTCGTAATAGTCGCTGTCCGTTACCACCCGCACCAGGACGCCCCTTTCATGCGCCCGGATTATCGCATCCACAAGATCAGGATCCCTCACTTCGTAGGCGACCCACTGTATGCTCGTTTCGGCCCGGTCTATATACCTGATGAATTCCTGCCTTACCATGCTCGGTTCGGCGCCCTCGCCTGTCTCGGGCCCGAACTCATTGTCCGTTACGAGCATCATCACATTCGGGCTCACTTCGTACCAGTAATCCTGCGCGCCGTCGAATTCGGCGAAGGGATTGCCTTCCGGAACAACCGGGCCGGCGCCTTCCATGGCGGCCACAGGCACCCAGCCTTCATCGGTCTCCATCAATACCTGAGTAGGTCCTGAGACTATTATCTCGGGTGAGCCTTCATACTCCACGACTTCGCCCGTTACCCGTATATCCTGGTTAAGGAACATGTCTTCGGGAGACGCGGGGAATTTTCCGGCGTCATCGGCGAAAACAACTATAGTCAGAGTGCCCTGGTACTCGTCGGCGAAGTTCAGGAATATAACGCTTCCCGCGTTATAAGTGCGTACTATCCGGCCCTGCACCGTTACTGTCTCTCCCATGTGCGACGGCGCCTCTTCCCAGCCTATAGACGGGCCGAGTTCTTCGGCCGGTATAACCGGCAGTGCCGGTGCTTCTTCAGCATGTTCTTCGGCTTCAGGTTCGGCTGTCGGAGCAGGAGTCTCTTCCAGAGCCGTTAAATCGATACCGTTAATACCGGCAACATGGTCGCGGATAGCTTCGAGCCTTGCCGCGTTTATGTACGGGATCCCGGCAAGGTCTTCGATATCCGATATCTCCGCATCCATTATCCTGCCGGCTATGGCCGGACCTATGCCGTATATCTCCTGCAGGTCTTCCGATGTCAGCGAAGGATCGTTCACCCAAAAAACGACGGCAGCAGCGAGCTCATCGGTGAAGACTACCCCTTCGACTTCGAAAGTCTCTACGGCCGCCGGAACTACCGCTGTCGGAGAAGGCAGCGCGGGCTCAACCGTTTCGGTAGGCTCGGCAACGGGTGAGATCGCCTCGGGAGTAACTGTCGGCTCCAGCGCCTGCGGCGTCAGAGTAGGTTCATACATTTCTACCACGCCTGCGGGTTCGGCGAGCGTCACCGGCTGCATGGGTCCCCTGTAAAGCGCCCAGGCAAGTGAAACTGCGGCTATCACGCCGACAACGGCGAGGAATATGTTCTTCCACTTTTTCCTTATAAATTCTCCCGCTTTTGACAGCCAAGCCGGCACTTTCGGCGCTTTTACAGTCATGCGTTTTTTCAAGATCCTCTTTTTCTCAGGTGACGCGCGGGCCGGCACTTTTATTGTTTCTTTCTTCTCTGAGGCGGAGGATTTATCTTCCGTTAAAGACTTATCCTCCCGGGGCCTTTCCATCTCGGCTGTACGCTGGGCAATAAGTGTATCGTCTTTAGATATATCCCGGGCAGGTATGCTTTCTGACTCAGCGCCCGGTGCGACTGTATATTCCGCGGGAGCCTCTGCTACAACCAGCGGTTGAGCAGGCTTTCCGGTTTCTTCCAGGCGGACCGTCACCGGCGCCGCCTCCGGCGTCACTTTATCGGAAACAGACAGCATTGACTCCTCTCCCGCTTCAGGCACTGCCGCAACGGCTGCCGCTATCTCTTCCGCGGCTTCTGCTTCGGGCCCTGACGGTTCTTCTCCTGTCTCCAGGGACACTTCTCCTGCTGCGGCACCGGGTCTCAGCTCATCGATAAACTCGTCGAAAATCTCCTGTTTCCTGTCCCTGGGTCTGCGGCGTTTCGCCTGCCAGTTCATGAGCCAGATCATGGAGGCTATCGAGGCGGCACCCATTACCACGCTGAGCGCGGAAGCCGGATAGACCATGCCTGTCTGTACACCGGTCTCGAGGTCCCTTACTTCCTGCCTCAGAAGCCTGCTGTCTCCTTCACCCAGATAGTAGCTTATGGTAAGGCGCCCGGTCAGAGGATCCCTTATCCATATTTCGTTCGCTGTGACGCGGCCCGTAGAAGGATCATAATCCGCGGCGCTGAGTATATCACCGGACCCGTCCCGCGTCTCCGTTCTCGTAAGATTGCCGTCCCTGTCCCAGTAGCTGGCAGTGTCTCCGTTTAAGGTCATGTTGTACACAAGTCCTCCCGCTCGCGAGACCATCCTCTGGGCTATAACGTTTCCGCGGTCGTCGAACTGCTGGACCAGGTATTCTCCCGTGGCGTCAAGTGTGAACCTGTACTCTACCCATCCTTCCGGGTTGTATACTTCAACGAGCTTTTCCATGTTCTTTAAAGTATCCAGAACTTCATACCTGACCACATCATCAGACATGCCGGCATATACAGTGGTTGTCCTTTCATAGTCCCTGTTGTCGATCTGTATCTCGTGCCGTTCGGAAATTACTCCGAAATCGTCCAGGACATACATCGTCCCTGTACCCGTCTCGAGATCGATCGACCCTACCTGGATATTAAAGCGAGTGTCGTAAAAAACCTGCTCTATGTCATGCCTGTTGATAACAAAGGGAGCCCCTATACCGGTCCCTCCTATACCCTGGGTCTCGGTGTAGCGGGTAACTTCTACTATGTCCTCTCCCGGCAGGTATACCCATTCCTCGTATACGGCAGTCCCGTCGGGTTCGATGCTCCTGGCCTCGAGGACCATGTCGTTCTGCATGTTCCTGACTTCTACTCTCGTAAGAGTGTTGGCTTCTTCGTCTGTCTCGTCGTACTCTCCGTCGTAAGTGCTCACGGTGAGCCGGCCTTCATATATATTATGTTCCCAGACTTCAGTGCTGGCAACATCCCCGGCGCCGTCTACATGGATCCTCCTGGTTATGTATCCGGTACGTTCATCATATACTATCTGTATATCGCCTATATCCCGGCCGGTATCCATATCGAGTATGTCTATGTGGTCTATGCGTCCGGTCAGGTTATCGGTCGTTATCTCCTGTATAGTATCGGTGAAGTAATCGTAGACCCTGTTGACCGTGGTCAGAAGCTGCATATTATTGTTATAATATTCGACAGTGAGTATATGATCAGTGTCATAAGCCCTGACAGTGGACGTTATGACGTTATGCGCGATATCCGAATAATCCCACACCCTGTAGCTTGTTATCCTGCCGGTTTCCGGGTTCACGTAGTCGACCCTTTCGGGAAGACCGGTATACATATCCCGCGTCTCTATCTCGGTTACCCTTCCCCTGTCGTCATAAGAGGTGACTTCTATCTTGCCGCCCTCGTAACTGAACTCCTGGTAACGCGTGATCCGGCCGCCTTCATAGTAGTCTATCCTCAGAGTCCTGCCGGTATCGAGCTCAATCGTTGCAACCCTCTCCAGGCTGTTGGTCATATCGAAATACTGGACGACATCCCTGTTATGGGCGAAGTCCGGATTATGCACTATTATGCGTCCGCCGGCGTAATCCACTACCCTGAGCTCCATCCCGGTGACGAGCGACCTAGTCACGGATGAGGTTACCATCTCTTCTCCGAAATCGGTGGTTATTTCGGTAACGGTAGGCTCGGAGGCATCAAGATCATATATATATGTAATGGAAGTATCGGGATACCCGTCCCTTCCGTATATTATCGTCTCTGCCTTGCGGCCGTCAACATATATATCTTCCGTGCGCAGGTCCTCTCCGCCGTAGCCGTAATGCCTCACTACCGTAGTATTGGTGCCCAGTCTCCCGGATTCCTCGAGTTCCGCGGTAACATCCCGGGCAGCATCGAGTATCGGAGCCGTGCCGGCATTCAGACCGGGGAACCCGTCAACCAGCTCCAGCAGCTGCCCTTCTTCCGTTTCGTCAAGCGTCTGAGGAGCCATGACGGGTTCGAAATAAGCCAATCCCCGGAACACGTCGGAAGAGAAAGCGCTGCCCGGCATCGCCGAAACAGGTATATCTCCCTGTTCCAGGTACGGCCGCGGATCGAACGGGTTCCCGTCCGTGTCCTCAAGATAGAAATCTTCTGTCCCGTCGTTATACTGGTAATAGGCGAGCACGTATCCTGTTCCGCCCGTGGCAACATGCTCGACCCCTATGAATATGCTCCTTCCGCCGTCGGGAGAAGATATCTCCCCCGTCGGGATGAGCCTCTGCCCCGAATCCATGTGTCCTGTATATACGACGCTGTTGCCCGGGGTCCAGCTGTAATTCGGCAGCAGCAGCAGTTTCATCGAGCTGACGTCGCCTATCACCAGCTGGTTCTCGTCGAACGGAGTGGAGATACCCTGGTCGCTCAGATCGTTTATTCCTCTCATGTAATCTGCTACGCCGTCTATAGTATACCAGGCGTTGACCATGGCAGGTATATCCGACGCCGGGACGCTGTACTCGCGGAGCTCCTCTTCCATACCTGCCCTTATTATATCCTCCAGCGTGTATTCCACGATCTGTGTCTCGTCCGGAACCGTTATGACTCTCTCATCCGCTTCTTCCATAACCGTAAAATAGGTCCCTCCGTCATAGGAAAGCAACACCCATCCCTCCACCCCATCGTCTGTGACCACGTACTGGAATACCGCACTGCCGTCCGCGTGAGAAACGGGTTCTCCTACCGCCACCACACGGGTACCCACGGTTATCACATCCCTTACGGTAGAAGGTTCGGCGACGCCCCTGGAGTATTCCGGTCCGCTCAGCACGTTCATCGGCACTGTATTGTCGCCTCCTACCTGGAGGAGGTCGCCTTCCGTCCTTGCCAGTATATCGCCCGTCAATTCCTGTTCAGGGAAGAGCATCCTGGCTTCCGTCTCGCTGAAAGTGATGCCGTACTGGTCGAACAGGTCTATTATCTCCGGCGGTACGGCGTAAAACCTCCCGGTCAGCGTATAATCATCCGTCAGGCTGTCCGTACCGTCGGTCAGATCGTCGTCTATAACGAGCTGATCCTGTTCCCAGTTCTTATCTATGACAAACACGAAATACTGGTCTGTGTCATTTGTTATGGTCATGTCATGTATGGCTTCCCCGTCGTCGCCCCAGGATATGGCGGCATTGGCCACGTCCTGGCCGTCATAATAGTCGCCGGCGCTGGCGGAAGCGTGGGGATTCGTTGTGACATCCAGCCCCGCGTTTTCCGCGGCAGTCGCCATGACGCCCGCCACATCGCATACGCCCGAAGCGTAATACGGGACCTGTATCTCCGTTTCGTCATCCTGTACTATGTACATGTACGCGTCTACAAACTGGTCGCCGGTATCTTCGGGAACGCCTATCCCGTCGGTGTAACTGAACGTCTCTCCGGGCGCTATGACTATATAATTTACACTGTCAGCGGCCTGTCCGACATTATAAAGGTAGTTGCTGTATACCCATCCGCCTGTGTATTCTATATCGGCCACCGCGGATCCCGGGCCCATATCCACCGGGGCGGATAACGCTTCGGGATCGCCGAACGGGAACCTGTCTTCATCGGGTATTACCGTCTCTTCTACGACAGAATACCCCAGCGCCCTTTCGATCAGCGTGAACTGGGCGGAAAGCTGAGCTATGAGCCCGTCTACGTATTCTATGTCGGCAGGATCCATATCGTAAGATGACCTCAGCCTCCTGAGAAGAGGAAGCACATCGTCCGTATCCCTGACCAGAAGGTCTGCCGTTACAGCGTCCGTCAGGTCGTCACCCACCCTGTCCAGGTTCAGGAGCCTGTCTATATCCGCCTGGGTAAACGAGATGCCCGAATACATATCGCCCTCGAGATACACTTCGTCGTTATACTTGTAAAGAACCCATCCCGTATCTCCGTCCGTCGTACTCACTTCTATGAAAATACTGAGGCCGTCCGCGTCCCGCTGGTAATCCATCCTTCCGGTAGGTATGACCTGCGTTCCGGAATCAAGAGGCGCGGGAAGAACCCTGTCAGCTCCGTATTCGGGTTCGGCATTAAGATAAAGCCGCTGGTCGCCGACTACCATCGGAAGAGGCCCGGGAATATCCTCGCCGCAGTATCCCGCTTCTATTTCAAGAATACGGTTGATGAAATAGTCATTTACGATCTCGACGCCGAGCGCTATGTCGTCAGCGGTCAACTCTTCTATTCCGTATTCCGCCCTGATATCCCGCGCGATCCGGAGGATCTCCGGGTCCGTTACCGCTTCTTCGTCTATGAGCGCGATAACGACCGCCCTCATGTTCGGACCGCTCATAGACGGCACATCGGAAGGCAGGCTCAATACGTATTCATCTATCATGCCGCCGATCTCTTCGCCTCTTGCCGTCAGAACCGGAGGTTCGTCTTCATACATAATGAATCTGCGGACCACTCCGATATTGTCCTGGTAGCTGCCCAGGATACTGTCCACCTGCGCGAGTTCATCCACAGAGAGAGTGCGGTATCCGTAATCGAAAGTATCCCTTCCGAGAATCTGCGGGTTTTCGGGAGTATGGTCGAACCTGTATCTTATTATCTCGACCGGCTGGCGGTCTCCCATGCGGATTACCTCCGTTCTTACGGGACGGTGGTACCTGTCATATATATCCACGCGGTATATGGAAGAGCCGGAAGTATAGGAATATATCCATTCTTCGTCCACAGTCTCGCCGTCGTCCGCGTAATAGATCTCCCTCAGCGTCCGGGCCGTGCGTATGCTGTTTACGGTAAGCTTGGTGACGGTGCCTTCGTAATCGGTCGATGTGATGCGGACCTCGTCCAGCTCGGGGAAATACTCGTATGTATCCGTATTGTATACCCTCCCGTTCCTGTACTCGGTCACCGAGAGCACCCTGTTGGTGGTCATCTCGTAGGTCATCTCCATTAGTTTCTCGTCATCGGCATCATATGTTGTCACCGTTATCCTGTTCTCTCCGGGAGAGCTGTAGCCGTATGTCGTATACTCGTAGACCTCGCCGTCATCGTATTTCTGGTCAAGAAGTATGCGGCCCGTAGACATATCCGATTCTATGACCTCTATCAGTTCCCCTATTTCCTGCGTTTCCTCGTCGAAATCGTATATCCTGGTTATGATCCTCTCGTTCTCGTAGTCATACTCCGGCACCGAGATAGTATCGGTATACCCGTACCTGAAATCCGTCTGCTGCAGGACCAGCCCGGAACCCCTTTCCGTGACCAGTTCCGTCTGGGGAACGTCCCTCGAATCCACTGTAGTGATGACCTGCTGGCCGGAAGGATAAGAGTAATTATCCGTATGATCGAGTTCGCCGTATTTATTGTATACCTGTACGGTCAGCAGCCTTCCCGTGCTTATCTGCCGGGTCTGCGCGCTCATGAGCTGGCCGTACGGGTCGTAACTGGAGATGCTCATGACATCGCCGGCCAGGTTGTAGCTGTAGCTCTCCGAACCTATTATGCCGCCGGACTGGTTGAAACTTACGGTCCTCACTAACCTGCCGGTGCTTATATCCCTGTATTCCTGCCGGGTCATGATACCATAAGCGTCATATATATCTATGCTGAACGTGCCGTCCCCGTGACGCTGGTAGTTGCCCGAGCTCAGGTAATAGTCTTCTTCGACCGACCGGTCGAACGACGAGGTCCTCACGTGATACTGCATCCTGTCCGTAGTGAGCGTTCCCGTCTCTTCGTCATACATCCTGTGGAACTCGCTGGTCAGCGAGCCCGGATGAGTGGGAGAATACCTGTATCCGTTCAGCGCGAGGCCGGTGCTTATCTGTCTCTCTTCTTCCGATATTATCGACCCGGCCGGCCCGTAAGTCACGATAAACACCCTGTCGGACGCAAAATCATAATGATAATCCGTGTGGGACAGTACCGCCCCGACGTAGGAAGGTTCGCCCACTCCTGTCGTGCCGGAATATTCGGTCTCGACAGTGTCCTTTCCTTCTTCTATGATGATATCGAAATGGTCGGTCCTGAAATCCGTCGTCCCGTAAGTTACGCTGCCGAGCGTCAGCCCGGAATCTATCTCGCTGTAAACTACCCTGATGCCGTAACAGTGCCGCGCATAGTATTCGCGTATATCCGCATCCGACCAGCCGCCGACGAACGAACCGTCATTCTGCTCTATCCCGACCACGGCGTAGTAATTCTCCACCCAGGCGGTGTTGGCGTGATCGGGATCCATCCCGAAACCTACTCCGGTGTTCCTGCCGTATTCCAGCGCAACCGCCTCCCTGACCGCCTTTGTAATCACGAGCGGTTCATCCTCACCGAGGATGTACCGCTGGTAATAATTCCTTATCGACTGGTCGTCCCACTCGTCCCGCACCCTGACGTAATTAGTGCCCCAGTCATCCTCGGACCAGCTTGGCGTGGCGTTAGCATGCACATAGTGGTCGGCCACTATCTCGCGCATCTCCCAGGTAACCTCGAGCACTCCGGTGCCGGTGGAGGTCGTATCGTAGTCAATAGTCTCGAAATCCATGCTTATCCCGCTCAGATCGTACGCCAGGTAGTCCCCCTTTACCGTTATAGTGGCCATTATGTTGTTCGCGACATCATACCTCTGTATGGTGCTGGTATCCAGGTAGCCCGTCAGGTGGTCGTATGAATACCTGTGCACGAGCATCCCCGTGCTCCAGACCCTGGTCTCCCGCGCTATCACATACCCGGTGGTGAGGTTGACGCTCACCGCGGTTATGCGGTCGGTCTCCGCGTCCGTCGTGTAAGTTATGTCTTCCGTATACAGGAACTGTCCGCCGCCGGCTATCCTGTTCTGAGCCTGGGCATAGAACGCGCTGAACTGATCTAGTATCCTGGAATCCGGCCAGTCGCCGTTCGTGTTATACATTATGTTGTTATACCCCAGCACCCAGTCAGGCTGTCCATCCACCATGACCGGGTACCTGGCGTTATAAAGTCCCGCCACGAAGGCCCTGAGCTCATTGGAGTAACCCGGGTTGGATCCGAAAGCAAGTATCTGCTGGGTCACTTCGTTCATCGGGTCTTCGTAATGGTTTATCTGCTTATGGAGTATCTGCCCTGTAAGTATGTTTCTTGTCTCTACGGAAAGGACCACATTATTGGACTCTTCCCCGAAATAGGTGGTTATGCTCAGTATCCCGTCCCCGGGCCTCTCGTATATCACCGTACGCTCGGGATGCTCCTGGTCAAGCGGGCTGTAGGACCTTACGCTCAATATGAGATCCGTGTCCAGCGTCCTTGTCTCGACCCCGATGCGGGCCCCGTTCCTGTAATTGGTTATTATAACCCGGTTGGTCTCCTCGTTGTATTCTATATGCATGCTGGTCTGAGTTATGTTGTTCGTCGAGTCGATTATCCTGTTCGTGCTTATCTGGCGGACCTCCGTGGCTATGACGCCGTCCCGCCCGTCGTACGTTGTAATAGTGACCTCGTCACCCGCATAATCGTAATCGTATACCAGCCTCTGCCTCAGCTGCCTTGTATTCGCATCGTATATCCTCTGTTCCTGAAGCTCGTTTGTATCGACGCTTACTACCCTCTCTTCGATAAGAACGCCCAGTTCGTCGCCCCTGTGGACGCTCACCAGGACGTTATCGGGCGAACCCCCGTAGCTGTAGTCATAAGAATATACGGTCGTGGTATGGGGATTCCCTTCCCCGTCGTAATCCACAGTCCTGGTCATCCTGCCCGAAGATATCTCCCTGAACTCCTCCCTGAGGAGGTCCCCGTCCGCGTTGAGTATGCGCGTTATTATCTGGTCGTTCTCGTAATCCATCTCTGTCTCGATGTTTACCGGAAGCGTGTCATCCTCCCTGGTCCCTCCCATGGACATGCCGGATATTATGCTCTCGACCCTGGTATCCACGACCCTGCCGGTTATACCGCCCTCGTGTACAAGCACGGTCAGCCTGTCCGCGGCATAGTCGTATATGTATTCTTCGGTCGTATCCAGATCGCCGTCCTGGTCCATGTTCTCCGCCTGGAGTATATTGTTGCCGTAATAATCCAGCACTTCTGCCCTGCGGAGATTTCCTTCCTCTATGGATCCCTCGTATGTCCTGACCGTATAATTGACACCCGATGGAGTCGCGACACCCGGGTTATGAGTATAATCGGCTACCCTAGTCTCTAAAATCTCCCCGAAATCGTCGTATTCCTGCGTCATCAGCCACCTGTCGGAGGTGAGTTCGCGAAAATCCCTCGACATGATATTATCATCGCCTATATCGCCGTCGTACGTGGTTGTTATCACGAGGTCGTCCGAAGGCAGCCCCAGGGTATTCAGGTAAGCTATCTCGTCGGCATCGGCGGGGTCGCCGGGATCCAGGTACCTGCTTACCGCGGTAGTATCCAGCTCGCCGTACCTGTCATAGTTTCTCGTAACGAGCGTGCGGCCGGTATGCATCTGCGTTACTATCTCCCGGCTCAGTACATATCCGCCGCCGTCTATATCGTCCCCGGAATATATCTGGGTGATGATCTGGTCGTTCTCGTAATCGTACTGTCTGAAAACACGCTCTTCTATCAGCCCGTCGGGATAATATGTGATTGACTCTTCGGTATTCACAGTGCCGTCGTCGTTATAGGTGCTCGCGACATGACTTACCGTTATCCGCTCGTCTCCGTCGTACTCGTATTCTTCGGAGAGGCTGCTTATGGGAATGCCTTCTTCGTTATATTCGACCGAATAATGGCTTGTCACCCGGCCCTGCTTGTCAAACTCGTCTGTGTAATTGACGTTCTGCGTATTCATGTCTATCTCGCTCTGCCTCAGGATGGAATCGGTATTACCGTAATACACCGTAGAATATATGAGCTCATTCTCGTGATCGTACTCGAGCATCTCGTGTTCAAGTACGGCACCGTACCTGTAGACGAACCTCTCGACGCGCTCGATCGTCTCGCCGTCCGGCATGTAATATGCGATCTGAGTGGGTCTTCCCGCGTTATCCCTGTATTCTTCCGTGATTATCCTGTCTGTGTCTCCATCGTATGTCACGTATATGGTGCCGTCCATATCCGGGAATACTTCCACCCGGTGGGTAAGGCTGCCTATATGCGCGCCGCTGTAATCCACGGCTGTGTTCTCCTCGAGCCAATCCAGAACCCGCTGCCGCTGGTCCGGCTCGTATGAAGTGTCGTAATACCTGATCCAGCGCGTATCGTTCGTCCTCATATCCCTGAGCTCGATCGACCTGACCTGGTCGGAATCTCCGTAATATGTCGTTATCGTGGCTTCCGAATACGGCACTATATCGAGCCTGTCGTCGTATACCCTGCCCGTGCTGTAGTCCCAGATAACCGTATCGGTATGCTCCGCCAGTACGGCATTCATCTGCGCAGCTTCCAGATAATCCGTAAGTTCCTGCAGGCTGTTGAAATCACCATGTTCCGCTATCGTCCTGGCAAGTCCCGGATCAAGGCCGTACCTGCTTACGAGTTCCGATGCAGTCGCGGTATTAACCGCATCGAGCGCCTCTTCTATATTGACTATCCTCTGGCTGAGGGTCCTTTGAGTATCCATATCCTTTGTCATATTTTCTATTTCTATCCCGTACGCGTCTGTTACCACTACCGTTACCTGCCTGTCTATTATATCCCAGGTCCAGTCTTCCTCCGTCTGCATCACGCCGTTGGGCTGGTAGTTGATCACCCTGTCGGTATTCCCGTCATCATCCATGAAGATTATGCCGTAGCCGTACATCTCCTCGCCCACATAATTGAACTCGGCCCTCACGACTGGCGGATCTCCTCCCCCGCCGGCGCCGTAATAGTCTATCCTCTGGATGGACCGCGATATATACCCGTCCCAGCGCACGAACATAATATCGTCATCATCCCTGCCGTCTCCTCTTCTTCCCGTAACTCGGCCCACGAACTGCCGGTTGAGTGTCTCGTTATAATCGATCTCTTCATTGAATACGGCAGCGTCCGATTCGCCGTCAAAATAATCCCTTGCGTATGCCAGTCCCGTCAAACGGCCTTTTACTTCTCCTACGCGGGTATACTCAAACCCCAGGGCTTCCGTATCGATTCCACCGTGCTCTGTTATATTGCGTTCGAAATAGGAAAGATTGTCCAGCGTTATCGCCGTACCGCCGGGTTCCAGCGCGTCAAGGTACTGCGGTATCGTATTATCCATGGGATACGTGGCCGCGTAGGTTCCCTCGTCATAGCCTTCCAGCTGGACCTGGAGGTTGAGGTTTACCCAGAGGTCCTGCGTATCATCGTAAACGAATACATACCCGACTCTCCTGCCGTACGTTTCTTCTCCCGGGACGGTGAGTACCATTACCTGGTCTCCCGGATCCAGCAGGCCCGCCAGGTAATCCCTGGCCCCCACAGCTCTTCTGTCATATTCTGTCATCTGTGAAGCCGGCACATCGTCTATACCATCCCTGAGTTCGGCCGTATCGACACCAGACAGCCTGACCGTGACCTGCACGTCTTCGCCAGCCGATATGGTAAGGGTATCCCCGTCGTAGTTACTGACGTAGGAACCCCATATTATGTCAAAATCATCATTCAGATGATCCGCCGTGCTCTCCAGCAGACTCAACGTAGGATTATATATCTGATCCTGCAGGTACTCCGTGGTGACATATACAAGTCCGTTTCCTATGTCTTCCGTATTCTCGCTGCTGACCAGGACACCGTTTTCGTAGTTATCTGCCGATACGACTTCCCCGGTCCTCCGGTCTACCAGCTCTATCCTGACAACCTCGCCCGTACCTATATCGGTTACTTCGTACAGGAGAAGCCCTCTGTCGGTCAGCTCTTCCGCGGATACGCCGTAATCGAAGCCGGCAGTGGACGGCATATAATAGGCGGCGGCAATATCGCTTAAAGGAACATTCCTCACGTTGTAGGCCGCGGCACCATTATCATACCTGATGCCTTCCAGGACTATATCGCTTGCCCTGTCCAGTATCTGTTCGCTCAGGATAGTGTCGGTGTCTCCCAGATACTCCACCAGCCTGTAGCAGGTATCCGCTTCATCCTCCGGAGGCGGTCCGCCGGCTCCCACCGACGGCGCGGGAACGGGTGTTATAACCGTCCTCGTAAGCACGACCTCGGTCTCCACAGGCATGCCGCGGTTATCAACCGAAGTGACCGTACCGATTATCCTTATTTCAACCGGTTCGCCCGTCAGAAGATCCGTGACTATTACCCGCGTGTAATCTCTTTTTTCCTCTCCCGTGCCTTCAGAAAAACTTATATTGTCCTGCGAATAGAAGCAGGTGGTCGTTCCGTCGTCCGGAAGGATATTGAATATGGCTATCTTCACCCACCTTATGGGATCCAGGACATACTGCTTGGCTTCGTAATCCGCCCTGTTCAGGAGTTCGTTCGCGGAAAGCTCCCTGTCACCGCCCATCATGTGGAATAAAGCATCGGATATATTGAACGGCAGGAAGGAGTTCTGGAACCAGTCCAGTATATTGGAAGCCCAGCTCATAGCGAAGGAATTCACGAACATGTTCATGTCCCCCATAAACCCTACATCTATATCTTTTCCCGTTACTGCGCTCAGCCCGCTGGATATGGTCTCGTCGACAAAGCTCGATAACGCGCCGAAGACTGACATCTGTATGCCGATTACGTTCATCGACACAACACCCTTGAGAAGGTTGAGCCAGAACTCCTTGCTTATTAACATCTGGAAGCTGCTTGACAGTATGAGACCCAGGTGTTTCTTATACCTGTGCATCGGCGTCACGTACGGGCTTATTATATCCACCTCAGTGTTATCGAGCTCATCCCGCGAAGTGAGGAACTCCGCCCTTGCGGCCGCGAGCTCATAAGCCAGGCGGTGGCGCTGGGCGTCATTTGAAAACCTTATGAGTTTCATCTGATATATGCGCTCCAGGTAGTTGAGCGCTGTCATAAGGTCGGCTTCTTCCTCTCCGTACTTGAGCCTGTCAGTTCTGCTCTTGTACGTCTGGATGTCGCTCCTGAGTCGGACTAAGGCATCCATGACACTCTCACCTTCGAGATCGTCGAGTTTAAGGTATTCGCTCTGGTATTCCTGGTCTATGGCCCTGTTCTTGAAAGCGGTTACCATGGAAGGCACAAGGCTGGAAGCTACCATGGCTATGGTCTTGGCTATATTGCCCACAGTAAGAGGTATCTGTATGACCGCCTGGTTAATCAGAGGAACCTTTACGACAAATCCCGTACCGAGAAAAGCCTTTGCTCCGGCCAGGGTGCCGCCGCCGGCTATCCAGCCAAGCCCTGCGACCACTCCCATCCCTATAGCGCTTACCAGCACCATCTTCCACCGGCGCTGCATGAAAGTAGTGAAACCTCCGACTATACCCATCATATCCACGATTATCCTGGATCTCAGAAGCCATCTCTGTATTCCCGCCAGTGTCTTGTTTTCCGTATGAAGCCCGCCGTTTAAGAAAAGCCTGGCTATCCGTAGTTTTTCCCCGGTTCTTGTGAAAAGGTCCTCGCTTTTCCTGTATCTCACCAGACCGTAGGCCTTAACCAGGGAAAGCACTTTATCTACGGACGGGTCATCACCCCGCCTGTTCTCTACGAGCCACCTCCTGTACTTATTGAGTTCGTTCAGGTACCTGGTCTCGTTGATCTTTAACGGCAGGTCTATGTACTGCTGTACCGAATCTACGAGCCCCGCCCGGCCCGCGTAATCATCTGTGACGAGCCTGCCGATATTGGAGAGGATACTCGCCGAATCAAAAGTCATCATCCTCTCTACGATGATGCCTTTTACCAGTTCCTTCCTGGTGCCCCTTCCCAAATAGTCTTTCTGCCCCCGGACCGCATTGTATTCAACGCGGTGCATTATGAACTGCGCAAAGAACACATAGAGCATGAGGAGTATCGAGAGAAGGAAATTCCTTATCCCCTTACCCATGAACTCCTGGTCCGCTTCCTGCCGCTTCTTAATAAAAGCTTCCCTGTCGTAATTTTCAAGTTCGAACCTGACAGACAGCCATTGTTCATCGGTGAAGCTGTCTTCTTCAAATCCCAGGTCTTCCAGTATATCCTTTCTGTCTTTTTCGGTTATACCCAGGCCCTTTTCATCCGCTACAATTGATTTCCCAAACCTGAGATTTTTATCTTTCCTGAGCACTGAGATCGCGCTGGATATTATACCCGTCAAACCTATTCCCTGGAGCCCCAGCCCTACCAGAACGGAAGTGGCGACACTGCCGCCGGCCGTATAGGCCGCGATCACGGTAGCAAGCGGAATCCCGCCGACCAGCAGCATTCCTATTACTATGATAACTACCGAAGCCACAAGCGGAGCTGTGAACCACCTGTCTTTGAGCGTCCGCAGGACCGGGATCCTGTCCAGAAGCGAAGTCTTCTCACTTTTCCCGGCTTCGGCCGCGACAGCGCCCAGTTCTACCGGTGCATCTTCATCCGGTTCATCCGCAGTGACGCTGCTTGCCCGCGCCCTGAGATCCTCGGACGGCGCGCGTTCATCCATCGCTTTCATCCGCTCTTCCATGCTCTCTACCTGCTCATACTCCAAACCTACCGGGTCTATCAGCATGGGGGCCGTCAATCCCTCCCTGTAGGCCTGTATTATATCTTCCTCGTTGTCAATAAAATCATAATTAAGGTTCTTCCACGCATAAGTTCCGTCGGGAAGCCTCTCAAGTGTATAAACATATATCTGATCGGTACCTTTTCTTTTTAAAATCAGGATATCGATGTATGCGCCGGTAGGTCCTATCATGGCATCCATAAACGGATGGTTGCCTTCTTCCGTCTGAAGTTTTTTGGAGACTCCGGCTACCGATACTTCATCGCCTTTTTCCTCCAGCTTGACCGAAAGAAGATTGCCGCGGCTCGAGGTGCCGGCTCCTATTATCTTCGTGGATTTTATCTCAAACAGGTTCAGAATCTCGTTCGGGACTTTTACCGTAGGCGGTTCTTTCTCGCGCGAAGTGCCGGAAACCAGCTCTCTCGTCGCCCGGGAGGCTCTGATGATGAGCCCTCTTGCCTCGGTAAACGGCGTCAGGAAACCGAAATAACGCCTCCTTGATATGGCCACTGTACGGAGTCCCGTTTCCACCTGCTGGAAATCGGTGCCGCGGAAAGTCGTGGAACTTTCGTACTCGAAGACCATTTTCTGAACAGACGGCTTCATCCGCTGAAAGACCTTCAGGCACTCAGGAGTTGTGAACATTATACCTTCAGGGGTTTTGTATAGCAGCTGGTAATCGTTCATCTCGTTGGGCCTCTGCCCCTTGCTTATCACAGCGAGTTCCCTTATCTCCGGAATCAGGTCGTAAGTCTCGTATTCTTTTTTCTTCCTTTCTCTGCCCAGCCGCCTTCTTATCGCGCTGTCTCTCCATATATCCTCTTTCTCGATATCCTGTATGGCTCTTTTTGCAGCATGGCTCTTCAGCCTCCTGAAATACATCCTGTTTATATAGAACGGGATGGTCGCCGGGATAAGATTTATTATAACAATGAGAACCGGTCCCGCTTTTGCAAAGTACGGCATGACTTTCAGGATAAATGCCACGATCGCTCCTCCCGAACCGAACAGAAGCTCACCGATATAAGGGATACCCAGCAGGAATGCCGGGGCATACAGTATTGCGACTATAAGGCCTATCGCTATGCCGGCAAAAATAGTTATTGCCAGTATGTTTCTCCATTTAATCCGGACTGGCGATTCTTCTTTTTCTATAGTGAATTTACGCTCCGCGGGAACTTCGGGCCTGAGCTCCCTTATAAGATCGCCGGCCGGCAGTATCCCCAGTATCGCGTTTATCTCCCCGCTGTCCAGCCTCATGCGTTCGAGGATAGTCCTTAGTTCATCTTCCCCGGGAACCTCATCCATCCCTGCCAGCGTCGACACGATGGTCTTCGCTGTGGATCTATCTATCCCCTTCTTCTCTATGTATTCGGACAGCCGGTCCCTTGAACGCATCGACCCGGTCCGTATGAGCTCATCCAGTATCGGCAGCACGCCGCTGCCGCTTCGGATCACGAAATCCGAATTGGAAGCGAGCAGCGCCACAGCGGTGCTCAGCCTGCCGGAGAAATGCCTTCCGGTATGGTTTACAAGGACCAGCCTTCCTTCCCTTATGAATATACCGATGTCATACTGCCGGGTCGCCTCTTCGGAAAAGGCTCCCCTGAACTGCTCTTCCGTGACATCTCCGTCGATGCTCACGAATTCGATATCATTTCCTGCAAGGATATTCCTTATCAACTGCGCTTCTTCAGAAGCGTTACCGGTTATGTCAGTGACTGCTCCGCCTATAAGTATCCTCGGCGCGCGGCCCTGGTCCGGGATATACAGTCCGCTCTTAAGATAACCCGCAAGCCCCTGAGCTACCCTTGCGACGTCTTCGGGACCGGTAACCGCAGCGACACCTTCCCTGATATAGACAGGGCTCTTGCCTACATAAACCATACGTGTGCGGGAGATATATCTGACCGCGGCTTCGCTATAAAGTGCGGCTGTTTTTTCCGTAGACTGTTTCTGTTTCGGCGTGAGCACAAAAGGTCTGACTTCGTTTCCTTCTATATCGGCAAGACACTGCGTTATGACGGCCCTGAGGACTTCCGGCCCCATATTCCCGGCAGGATTGACAACGGATTGCGACAGGAAGATATGATACTTGGCGGGCCCTATCTCGCCTATGGGTCCCGCGCGCACCGGCATACCCAGCAGAAACGTCTCCTCGTCAATTACAGAGTCTTCTTCCGGCATAACCGATACTTCTACCTCTATTTTCGTCCCGTCCGAGAGCACGATGGTCTGCGACTGGCCTATCACCAGGGAGACCCGGGAAGGCATCCTCTGCATAAGCGGAACGTTCTCGTCCTGACTGCCGAGGTTCTCAATCGCCTCGTCTATCATCTTCTGGTAAGCGGTCGTTTTCCCCCTGCCCAGACGCATCGACAGCTTTCTCGTGATTTCACCCGTCAAAGCGCCCGCTGAAAGACTCCTCAATTCCTCCTCATCCAAACCGAACCCGTCAGCATGCGTCAGCACATTCCTTATCGATTTACCGGTACCGAATATATCCGCCACGCCCATGGTACTCTCAAGTGATTCGCCGCGAGACATGCGCATCAGGTATTTGAGTTCTTCGGCCATTGCGCTCCTCCTGAACTCTTCTACACTGAAGAGGTCTGCCATGGCCCTGACACTGGCGGTCACTATCAGGTCATCGACAGACCCGTCCCTGAACATACTCTCTATGATATCACGGCTCGTCTCCAGTACGAATTCGAACGAAGCAGGTTCTGTCACATCTGTTATAATACCCAGTTCCGCGATGATCCCGTCTATTATCATGTCTATTATTTCCGGAGCCCTGTCTTTCTTATCGGCGGAGAGTTTCGCCCTCAACGTTCTTGCCAGTTTCTCTTTCAGCCTTTCTCTTGACATCTGCGCCATCACTTCTTCTTCCATAAGTGTCTTAAACATCTTATCTATAGATGTTTCGTACCTGAGCCCTGCCCTTGAATCCGCGATTTTTTTTCTTATTATCTGTTCCCGCCTGGTATAACTGATGCCCCCGGGTTTTCTGACGAGCATACTCTCGGGGTACCTGTCGGAAATGATTCCGTCATATATCTGCTGAAGGGTGCCCACGTACATCTTTGCCTCGTACCTGAACTCATCGGAGAACTGACCGGATGCTTCGAGCATACTGAAGAATTCTATCTCGGATGCGAATGCTTTCTGCAGTTTCTCGTAATAATCCACCGTTCCGGGCTTCGGCTGGAACTGGAATACCTTAGACGCGTACACAAGCGAAGCGGCAAGATCGAGTACGGGTCCTTTCCAGATGTTTTCCGCCAGTACAAGTCTGTTCTCTTTCAAGTCAAAATACGGGATATCCGTATCGCCGTCTTCTTCGAATACCTTTATTATATCAAGGACATTCTCGTACATGTAAGGATCGGCTGTAATTATTATGCAAAGCGCATCCGTGAGCGCTTCCGTGAACTCCGCGCTCCCGTAGATTTCGGCTTCGGCAAGGTCCTGCGCCACTTTCTGCCTCTTATCAGCAGGAATATTCTTATCCAGCATCTCTTTTTCCCGGGCCCTTACCTGCGCCATCATCTCTTCAGCTTTCAGGGGATCGGACGTCTCTTTTATTATGTCCCATACGTCCTTCCTGAGTAATGATATCACGTCTTCCGTCACAGATGCTTTAAGCTTTCCGGAAGCCAGAGCGCGCGCCCGGTCACTGACCCATAAAGGATCCAGCGTAACGTCCGCCGTTTCTTCGGCAGCGGATAATTCCATGGCCTTTCCGTGAATATCCGGTTCGATCATCATAAGCCAGTCGTCGCCGTACCTGTAATCGATCTGATCAGCTATATTCCCGTCAAGAAGGAGATAGCCTGCCAGCCTTCCATACCCGGGCTTGGAGAGCATTTCCCTCGCTACGAGCCATCTGTTCTTAAGGATCATCGTCTTTACAAAACTGGCCCTTGAATAATCGATCCCCCACATGGTAACGCCCGTGATCATGAACCTGCTCAGCTCAGCCCAAAGTTCATCAGAAGCGGAATCATGTATCGTATCTTCCCCGACTATAACCAGTTCATAATCACCGGTATCCGGGTCGAATCCGGAAGTGCGTATCATGGGGGAGTCTCCTTTTATTATTACCAGGAACCGCGGATTTTCCGAAGCATGCAGTATATAATCTCCGCCCACAGATAAGCTTACCAGCTCGTATTGTTCGCCCGGCGCCGTCCTTATTCCTGCCTGTCTCCTGGCTCTCACGACGGCATCCTTTATCCGATCATCCTTCTGCTCGAAACTCTTTGCAAAATTATCTACGCGCGCTATTCTATGTACTATCGAGTTCATGACCGTTTCTACAGTCTGGTTCTCTCCCGTAGGATCGCTCTTTTTCCAGCGTGACTGTAACATCTCCATTATATAGCCTCTGAGCTTACGTTTGTTGACGAATCTCTTATATACATCATCTACTATATCTTCGATGTCGGAAAGCGGTTCTCCCTGCTGATGGCCTATCTCCTTTGTCAGCCCCTCCCCCCTGTCGTACAGGAACTCTCCCACCGCACCTTCGGCCCACCTGTTGCGCATCATGATTATCATGTCATTTTCAAGACCGTCGATATGAACTTCCTTGCCGCATACTATCTTGTCTATTATTTCATTGAAACTCGGCACTCCTAAAAGCATCCCTCCGTCTACCTCGACCGCTTCGCCTTTCTTTATCCATATGCGCCCCTGGACTCTGCTGCCGGGAGGTATAACAAGGCTCGCTCCCTCCTCGACGGTTATTTCCACGTCGCCTATGAACTCAGTATCTTCTCCTATGAGGAGCTCCCCGTGGGAAATTATATTTACCGTTCCGCTTACCGTCGCCGGGCCGCTGACATCCATATTGCCGCTCAGGTATACCCTGCCGGAACCCTGCCACTTCCCGAGCTCTCCGGTGCTGACCCTGGAATCCACAAAGACCATGACTCCGCCCTCCCCGCCGAACGATTTAACCGTCTTTCTGCCTTTTACGGACACCCTGTCCAGCCTTACTCTTTCTGCCGGTCTTGCGGTCTTCTCCAGGTACCCGAGCGCAGGCGTCCCGCGTTCCGCTGTACCCGGGACCTCGATCGTAAGCGGCACTTCTTCGTCGAAATCAACTCTTTCGACAAGGTTCAGTTTCATCAGGATATACGCTAGATTTACAAGGGGCGCATCAGGATCCTCGTTCTTTACAAAATCTCCGTTTCTGTCCCTGAGATAGTTGCCTTCCCCGTCCATCATCGGTTCTCTTATATACATGTATACCTCTCCGCAGGCCCCGATACGCCTCTTGCATATGAGAGAAAGCACGGGAGATCCTCTTTCAAGAAGCTTCTCCACTGCATCGTCCAGCGCTTTTTTAGACTTTTCGTCATATACCCTTATCCCGCCCGGCCAGTATATCCTGTTTTCGTCAAGGAAGGTTATCTCTCCTCCTTCTATCCTGTGGAATATAAGCTGCTGCGCTGTTACCCCTTTCAGCTTATTAAGCTCGGAGAAAGAGAACCTCGAGATAAGCTCGCTCGGGATACCGGATACGAGAAGATACCACATATCCATAAAGAATACCTGGAGCCCTGTGATGGGACTCAGAACGCCGAATCTCCCGAACATACCCAGGGTAACCCTCGTACCCTCGCCCGCGGTATCAAACCCGTGAGGGGCATAGCGTTTCCAGGGGACCATCTGCACCATGCCCATCTCAAGCCTCTGTACATTGAGAAGATGGGTGAAGATTATCGGCTGCAGCCACAAAGGAAGCCTTCGGAAACTCGTATATGATATCTTTATGTTTCCCTTTCTGTCGATCCTCAGGAACTGGAATCCCTTTCCCTGCGCCCTGTCTACCCTGCCCTTATATTCCTCATACTGCGCCAGGTCGGGATGAAGAGCATTCAGGTTGCGCTTGTCATTCATCATCATCCTGTTGGCAAACCACATCTGCACGTACACGGTGAGGTTGGCGACTATCAGTATTATGAACGCGCCCATGACTATCATAAGAATCGGCAGCAGGACATATATGAATCCTATCGGGAGCACCGCCATGATGGTTTTCAGAGCCAGCGGCAATATGAACGAAGCAGGGACAAGCAGCGTCCCGATATACAGGGCAGCCATCCTCAGCGTCCTCAATACAGTCCTGAACCTGTCCCAGCGCGATATTCTCTGATACCGAAGCGTACCCGAGACCAGCTTCTCTGTTATATCAAGAAGATAATCGGCACGATGTCCCTCGGTTACTATATAAGCATTATGGTTCTTATAATAAAGGGTTATTTTTTCTCCCTTGCCTATCTCCAGGATAAAACCGTTGTCTTTCTTTATCACCCGTGCCCCTATATTCTCCTCGTCAAGCCTACGCGTAAGATCTTCCATGATCACCTTCTGGAAATACGGCCAGGATTCCCTCATATTCTCAAGGCTGACTTCTTTCATGGAAGGTTCCGGAATATCGAGTCCTGTCTCTTCGATCAGAGCCGACGCTTTCTCCGTCACGCTTACGCCGTCGGATATGCCGGAGGCCGCTATAAGGAGCGCAGCTATCATCTCGCTCCCGGCAAATCCTGCAAGATTGATCTTTGAATCTTCGATATCAAGAACCGTCTGTCCCGGGGCTTCGTCATATTCTATTTCCCTGTCATCCAGATATTTCTTCATGAACAGCGATGAGAATCCCGTAAGGAGGACCCTGTCTTTGTATCCTTTACTTATCAAGCCGGCCTGGATAAAGAGTTCGGCCCGGTGATAGGGAACTACCTGGCCAGTAGCATCCACTATCCTTATGGCGCCGTCCCCGTAAAAACCCATGCCGAAGCATTTACTGTTCTTCCCGGATTCTTTTTTCACGGCAGAAGCCAGATCGCCGTCCTCGACGAAACAGAGTCCTATATCGATACCCAGGTCTTCGAAGAGCCCGATGAGAGCCTGCTTGGAAATGCCTTCTTCCTCCCTGATGTCCACTATTACAGTCATCCCTTTAAGTCTTTCCGGGTCAGCCAGCGTACCGAGCCTGGACAGCACGGCAGTCCATCTGCCGTCAACCGTGTTCTGTATGTCGCTGACATACCCGTCTCTCAGCGAAAGATCGAAGTCCCTCACGGGCACATCCATCGTTCCCAGAGCATAACTCATTATGACTTCTTTGGTGTCTATCGGCGTCACATCCTGCTTGAATCCCTTCAAATGCCCGGCAGACAGGTAGAACCCCATGTTATAATATCTGTCCTCTCTCCGGAATTTCATGTATTCTTTGAGCTTTGCCTCATCGCCTTTGAATATATCGGTCTTTATCCCGTAAGCGGAGAAGACACGGGACAGTTCCCTCGCTCTTTCGTATTCCCCCTCAGTATAACAAAGCGCTACCCTTGCCTGTCCTCTTTCGCGCTCCATGATGAATTCGCTCACGCTCTTGCCCATCTTGAGAAGCGAATCCATATCCTGCAGCGTCCACACGCCGTCACCGCCGTTTATGATCGGTATACTGCTCTTGCCCAGCCCCATCATCCTGTATCTTACGCCGCCGAGATACCTGTAGATGTATTCTTCGAGACTTGCTTTCTTGACCGCCTTCTGTATCCTGGGAGCTCCGCCTATCTTCTGCTGGAACCGCCTTAATTTAAAAAAGCTGTTCTCGACTACTATTTTATCCACCGCCTTGCGTATATCCGGTACGGTATCCTTGCCGGCGAGCCCGTCAAGTATTACCATCATGAGCACGAAGAACTGGTTAACGCTGTCCAGCCCCATATCAAAAACCGCTTTTTCTATTTCTATTGTATATTTCCTGGGCTCTCCCTGGACATGGTCCTGCTCGTTGACTCGTATCAGGTTCCACTGCCTGCTGCTTACGACAGAATGTTCATGGTCTATGAGTTTTATCGTTATCTGAGTTTCTTCGTTTACCAGTATGGGACGGCCTATGTATGAGTCATGCCTTTCGAGACTCGCCAGGAGCTTCATATATGAACCTGCAGAGATATGGGCCAATGACCGCTCTCCCAGCATCTCGTCTTTAAGCGCCATATTAAGCATGTTATCCGCATCAGCCATGTCTTCTTCTGACAACGGCTTTTCGGCTCCCATATCCAGCCCCGGATCGCCGAGAGATACGGATATCTCATCGCTGTAGAATACGTCCACGGCTTCCCGTACCGATTCCAGGCGGTTTATGGTCTTCTGAAAATCACCGTTTACGCCGTTTATAAGATCTGCCAGAACGGCGTTGTAGCGCGCAGGGTCGTTAAGATTCTTCATGAGCGAATTGTAAAGAGCCGTCTTCTCGTCAAGCCTTATTTCTGCTGCCCCGTAGATAAGAGCCATTGTCCTGGCTATGTTAATCAGCTTCAGCGCCGTATCCGCGCGCTTGCCGGCCGTGTCGAGCGAATCCCCCAGTGCGCTCATCTGCGCCGCATCTGCCTGCGGACCCTGTCCGAAAAGTCCGAACAATGTATCTCTGAATTCCGCGTACGCGGTTATATAAAGATTGTCTTTCGAACGCCTGATCTTCCTTATGTTGCCGCTTGTCAGCGCAGGATACCCCCACAACGTCATACCTTCAGTGAAGAAGGAAGTTATATATCTTTCCCTTTCTATACCGGGCTGGTCCCTGAGCCAGTTTCTGCCCATGACCGTGAACCTGACATTGCCGCTTTCGAGCCCGGCTTCGATCGCCTTTATCAGCATCCCGGCAGAACCCTGGTCCGACCTTGCCCTGAGCCCGGCCATGAGCGCAGCCAGCTGGTCCCTCTGTATATCCCGGGGGGCTTTTTTCTTGTCGGCCCTGTCATTTATTATTATCACTACTTCCAGCCCGTCGCCGCCCCATATCCAGTCACCCCGCACCGCCAGGCCGGATATGTCAAAATCCAGATCTCTCTGTTCTTCATACAGCTGCTGAGATAGAACAGCCAGCGCTTTCGCTCTGCCAACGGCTGTCTTTCTGTCTTCTTCGGACAGCAGCTCCCAGTAAGGATGGTTCCCCAGTATCTTAAGTATCCTGGCTTCTTCTGCCTCTGTCTTTCCGGCATATGGATGGCTGAACATCCCTGCGGGTACGAACGGCCACACATGCCCTTCGAGTTCTATCCTGGCGCTGCCGGCAAGCTCCGCGACCGCGAAATCATGATCCAGTTCCCTCACCGTTCCTTCGGACGCACGCCCTACTATCCGGTCCAGTGCCCTGAATGCCGCTTTCTGTCTCTTCTCGTCCCTGTTCTTGACCGGCAGGAACTGAGGCAGCCTCGTATCCAGTTCGGTCAGCTCCCTTATGGTATCCTCATCGCCGAATCTTAGAGCATTCCTGGCTCTCTTTGACGAATAACTCAGATTTTCCCAGTTTCCTTCCTCATTGAGATAATACACATAGGCAAACCTGGAACCCCGGTCAACGGCGTACTGCTGCGCCCTGTCTACTACAATTCTCGGCACGAAATAGCATACTTTTGCCCTGGATATCACCAGTTTCTTTAGTTCTTCTTCAGTCGACATGGGCACGACTATCCTGCTCCCGTTATAAAGAGTCAGTATATTGTCTTTAACTTCTTTCACCATACTGGTGTCGATGAAGTAGTCTCTGTGTATCTCCGGGTCAAGCTCGAAATCGAACAGGTCGGATATGGTCTCTATCCTGGTATTAGAAGAAAAATCGGGGAACAGATACTTTATAAACCTGAACAGCAGGAATAATCCAGGTATTGCCAGGCTCAGCCCTGGATTCGTCATGACCAGAAAACCGAACAGCGCGATCAGGCCGGTGCCTATGATCAGCTTGACCCCCCGTGACAGTTTTACCCTTGGTACGGCGTCCCTTAAGACCTTGAGAACCAGCAGAGGACTGATAATAGGAGTAAGGAAATACGTTATCCTCCTTACCGATATGACAGAAACCCCGACTACGCGGGCCAGGGTCATCTCGAGGAGGAATATCCTTCCTCCTTCTCTCTCGGTATGATATGAATATATTATCTTCTGCCATATCGGATGCATCTTCTGGAAAGCAGGTATATAATACTGCAGCTTGAATGTGGCCTTATCCCTGTATACCACTTTAAACCTGCTGAACAGCTTTGAAGGCGGCTGAGAATATGATATCTGGTTGCGGTTCAGGTTATGAAGCTCGGGGATGAGATCGTAATCCCCGCCTACACCGAATAAGGGAGCGAGTTTACCGATCAGGAAGAGCACTAACAGCACTGCTAGAGGCAATAGCGCAACGACGAAGACCCATACATTTATAAAAGCCAGCGCCGTGAACCCCACGGCTGCCAGAGCTATACCGAAAACCGTTTTCCTGGAAAGCCTGATCCTGGGTATGATACCATCATCTACCTTTATGCTTGAATACCATACTGCCAGCATATAGGGAACGACATAGCTTATAATAGCGTGAGTTATATATATAGTAAACAGGGGAACGACCCATTTCAGAACATTGAGGACCATAAAGCGGGGCATATTATACTGCAGCATTGCGCCCAGGTTAACGGTCAGGAACTTCACTATCGGGATTATACCGGGTATAATGGCTATATCGATGAACCCCAATAACACCCCCACAGCTCCGAATACGATTATACCCAGCACTATGGCCGCTATGAGGAATCCTATCTTCGCCTTCCTCGAAAGCTCTATCTTCGGCAGTGTTATCTTTGTCCTTGATGGAATTCCGGCAGCGGTCCGCGAGGATGAGTCCTCCTGCTCCGTTTTTCTGTATTCGTCCCTCAGATCGCCTTCCTGGGACCTGACCTCACCGAGCTGCTGGGCAGCAAGCGTAACAAGGGTGCTCATGCCGCTGTCTATGGTCAGACCGTTTCCGGTGGCGGTCCTTATTGTCAGCACACCGCCGTCCATATATATGCCGTAGTCATAGCCGTAATCGTTGCCCGATTCATCGGCTCTTGTTCTCGCCAGTTCGGAAACGAATGCTTCTTCGTCCATGTATTTTCCGAATACTCCGTACCTGTATCCGTTTGCATCGAGTATCCTGGAGGCCGCCTCAGCCTGCCGTGCTGCGACCGCATCCTTTATCTTAAGAAGATGGTCCTGTGAAACGGTCTTTATGCCTTCTATCTGCCCCAGGTTTTCGAAAACGCCGTTCTTCCTGGCGGATCTCTCATTAATTATGCCGTCCGCCGCCGTTTCCGGCAGTCCCGCTCGCGTCAGGTCGTTTTTCGAAGCCCTGTTTATAAAACCGAGCACATCCCCGTCTGCCGGTTCCCCCGTTCCGATAAGAATCCTGGCATCGGGATCGGTATTCCTCAGAATATTGCACAACCCCTGTATGACCCTGTCCATCTGGCCGGAATCAGATTTTCCTTCCCTGACCTGTACCGCATCGGCCTTCCCTGCATAAAATACCTGGCGGGCTCTTACACCCGACCTATATGCCTCTATCGCATCAATATAAAATTTGTAACGCTGGGGGGTAAATATCTGCGCCCTTGCAGTCTGCGGATCCGTTCCGTTATCGATCAGGGCTATTATGGTGAGCAGGTCTTCAATCAGTTTTCTGTACACTTCCGGGCCCATTTCCCTTACTGTGGAAGGTATTATTATCTCGAAATCCTTCTTCTCCGGACCGGCTCTAGTTACAAAACCCAGAGAAAACAGGTCCGGCCCTCCCATCAATATGTCTTTTTTCTTCAGCCGTTCGGACGGGCCGAATGTATCCGTCAAAAGCGAATCGATCTCGGTCACCGTAAGTATTACGTTCACGGTGCCGTAAGATACCATCTCCGGCACTCCTTTTGCCTGCGTCTCCTCGGCACCCACAGCTCCGGCTTCCTGATGTGTTTCTTCTATCTCGGCTCCGCCTTCCTCTTCGTCCTCATCTTCGAGTTCTTCCCCGTATTCTTCCTCTGTTTCGGTAATAGCTCCTCCGGCGCGCACTATTCTCCTTCCCCTTATGGAACCAAGCTCTATCTTATAACGGAAGGGAGTCGCTACGCCTATATCGAGCGTCCATTCGTCTTCGGCGCCCAGGCTGTCTATGGTAACTCC
>JAFGSA010000070.1 GCA_016934855.1 Elusimicrobiota bacterium
TGGAGAAGGGCCTCCGGTTTGCGATAAGAGAAGGCGGGCACACGGTCGGAGCCGGCGTGGTATCCGATATAATAGAATAGTATGGCAGAAGAACAGAGAATACGAATAAAGTTGAAAGGTTTCGATCACCGGATGCTTGATAAATCGGTGAAAGAAATAGCCGATACGATCAGGAGATCGGGAGCAAAGATCGCGGGGCCGATACTGCTGCCGACGGACAAGAAGAAATACACGGTGATCAAATCGCCGCATGTGAACAAGAAAGGGATGGAACAGTTCGAGATGAGGATACATAAAAGGCTGATATATATAAAGAATCCTACTTCTCAGACGGTTGACGATCTCGGCAGGCTGGAGCTCCCCGCGGGCATAGATGTCGAGATAAAAGCATAATAAATGTGTAAAGTGAAAAGTGAAATGTGTAATGTAAAAATAAATTTATGGATGGATAAAATGAATTTTTCATCTCACATGACACATGAAACATTAAACAAGGAGTTTGAAGGGAAAAGATGATACAGGGACTACTGGGAAAAAAGATAAAGATGACGAGATGGTTTGACAGCGACGGTAAATCCGTTCCGGTTACGCTTATATCATGCGGTCCCTGCTATATTATAGATAAAAGCGAAGACAGCCTGACCATAGGTTATAATGAGGTGAAGGAAAAAAAGCTCAGTAAGCCGGAAGCCGGAGTACTAAAAAAGAAGAACCTTCCGCCGCTGAAGTATATTAAAAAGATAAAATGGCTGGGAAAGAAAGAAGACCAGCCGGAAATAGGCTCCAAGCTGTACGCGGACGCGTTCCAGGTGGGAGAGATGATAGACGTGCAGGGCACGTCGAAGGGCAAGGGTTTTGCCGGAGTAGTCAAGAGGTGGGGATTCAGAGGCGGTCCGGCGACGCACGGCGCGAAGTTCCACCGCGCTCCCGGCTCCGTAGGGGCTTCGAGCTTTCCGAGCAGGACTTTCCCGGGAATGAGAATGGCCGGCAGAAAAGGCGGCACTAACACGACCGTCCAGGGATTGAAAGTGGTAGAGCTTGATAAAAAAGAAAGCGTTATAGCCGTCATGGGCTCCGTGCCGGGTCCTAACAGTGGAATGGTGTTTATTAAGAGAAGCGTCAAGGCGAAGAAGGGCAAGAAATGAATCCTTTGAAGAAGAAAAACAAAAAAGAAAAAGCGGTTGAAAAGAAATCGGCAAAGAAGCCTTCTCCGAAAGAGGCGCCGTCAAAAAAAGCGAAGGCTGCAAAAAAAGCGGGAGAGGACAAGGTCGAGGCAAAAAAGCCGAAAGCCCCGCCGAAAGCGAAAAAACAGCCGGAGAAAAAGGCGGATGTCAAAGAAATAAAGAGCGAAATCCCCAAGCTGGAGAAGGAACTCAAAGACATAAAGGTCAACCAGGGATTGATACACGAGGTTATAGACGCCTATCTTTCAAACAGGCACAGGGGAAATGCACACACGAAGACCCGTGCCGAAGTTTCCGGGGGAGGCAAGAAACCCTGGAGACAGAAAGGGACAGGCAGGGCGAGGGTAGGGAGCAACAGGTCTCCAATATGGCGGGGCGGCGGCATAGTGTTCGGGCCGAGAAACGAGAGGACCTATTTCAAGAAGGTTAACGCGAAAAAGAAGAGAAAAGCGCTTATGCAGGTCGTTGTACAGAAGATCAGGGAGAAGAACCTCCGTGTAGTGGACGAAATAAAGCTCGCCGAACCCAAGACCAGGTACGCCGCCGATTTCATAGTAGGCGTATTCAGGGAAAGGGACTCGAGCGTTCTCATGCTCATAGAAAACCGCGATCCGCAGATAATACGCTCATTCAGGAATATAAGGAACGTCACTATAACCGACTGGAAAAACGCGGAAGTATACAGCATGGTGAAAAATGATAAGATACTGTATTCGAAAGCCGCATGGGATAATTTCATGAAAGTCAGGGGTACAAACGGTTAACAGTATGTATCATAGTATAATAAAATCACCGATAATAACCGAAAAGGCAACCGGGGACAGGATGAACAGCAACAAGTATTCTTTCTACGTCGATATCAGGGCGAACAAGAATAAGATTAAGGAAGCTGTCGAGAAGGCGTTCGGCGTAACCGTCACTTCTGTAAACACCCAGAATCTCTCTGGCAAGACAAGGAGGCTGGGCAGGTTTATGGGTAAGACATCCAGAAGAAAAAAGGCTATAGTCACGCTGAAAGAAGGTGACCGGGTCAAACTTCTGGAGGGACCGTAGGAGATTGTGTAATGTGCGATGTGAGAAGCTAAATGTAATATATCATGATGAAAATTAAAATATTAATGTATGAGAAAAAGAATAGTAAAGGAATATGCGGATGTGAAAATAAATATTTTTCACCGCGCATGTCACAGTACACTTTACTCAAGATAGGGTCAGGGGAGCGCTGATATGGCAATCACAAGATATAAACCACTGACTCCCGCGAGAAGGTTCAGCTCGAGGGTTAAAAAAGATGAAATAACCAAAAAGAAACCGGAGAAGAGCCTGGTAATAATAAAGAGGAAGACGGGGGGAAGAAACAACCTCGGCAGGATAACGACAAGGCACAGGGGCGGGGGCAGCAAACAGAAGATCAGGATAGTAGATTTCAAGAGGGAAAGAGCCGAGCAGGCAAAGGTAATAGCGATTGAATACGACCCTAACCGCTCTGCGAACATCGCTCTTATCCAGTATCCCGACGAAATAAAGTCATATATATTGTGTCCTCTCGGCCTGAAGGTCGGGGACACTGTGCAGAGCGCGCCGGATGCGCCGGTAAATATAGGCAATGTAAGGCCGCTTAAAAATATGCCGGAGGGCACGATAATACATAACATAGAACTCAATCCCGGGCAGGGAGGGGTACTGGTAAGGAGCGCGGGTGCTGAGGCGACGGTCACCGCGAAAGAAGACAAGTATGTGCAGATTAAATTTCCCTCGGGGGAAGTGAGGCTCATACAGTCCAACTGCAGGGCGACTATAGGAAAAGTCGGCAACATAGACCACGAGAAGGTAAACCTCGGATTTGCCGGTGCCACTTTTCACAGGGGAAGGCGGCCGAAAGTAAGGGGTACGGCCATGAATGCAGTGGATCATCCTCACGGAGGCGGCAGGGGAAAGAGCAAGGGTCATAACATACCTTCTACCCCGTGGGGAAAGAAATGCAAGGGCGTTAAGACCAGGGATAAGAACAAACCGTCGGAGAGGATGATACTTCGGAGGAAGAAATAAGATGGGAAGATCTACTAGCAAAGGCCCGTTTGTGGCGGAAAGTCTCATGAGGAAAGCCGACAGGGCAAGAAGGTCGGGGCAGAAAAGAACAGCTCCAACATATTCAAGGTGTTCGATGATACTCCCTGATTTTGTCGGGCTGACTATTCCTGTCCATAACGGCAAGAAATTCATAGATGTTTTTGTAACGGAGAATATGGTGGGGCACAGGCTGGGGGAATTTTCCCCTACGAGGTTTTTTAAAGGCCACGGTGCCGCGCATTCCAAGGAGATAGAAGAAAAGACGACAGACAAATGAGCGGAAAAGCAAAATCAAAATATATAAGGATGAGTGCCCGCAAGATCGGCATGGTACTGGACAAGATCAGGGGAAAGAACGTAGGCGAAGCGTACAAGATACTCATGACAATAAACAGAAGGGCTGTAGGGCCGGTGAAAAAGACTCTGGACGCGGCCGTATCGAACGGCGACGCCAAAGAAATGCTGGATAAAATAATAGTGAAAACCGCCTGGGTAGGAGTGGGTCCGGCCCTCAAGAGGCTGCGGCCCAGGGCAATGGGAAGGGCCGATGTATACAAGAGACACACAGCTCACATCAGGATAGAGGTCGAGTAAAAGGAGAGGAGATGGGACAGAAAGTAAATCCGATAGGTTTCAGGCTGGGAATAAATAAAACCTGGGAATCGAGGTGGTTTAATCTCAAGGAGATGCCCAAGCTTATTAAGCAGGACATGGAGATAAGGGAATTCGTCAGAAAGCGCGCTGAGAACGCCAGCATAGCCAGGATAGACATAGAAAGAATGGGAGACAACGTAAGGGTGACGATCCACACGGACAAGCCCGGCGTAATCATAGGAAAGGGCGGCGCCGACGTGGAAGGCCTGAAAAACGAGATAGACGATATTACCGGCAAGAACACGATAATAAATATAGAGCACATTAAAAGACCGCAGATAGATGCGAATATCATCGCCGAAAGCATAGGCAAGGCTCTCATAAAGAAGATAAAATTCAGGGGAGTCATAAGGAAGTCTATAGACAGGGCCATGCAGGAAGGCGTAAAAGGAATAAAGATAGCAGTGAGCGGCAGGCTCAACGGAGCCGAGATCGCGCGGACTGAATGGGCAAAGGAAGGCAAGGTTCCGCTGCAGACCATAAGGGCCAATATAGACTACGGGTTCTACGAAGCTAATACAACATATGGAAATATAGGGATAAAAGTATGGATATGCCACGGCGAAATAATAGACAGGCCGGAAATCGAAGAAAGAATGGATTACAGTAATGAGACCGAAGAAGGTTAAATACCGTAAAAGACACAGGGGCAGGAGAAAGGGTATGGCTTTGAGGGGAAACAAGATAAGTTTCGGCGAGTTCGGGCTGAAAGCCATCGAACCTGCATGGGTGACCGAAAGGCAGATCGAGGCTGCCAGGGTAGCCATAACCCGCTACATGAAACGCGGCGGGAAAGTCTGGATAAGGATATATCCGGACCACCCTGTTACAAAGCAGCCGGCTGAGACCAGGATGGGTAAAGGTAAGGGTGATGTGGAGCAATACGTCGCGGTTGTCAGGCCTGGAAGGATACTTTTCGAACTCGAGGGGCTGATTGTGGATGAGGCTAAGCAGGCGATGAGGAAAGCGGCTGCGAAGATGCCCATGAAATGTAAATTTGCTGTGCGAGGTGAATACTTATGAGTCTTAAAGCCAAGGACCTCCGTAACGAGTCAAAAGAAGAGCTCCAGAGGAAGATCAAGGATCTTCAGGATAAATACCTTGAACTGAAGTTTAATCACGTTTCGGGGACCCTTAAGAACCCGCACGAACTGAACAGCATAAGGAAGGATATTGCCAGGATAATGACAATAATCGGTGAAAAGAACAATGACTGAAAATAACTACAGCAAATCTTCTCGGAAAAGGCTCAAGGGCGTCGTAATAAGCGACAAGGCCAGCAAGACCCGGGTAGTGGAAGTGGAAAGACATGTAAGACACCCGCTTTACAAGAAGGTGCTCAAGAAAAAGAAGAAGTATTACGCCCATGATGAAAAAGAGATATCCGCCATGGGCGATCTGGTTACCATAGAAGAGATGAGGCCCATGAGCAAGCTGAAAAGATGGCGGATAATCTATAATAAAGAAGAAGCAAAATGATACAAGCAGAAACTCTATTGAACGTGGCCGATAATTCGGGGGCAAAAAAAGTCCTGTGCATAAGGGTTCTGGGCGGCACCAGGAAGAGGTATGCCAGGATAGGCGATGTAATAATATGCGCCGTTAAGGATGCCCTCCCCACCGGCGAGATACAGAAAGGGCAGGTCGTAAGGGCCGTGATCGTAAGGACGAAATACCCGATAAAGAGAAAAGACGGCACAGTGCTCAGGTTCGACGATAACGGGGTAGTTATAATCGACGATAAGCTGCAGCCCCGGGCGACAAGGGTATTCGGCCCTATCGCGATGGAGCTCAGAGACAAGAAGTTTACCAAGATAATATCGCTTGCGCCGGAGGTAGTATAAAAAGTGTTCAGAATAAAGAAAAAAGATACCGTAAAGGTAAAAAAAGGCAAGGATAAAGGCAAGCAGGGCGAGGTGGTCAAGATATACGAGGATAGGGAGAGCGCTATCGTCTCCAAGGTAAACCTGGTAAAGAGGCACACGCGCCCTACGCAGCAGAGTCCCGGAGGCCTGGTAGAGAAGGAAGCGCCTGTTAAGATGTCGAACCTGCAGCTGATATGTCCCAAATGTTCTCAGCCTACCAGGGTTAAGTTCGACTTTCTTGAAGACGGTGAGAAAGTCAGGGTCTGCAAAAAGTGCGGAGAAATGATTGTATAACAATGAATAAAAAGATCGACAACAACTTATACAGAAGATACGCGGACGTGATTGTCCCCGAGATGAAGAAGGCTTTCAATATCAAAAACAGCCTCCAGATCCCTAAAATAGAGAAAGTAATAGTCAATATGGGGCTGAAGAAGGCGAAGGAAGACAAGTCCGTGCTGGAAGAAGCGCTAAAAGACATGTCTATGATAACCGGGCAGAAGCCTCTGGTGACTAAAGCGAGGAAATCGATATCCAACTTTTCAATAAGGAAAGGCATGCCCCTGGGCTGCAAGGTCACGCTTCGCGGCAGGCGTATGTATGAATTCCTCGAGAAACTCCTGACCGTGGTCATCCCCAGGATAAGAGATTTCGGCGGGCTCAAAAGGAGTATTGATTCCAGCGGCAACCTGACGATAGGATTGAGGGATGAATCCATATTCCCGGAAATCGAATCCGATAAGATAAAGAGCATAAAAGGCATCAGCATAACGATAGTGACAGATAAGGATGACAGGGAAAAGTCAGAGAGGCTTATGGAACTCATCGGGGTTCCGTTCGTCAAGGAGAAGCAGTAAGAGGATACTAAATGGCAAGGAAAGCGTTAATAGAAAAACAGAGAAGGGAACCTAAATTCAAGGTGAGGAAGTATAACAGGTGCAGCCTGTGCGGGAGAGTGAGGGCTTACATGAGAGATTTCGGCATCTGCAGGATATGTTTCAGAAAACTGTCTTCGCAGGGCAAGATCCCGGGAGTAGTTAAATCGTCATGGTAGTAACAGATACAATTGCGGATCTCATAATAAGGGTAAAGAACGCGATAGAGAGGAAAAAATCGGAAGTGGATATCCCTTCTTCTAAGATGAAGCAGGAGATAGCGCGTCTGCTCCAGGAAGAAGGATATATAGCGAATTACAAATATATAGAAGACAGCAAGCAGGGAATATTGAGGATATATTTGAAGTATGCGGACGACGGCAGTTCGGTCATAAGGGACATGAAAAGGATATCGACGCCCGGCAAGAGGGTATATGTGGGAACGAGTGATATACCGCGGGTAACAGAAGGTCTTGGCAGGTCCATAATATCGACCTCCAGGGGTCTTCTTACGGACAAGGAATGCAGGAAGAACCGGCTGGGCGGCGAAGTTGTCCTCAATATCTGGTGATATTCCGCAAAAAGGAGATACAACAGGATAAATAGATGAGCAGAGTAGGAAAAAAACCGATAACGGTTCCGGACGGAATAAAGGTAAGCATAGCCGGCGGGGAGATAACTGTCGAAGGGTCAGGGAAAAAGCTGGCTTATGTATTGCCGGATGGTATCAGCGCGATCCAGAAAGAGAAAGATCTGATACTCGAACGGAAAAACGATTCGCCCAGGATGAGATCGCTGCACGGGCTGTCCAGGAGCCTCATAAACAACATGATATACGGTATCAGCAAGGGTTTCAGCAAGAGTCTCGAGATGGTCGGAAGGGGAAAGAGGGCCAAGGTGCAGGGCAAAAACCTTATCCTGGAGCTCGGTTTTTCCCACCCGGTAAATTTCAGCATACCGGATGGTATAGATATTAAGGTCGACAAGAATATAATAGAGATATCGGGATACGAGAAATCTGTAGTCGGCCAGCTTGCGGCTAATATCAGGGGCCTTCAGCCGCCGGAACCGTACAAGGGATCCGGGATAAGATATAAAGACGAAGTGGTTAAGAAGAAGGCAGGCAAAGCCGCTGTAGGAGGAGGATTTACCGGAGCGGGTAAATAACAGTAAATGAGGAAAAGAATCACCGGAACTACGGAACGACCCAGGCTTGTGATATACAGGTCCAACAGGAATATATTCGCCCAGATAGTAAATGACTTCGAGAACAAGGTAATCCTGGGCGCGTCCACCCTCACCGCCGAGATTAAAAAGAAAAATCTGCCTACTCCTAGGGAACGGGCAAAGGAAGTGGGAAAATATATAGCGAAAAAGGCGGCGGGTAAGAAGATAAAGAAAGTAGTCTTTGACAGGCAGGGTTATAAATATCACGGTAATGTCAAGGAACTTGCCGACGGGGCCAGAGAAGGAGGATTGGAGTTTTAATGGAAAAAGTGAACCAGGAAAAAAAAGAAAAGGAATTCATCGAGAAGATAGTAAATATCAACCGCGTGGCCAAGGTGGTGAAAGGCGGAAAAAGGTTCGGATTTTCCACTTTAATCGTAGTCGGTGACGGAAACGGAAGGGTCGGTGTTGCCATCGGCAAAGCCAATGATGTCAGGAGCTCGGTTGAAAAAGGCATATCAAAAGCTAAAGAGAACATGGTAAAAGTGCAGCTTACGGAAGATTATACCATTCCTCATACGATAATCGGGAGGTTCGGAGCCGGCAAGATCATACTCAAGCCTGCGGGCCCCGGCACGGGAGTGCTGGCTGGCGGGCCGGCAAGAGCGGTCCTGACGGCGGTAGGAGTGAAGAACATATTAACAAAATGCCTGAGAACGAGGAATCCGCTGAACGTGGTATATGCCACGATAGACGGATTGAAAAAACTGAAGACCAGGGAATACATAGCCCAGATAAGGGGTAAATCGGCGGAAAAGTTATGAATACATTAAGTCTTGACGATCTGAAACCTTCATCGGTTTCAAGGAAGAAAAAGGTCAGAAGGGGCCGCGGTATAGGCTCGGGGTGCGGAAGGACATCCGGCAGAGGCAGGGGAGGCAGCGGACACAGGTCCGGCAACGCGCGCAAGCCCGGGTTTGAGGGCGGGCAGATGCCTCTTATAAGAAGAATACCGAAAAGGGGTTTCAATAACAAGAGGTTTGCGGAGGAACTGGAAATAGTCAATATCTCCGAAATAAACAAGAGGTTCAAGAGCGGGGACACCGTAGATCCTAAAAAGCTCGCCGAAGCGGGCATTGTGAGAAGTGAAAGACCGGTGAAGATACTGGGGAACGGCGAACTCAAGAAAAAGATCAATGTTTCCGGGTGCAGGCTGTCGGCGTCTGCCCGGCAGAAAATACAGGAAGCGGGCGGGGAGATAGCGAAATGATAAGAGGTTTCGGAGACATATTCAAGATCCCCGAGCTTAAGAGAAGGGTTTTTTTCACGATGATAATGCTCGCGGTATACAGGCTGGGAACCACATTACCGTCTCCCGGTGTCGACGTCAACGCTCTCAGGATGTTTTTTGAAGCTCAGGCGGGGACGCTCTTCGGGTTCCTTGATATGTTCTCCGGCGGAGCGCTCAGCAGGCTCTCTATATTCGCCCTTGGCGTTATGCCGTATATCAATGCTTCGATAATCATGAGCCTCCTGAGGACTACGATACCTTATCTCGAAAGGCTGCAGAAAGAAGGAGATGCCGGGCGCAAGAAGATCATGCAGCTCACGAGGTATCTCGCGGTCGCGATAGCGGCTATACAGGCCCTGGGGCTGACTTTCTGGATGCAGTCCATGGAGGCCGGAGGCATAAAAGTAGTAAGGGATCCCGGTCTGCTCTTTCAGCTGATGACCGTGATAACGCTTGTTACCGGAACCATATTCATCATGTGGCTGGGCGAGCAGATAACGGAAGAAGGCATAGGAAACGGCATCTCCATCATAATATTCACCGGAATAGTAGCCAGGATCCCGGCGGGATTGAATAACATGATCCGCATGATCAGGGTCGAAGAAATGACTCTTTTTGCGGCGCTGTTCATAGCTGTCATCGTGCTTCTGATAACGGCCTCGGTCGTGTTCGTGGAGCAGGGGCAGAGGAAGATACCTGTCCAGTATGCCAAGAGGGTGGTCGGAAGAAAGATGTACGGCGGGCAGAACACTTACCTGCCGCTGAAGGTAGACCAGTCGGGCGTCATCGCCGTTATATTCGCGATGGCTGTTCTTCTTCTGCCTGTCCAGATGGCGCAGTTCTTCCCTAATTCTCCGGTATTCAGCTCCATAAGCCAGTACCTGATGCCCGGTTACTGGATAAGGAACCTGATTTACGCCGGGCTGATAATATTTTTCTGCTATTTTTATACTGCGATTACGTTCAATCCCAGGGATATAGCCGAGAACATGAAAAAATGGGGGGGATTCATTCCCGGGATAAGGCCGGGAAAGCCTACTTCGGATTACATAGACAAGGTCCTTACGAGGATAACTTTCGTAGGAGCGATCTTCATCGTATTAATAGCGATTATGCCCTCTTATTTCGAAAAAATATTCAACGCGCCTTTTTATTTCGGGGGTACGGCGCTGCTGATAGCAGTGGGAGTGTCCCTGGATACCATGGGGCAGCTCGAGTCGCATCTTATCATGAGGCATTACGAGGGCTTTATGAAAAAAGGGCGTTTGAAAGGAAGATATTTCAACATCAAATAGGATGTTGTCTTGCGGCGGGATATTAAAGGTCTTTGATAAATGAATAAGGATATGAAAATAGTGATGCTGGGTATCATAGGGGCGGGTAAAGGCACCCAGTCGAAGATGATAGCCAGGCACTGCGGTATTCCTCACATATCGACCGGGGATATCTTCCGCGAAGCGGTAAAAAATGAAGACGACCTGGGGCGCAAAACAAGGGAGATAATGAAAAGCGGCGGGCTGGTTCCCGATTCGATAGTAATAGACATAGTAAGAAAAAGGCTCCAGAAGCCCGATGCGCAGAAGGGCTACATACTGGACGGTTTTCCTCGTACTACCAATCAGGCCGTCGAATTCGGCAAGGGCGAGTCCGTAAGCATCGTATTCTACATAAGCCTGAAGGAAGACGAGGTCCTCAGGAGGCTTAAGGGGCGCAGGATATGCGCGGCGTGCAAGGCGGAGCAGAATATTTATCTTGACAAGGACGCTCGGGATACCTGCAGAAAGTGCGGAGGCAGGCTTATACAGAGGGAAGACGATACTGAAGAGACGATAAGGGTAAGGATAAAAACCTACCTTGAGCAGACACAGCCGCTGATAGAGTATTACAGGGAGAAGGGTCTCCTGTCCGAGATAGACGGAAGTCAGGATATAGATGCCGTGTTTGCCGATATTAAGAAGCATCTTTAAACCGGTTTTTTAAATAACCGATTAATGCTGGATCTGAAGACTGACAGAGAAATTGATATTATGCATGATTGCGGGCAGAAGCTTTCGGAGATCGCCCGCGAACTGAAAGAGATGATCAGGCCGGGTATAAATACGGCCGAAATTGATATAAAAGCAAGGAAGCTCTTTAAAAAAAATAAGCTGAGGCCCGCGTTTCTGAACTACGGCAGTCCTCCTTTTCCTGCTACGATATGCACTTCGATAAACGAGGAAGTGGTACACGGTATCCCTTCTCCCGGGAGAGTGCTCGAGGAAGGGGATATAATAAGCGTGGATATAGGCGGGGTATGGAAAGGTTTTTTCACCGATATGGCGTTCACGGCTGGAGTCGGCAGCATATCGGAGGAAAAAAAGAGACTTTTGTCGGTGACACGCAAAGCGCTCGAATCGGGTACCGAAAAGATGTGCGAGGAATTCAAGCTTTTTGATGTTTCCTGGACGATTCAGCAGGTAGCGGAAAATGCCGGGTACAGTGTGGTGAGGGAGCTTGTCGGACACGGGATAGGGAGGAAACTTCACGAATCCCCGCAGGTCCCGAACTACGGTCGGAAAGGCACTGGAATAAAATTGGAAAAAGGCCTGGTCCTGGCTATCGAGCCGATGCTTAATATGGGTACGCACAGGATAAAGGTCAAAGACGATAAATGGACCATAGAGACCGAGGACGGCAAATGTTCGTGCCATTTCGAGAACACCGTAGCGGTCACGTCCGGGGGGCCCAGGATCCTTACGGGGATTTGATGTCGAAGGACGGTAAAATAGAGATAGAAGGAAGCGTGCTTCAGGCTCTGCCGAATACCATGTTCCGCGTCAAGCTGGATACCGGCGGGGAGATACTGGCGCATATTTCGGGCAAGATGAGGGTGAAATACATAAAAGTACTGCCCGGCGACAGGGTCAAGGTGGAACTGGGGAAATACGATCCTTCCAGGGGAAGGATAATATACAGGATAGGATAGAACAGGATGTTATCATGAAAGTAAAAGCATCAGTAAAACCCATTTGTCCAAACTGCAAGGTAATAAGGAGAAAGGGAGTATTAAGAGTCATATGTTCTAATCCCCGCCACAAGCAGAGGCAGGGATAGGATTTGTGTAACGTGGAATGTGTAATGTGGAAAGAATATAATTCAGGGATGGTTCACATTACTCATTACGCATTACACATTGCACATTTTAAAAGGAGTTGATATAAGATGGCGAGAATTGCGGGAATTAATCTGCCCAACGAGAAGAAGGTAAAGATAGGGCTTACATATATATTCGGTATAGGCAACAGCCTGGCGAGAGATATTCTTAAAAAATCCGGCGTAAACGGCGAAAAAAGAGTGCATGAACTCACGGAGGAAGAAACGAACAGCCTTCAAAAGGCCGTACAGGACTATAAAGTGGAAGGCGAGCTCAGGAGAGAGATAAAGGAAGATATCCAGAGACTCAAAACCATCGGTTCGTACAGGGGGGTGAGGCACAGGAGGGGGCTGCCATTGAGGGGACAGCGCACGCGGACTAACGCGAGGACCAAGAAGGGCAAGCGCATGCCTGTCGGCGGCAGGAAGAAAGTCGCAGTGAAGAAATAGCAGAGGTAATAGATGGCAACGACAAAGAACATAGTAAAAAAAGGAAAACGCAAGAGAAAGATAAAAATAGATACGGGCGTGGTTTACATAAAGAGCACTTTCAATAATACGATAGTATCTATCACAGACGAAACCGGGTGCGTCCTGACCTGGGCCAGCGCGGGGTCGATAGGGATGAAAGGGTCCAGGAAGGGAACCGCTTACGCAGGCGGTCTGGCGGCGCAGGAAGCTGCTAAAAAGGCTATAAAGGAAAACGGTATCAGGAACGTGATAGTCAAGGTTAAGGGTCCCGGGTCCTCCAGGGAAACAGCGATAAGAAGTCTCGAGGCCCAGGGGCTGGAAATCCTTTCGGTTCAGGATATAACTCCTGTTCCTCATAACGGATGCAGATCTGCCAGACCAAGGAGGGTGTAAAGAAAGATGTCAAGATATAGAGAGTCGACCTGTAAATTATGCAGGAGGGAGGGAGTCAAGCTCTTTCTCAAGGGTGCGAGGTGTTATACGGCAAAGTGCTCGCTGGAAAAGAGAAAATATGCTCCCGGTCAGCACGGACAGAACAAGTTCAGGGAGAGCGAATACGGTATACAGCTCAGGGAAAAACAGAAGGTCAAAAGAAGCGTGCTGATGACTGAAAGGCAGTTCCGCAAGTTTTTCAAGTCGGCGGAGAAGGAAGAGGGCCCCACCGGCTCGAACCTTCTTGTAAAGCTTGAATGCAGGCTCGATAATATCATAAGAAGAATAGGTTTTTCTTCTTCCATAGTGACAGCCAGGCAGCTCGTGCTGCACAGGCATATAAAGGTGAACGGGAGAATATGCAATATCCCGTCATACGTGGTAAGGGAAGGAGACAAGATATCGGTAAGCAATAAAAGTAAGAACCTCCAGGTAATCAAGAGCTCTCTTGAAGAGAACGAAGGCGCCGGCCTGCCGGAATGGCTTGAGATGGACACATCATCGCTCACCTGCCTGATCAAGAGAAAACCGACCCGCGAAGAAGTGACTCTTGTAGGCGGGGACGTTAAAGAAAACCTTATAGTTGAGTTATACAGTAAATAAGGAGGATATATATAATGAAGTTCAGGGATTTTCAGCTTCCTCAGAAAATTGAATGGATCGAAGAGAAAGAAGATTACGGAAAATTTGAATGCGAGCCCTTTGAGAGAGGGTACGGACATACAATAGGAAATTCTTTAAGAAGGATACTCCTGTCGTCGATGGAAGGTGCGGTTATCACTTCCGTGAAGATAGACGGGGTATTGCATGAGTATTCGAGCATAAAAGGCGTAAAAGAAGACGCGCTGGAGATAGTGTTTAACCTGAAGCAGCTCCGGTTCAAGCTTTTCACCGAAGACAGCCAGACCGTGGTGCTGGAAACGTCCGGTAAAAAGACAGTGACCGGAAAGGATTTCAAGCTGAACCAGTCTGTGGAGCTCTTGAACCCGGACATCTACATAGCCACGCTGAACGAGAACGGCAAGATGTACATGGAGGCGACGATTGAAAAAGGCAGGGGATATTCGCTTGCCGCCGACCGCCAGGAGAAAGTCACCGCTATAGGTGAGATACCCATAGATGCGGCCTTTTCACCGGTAAAAAAGGTGAATTACAGCGTGGAGAACGCCAGAGTCGGGCAGGCTACCGATTATGACAAGCTTATAACTGAAATATGGACGGACGGCAACGTGAAACCCAAGGAAGCTGTAGCATACGCGGCGCAGATACTCAAAAAGTCGCTCGTCGTATTCGATATACCGGCAATCGAGGATATCGAGCTCGGGCAGGATAACCTGGTAGCGGCAGCCGCGGAAGACGTGAGTGCTCTTCCGCTGGAAGCCCTCAAGATATCCACGAGGACCGAGAACCTGCTGGCCAGGGCAAATATCAAGTCCATAGGAGACCTCGTATCGAAATCGGAAGACGAGATCTCGAACATCGAGAAAGTCGGGAAGAAGTCTATCGACGAAATACTGGAAAAACTCGAGGAATTCAGCAAGGAGAGGAATATCGATCTCAAGCTTAAGGGCAGTGCGGAAGAAGAAGAGGAAGAGGAATAACGTTGAACATAAAAGTAAAAAGAAACATAAAGAAACTGGCATTTCAGCTGATCGACAAGGGAAGGATAAGCACCTCTGTTCCCCTTGCGAAGGAGGTCAGGAAGAAAGTTGAAAAGATGATAACGTATTCGAAGAAGGATACGGTATCAAGCAGGAGGTACGTATCGCGGAATCTCCCAAGAAAGGCTGTCGATAAGCTGTTCGGCTCTATAGGTCCTGCGAACAAAGAAAGAGAAGGAGGATATACCAGGATACTCAGGGTAGGTCCCCGCAAGGGTGACGGAAGCGAGAGATGTATCCTGGAGATAATTAATGTTTAACTCCCTGTTGGGTTTATTTTCAAATGATATGGGAATAGACCTCGGCACGGCTAACGTGCTGGTCTATGTAAAAGGCAGGGGTATAGTTTTGAGGGAGCCGTCGGTAGTGGCGATAAACAAAGAGACGGACGAGATACTGGCGGTAGGCATGGATGCGAAGAGGATGCTGGGGCGCACTCCGGCGAATATTACCGCGGTGAGGCCTCTTAAAAACGGGGTAATCGCGGATTTCGAGACAACGGAGAGAATGATAAGGTATTTTATTAAAAAAGTCCACGCGAGAAAAAGCCTCCTGCATCCCAGAATTGTTATCAGCGTGCCTTCGGCGTGCACCGAAGTAGAAAGGCGCGCAGTCAGGGAATCCGCAGAGCGGGCGGGAGCCAGGGAAGTATTCGTTATAGAAGAACCCATGGCGGGCGCCATAGGCGCAGAGCTGCCGGTACATGAACCTGCGGGAAACATGATAGTCGATATCGGAGGAGGTACGACGGAAGTAGCGGTTATTTCACTGGGAGGAATGGTTTTAACGAATGCTATAAGAGTAGCGGGCGATGATTTTGATCAGGCGATCATTGAATATTTCAAGGAGAAAGAAAATTTAATCATAGGGGAGAGGACTGCAGAAGAAGCTAAAATCAAAATAGGTTCTGTATATACCAACACAAAATCCAAGGAGATGGAGATAAAGGGAAGGGACCTGGTCACGGGTCTGCCTAAAATCGTAACCATATCCACTGACAATATAAGAGAGTCCCTGGCAGAACCGATGAAAGAGCTTTTAAAAGTAATAAAAGACACGCTTAATCAAACGCCTGCTGAGTTATCGGCGGATCTGGTAGACAGGGGCATAGTCCTTGTCGGAGGGGGTGCGCTTCTCGGAGGTATAGACGATCTTTTAAGAGAAGCGACTGAGCTCCCTGTGCATATAGCGGACGAGCCGATGAACTGCGTAGTTATGGGAACAGGCAAGTATCTGGAGCAGATGGACAGCATAAAGAAGTCCCAGAGAAAAAACCTGGATTATAACTACTAGACTCCGGCTGAGCCTTCCTTCCTGGTACCAGGAAAACTCACGTAGTATTACTTAATAGTGAAGCAGAGAACAGTCGAAGACAAAAGAACCATATACATCCTTATCATACTGATAGCATCCGGCCTGCTATTGATTTTAGTCAATAATATAGAGTATGTCAGGGTATACAAGAACCTTATGGTCAGGGTGATGTTCCCTTCATCGCGTCTTGTCATGTATCCGCTCGACAAAATAGACAGGGCATGCCGTGAGTCAGGCAAACTGCTCAGCCTCTACTCAGAGAACAAGCGTCTCAAGAAGGAGATAGAGAGCCTCAACCTCGAGTATAAAGACATAGACTATCTGAAAGCGGAGAATGCCAGCCTGAAAGAGACAATGCGTATCAGGCAGTACTACAATGCGGACCTGATACCCGCAACCATAATAAGTCACTATCCCGAAGAATATTTCGCCTCCTTTAATATAAGCAAGGGGAAGAAAGACGGGGTCGGAAAAGACATGCCGGTCATCGGAGTAATAGGCACGAAATGGGTGCTTCTCGGCCGGATAGACGAAGTTTACGATGATTTCAGCAGGGTGATACTGATAACAGCGTCAAATTTCAGATGCGCGGCCGAACTGAGCGACGGTTCGCTCGGGGTTGTAAAAGGCAATAACGAGTGGATAATAAAAATGGAATATATATCTCCTAACGCGAATATATCGAAAGGAGATGAAGTATACACTTCCGGTACGGGGGGCATATTCCCGAGCGGGCTGTTCATAGGAAGAGTCAGCGATTCCGATACTCTTAAATTTTCCATTGCAAAGGAAGCTTATATAGAAGCCGACTATTATCCGCAGAACAGCAAGTATGTATACGTCTTAAAGAAATGATCAGAATACCGCTATTATTAATAACGGGTTTCATAGCACAGCTGGTGATTTTCAATTATCTTTCGCCGTCCGGACTGGGAATAAATTTTACCCTTCTCATCGCTATACAGATAGCTCTGATAAGAGGTTCGTATACGGGCGAACTGTTCGGATTTTTTTCGGGCCTGATCGAAGATATATTCTCCCTCGGGGTGATAGGGGAGAGGGCTTTGGTAAGAGCACTTATAGGTTTTCTGGCGGGCAGGTTCAAAGGCAAATTCGCGGTTCAGAACATATTCTTCCAGATATTCCTTGTATTTTTTATCTTCGCGTTCTATAATATTTCTATATATTTCATAAGGGCGATATTTTATTATTCCCCGTTCCCTTTAAAGAGGATACTGCTCATTTCCGCGCTTAACAGCATCATTGCCCCGCTGGTATATCATTTGGTAAAGAAAGCCAGTGCCAGGTAAAAAATATTATTTCTGGAGAAATATACCCAGCCGGAATTTTAACTGGGCAAGGGTGATAATAATATGCGTATTCTCCGTGTTTACTGCCCGCCTGGCTTACCTGCAGATAATAAAGGGATTTTACTACTGGAACGAGGCCGAAGAAAACCGCATACAGTACTTCTATATAATGGCTCCGAGGGGCAATATTTACGACAGGAACGGTGAGAAGCTCGTGGGAAACCAGCCGACTTATTCTCTTTTCATATCGCCGGAAAAGATATCCGTAGAAGAAAAAAAGAAAATAGCCCAGAAGATCAGCCTGCTGACCGGGCGCGCACAGGATAAGATATACGACAAGTTCAATACCGACGAAATAAAACCATTCGGGGCGATAGACCTGGTATCCTATCTCAGTAAGGAAGAGATAATGGCTATCGAAGAGAACCTACATTACCTGCCGCAGGTATCGATACAGATGGAATCGCGCAGGAAATATCCTTTCGAAGAAAACGGGTCGCATCTTCTTGGGCATATTGGAGAGATAAACCGCGAAGAACTGGCGAGACTCAATAAGCAGGGCTATAAACTGAAGGACAAGATAGGCAAATCCGGGCTCGAGAAGGCGTACGACGCGTATCTGCGCGGGGCAGACGGGCTGCAGGAGATAGAAGTCGGGGTTAAGGGAGGGCACCGCAAGGTGCTGAGGACCTACCCGGCGCAGATAGGAAACGACATCCTCCTCACCATAGACTGGAAGCTCCAGGAAGCCGCGTACAGGGCCATGGAGGGGAAGAAGGGTGCGGTTGTGGCGATGGACCCGTCAACCGGCGAGATACTGGTGTGGATATCGAAACCCGGTTTCAATCCGGAGTATTTCACGCTTCCGCTGACTACGGACAGGGCGAAAGAGATGTTCGACAATCCCGAACATCCTCTTTTTGACAGGGTGATACAGGGGCAGTACGCCCCGGGTTCTCTTTTCAAGGTGGCCGTGGCGCTGGCGGCCCTGGAACAGGATCCCGAAGCGGTACACAGGGAATACGAGTGCAGAGGGTTCATACAGATAGGCTACGACAGGAAGATATACAAATGCTGGAAGGACAAGAAACACGGAAAACTCGAGCTGGAAGACGCCATAGCCAATTCATGCAACGTATATTTTTACCAGCTGGGAATGGATACCGGTCCCGAGAGCATATATAAAACCGCGCTCGAGCTGGGTTTCGGTTCTCCTTCGGTTCCCTTCTTTAATAACGAGAAGACGGGGCTGATGCCGGATCCCAGGTGGAAAAAGAAAATATTCGGGTTGAACTGGTATCCGGGCGATACGGCTAACATGAGCGTCGGCCAGGGATATGTCCTGGCGAACCCCTTCCAGATACTCTCCATGGTCTCCGCTGTAGCCATGCGAGGAAAGGTGTATAAACCGTATGTAATCAAGATGGTGATCTCTCCCGAAGGCAGAGTCACGCAGAAATTCGAGCCGGTGTACGTGAAGAACCTGCAGTTTTCGGACAGGAACATAGATATAGTAAGGGAAGCCATGAAGAAAGTGACTGAATACGGTACGGCGCAGTATCTCAACCTGCCGCTCGAGGTGGCAAGCAAGACAGGGACGGCTGAGAATCCGTCAGGGGAGGACCACGCCTGGTACGCCTGCTTCGCGCCTTTCGACGATCCGAAGATAGCGATAGTCGTTCTCGTCGAAAACGGCGGTTACGGTTCGGTGGCGGCGCTGCCGGTCGCAAGGCAGATACTTAAGGAGAAATTTGCCATAAAATGAGGAAGAAAATAGATACGATAATACTTGCCTGCGTGCTCCTTCTGGGAGCGTGGAGCGTGGTCATGGTAATATCAACAACACTCAATACCTCCGCTTACAGCAACCTGTACATAAAACAGCTTGTTGCTTTCGTCGCGGGATTTTTCCTGCTGCTGTTTTTCAGGAAATTCTCGTACAAGATCCTCGAGGAACTGAGCCCCCTGATATACATGCTGTCCGTGATACTGCTGGTCGCAGTTCTCGTGATAGGCACAGAGATACACGGCGGCAGGAGATGGCTGTCCCTGGGGTTCTTCTACTTTCAGCCGGTCGAGTTCGCAAAGATATCGGTCGTGCTGCTTCTGGCCCGCATACTGAAGCGCAGGGGCAACGTATTCCTGGGCGCCGTTGCGGTAGGAGCAGTCGTCCTCCTTGTCCTTGTGCAGCCGGACGCCGGGTCAGCCCTGATATTTATTCCGGTCTTTGTTCTCATGCTGGCTGTCTCGCATGTCAACACGAACTGGATGCTGTTCTTCATACCTTTCGTGATGCTGACATCGGGTACGCTTTTCCTGGAGAGCTACCTGAACGTCAAGTCCTTGACTCTGCTCAGTTACAAATTCGCCTTGATACCGGTACTGATGACGATTTTCATATATATTACTTTCAGGGAGATAAAAAAGATAAAAAGGTACCTTAAGTACGGCTACCTTGTCGGGGTGATATTACTTTTATGGATATCGCTCTCGTCGGGTATCGGGGGAGCGAAGTGCCTGAGGACATATCAGAAGAAGAGGATAGTATCGTTCATGGTCCCGGAACTAGATCCCCTGGGCGCGGGATATAACACAAGACAATCGCTTCTTGCTGTAGGGTCCGGACGGATACTCGGAAAAGGCCTTTTCCACGGAACCCAGACCCAGCTGGGGTTTCTCCCGGTGAAACATAATGATTTCATATTCGCTTCCGTCTCGGAAGAAATGGGCTTTATCGGCGCGGTGATAATGATGATCATTATAACGGTTCTCCTGTGGCAGATAATAAACGTCATGGAGCGGTCGGAGGATTACGGGAGCAGGCTGATATCGTGCGGGGTGTTCGCGATACTGTTTTCACAGGCTATTCTCAATATAGGGGTTGTGCTGGGGCTTCTGCCTGTCATAGGCATACAGCTGCCGCTGGTCTCGTACGGCGGTACCGGGATGGTCTCGGTGATGGTAATGGTCGGCATAATCCTGAATATCAACAGGAGGACCGAGATAATCGGAAGGTAAGGGCATGGAATACGCTGACAGCTGGGAAAAGGTGATAAGGAAATTCGACAAGCCGGGGAAATACCTGGGTACGGAATATAACGCTTATCAAACGAAACCCGGCACGAAAAGGTTTCTCCTTTGTTTTCCCGATGACTACATCATAGGCATGAGTTCCCTGGGACTGCACACGGTCGGGAAGATCATCCACGGTCATGAGGGGTTCTCTTGCGAGAGGTGTTTCGCCCCCGGACCTGACATGGAGGAGTGGATGAGGGAAAATTCGGCCGGCCTTGTTTCTCTCGAGACGAGGACTGCCGCCCGGGAATTCGATGTGATCGGTTTCTCACTCCAGTACGAAATGGCGTTTACGAATTTCCTGAACATGCTCGATCTGGCGGGACTAAGGCATCACAGGCAGGAACGCGGCCCGGAGGACCCGGTGATAATGGCCGGCGGGCCCAGCTGCATAAACCCCGAGGTCCTCTCTGATTTTATCGACATGTTCATCATCGGCGAGGCGGAATCCGTCCTTCCCGAAGTCCTGGATACTTACTTATCTTCGCGAGGCAAACAGGATTTCCTCTCGAAGGTGACGGGGCTTAAGGGGATCTACGTGCCCGGAGCTCCTGCCGGTGAAACGGAATGCAGTGTTTACTCTTCGCTTGATAACAGGTATTATCCCTACGATCATCCCGTAGCGCTGATAGACATACCTCACAGCAGGATAAACATAGAGATAAACAGGGGATGCAGGAACAGCTGCAGGTTCTGCCAGGCAAGATCCATCTATGCTCCCTACAGGGAAAAACCCCCGGCCCGGATAATGGAGATAGCAAGGAAAGCAGTAGCGTCCACGGGGTACGGGGAGATATCGCTTACCTCGCTTTCGGCCACGGACCATAAGGACCTGACGGATATAATAGATGACCTTTATTACGCTTTCAGGGACCTGGGGGTATCGGTGATGATGTCCAGCATGCGTCCGAGCGGCTATCTCGGTGGCCTTTCCGATAGGCTCACACGCCTGAGAAAGAGCAGTCTCACGTTTGCCCCGGAGACAGCGTCCGAGAGGATGAAAAGGATAATAAACAAGAACATAAAGAACTCCGATATCATCGAGGCTGCCAGGACGGCGGGGTTGAGGGGATACAGGAAGATAAAGCTGTATTTTATGGTGGGATTGCCCGGGGAGGAGGAAGAAGACATAGACGCGATCGTAGACCTCATAAGGGAGGTGAAGAAGGCCAGCGGTATAAACGTGAACACGACCGTATCTCCCATGATACCTCAGCCCCATACGCCTTTCCAGTGGATAAATAATGTTCCCGCAGAAGAACTCGCAGGGAGGATACAAAGGATAAAAAGACGCGCCGGCGCGAAGATAGGAATGTTTAACGAGAAACAGCACATAATAGAGAGCATACTGGTGCGGGGAGACAGGGAACTGGGAAAGATAGTCCTTTCTGCCTGCAAAAACGGCGCCAGGTTCGACCAGTGGACGGAACATTTTGACTTTTCGGCCTGGGAGGCGGCGTTCAGGGATAACGGTTCGGACTGGAAAGACTGGTACTACAGGGATTTCGGCAGAATGGAAAAGTTCCCGTGGGATCATATATGCACGGGCATACCGAAGGAGCGGCTGAGAAAATCCTATGCAGACGCCCTGGGCCGCATGACCGGCGGCCGGCAGTTAAGGATATGAACGATATAACGGCCAGGATAGGGTATTCGAAGAAGTACCCCGCGAACATGCTCGGGCATCTTGATACCGTCGCAGCCCTTCAGAGAGGCATGCGCCGGGCGGCCTGGCCTGTCGTCATGACCGGCGGGTACAGCCCGCGGGTGAAGATATCGGCAGGCCCGCCTCTCACCCTGGGATTTTCCAGCGAAGCCGAATACCTCGAAGTCGCTCTTGCCAGGGAGCTTTCTCCCGCGCAGGAAGACAGGTTCAAAGAGAGCGTGATAAAAGGTATCGAAATAAGAACGATCGAGATTTTCAGGAAAAAAGGGTTTTCCATAAACGACGACATAGCAGGTTTCGTATATATTGTCGAATTCGGAGGAAACCCGCCCGACCCGCCCGTCCGGGCTGCCGAAAATATCGTCGAAAAGGGAAACGGGTATATCAAGATAAATATATACAGGGAAGACGGCGGTTTTAAGAATCCCCTTAAATATCTTGGTATCGACAAGAATGAATGCATCGTGCGCAAGACGGATTGCATATGGAATAACAGTCAGTTTAATACTGAAAGGAGATAATATTGGACAGAGAAATTTATTTGGATGCGAACAGGGATGAGGAAAGGATAGCTATTACCGAGAAAGGGAAGCTCGTAGACCTTCATATAAAAAGAGCCGAAGAGACAAAAAATGTCGGCAATATCTACCTGGGAGTCATTCAGAACGTATTGGAAGGGATAAATTCGTGTTTCGTGGATATAGGTACCGGCAAGAACGCTTTTCTTCCGTTATCCGATTACCCCGGCGACATAAGAAAAGGCGAGAGGATAATCATACAGGTCACAAAAGAGGAACTCCATGAGAAGGGAGCCAAGGTGACCGGAAAGATATCTCTCCCGGGAAGGCACATAGTCTATATGCCCGGCGAGTCGGGAATAGGTGTGTCCAGGAACATAAAGAACAAGGAGAAAAGAGACATACTCAGGGATATGCTCAAGGGGCTGGCTCCCGAAGGCGGTTTCGTGGCAAGGACGAATTCCCAGAGCCTGGAGAAGAGGGAGATAATAAAGGAAGCCAAATACCTGGTGAAACTCTGGAAGAACATCAGGCATAAAGAGAAGAGGGCGAGGAGAGAAGGAAAACCCCAGCTCATCTACAGGGAGACTAGCATGGTCTTCTACGCGCTGAGGGAATTGTTCGACGAGAACACGAAGGTGTTCTATATAAACAATTTCGGCGTTTTCAAGGATACGATGGCTTTTATCAGAAGGGTGGACCCCTCGAACAGGCATAAGATAAAATTCTACAAGTCGGACGTGCCTCTTTTCGAAAGATACAATCTCGAGAGCCAGATAGAGAACCTTAAGAGAAGGAAAATATCACTGCAGTGCGGAGGATACATAATCATAGAGCAGACCGAGGCGCTCACCGCAATAGACGTTAACACGGGAAGCTACACGAAGGGGTCCAACAGGGAAGAAACAGCCCTGAAGGTAGATATCGAGGCGGCGAAGGTCGCGGCGTCCCAGATAATACTCAGGGATATAGGCGGCATAATAATAATAGACTTCATCGATCTTGATAACAAGAACAACAGGCTGAAGATACTCAACGTCCTCAGGGACGAGATGAAATCGGACATAGCCAGGATAAAGATATTCCCTATGACGAGGCTCGGCCTCATCGAGATAACGAGGCAAAGGAGAAAAGAGTCTATAGTGGACATACTGTGCAGGCCGTGTCCGTACTGCGAGGGGAGCGGCATGATCTTTTCCGAGACCACCATGTATATCAAGATAAAGCGCGAGCTCCTGAGAAAAGGCAAAGACATACCGTCGAAGTACATAAACCTCTTCCTTCATCCGAGGGTAGCGGATATATTCGACGAAAAGGGTTTCTCCATGATAGAGAAAGAGCTGGATAAAAAAATAAAGCTCAGGAGAGACTATAAGATGCATCACGAGGAGTTCAAGATATCGACATGAGATACGTATCTCGTATCTCGTGAAGCGTATCTCGCATGGCGCTTACGCGCGTATCTGGTATCTAGTATCTCGGATAATAATAGCTAAATGACAATTTTTTAAACATAATATTTAGTAATTAGAGATTGCGATTTCGATATTGTTTGATATTTGTTTATTGGTTCTTGTAATTTCGTTATTTTATTATTTAATACTTACAGCTTATAGCTTAAAA
>JAFGSA010000071.1 GCA_016934855.1 Elusimicrobiota bacterium
TGCCATACTATTCTATTATATCGGATACCACGCCGGCTCCGACCGTGTGCCCGCCTTCTCTTATCGCAAACCGGAGGCCCTTCTCCATCGCTATCGGCATTATAAGGTCCCCTTCCAGGTCAACATTGTCGCCGGGCATCACCATCTCCCTCCCCTCAGGAAGCTTCACCACACCCGTGACATCCGTAGTCCTGAAGTAAAACTGAGGCCTGTATCCGCTGAAAAACGGAGTATGCCTGCCGCCTTCTTCCTTGCTCAATATGTATATCTTGCCCTTGAACTTGGTGTGCGGCGTTATGCTCTTCGGTGCCGCTATCACCTGCCCGCGCTCTATCTGGTCCTTCTCTATTCCCCTCAGCAGCACCCCTATATTGTCCCCGGCCTGCGCTTCGTCCATCTCCTTGCGGAACATCTCGACTCCCGTCACCACAGTCTCCTTGCTCTCCGTTAACCCCACTATCTCCACCTTGTCCGATACCTTCACCTTGCCCCTCTCAACCCTGCCGGTGGCTACGGTACCGCGCCCAGTTATCGAAAATACATCCTCTACACTCATCAAAAACGGCTTGTCTATGTCCCTCTGCGGTTCCGGTATGTTCGCATCCAGCGCCTTCAAAAGCTCGTCTATCGCCTTGTTGGCATCGCTTGTCGCATCGCTCTCCAGCGCCTTCAGCGCTGATCCCTTTATCACCGCTATCTCGTCTCCGGGAAACTCGTACTTCGTAAGAAGCTCCCTTATCTCCAGCTCCACCAGCTCCAGCAGCTCCGCATCGTCTACCTGGTCCGTCTTGTTCATGAATACAACTATCTTCGGCACTCCTACCTGCCTGGCCAGCAGTATATGCTCCCTCGTCTGCGGCATAGGCCCGTCAGCAGCCGATACCACAAGTATCGCACCGTCCATCTGCGCCGCTCCTGTTATCATGTTCTTTATGTAATCGGCATGTCCGGGACAATCCACATGCGCATAGTGCCTCTTCTCCGTCTCGTATTCCACGTGCGCGGTGGCGATCGTTATCCCCCTGGCTTTCTCTTCCGGCGCATTGTCTATCTCGTCCACGTTCTTCATCTGCGCCAGACCCTTGGAACTCTGATACTTTAAAATCGCCGCCGTTAACGTCGTCTTCCCGTGATCAACATGCCCTATCGTCCCTACGTTAACGTGTGGCTTTGTCCTCGTAAATTTTTCCTTTGCCATATCTCTTCCTCCTGTTTAACTTAACATCTTGTCTGATATATGTTTGGGTACCTTCTCGAAATGCGAAGGTTCCATGCTGTATGTTGCTCTTCCCTGGCTCACTGACCTTAGGGATGTAGCATACCCGAACATTTCAGCCAGAGGGGCTTCTCCCCTGATTATATGATTCTCATATTTTATAAAATGCTCCCTGACGCTCCCCCTTCTCGAGTTGAAGTCTTCGAGTACGTCGCCGAGATATTCGCCGGGCACCATTATTTCAAGTTTCATTATCGGTTCAAGAAGTATGCATTTGCCGTTCCTGAGTGCATTCTTTGCAGCTATATTCCCCGCTATTTTGAAAGATAATTTCGAAGAATCCACTTCGTGAAAAGACCCGTCGAGAAGAACGGCCTTGACATCCGTGACTTCGAACCCCCTGAGAAATCCGTCCGTGAGGGCCTCGCGCACGCCTTCCTCGACCGCCGGGATAAACTCTTTGGGTATTCTTCCTTCCTTAACCTGGCTTTCGAACTGCACTCCTTCCCCGAGGCCCATGGGCATGAATTCGATTATGACATGCCCGTACTGACCGCGGCCTCCGGTCTGCTTCACGTGTCTTTCCTCTATGCGCACTTTGCGGGTTATAGTCTCCCTGTAAGTAACTACCGGTTCCGAGACCCTGCAGTGAACTCCGAATTCCTCTTTTATGCGGCTGACTATAACCTCCAGGTGCAGTTCGCCCATGCCCTTTATGAGGGTCTGGCCGCTCTCGCTGTCCACGCTGAGTTTCAGCGAAGGGTCTTCGCTTATAAGTTTGTCCAGAGCCTGCGCAAGCTTCAGTTCCTCGTTCTTGTTGCTGGCCTCTATAGCCACGGATACAACGGGCTCGGGGAAATGTATCGCCTCGAGAAGTATGGGATGCTTCTTGTCGCAGATGCTGTCGCCTGTCGATGTCTCCTTCGGCCCCACGAGGGCTACTATGTCGCCGGCCTCGACCCCGTCTTTCTCTTCCCTGTAATTAGCATGCATCTTGAGAATCTTGGATATTCTTTCGCTTTTATTGAGCTTCACGTTATACGCGTAATCGCCCTTTTTAAGTTTTCCTGAATAGAGTCTCGTATATACGAGCCTGCCGACATACGGGTCGGTAGTGATCTTGAAGACCAGAGCGGAAAGAGGTCCGTCAGTATCGGCGATCCTTGTTTCCTTCTCTTTCGTATGCGGATTAACACCTGTTTTCGGCGGAATGTCCATAGGCGACGGGAGATAATCCACTATTGCGTCTATCAGAAGCTGTATCCCCTTGTTCTTCAAAGCCGCGCCGCACAGCACCGGTATGATATCGAAGTTCACAGTAGCCCTTCTTATCGCCGCTTTCAGGTCGGAGACAGATATATTTTCTTCGTTTATGTATTTTCCCATTATATGTTCATCTGCTTCGGCGACTTTTTCTATAAGCTCCCCTCTCATCCTGACGCTTTCCTCGAGCATATCATGGGGTATGTCGGATATCTCGATCTTTTCCCCTATCTTGTCAGCGTATGTTTTTGCCTTCATCTCGACCAGGTCAACCACGCCGATGAAACCGTCTTCGTGCCCGATCGGGATCTGGACGGCCACGGCGCCTTTCGCTTTCAGGCGGGATTTTAACTCGCCGATCACTTTCTTGAAATCGGCACCGACCCTGTCGAGCTTGTTTATAAAAGTGATCCTGGGCACGTTATACCGGTCAGCCTGCCTCCAGACTGTTTCCGATTGAGGCTCTACGCCTCCCACGCCGCAGAATACGACCACGCAGCCGTCGAGCACTCTCAGCGACCTTTCTACTTCAACCGTGAAATCCACGTGCCCCGGCGTGTCTATTATGTTTATCACATGGTTTTTCCATAAGCATGTTGTCGCAGCGGAAGTTATCGTTATGCCTCTCTCCTGTTCCTGCTTCATCCAGTCCATAACGGCGGTACCTTCATGCACTTCGCCCATCTTGTAAGTCTTGCCCGTGTAATATAATATCCTCTCGGTCACCGTCGTCTTGCCGGCGTCTATATGTGCCACTATTCCTATATCTCTGATAGCCTCTAATCGCATATCTTTGTTACTTTTCCCTGTCTTATCAATTTTAAGCGCTGTGTTACTCACCACCTGTAATGCGCAAATGCCTTGTTTGCTTCCGCCATTTTGTGCGTATCTTCGCGTTTCTTGACAGCGGATCCCTCTCCTTTTACAGCCTGCACTATCTCGGCAGCCAGCTTCTCGCTCATGGCCTTGCCTTTTCTCGCACGCGCAAAGTCCACCAGCCATCTCATCCCGAGCTGAAGCCCTCTCCTCTCAGATACCTCCACGGGCACCTGGTACGTCGCTCCCCCGACCCTCCTGGACTTTACTTCCAGCAGGGGCTTTATATTGTCAAGAGCTTTGGTGAGCGCTTCTTCCGGCGTGCATTTGAGCTGGCCGGCAGCGATCTCCATCGCCTGCCTGCATATCTTTATAGCCAGGCTCTTCTTGCCGTCCCACATGACTTTTGTGACGAATCTCTCCATAACTTCGTCATGCATGACGAACGGTTTTTTGATCTTTCTCTGTTTTATATTTTTCTTTCTCATGATTTTTTCTTGCCGTACTTAGAACGCCCCTTGTTGCGGCCGTCCACGCCCGAACAATCCAGGGTTCCCCTTATTATATGATACCTGACACCGGGGAGATCCTTCACCCGGCCGCCCCTTATCATCACTATGGAATGTTCCTGGAGGTTATGCCCTTCGCCGGGGATATAGGCAGTCACTCCCATCCCGTTCGTGAGCTTCACCTTGGCTACTTTGCGCAGCGCGGAATTCGGTTTCTTGGGTGTGGTGGTATATACCCTGGTGCATACTCCTCTTTTCTGGGGCGACGCGTTTAGAGCAGGCGTCTTATATTTCTTCTTTAAGGTTTTTCTTCCTTTTTTTATTAGCTGATTTACTGTTGGCATCTCACTCGCCCTTCTTCGCTCTTGCGAACATTCCCGTTCCTACCGGGATCAGTTTACCGATAATTACGTTTTCCTTCAGGCCCCTGAGCCTGTCTACCTGGCCGGCGATCGCCGCCTCGGTCAGGACCCTGGTGGTTTCCTGGAAAGAAGCCGCGGATATGAAACTCTCGCTGGATAAGGAAGCTTTTGCTATGCCCAGGAGCTTCGAGTTGTACCGCGCAGGTCTTTTTCCCTTGCTCTCCATTTCCTTGTTTATCTTATCCACGGTTTTCTTCTTCACTATTTCCTTCTCAAGTATGGTCGTATCCCCGCTGTCGACTATCTGGACGAAGGAAAGCATCTGCTTTATTATTATCTCTATATGCTTGTCGTTGACGCTCACACCCTGGAGCCTGTATACACCCTGTATCTCGTTCACCAGGTATTCCTGCACGTCTTTGTCGCCTTTCACTATAAGCATGTCGTGCGGGTTTATCGGTCCGTCCGTCAGAGGTTCTCCCGCGTAGACCTTGTCCCCCTCATATACTACGAGGTGCTTCCCCGGGGGTATTATGTACGTCCTGGACTCACCCTTTTTGCTCTCGCTTTCTATGGTTACCTTGAATGCGCCTTTCTCGATGATGCCAAGCCTTACTATACCGTCTATTTCGGTTATCACCGCGCTGTTCTTCGGTTTGCGCGCTTCGAACAGTTCCGTGACCCTGGGAAGACCGCCGGTGATATCCCTGGTCTTTATCACTTCCTGCGGGATCTTTGCAAGGATATCTCCCACTCTTACGGTGACTCCCTCGTTTATCACCAGGTGCGTGTCCACCGGGAGGGGATAAGCATTCCTTTTTCCGTCGCTGGTCACTATTTCTATCTGCGGGTGCAGTTTGGGCGATTTATAGGGTATTATGACTTTCTCCCCGCGCCCCGTAGCCTGATTTATCTCTTCTTTCGCGGTTATCCCGTCAACTATATCTTTATACCTGACTTTCCCGTTGACCTCCGTGATTATAGGCATGGAGAACGGGTCCCACTCGACTATGACCTCGCCCCTTTCCACGTCCTGTTCCTTCTTGATCGGTTTTTTATAGAGTTTCGCGCCGTATCTCACGTCGAACTCTTCAACCTGCTTGCCGTCCTTCCTTATTACTATCTTGCCTTTTCTGGCAACATTTATATAATCGCCATCGTGGTTCTTGATTGACTTGATCCCGACATATATGATCTTCCCGTTATACCTGGAAGAAATAGCCGAACGCTGCGCGACCCTCGACGCTGTACCGCCGATATGGAACGTCCTCAGTGTCAGCTGCGTACCGGGTTCGCCTATGGATTGCGCCGCTATTATGCCTACGGCCAGACCGGGCTTAGCGAGTTTTCCGGTAGAAAGATCCCCGCCGTAGCATTTGCTGCATATACCGTCGTTTGACTCGCAGGTCAGGGACGATCTTATCCTGATATTGGTTATCTCGCTTCTCTCTATCTTCTGGGCGGCTTCCCTGGTAATCAGCTCGCCTTCTTTTATTATCGGTTCGTCCGTGATCGGGTCTACTACCGACTGCAGGCTCACTCTCCCCTCTATCCTTTCGGAGAAATTCTCTATTACCTCGTTCCCTTCCTTGAGTACGCCCACCCTTATCCCGTTCAGCGTGCCGCAGTCGGGCTCGACTATGACCACGTTATGGGCCACATCGACGAGTCTTCTGGTAAGATACCCGGCGTCCGCGGTCTTGAGAGCCGTATCGGCCAGACCCTTTCGTCCGCCGTGGGTCGATATGAAGTATTCCAGTACGGACAGGCCCTCTCTGAAATTGGATTTGATGGGCGATTCGATAATTTCTCCCGTACCTCCCGATACCGTCTTCTGCGGTTTACTCATGAGACCCCTCATACCCGCGAGCTGCCTTATCTGGTCTATGGAACCTCTTGCCCCGGAATGGGCCATGAGCTGTATCGGATTGAACTTGGGAGCGTTTTCATCATACCGGCGGACATCTTCCTCCCTGATCTCCTTGAGCATTGAATCGGCGATCCTGTCGGTCACGTGGCTCCAGATATCGATTACATTGTTATACCTTTCCACGTTGGTTATTACGCCCTTGTTATAATTGTCTTCGACTTTCTTGACCTTTTCGGTCGCCCGGGCCAGGAGTTTCTGCTTGTCGGAAGGAACATGCATATCATCTATCGCCAGCGATATATCGCTCACGGTTGCATACTTGTAACCCAGTGTTTTTATCCTGTCCAGCAGCTCGACAGTTTCGAACTTGCCGAGGTTCCAGAAACAGTCTTCGACAATGCTCGTCATCACCTTTTTGGTGATCTCCTTGTTTATATAACCCATCGCGGGAGGTATGTAGCTGTTGAAAACCACCCGCCCGACCGTTGTGTAATCTTTCCACTGGTCCGGGTCCCTGTAGTTTTCTTTTGTCAGTTCTTCCTCGGATATCTTGTTTATTCCGCCGACTTTTATGCGCGCATGAAGGTCTATCGCCCTCCTGCTTATCGCGTATTCCACCTCTTCCCTGTTTGAGAATATCGTCCCTTCACCATTGACGCCTTTTTTCTCTTTCGTCAGGTAGTTGCAGCCCATTATTATATCCTGTGTCGGGGCGACTATCGGGTTGCCGTTTGCCGGCGATATTATGTTGTTCACCGACATTATGATGAGCTTCGCTTCCATGCACGCCTCGGGTGAAATGGGGACATGCACCGCCATCTGATCGCCGTCGAAGTCGGCATTGAACGCCGAGCACACAAGAGGATGCAGCTGTATGGCTTTTCCTTCTATCAGTACTGGCTCAAAAGCCTGTATTCCCAGGCGGTGCAGAGTTGGCGCACGGTTTAAAAGCACGGGATGTTCCTTGATTATCTCTTCGAGTATATCGAAAACAACGGGGTTCTTTTCTTCCAGCATCGGGCGCGCGTTCTTGAGGTTCGAGGCCAGGCCTTTTTTAATGAGGTCCCTCAGGATGAAAGGCTTATAAAGCTCTATAGCCATCTCTTTCGGCAAGCCGCACTGGTTCATCCTCAGCCCCGGGCCTACCACTATGACCGATCTTCCCGAATAGTCGACTCTCTTGCCCAGGAGGTTCCTTCTGAACCTTCCCTGTTTGCCCTTTATCGTGTCAGAGAGGCATTTCAAGGGCCGGTTACCAGTCCCGGTTACTACTTTCCCCCTGGCGCCGTTCTGTATCAGCGCGTCTACCGCTTCCTGCAACAGTCTTTTCTCGTTATGAAGCATCACGACCGGAGCGCCCATCTCGCTTATCTGTTTAAGCCTGTTATTGCGGTTTATTATCCTCCTGTAAAGATCGTTAAGGTCGGAGGAGGCGAATTTACCGCCCTTCAGGGGTACCAGCGGCCTGAGATCCGGGGGTATAACCGGGACGCACGTCAGCATCATGTCCTTGGGTTCGTTGCCCGATTTCACGAATTCCTCAATTACCTTGAGCCTGCGGCGCCAGCGCCTTTTCTGTCCCTTGCCGCCGCGGTCGACTTCAAGTTTTTTCCTTATGTTTCTGGCAATCTTTTTTACGTTTACGTCCTTGAGGAGTTTATGAAGCGCGTTGCCGCCTATCTCTGCCTCGAAATCGGAGCCGTATTCTTTTTTCAGGAACTGGTAATCTTCTATGGAGATCAGCTGCCCGGGTTTCAGTTTCTTGCCTCCGAGTTTCACATCCTTGTCTTTTACGTCAGTAACGATGTATGCCGCATAGTATGCGATACGCTCCACATCGGATCTCCTCAGATTAAGCACCATGCCTATTCTCGACGGAGGTTTTCTCATATACCATATATGAGCGATGGGAACGGCCAGCTCTATATGGCCCATCCTTTCTCTCCTGACTTCTTTCTCGGTGACTTCCACTCCGCATCTTTCGCAGATGACGCCCTTATGCCTCGGATACTTGTACCTGCCGCAGTTACATTCGTAATCCCTCATGGGCCCGAATATACGCTCGCAGAAAAGTCCGTCCCTTTCAGCCTTGAATGTTCTGTAATTTATTGTCTCCGGCTTTTTTACTTCGCCGTAGGACCACGATCTTATATCCTGGGGCGATGCAAGCATGAGCTTCATCGAATTGAAATTCTTATAATCTTGTTGGTCTCCCATAATTATTTATTTATCACCTTTAATGTTTTCCAGCAGAACCTTTATGCCAAGACCCTGTAATTCTTTAACCAGGACCCTGAACGATTCGGGCATGCCCGGCTCGTTGATTTCGTCTTTCTTTATTATCGATTCATGCATCTCTGTCCTGGATTTGACATCATCGCTCTTGTATGTCAAAAATTCCTGCAGTATGTAGGCCGCCCCGTAGCCTTCCATGGCCCAGACTTCCATCTCGCCGAATCTCTGGCCGCCGAACATCGCCTTTCCTCCCAGCGGCTGTCTAGTTATCAGAGAATAAGGACCCGTAGCGCGGGCGTGCACCTTGTCTTCGGCCATATGTTCAAGCTTCATTATGTACATGTACCCGATCGTTATATTATTGCCGAGCACTTCGCCCGTCCTCCCGTCATACAGCCTCGTCCTGCCGGACGGGGGAAGATTGTATTTCTTAAGCATGGTCTTTATCTGGTCTTCATCCGCACCGTCGAATATCGGGGAAACGACCCTTATGTTCGCCGCCTTGGCCGCCCATCCCAGATGAGTCTCGAGTATCTGCCCGACATTCATCCTGGACGGTATGCTCAGCGGGTTGAGGACTATATCCACCGGCTCTCCGCTGCTGGTAAAAGGCATATCCTCTTCGGGGAGTATCCTTGAGATGACACCCTTGTTACCGTGCCTTCCAGCGACCTTATCCCCTACGGATATCTTGCGGTTGCTGGCTATATAAACCTTCACTTTTCTTGCTACCATGACCGGAAGATCGTCGCCCTTGTCAACGCTGGACATGTCCTGGTCTTTCTGGTATTTTATCCTCTGTATAAGAGCCTGGACAACGGCGCTGACTCTTGATTTATTCTCTTCATATGCTTTTTTTGTGAGTTTTTTCTCTTTTACGAGACGCGCCATCTTCTGTATCTTGGAATTCTTCTCTTTCCTGAGCTCTTCTATCTGCGCATCATACCTGGATTCTATGTCGCCTATTGTCTTCGTCCTCTCTCTCTTCGTCAAAGCGCCTTTCCTGTCAAATATCTCGACTCTTATGACCTTGCCCTTTATTCCGGGCGGAACCCTGAGAGAAGAGTCTTTCACGTCTTCCGCTTTTTTACCGAATATGGTCTTCAAAAGCCTTACCTCGGGCGTGTATCTGGTCTTGCCTTTCGGCGTAACCTTCCCGACGAGAATATCGTTGGGTCTCACGTATGCCCCCACCCTGATTATCCCGTTCTCGTCAAGGTTCCTGAGCTTGTTCTCCCCGACGTTGGGTATGTCCCGGGTTATCTCTTCGCTTCCGATCTTAAGGTCTCTTGCCTCTATCTCTTCTTCATATATATGTAAAGAAGTAAAACAGTCTTCTTTGACAAGCCTTTCCGATATCAGGACGGCGTCTTCGAAATTGTATCCTTCCCAGGACATGAACGCTACCAGGAGGTTTCTTCCCAGCGCGAGCTCTCCGTTTGCAGTGGCGGGCCCGTCAGCCAGAACATCGCCTTTCTTGACCTTATCTCCTTCTGAAACGACAGGCGTCTGGCTGTAATTTGTATCCTGGTTGCTTCTCTGGTATTTTTTAAGTTCGTAAATATCCAGGTCTTCGGGGTTAATCTCCCCTCCCTTCGACCCTTCGTTGCGCCATACCATCACGCAGTTCCCGTCCACATATATAATTTCCCCGGGATTCTTCGCGGTCAGCAGGGCGCCGGAATTGCCGGCGACTATGCCTTCCATCCCCGTTGCGACGATCGGCGGTTCTGTTATAAGAAGCGGCAGAGCCTGTCTCTGCATGTTTGAGCCCATCAGTGCCCTGTTAGCGTCATCATGCTCAAGAAACGGGATCAGCCCTGCAGCCGCACCTACCATCTGCTTGGGAGATATGTCTATATAGTCGATCTCTTCTCTCGCTACCAGCGGGAAACCGCCTTTCTGCCTGGCTATTATAAGCCCCTTGGGAAGGTAGCCGTTTTTATCGACTTCCACGTTGCCGGGCGCGACTATATGATCGTCTTCGACATCGGCTGTTATATATTCCACTTTGTCGGTGACTTTACCCTTGCTGACTCTCCTGTACGGAGTCTCTATAAGCCCGTACTTGTTTATCCTGGCGTATATCGACAAAGACGTTCTTAACCCGATATTCGCTCCTTCGGGCGTCTCTATGGGACATATTCTCCCGTAATGAGTATGATGAACATCTCTCACCTCGAAGCCCGCTCTTTTGCGGTTCAATCCGCCGGGCCCCAATGCCGATGTCCTTCTTTTATGGGTCAGTTCCGCCAGCGGGTTTGTCTGGGCCATGAACTGGGAGAGCTGCCCTGTTCCGAAAAACTTGTTAATAGCTGCAGAAATAGGCACGGGATTGATAAGGGTGGCAGGCGTGGCTTCCTCCTGGGACTGCATATTCATCTTGCTTTTTATAAGCCTTGTCAGGTGGGACACACCTTTTCTGAGCTGATTCTCCAGCTGCTCGCCCACAGTCCTGACACGGCGGTTGCCCAGGTGGTCTATATCATCGACTTCCCCTCCCACGCCGTTATTGAGGGAGATGATATACTTCGCAGTGCATATTATATCGGAAAATACGAGATTCCTCTTGTTTATATCGGGCAGCGGATATTCCGAGTCTTCATATATGTCGTTAAGCTTCTTGTTCAGCTTGTATCTCCCTACCTTCGTAAGGTCGTATCGCCTTGTTCCCTTGAAGAAAAGACTCTCGAAATACTCTTCCGCCGCTTCGGGAGTTATATGCTGCTGGGAGCGCAGTATCTTGAATATTTCGTATATAGCGTCCATCCTGGAAGATATATTATCCCTGTTGAGTGTCAGGTGGATCGTCTGGTCATTGATAGTCTTGCCTTCATTCCAGTTGTCGAAATCCGCTATCTCGACCTTCCTGACACCGTATTTTTTCCATTTACTCAGCAACGTCTTGTTTATTATCTGGTTCGGCCGGCCGAGAAACTCATCTGTTTTCTTATCGGATTTTGTCGGCGCCATAACGAGTATTTTCCCGAGGAGGGAATCGCTTCTCTTACCCTTGACATCTACGGTCTTCGTCTTGTAAAACAGCCTCAGGATATCCTCGTCCTTTTCCCAGCCCATTGCCCTGAAAAGCACTGTCGCGGGGATCTTCCTCTTCCGGTTTATCCTCACGAAGAGTTCGTTCTGGTTATTGTACTCTAATTCTATCCAGGATCCCCTGTAAGGTATTATGCGGGCGGAATACAGTTTCTTGCCCAGGTTCGACACCCCTTTCTTCTCGTCTTCTTCGAAGATGACTCCCGGCGACCTGTGGAGCTGGCTTACCACGACCCTTTCCGCGCCGTTTATTATAAATGTACCAACGTCCGTCATATTGGGAAGATCGAATACATAGATTTTTTCTTCTCTGATCTCCGGCTTCTTCCTCCCCTCAAGCAAGACCTCGAGAGAGAATTTTACCTTTATGGGCATCGAATACGTCACGTCTCTCCTGATGGCTTCATCAAGGCTGTATACCGGCTTTTCTATCTCGTAACTGACGAAGCTGAGCTTCATGCTGCCGTCAGTATTCTCGACGGGGAAAATATCTTCAAAAACGCCCTGCAGTCCGCTGGGTTTCCTGTCTTTCGGGGCGATATCCATCTGCAGAAAATCCATATACGATTTCTGCTGGACCCTTATCAGGTCCGGAAGTTTAAGAAGATCCTTCCTTGTAGAAAAATCCTTTACTTTTTTGGGGATATGTTGATACAGCATATTAGCTTATTTCGATAGTTGCTCCCTGTTCTTCCATCTGTTTCTTTATTTTTTCAGCCGTCTCCTTATCCACCCCTTCCTTCAGCGGTTTCGGCGCGCCGTCGACAAGGGCTTTCGCTTCCTTGAGACCCAGTCCCGTAAGCTCGCGCACGACTTTGATTACCTGTATTTTTTTCTCGCCGGCGGCCTTAAGCACCACGTTGAACTCGGTCTTTTCCTCGGCTGCGCCGCCTTCAGCTCCGGCAACCGCTCCCGGCATTGCCGCGAAGGCCGCTATAGGGGCCTGTGCCGTTACGCCAAACTTTTCTTCCATAGCTGATACAAGTTCCGACAGTTCCAGAACCGTCAGATTCTCGATTTCTTCTAAAATTGTATCTACTCCGCTTTTCTTTTTTGTTACCATTGTTCGCCCTCCTGTTTTTGCTTTATTTTCGTTTTATATTAAGGTTTAATCCTGGGCAGGTCCGGAATCTTGCCCCTTTCCCTGCTCCTGCGGGACTTTCCCTTCTTCCGGAACGCTCTCAGCTGCGCCGGTTTCGGCCTGCTCTGACGCTGATTCCGCTGCGGCCTGTGACGCTGGCTGACTGTCTTGCGCCTGATCTGTGACTTCTCCTGCTGCAGAATCCGGTACGGACACAGCTGTCACTGCACTACCGTCCGCTTCCGCAGCCGCTTCCTGCGCAGCCGGCGCCGCTTCCTCTTCCTTCTCCTGAGCCGCCGATACGGGTTCTTCGGCAGGTTTTTCCTGCCCTTTCGTCTTTATCTCTCCCTTTTCGATCTTCTTTGCCAGATCCTTCACTGCGAACAGGAACCTGGTAATAACCCCCGACAGTGAATTATAAAGCCCCTGTATGGGAGCATTAATGACATTCACAGCCTTGGCTATCAGAACCTCTCTGGATGGTAGTGTGGAAAGGATGTCTATCTGCTTGCTGGTTACGATCATGCCGTTTATTATCCCTGCCTTGAACTCCATGAGCTTGTTCTCTTCGACATATTTCTTAAAAACTTTTACGGCGTTCGTAGGATCGCTGCCGGCCATCAATACAGCCGTAGGTCCTGTAAGATACTGCGCAAACTCGGAATAATTCTCGTCGTTCAGGTTTTTAAGGGCCCTTTTGCCCAGCCTGTTCTTTATAACTTTCATCCTGCAGTTAACGCCTTTTAGCTTTCTTCTCAGTTCCGTGACTGAGTTGACATCAAGGCCCTGATAGCTTGCCACTATCAGGCTCTCGGCCTTTTTCAGGCTTTCTGTTAGTTCATCTACAAATTTTTCTTTTTCTTTTAATAACACAATACTATATCCTTCTATTTACATTTATAAAAAAATGCAAATCGTATATATTATACTACTTAAAACCTTCTTATATTAAATTTTAACGTATCCACAATTATAAGAAATCTAAAAAATTTGTCAAATCTTTTATTTTTAGACTGTTATATTAATGGATGGCCCCATAGTTGAAGACAGAACAGTTTTCAGGATAAACTTTCCCTTCACTGATGCCGGGCGGTTTTTCTTAATAGTATCAATATATTTATTGAAATTGTCCACCAGCTTTTCGGAAGAGAAAGATACTTTCCCTATAATACCGTGAATCACACCGCTCTTATCCATCTTGAACTCTACCTGGCCTTTCTTGACCTTCTGGACCGCTTCGGCTACTTTTGTAACCACGGTACCTGCCTTGGGCGAAGGCATGAGCCCCTTAGGACCGAGAACTTTTCCCAGCTTGCCCAGGTCTTTCATGCATTGCGGTGTCGCGATCAGGACATCAAACTCGATATTGCCCTTGTTTACTGCTTCGATGACTTTGTCCTTCCCGGCAAGAACAGCACCTGCTTTAAGTGCGGCCTCCACGTCGCTCCCCTCCGCGGCTACAGCCACCTTTACTTCCTTGCCTATGCCGTGTGGCAGATCTATATTGCCGCGTATCATCTGGTCGGATTTTTTTGTATCGACGCCCAGATTAACTATGATTTCCACGCTTTCATCGAACTTCGCCGTTGCCGTTTCTTTTATCTTATCAACGGCCTCTTTAATATTATAATGCCTGTTTTCGACCTTCTTCCTTATCTCTGTGTATCTTCTGCTTCTCATATACCTTTATTCCTTAACTTTTTCCGCAACGGGCGCTGCCGCTGCTGCAGGTGCCGGCTTTGATATCGTGTAAGTCTTGCCGGTAGGCTGCTGCACGATGACGATCCCCATACTGCGGGCAGTACCTTTTACTATCCTGATCGCCGCTTCGATATCGTCCGCGTTAAGATCGGGAAGCTTCTGTTTGGCGATCTCTCTTACCTGGGCTTCGGTCACCTCTCCCACTTTCTCCTTATTTGGCACTCCGCTCGCGACCGCTATCCCCACTGCTTTCTTAAGAAGCGATGATACCGGGGCTATCTTTGTTTCGAAAGTGAAGCTCTTGTCCTTATATACGGTTATTATGACCGGTACAAGTATCCCCGCTTCCCTTTTTTTCGTTTCCTCGTTGAAAGCGCGGCAGAATTCCATTATATTTACGCCGTGCTGTCCGAGCGCCGGGCCGACCGGCGGAGCAGGCGTCGCGCCGCCCGCCGGGATCTGAAGCTTTATCTTTGTCTCAATAACTTTTTTTGCCATTTTATTCTCCCTGGAAATCCGTCCTGTATGAATCTGTCAGATTTTCTCTACCTGCAGGAAATCTAGTTCAACGGGCGTCGTTCTTCCGAATATTGTAACCATTATTTTTACCTTCTGTTTTGAATCATCGGAATCCTCGACGACACCCATGAAATTATCAAAAGGCCCGTCTATTATCCTGACCCTGTCGCCTTCCTTAAAAGATATCTCGGGTTTCGCTTCCTGCTCTTCTTTTTTCTTTATCATATCCTGGATTTTCTCAAATTCGCTGTCTTGAAGCGGGATAGGGTTTTCTCCTCCCAGGAAATCGGTGACACCCGTAATATTCTTGATCATCCAGTACACTTCGTCATCCAGCACCATATTGACAAGAATATAGCCCGGGAAAAATTCTTTTTCCACTATGCTTCTTTTTCCCTTCTTGAGCGCGACTATCTCTTTTTTAGGTATAAGCACTTCTCTTATCTTGTCGCCCAGATTCTTAGTGCGGACTATCATCTGGATATATTCCTTTACCTTGTCTTCGTGACCGGTATACGTATTTATTATATACCACTTCTCTTTGTTGTTTTTTATCTGTTCGTTCATTGTATTATTACACTCAGCAATCTTGAAAGGACAAAATCGATAAATCCTATGTAAAGAGCTACGAATATAACGAGTATCACGACCACTATTGTAGACCCGACCAGCTCTTTTCTGCCAGGCCAAGTCACTTTTTTGACCTCGAACAATACCTCTCTTAAGAATTTATTTATTTTCCCTATCATTTTATTTCTGGCAGGCCTGGCAGGACTCGAACCTGCAACCCCCGGTTTTGGAGACCGATGCGCTAGCCAATTGCGCCACAGGCCTATTATCCTCTTATAGTTTTATGTTCAGTATGCTTTTTACAGAATTTACAGTACTTCTTTATTGTAAGTTTTTCCTGCTTGTGAGCCTTACCCCTTCTGTAGGTGTAGTTTCTTCTCTTGCAGTCCTTGCATTCAAGGGTCTGTATTATTCTATCTTTCTTTGCCATACTATTCTATTATATCGGATACCACGCCGGCTCCGACCGTGTGCCCGCCTTCTCTTATCGCAAACCGGAGGCCCTTCTCCA
>JAFGSA010000072.1 GCA_016934855.1 Elusimicrobiota bacterium
ATCCAGGAACTCGACATCCTGGAGCGATATCCCGTCTCCGAACAGGAAGCTGAGCGCCGCGGCATTATCGCCCTCGAAGTACCCGCCATCATTTACAAGGTCAGCGTATGCAGACGCATATTGAGCAAAATCAGCAGCCGTCCATACCTCTCCCGGATTACAGCCCGGATCCTGTAAGAAAGCTAATGCATCCTCAAAACTCAAACCGTAACCGCCCTCCTCAGGGCTTTTTGTAAGAGTATCGATCCATTCTCCATCCCGGCCGCTTATATTATCACCGAATATGAAATTAAGCGCGGTATCGTAAAGGTTCTGATCCGGATTGCCGCCCGCTATGGAAGCCGCCTGCTGCTGGATGGCGTCGCTGCCCAGGGCAGCGTTATACGCATCAAGGTATGTCCTGAGTGCTTCCTCGTTTATCGTGCCGTCATCGTTCGTCCAGAGCTCGCTGTTGGAATTAATGAACGCCGCAATGGCTTCGTAGTCTATATTTGCATATTCACCGTATTCGCCGTCGGCTATAGCATCGATGAGCCCTATATCCTCGGGACTCACGCCGTCCCCGAACATGATATCAAGCGCTACGCTCAGCACTGTTTCTCCGTCGCCCACCCTGGCGGCAACAGCATCGCTGGCCAGAAGATCATTGAATGCCTGTATCTGCTCGCCTGTTATCAGGCCGGTATTCCCGTTAGCAATGATAAACGCCATCGCTTCTTCGGCGCCGATATTGGGATATTCACCGCCGATCATATCATCGTACATCGCCAGGTTCTGAGCCAGTATTCCGTCACCCTGGATAAGGCTTATGGCATAACTTGACACGGAAAGCTCCGCATCCGCAGCTTCAGCCTGAAGTGTCGCATTATTGCAGGCCGCCACAAAAACATCGAGCAGCCCAGGATCTCCTACGGAAAGGGCGAAATCCCTTGCCTGCTCCACGTTTATACTGCCGGGACCCTCACCAACGCGGCCGCGGGCTGTCACATATACATTCCACTGCTCGGTGGTGATATTGAACTCACCCTGGGTAAAAAACGCCAGAACTTCATCTGCAGGAAGTTCTATCCTGGCATCATGCAGCGCCTGGACATATTCATCGATGTTCTCTCTCGTGCCTCCGCTGCGTATATACATCATTGCCTGATCGATCGTGAGCTGGTCCGCACCTTTGCCTATCAGGTTATGCTCTGGATCGACCATGTAGTTATACACGTCTATCTGTGCCTGGGTCAGGTCCTTTAACGTAAATAGATTCAGCGCCTCATTATATTCTTCGCCGCCGTATTCCATCCCAGATACTACCGTTACGAAATTTCTCAGGTTCTCCCCGCCTATCCCTCCGTTCAGCGCGTAATCCAGCGCCATCTGCTGGGTGAAACCGCCTTCGGTCACATGCCTCATGGCCTCGTTATATACAGCAAGCTGACCCGAGGTATCCCTGCAGAAAAGCTCTAGCGCCTGCTCCGAGTTCATATACCCGCTATGAAGCGCTTCCGCGTACGCCTGCAGGTTCTCCTGGGAACCGTTATTTATAACATAGTCGAGTGCCTGCTGATTCGTGAGCATCCTGGCGCCGTCAGTGTCCACCATCGTTACGGCTTCAACATACAGATCCACTTTTCCGTTATCTATCAGGTCCTGCGCGGTAGCTTCGTCTAATCCGTATCCACCCTCCGCCACAGGTGTAGTAAGCATATCGATCGCATCCGTGAGACCCTGCGAAACCGCCGTCGCCTGAGCCGCCGTGATGTCTTCTGTCTCGACATAAGCAAGAGTAGCCTGGACTACGGCATCATTCATGTCTACTGTACCGCTTACTGCAACCAGAAGCGCTTCCTGCGTACCCATATCGCCTGCGACTTCCCGGTAGTTGCTCATGAAGGTTTCTATATTATCCGCATTGATGAAACCCATAGTCCACGCCCAGGCTTCCGCATAATCCTCCGCATCGCCTCTCACAAAATCCACATAACAGCTTGCGATTATGTCGTTATATGACATGTTCGCCAGCATATCAGGATGACCCTGTATATAATTATTGATCCTTTCAAACTGCTGCCAGTTCACTCCCAAAGACATTCCCCTGTCTAAGAACGCATACGCTGCCGCCAGGCCCTGCGCATCCTCATGATCGAAACCGAATACAAAATGTAAAGAGCAGTATCCTTCAACATAAGAAGCTGCGGTTTCGATACTGCCTCCCAGCCCCAGGTAGTATGAGATGGCGGATAATGCGCTGTTTGCTATCTCCGAATACGAAGCATCCCCGCTGTATTCATCTCTAAACCGGTCCAGCGCCTCGTATACCGTTTCCATGTATGTTAATACAGTATCCACGTTATCCGCCGAGAGTCCGGTTGACGCAAAATGAAGCGCTATATCATGGGCCGAAAGACCCCAGTTATCTTCGAACTCGTCCAGATAAAAATCCCAGTCATCTCCGTCCATTATTGCGAAATACGTGGCGATGAAAGCCTCGGGGTCTCCCGAAGCCGCTGCCGCTTCCGCAAGTTCGAGCGCCTCTTCGTGCCCCATATCCCTCTCTATGAGATCGTTATAGATCTCCGGGTCGCCGTTTATCAGGACACTGTTACCTGCTTCGTTCTGAACAAGCGCGGTGCCTTCAGGCAGAGGAACTCCTGCGACGGTTACGCCGTTTGCGGTAAAATCAGCTAATACCCCGTCCGCAATCACGGGCTGTTCTCCGGGATGCGTTTCATTCCATACTTCCAGGTAATGTTCGGCTTCCCAGTGCGCCTGGGCTCCCGCGGGATCGCCTCCGTAATGCCGCGCAAACCATTGCTGCGAAAGAGTGTTATCCCATGTCTCTTCGGCATGCGATACCACGGCGTATCCGGATTCGGTTATGACAAGACGGTTGCCGGCTTCCGCGGCTTCTGCTCCTATTGTCTGCATCAAAGCGTATCTCAACGCGAGTTCACCCTGCGCTCCTTCTGCTGTCAGGTCATCCGTACCCCTTCCGCATATGCCATACAGATCTTCTATAGACATAGCAGAACCTTCCGCGAGCGCGTCAACAAACGCCTGCGCGTCGGTACCGCCCAGAGAAAAATAGAGGTCTATATCCGTTATATCGCCGCCGGCGTCCACAAAATTGAAAACAGCCACCGCGTTCTCAGGCGTGCCGTAGTTCATCACATTCTGTATATATGTGTTAATATCCATAGAATCAGATAGACCGTTGTCGGCGTAATACCTGGCTGCCGCATCGATATCTCCTTCGTATCCCAGGTCTGTAAGCCCCTGCTCTATGGACGTAACCGAGACTGTCTGGCTGGGCGTGAATCCCGTTTCGACGCACTCCGCGGCATGCGTGAGGGCATCTCCGAAAGATTCCGTGGCGGAGAGCTCTACGAACGATTCGACAAAAAGGCTGAGCTCCTCGGAATCGAACTCGTATCCGTTCTCGACATGGCCTATCCCCTGCGCGATTGAAGCCTCGAATCCCAGTCCGGCATCCATACCCCTTCTGAACATGTCGTCGAAATCGGTGAATTCGGTGTTGTCTATACCGTACCTGGTGCCGATCACCCTCGCCATGGCTTCTTCCGGAGTCTTGTCGTGACCGACTTCGTATGACAGGGAATGCGTGTAATCATAAAATTCGTCGTCCGTTCCGCCGTTGGCTGTGAACATGTTAGCGGCGGCTATAGCGTACTCTTCCATATCCGCATAATCGCCGTTGATCTGGTACTGCCCGCCGTACGCTACTTCATTGTATACCTCCAGCCACAGTTCCGCCTGTTCCACCGTCGCATCGGGAAATTGCTGAACAAACGCGAGCGCGGCTTCGTCATCAAGGCCTCCGTCAGTTATCGTATCGTACGCCGCCTGCTGTGTCTCGTTAAGGTCTTCGTATGTGGCAACCTGCCCCGCGGCCGCCGCCGCATCGCCGGTATCGGAGTACGCCGCCGCAAATGCCGCTATATCCGACGGCCTTGCGTCAGGAGCAAGAAGCGCGTACGCCTGCGAAGCCGCGGTATTGCCTTCCGTAGCCGTGTATGCCGACGTGAAAGCGTCTCTCTGGTCTCCGGCTTCCAGTCCCGAATAAACGAACGCCGCCTGGGCGCTGCCCCCGAACTGCGTCAGCCCCTGCATGTATGCGTCAATATTCCCTGCCTGCCCGCCGCTTACCGCGTAATAGACCGCCTGCTGCGCCGTACCCCCGGCCTGCATCACACCGCCGAACGCAAAAATGTTCGAACTCGTGCCGCCGCCGTTCACGAAAGTCATCGCATCCGCCGCCGTGACAGTGACCGTGTCCGTGCTCATCCCCATGGCGGCTGTGAACAGGTCTTTATTGGCACTCGTACCGCCGTGCGTCACGAAATACAGCGCATCCGCCGCCGTGACAGTGACCCTGTCCGTACTCCCCTGCATGACTTCTATATATAGACCAAGGTTATCCGCCGTGCCGCCGCCGGTAACAAACGCGAACGCGGACTGGCTGCTCAGATCAAGCCCGGCTTCCTGCGCAGCGTTCAGGGTAGAAGCGTACAATGACGCCATCGCTATCGCGTCGTAATCGCTTATGCCGCTGGCCTCCGCCTGCGAAGCGAAATATAGAGCCGCGTTTATCCTGTCCTGCTCGTCCATGCCGTTCCCTTCCGTCCCGGCGAGCACCGCTTCGTACGCCTCCAGGTATTCCGTCGAAACTTCTACCTCGGGCTCCACTTCAGCCACTTCCGTCTCTTCCACTACCTCGGTGTCTTCCGCCACCAGAACCGGTTCCTCGGGAACAACGGTCTCCGTAACCACGGGCTCGGCTTCCTCTACCGCAGTATCTGCGGCAAAAGGATCATCCGGTACAACCGCGTCGGCATATACCGCCGTCGCCCAGGCGTCCGCTATCGAGTCCGCTCCCTGTACCGTGCCCATCATCGCCACACCGTGCGCGAATACCTCCCGGTCAGCGTTCTCGGAGCCGCCGTGGCTTATGAAATAATTAGCGGCATCCTCTACCATATCCGTGTCGTCCTGATACGCGGCTACGTATTCATATACGGCTATCCAGTCCTCCACGTTATACCAGTCCCCTCCCGCCTTTATGAACCCCAGAGCCGCGTCACGGTTGCCGTCCGTGGCGTCCATAACATCGTTGAAAGCGTCTATAAGCTTCGTGGTGTAATCCTCTATGCTGCTGTAATCAGCTTCCACATAGCTCTCCACCGCCGACCACGACGCGCCCGCGTCAAAAAGCTCGTCCGGATCGTACACTGTCTCGAATATCTGCAGGTCTTCGACGCTGAAATCCGCTCCGTGTATCGCTGCCTGGTTCGCGTACGCACCGGCCACATCCGCCGCGGCCCCTTCAGTTACGCTGTCTATGTATATCTGCGCAAACGCCTGCGCCTGGTCCATGTCACCCGTAAAATTCTTCGACGCATTTACAGCCGCATTTAAGGCACCGTCACCCGAGAATTCCTCTATACCCGAATCCATCAGGTAATCGATGATTATCAGGTTCTCCACGCTCAGCCCTATCTCCGCAAGCACACTATTAAGATCCGCCATCGACATCGCCATCAGTTCCGGAAGCGATATATCCATCCCGTCGAAATATCCCCCGTCAAAAAGCGACCCCAGCGAATCATTTATAGAGCCCCCGTAGCCGCCTGCCGCTCCCGCCAGCGCCCCTACCTGGTCCTTCATCCACGCTCCCCCGGTATCATGTATGCTGTTGCCCTTGGATGTATCGTCTGTCAGAGCGTTCCCCGTGAAATTGTATTTGTCATTGAACTCGTCCAGCGACATCGTGCCCGTCACCCCGTTATCGTTATACGTGACACTGTCACCGGTTATCGTCGCCACCACGTAATGGTCTCCCACCCCGTCGTTATTCACATCAACCTGAAGTATATAGCTGCCGTCCCCCAGTCCCCCGAGATCGTCCACCTGCATACCGTTGAGGTCCACTCCGTACTGCTGTTCCGCTACCGCCGCCACAGCGAACATCGAGGTGTTTATCTGCCCGTCCTCCGTCATCGAGAACGTACCGTTGAGTATATCCACAAGTATCAGCGATATCGCCATCTGCGTCTGGTCTATCTCGTCCAGCGAACTGAATACCCCCAGGCTCACCAGAAGGTTGCTCAGCGACTGCACAGCGCAGTTTATCACGTCCGACGACTGCGCCAGAAGCTCCAACAGCGGGCTCAGAACCTCGAACGTCACGTTCGCCAGGTCCGCACCTGGTATGTTCGATATATCCAGCCCCAGGTCCCTTATCATCTGCGCCTGCGTCTCGGGATCCGCGTTCATGAACGCGTTGAACCAGTCCGCCACCGTCATGTCCTGGGCCGTCTCTATCGTGGCCTGCTGCTGCTGGGCGACTACCTGGTCGCTCTCGGATACCAGTGTCATCTCCTCGGCTACCGCACCACCCCCGGCCGTCCCGCTGGCTCCCCCGGCTCCCGCCGCATCGGCCGCCACGGTCACTTCCCTGTCCCAGTGGTACTCCCCCTCGTACCCCGTGGCCATCCGCAGCCTCTTCTGCTGCTCAAGCGTCTCCGCCTCGTCCGCTGCAGCTTTCGTCAATAGCCCGCAGACGTTCGTAGAGAACATCGCAAACGCCGTAAACAGCGCTACCGCCCTCCTTATCTGCCCCTTCATCGTGGGTGTCAGGATTTTTTTATCTTCATTATTCATGGTCTTATACCGCCTTTATAAATATTTTTTTATCTATCATGCGGCTGTCTCCGCCGCCGTTTATGCCAAAAAAAAACCGCACTTTAAATGCTATGTCTAAAGTGCGGTTTTCTTCCCCCGTGAAACCTGTCGCATGCGCCATGTCGTACTCGTTCACCAAGCTGTCCAGAAATCTCTCCAGCGGACTTAAAAATTTAAGTATCCAGCTCACATAGAAACTGTATACAGGGATATCCTCATCGGCATACCCTGATTCGCTGATACCCCGGACCGGCATGAACGCCGCCGCCATGGATATCATAAAAAGCACTATCATTTCCGTCCGGTTCGTGACCAGTATCATGCTCAGCAGCATGTACAGCTGCCTGAATATACCGTTCTCTTTCTTTACCGGCTGCCTCTTCGTGTCGCCTTTCAGCGGACCGCTTTTTACAGGCAGGTTCTTCGCGTCTACGAAACAGGACATGTAGGGATAAAGAAGGTAGGTCCTCACGAAAGCCGCGGCACTCTTTATCAGATCCACCTGTACCGCCGCTGCGTAGTTTATCCGGTCGTGACACTGTATAGTGCTTAATATAGTACAGCATAATACACTCACTATAACGAATATTGACAATAATGGTCTTTTAGTAAACCTTGTCATGATATCTGTAATTTTTCCTCTACTGCAATTGTACCGCAATAGTGTGAAAAACTAGTGCAATAATTGTAAATTATATGTAAAACACACGGAAACAATTTTTAACTTGTTTCCAAATTTGCTTAATATTAAAGACCAGAGACTGCCGTTTCGCTTTCGGAAACGCAGTCTTTTATTATATTCCCTAGTGATTTCAAAGAAAAAGGCTTTGCTATGTACTCCCTGGCGCCGAGCATATAACCCTTATCGAGGTCTTCCTTATCATTTTTCACCGATAAGATAAGCACGGCGATATCCTTCGTCCGCTTATCCTCCTTCAGCTTCTTCAGGACCTCGAATCCGGTCATATCGGGCATCTGTATATCAAGCGTTATGACATCCGGGACCATGCTGCAGGCTTTCTCGATGCCTTCGGTCCCGGAATACGCAATTTCCACTTCGTGCCCCTGCAGCTCCAGATTGTCCTTAAGCATCTGGGCTATTATTTTTTCGTCATCAATGATCAGGACACGCGACACCGTTCAATACCCCAACCCCCTCTCCTTGTACAGGTCCAGCACCTCGTCTACGGAAGGCATCTCGTCGTACATGAGTTTCACTTCTTCCCTTCCGTGAGTATACAGCGTCAGCGTGCTTGAGTTTACATTCCATACCCCGACGAGTTTGCCCTCATGATACATCCATTCGGTAACCAGTTTACCCTCATACGTGGTATAGGTTCGTTCACCGTTCTTGTACCATGTGACTTCCCCCGACTCGAGGTTTTCCGTATAGATAAGCTTTGTCCCCTGCCAGTGATAATCCTGGATTATGGCTCCGGTGTTGTTTCTCACTTCCTGGGGCTTGTTGTCCTTATATATGGTCACGTTACCGCTCATCTCGTCTTTTACCGTAGAGAGCACCGTGTTGCCGTTGGCGTCCTTCCTGTAGTTGTAAGTGACCATCGTATTTCCGTCCATATCCACGGTTCTCGTCATGTTGCCGGTCTTATCGAAATAGGTGCGGTTCCCGTAGCTGTCCACCTTGTGCTCCAGCCTCCCCGCGGAATCGTACCTGTAGCGGGCCATGATATGCCCTTCGAAATTAACGTCGTATTCGGCGTTTCCTTTCGAATCGAACTTGGTCTTAGACTGTGTGAGTTCGTCCACGACCCACTCCATGCTCTTGCCGTACCTGTTATACTGGTAAGATTTCGTTTTATTGCCGTCCTCGTCGTATTCCGCTACGGTTTTTCCGCCCATAGCGTGTTCCTCTATCCCCGTCACCTCGCCGAACTCGTTTTTCTTGTATACCTTATTGGACCCCTTTTCCCTCTCCCACACCGCCGTGAGGTTACCCTGGGCGTCCCGGGCGTGGTGTTTGATACCCGCCAGGGAAAAGGTCATGTTGCCGGACGTATCCAGCCCCACCATGACTTCTCCCGTGCTGGTAGTGAACATTATGTTGCCCTTTTTATCCCTTACGACGAGCGGCCTCAGCGGGGCTACGTCTATAAGTTTCTTCGCCTCCCTGAAGAGCTCGTCGGCGCCCGGCTTGTATATCTGCGAAGGTACATATGAGTACGGGTCGCCCGTCGCCATCAGACTGCCGGGCAGTATCAGCGTAGTCACATAGGTTATAAGTACCAGGTGCCTCGCTTTACTTTCCAGTGCCTCTTTTATTCTCATGATAACCTTCCTTGTATTTAGCTATACTATCCCCGTTTATTCCGGCTCAGGCAGATCGTCCGGGTCTATCTCCTCGTCAAGCGCCCTTCCGCCAACCCCGGTATAACGGTCATGCCCGTAAGCCGTGTCGGACATGTCCATCGCCCAGCGCGCGGCTTCCTGCGCGGCCATGCTGCTGGAGTATCCCTGGGCCAGGAGACTTGTGAACACTTCTCCCATCGAATCGGGATACCCGTCGTAGAATGTGCGGCCGTAAGTCATCAGGTCATATAATGCCCCGTTGAAATTGGCCACGGCTGCCTTGCCGAAATGCTCTACGAAGAAGAGCTGGGCCTCCAGCGTCAGGTTATCCCAATCCCTTCCCTTCAGGAACTCATCCTGCTGTTCGGCAGTAAGTTCAGTCTCCGTAGCGAACGGATCCTCCGGCATATCGCCGTTCGCCACCGGGTCGGGCAGCATGCTGCTGTCGCCCACGGCAGACGGGTCATCCCACACGCCGGCGTCCGCGTCCCCTATATCCGGCGGGTTATCGATCGTGTATTTCATATCCGCTATATAATCGTTGGCCATAGTGAAATCGCCGACGACATCTATTCCGTTATCCAGCAACAGCTGAAGGAGGGCGTTCACCGCAGCCTGTTTTGCCGCATCGTTGGCAGCGCTGTTTATGGCTTCCATTGCAGCAGCATAATCTTCGCTGTCAAGGTCCACTTCGGGATGTACCGCCGCCATGTATTCCTGTATGAAAGCCATCTGCTGGTCTACGTCGAGCCCCGGCCAGTTCGCTTCGAACTCGGGATCGTCCGGGTCCGGGAAGCTGCACTCCTGTATCATGGTGAACAGTTCCTTCGCCTTCTCGACGTCGCCGTTGCAGTAATCTATATAGTGCTGCTGGAGCTCGGCTCCGCCGTCCATTGCGCCCAGCTCATCCCAGCTCATGGGCTCGCCGTATCCCGGCGGGCAGGCTATTATCACCGGGGACGATACGGACTGGTGCTGCTCCACGTGCGCTTCCTGCCTGTTGCGATTCTGGCAGCGCCCGTATTTATTGTACTCGTCCGAGTTCTCACCCGACCAGGTCACATCATATGACCAGCTCACCGTATAAGAATATGTGACCGGGCCGTCTTCAGTCATTATCGTCTCAGTATGCGACTCCGAGCCGGACTTGTGTATCTCCTCGTTCTCCGGGTAGAGTATTTTGACCAGGTATGCGCCGTCGTATATCCAGTCGGTCCTCTTGCCCTTGTGGTCTATTCCGTAATCTGGTCTCCCGTGCTCGTCCATGAATGTCGTGAATTTTTCGTTGTCCTTATTCCAGCTCTCGGTCTTGACCAGCTGCAGTGTGGCGCTGTAGTAGTTCTTGCTCACGGTCTTGCCGTTCTGGTCGGTTATATGGGATACGACATTGCCGTCGTAATGGTAGTACCTGACATCGCCTTTCTTGAAGCTCGGTTCCCAGCCGTCTCCGGGCAGCCCTTCCGGCTTTGTTTCTGTTTTCATATATACGGTCTTCTCTATCCTGCCGTTGGAGTCGTAGTAGGTCTCAGAAAGGACGTCGTATCCGGTGGTCTTGCTCGGGGCCGCCGAGCCTTCGGGCAGATCGTATTCGACCGTCTTGAGCAGTTTGGTCCCGTCATCGCTGTACACGTATTCGACAGCGGTCACTTCAACGCCGCCGTCGTACATCCACGTCACCCTGACCGCCTTGTTCTCGCCGCCTATGGTCTCGAAATAGGTCTTGTTCTGGTACTGGTCTACCGTGTAGGCAAGTTCTCCGTCCTCATATACGTATTCCAGTATGACCGTGTCTTTATCGTCGAGCCATACGACTTTCTGCGGCTGTCCGCCGTCATAATAAGTGTAGGTATTGTGCTGGTAGTCTATCATGCCTATGAGCACGCCGTTCTTGTAATCGTACTCTCTTAGCTGTACCCCCTGGGTTATTATCTGGGGGCCGGACCAGGCGCCCGCTCCGCTCCCGCTCGGGATGTAGTCGTTTACATGATCGTCGGGTTTTTTCGCCGAAAGCGGATTATTGACGAGCAATAATGCAATTACGCCAACAATAATTAGTTTTTTCATCTTATTGTCCTCCATAATTCTCATGAATTTTACAGGAAATTACCATCTTTTTGTTCTCTTTCTTCCACCATAAGTCTACCTTTTCAAGATGAAATTACATGGAAACGATTGTAAATTCTATGTAAAATCATGGAGACTCCGTCTCCCCCGTTTCAGTCGAGAACCTCTATATCAGCCAGGTTCGTGACCCTGATCAGGTCATACTTCTTGCCGTCATAAGTTATGGGCATGCCGGAGATGACCCCTGTGAGCTTGACTTTTTTCCCGCTGAGTTTAAGCACCTCGTTGAAACTCGGCACCGAGAGGAAAACCATCTTCCCGTCGAACTTTATCAGCGCCAGGCGTCCCTGCGGCCTGATATTGAGGTCGATATTCTCCTTTATATTGCTTATCGTGCCCTCGTAGGTCACAGTGAGCTTCTTCCTTATCTCTTCTCTCTCCTTATCGGACATCCTGCCCGAGGCGCTCCTTCTCTCCATGACAGTGCCGTCGGGAAGAGTCGCCGGGCCGGATTCCCTGGATTCTTCCGCTTTAAGAGGTCTGCCGCCCTGGTTTATTGATCTGCCGCTGGGCATGACTATCTGTTCACCCGAAATCGAATTTCCTCCCCTGGAAGCCATCTTTCCACCCTCCTTCTTCTTGCAGCCCGAGGCCGCAAGCAACGAAAGCATACAGATAATAATCAAAACTCTTTTCATAATGATCTTTACCCCTTTCTTTATATTATACGCTGACTACAAAAACGGCACGCCTGGTTAGCTTTTAACCAGGCGTGCTTCTCTAATCCGATATTACTATAATTTATAACCCGTTTTCAATCTCCTTTTCTAGGTTATAACAACATACTGTTTTGTCCTGTCCCACTCTCCGCCCCACTGCTCGACCATTGCCGCGTTGTCGTTATTCAGGTGGTAGGCTACTGCATGGTCATCCGTGGGCGCAAGGTGCAGCCAGGTGTAACCGTTGGTGCCCTGGTCCTCCGGCGGCGAGTAGTACTGCCACATCAGGTTCACCGTTATACCATCTCCGCCGTTTGTCCTGTCCGCGTCGCTCCTGTTCGCAAGGTCCAAAAGGGCCTGCAGAGTCTCTTCGTCCTCGGCATTCAACATGAATATGAGGTTGCCGTCCTCGTCCGTCTTCGTTCCGCCGGAAACCGAAGTGGGATCGAAGTTATAGAAACTCATCCCGTCGACATCGGCCGGGTTGACTATAAGGGCGGGCATACCGTCTATAACTGTGAGAAGACCACAAGTCCACGGGTCGCACTGTATCGGGCTGTCGGGTACGGTCACAGTCGCCTGTATCGTATCCTGCATCTTGTTCATATTATAGTAGGTGATCTCGGCCCATACGGAACCTTCTCCGCTCGAATCGAAGTACTCGAAACTGGCTATCATACCGCCGGGCATCACGGTCGCTTCCCGCGGCCTGACAAGTATCGCGCCTTCTGATCTTTCGCTGAGCACATTGCCGTCCTCGTCTACCCAGTATTCGCCTTCCTCCAGGACATAATCATCATCTATCATGTTCTCAGCTACCTGTATTTCGTAGTTAATGACTATCGGCTCGAGAGTGTCGTTATATGTCCACTCCTGCGCCAGCCTGACATCGCATCCGTCCTCTACGTCGTACATGGCCTGCTGCCTGCCGTGGTTGTCCATGTAAACTCTCTTCACGCATTCGCCGTCTTCGTACGACTCTACAGCGTAGAGCATCGTGCCTGTGTATACATATTTCTCGGTCATTGCACCGAGACTCCCGTCATCCTGGACGACATATGTCTCTGACGGCCTGCCCTTGTCGTAGTAGGTCCTGGAACCTATTTTCCTGTCGCCTTCCGCAGCGCCTGCCCTGTCATCATCCACCCAGTTATCGCAGCTTACCAGGAGGTTCCCGTCATAGTTATACGTTTTTGTGAGAACCTGGGTCCCTTCGGCGTCATACAGGTATTCGGCGACCTGCTTGCCCTGAGAGTACTCGACGCGGTTCTTTACCTGCCAGGTGGTCTGTGTAACCGCCGGCGAGAAACTCACGACGTTGTCAGCCGCGTCCCTGTAGGTGCCGTCGTCCTGTTTCGTGTACATTATGTTCCCTTCATTGTCTACATAGTTCCCGTCCTCGTCCTTCGTGGCTACTATGTTACCGTTGGCATCGATGAGGTTGTCACCGTCCTTCATATAGACGATGTTGCCATCGTCATCCAGGAAGTTCCCGTCGTCGTCGGTCGCGTACGTGTCAAAATAGTCGTATATATACATGTTTCTCATCTGCTTGTTATCATCGTATTCATACATAACGACTACGCCCTCGACACCCTCTTCGAAATTCATGTTGCCGGACGTAAGCTGCTGAAGAAGGTCGGCCACTTCGTCCGCGCTGTGATTCGCCAGCCATTCGGCGCTCAGAACGCAGAGCGGCTTCGACTGGTCCCCGTCCATATAATAGGTTTCGTCACCAGTGGCATTATTAATGCTCTTTATTAACTGGCCGTCCTCATATATGAACTCCGTGACCTTCAGCCCGGGAATATCGGCAAACTCGATACCGACGATCTTGCCCGCCCTGAATATCATGTTGTAGTCCCTCGTCGCGTCATAGATGCTGGTCAGCACCCCGTTGGTGTAGTTATAGCTCTGGACCAGGTTGGTATAGCCTACGCGCTCCCCGTCGTCAGCTATACTCATTGCGGGCATTAAAAGCAGAACACCCAGCAAAACCAGAAAAACTGACTTGAAAATTTTCATCTTCTTGCCTCCTTGTTTTTTCCCAAATCTGGTATTTTCTTCCTTTTTCATCCTCTTTTCTCCTCTATATCCTATTCTCATCTTCCACTGAAATTATACCTTTAATAGATGAAAAAGTTAAGAAACGCATGTAAAAAGTATGTAAAACAGAAACTCCTCGATTATTTTCGGTTTCCGGTCTTGTTCGGTATAGTGAATAAAACAGGGTATTTACACTCATTTTGCCGATCCGGCCGCCGCCGGGCCGTTCCCGCAACGGGCCTTTGTATAAAATATGCAGCAAATTTATATGAAAAGACCGCAGGGGCCTTATTCTTCGATCTCGAACTTATACCCCAAACCCCTGATAGTCTTGATATTGTCCCCTATCCTTCCCAGAGCCCTCCTGAGGTTCTTTATATGCGCGTCTATGGCTCTCGTCGAGCCGAAATATTCATACCCCAGGACACTTTCGCAGAGATAGTCGCGGCTCAGGACCGCCCCCCTCCTGTTGAGCAGTATGCAGAGCAGGTCGAATTCCTTCGGCCGGAGCTCTATGGATCTGTCTTTAACTTTGACGACATGCGATTCTATGTCGACGAGTATATCTCCAGCCTTGATGATCTTCTTGTCCCCTTCCCTGTATGTTATTCTCCTCAATACCGCCTTCACCCGGGCCAGGAGCTCTCTTTGGTTGAAAGGTTTCGTTATGTAGTCGTCCGCGCCCATCTCGAGCCCTATGACCTTATCCACTTCCCTCGAGCGCACCGTGAGTATTATTATCGGTATGTTCTTTGTCTCCTCGGCTTTTCTCAGTATCCTGCATACTTCAAGGCCGCCTATCGTGGGGATACCCAGGTCCAGGACGACCAGGTCGGGTAAAACGGATTTGGCTTTTCTTAAAGCTTCCTCGCTGTCTTTTGCCTCGATTATGGAATATCCCTCTTTTTCCAGCGTATCTTTCAGAAGCTCTCTTATCGATTCTTCATCATCGACAATCAGTATCTTTTTCTTCATATTGATTCGGTCTCCATAATATTATTAATCTTAATAGCTCCTCCTGTCAATAACATAGTTGCTCTTTTCATCTTTTTTCGCGTATTTTTTCAGCTCGGCGCCGATCTTGGATATCTCGCCTACGTGATAAAAAGTCTTCTTGGTGCTGGATACTACGCCGATGGACACCGCCATTATAGGAAATTTTTCCTGGCAGCCTTTCCTGTCCTCCGTGAGTATGTATCCTTTCTTCCTGTCTTCTTCATTATAATAAGATGTTACTGTCTTATCGAATTCCTCTATTATATTCCTGCACACGTCATCCGTTTTCGCGTCGCTTATCACGCAGATATAGTCGTCACCTCCTATGTGCCCGACGAAACCCGTACCCGGATCATGCTTTTTAACAGCATCCACGATTATCTTAGCCACGGCTTTTATGATCTCGTCGCCGCGCTCAAAACCGTAATAATCGTTGAAAGCCTTGAACCTGTCTATATCCAGATACAGCACGGCGAATTCGTCATCTCTTTTCAGCCTTCTTTCTATTTCCTTTATTATCATCGTGTTCCCGGGCAAATACGTAAGGGGGTTCACATTCATCCCCTGTTTTACGCGGGCCAGCACCGACCTGATCCTGGCCAGCAGTATAGCCGGGCGGAAAGGTTTGGTCATATAGTCGTCCACACCCGATTCGAGACCCTTTATCTCGTCCTGTTCGGATGTCTTGGCTGTAAGCATTATTATGGGGATGTTGCTCATCAGTATGTCTTCCCGTATCTTCTCGCACACCTCGTACCCTGTAAGGAAAGGCATCTTCACGTCCAGGAGAAGAACGTCGGGTTTATGAGCATATATCTGCTCGAGTGCCTCCCTGCCGTCATGCGCGACAATGACTTCATATCCCTGGGATTCGAGGGTATCCCTCACGAGTTCGAGTATTATCTCTTCGTCATCCGCCACCAGTATCCTGACCCCGGCCGACTCCTTCTTCTGGTCAGGCATTTTTTCCTCTGTCATCTTGTCCATGAGTTTCTTCAATTCATCCAGAATGGCGTCGCGGTTCACGAAAGGCTTGGAGAAACATTCCTTTACGCCGAGCATGAGGCATTTGTCCCGGCATTCCCTCAGGTCTACATGGGTCACTACGATTATCGGGATCTTCGCGGTCGCCGGGTCCTTCTTCGCGGTCCGGATGAACTCGTACCCGTTCATCTCCGGCATAAGCAGGTCCAGTATTATCAAGCCCACTTCTTCCCTTCTGAGGATTTCCAGCCCTTCTCTTCCCGATCCTGCGCCTATAACCCTGAAATTCTTGCTCTCCAGCGAATCCCTGGTCAACTGAACAAAATCCGCATCGTCATCGATGACCATAATTGCTTTGCCGGCATCTTCCTTCATCCTGGTGATATTCTCTACGGATTCGATCAGCTTGCTTATATTCAGGGGTTTGCTGAAAAAATCGACGGCTCCCATCTGGATGGCTTCGGCCCTGTAATCGCCGACTATGGAATCGAGAATGACCGGGATGGACGCGGTCTGTACGTCTTTTTTCAGATTCTTCAGGGTCTCGAAACCGTCCATATCCGGCATAAGTATATCAAGGAGTATCGCGTCGGGCATTGTTCTGCGGGCCATTTCGATGCCTTCCTTCCCGTTCGATGCGATATCGACGGTATAACCCTTGAGAAGAAGATGATCCTTTATCATATTCGCCAGTGATAACTCGTCATCTATAATAAGTACTTTCTTGCTCATGTCTTGCATATAGGCAGGGTAAAAAAGAAAGTGGTTCCGCTGCCCAAGGTGCTCTCCACCCATATCCTGCCCCCGTGCGATTTGATTATTCCTTCCGCTATGGCCAGTCCCAGTCCGGTACCTTTCGGGCCCCTTACGTTTCTTGCCTGCTCGGACTGCTCGAACTGGCCGAATATCTTCTTAATATCTTTTTCAGGTATACCGGGGCCGGTATCGCTCACGGATACCCTTATATAATTACTGTCTGCTCTTTCCGCGCCTATAGTTATCGTCCCCTTTTCCGGGGTGAATTTCAGCGCATTTCCGATGAGGTTCGTAAGCACCTGGTCTATCCTGTCCTCGTCAGCCAGTATATGGGGTACCTTATCGCTTATATTCAGCACTATATTTATCTGCGCTTTCTCAGCCACTGATTTCAGCAGTCCGATGACTTTATCCGCTATTTCCCTTATATCGTGCTCAATCTTCTCATATACTATCTTCGAGGCTTTTATCTTCGCTATATCCAGAATATCATTAATAAATTTTGCCAGCCTCTGCGAACTGGTTTTCATTATATTCAGCGCTTTTTCCCTTTTTTCCCGAGGAACGGATTCTCCTCCGTCCATGAGAAAATCCACATACCCTTCAATAGCGGCAAGAGGCGTGCGCAGTTCGTGAGACACCGCGTTTACGAAATCATCCTTGGCTTTATCAAGTTCGGAGAGCTTGACCGCCATATCATTGAATTCCTCGGCCAGCGTGCCTACCTCGTCCTGGGTCTTGACCTTTATCCTGGTCGTGAGCTTGCCTTCGCCGATGGCCTGCGCCCCCATGGCAACCTGATTTATCGGCTTTGCAATCGTGCCGGACAGTATGAGCGAGAAAATAAGGCCGAACATAAGGGAAGCAGTGCCTATCAGTATTATCCTGTTTCTCACCTTCGCTATTACCCCGGCTATATAATCATCATAGTATTCCTGGGAGAACCCCACCTGTCCTACTCCCGCTTTCTCCGGCCCCAGATAAAGAGGCCTGGACATCTCCAGTATATCTTCCCCTGACCTGCTGGAATATTCCTCGCTATTTAATGAAGTGATGTCTTTTTTGCTCCCGGCCCGGTAAGTATAATCCCTGTCCGTATACAGTATCCTTGTGACGTCTCCCTTAGTTATTATGAAGTTCATATAGGCTATTCCCCTGTATGTCTTCTTCAATGCGCCCATGTTGTTCAGCAGAAGGAGTTCGTCCCTGACTATCAATGCTTCTTCTGCAAGGTTTACAAAATTTTCCATTATGGCAGCCTGCTTGTCTTTTATGTCCTTTATTCTGGATGCTTTCTCATAAAGGAATATATTATATGTTATGACAAACACAACCCAGACGATTATAAGCGCCGTAAAAATACTCAGCTTGGCACGCAGTTTCATCGCGCTGTCTTATTCCGCCTTTTCGTCATCTTCGTTTTTCCTGTTTTTTTCCATTTCCTCCTTGATGATATCGACGAGATTATTTATTTCATAAGGCTTTTTTATAAATGCCATGCCTTTATGCTCTTCTATCTCTTTCCTGATGGCTTCCTCGAGCGAAAATCCCGACATCAATATTACCCCTATCTTTGTATTTATTTTCTTTATCTCGTCTATCGTCTCCAGCCCGTCCATACCCGGCATCTTGTAATCCACCAGGCAGATATCGAAATTGCCCTTCTTTATCTTGTTTATGGCGTCCATCCCGTCGCTGGCCTCTATGACCCGGTACTGTTCCAGCTCCAGCAGATTCCTGAGAATAACTCTGTCGTCTCTCCTGTCATCTACCACCAGCACGACCGGTACCTTGAGGACATTACCCATTATCTCGAGCAGTTTGTTTATTGCAAAAGGTTTGTAGACAATCGTATACGCGCCTTCCTCCAGTGATTTTCTTATCTGGACGCTCTCCTTGTTGCCGGTCATCATTATAACGGCTGTTCCGGGAGATATCTTCTTTATCTCCCTGAAAGTGGTAAGCCCGTCCATCTCCGGCATGTTTATATCCAGCAGCGCCAGATCATATTTATTCTCCTTGACTTTTTCCAGCGCTTCGGGGCCGCTGGAGACCATAGTCACGTTAAATCCGCTGTCCTCGAAGATAAACCTCAATGTCTGAAGTACGTTTATTTCATCATCAACTATTAATAGATTCTTTTTCTCTTTGTTATCCATTTCTTTCCACTCCTCGGTTATTTCTGTATTTTCTGCGGTATTATCACTGTTATATCCGTACCCTTGTCGACTGCGGAATGTATATTTATCGTGCCCTCATGCCTGTCTACGATATTTTTTGCCGACGACATACCGAGCCCGGTACCGCCGGCTTTCGTGCTGTAAAAAGCTTTAAAGACCTGGTCCAGCTTGTCCTTCGGAATACCTACCCCGTTATCCCTGATTATCACTTTCAGGTCGCCTCCCGTCTCCTGGCCCGTTATCACGCTGACAAGCCCCTTTTCGCGGTCCTTGCATGCCTGTACGGCATTATTGATAAGATTCACGAACACCTGCCGCATCTCTCCCCGGTCCAGATTATATTCAGGAAGCTGGGCTTTGTACTCTTTCTTTATCTGGGTGTTTTCGGGCAGCTCTATTATGGATATTATCTCATCCATCAATTCATTGACGTTCACCGGAGAAAGAGCCGGCGGCCGCTGCCTGGAAAACCCCAGCAGGTCCTCTATTATGTTGGTTATCGATACGATTTCTCTGTCTATGATATCGAGGCTCATTTCTATTCTTTTATTCTCGTCTTTCATGGCGTGTCTTATGTAGTATGCCCCGTTTTTTATCGCAGCGAGAGGATTCCTAATATCATGTCCTATGATATTAGCCATTTCGCCTACAGCAGCAAGCTGCTCCTTCTCAATGAGTTTTTCCCGGGTTTCTTTCAGCTTGTCTATCATGCTGTTGAACGAGTTTAAAAGCATCGCGAGTTCCCCCGAATCGTTCTCATTAACTTCGGCCTTCGTATCAAGCTCTCCCTTGAAATTACTTTTTACGGCCTTCAGCAGATTTGCTATGGGCCTGCTGAAATTTCTGGCCAGGCTGAAGCTTATGAACCCCGCTATCATGATTATCAGAAGAAAGGTGAATATAGCCCTGAGCTTAAGCTGCCTGGTAAGCATATTAGCCTCGCTCACCTTCTGAGTAAAAACCATCCACATCGGCCAGAGAACACCTTCGATCTTTTTTGCCTTTACTATATAGCCTCTTTTTTCGATGTTTATCTCGCCGTTATCCCGGCTGCCGGACAGTATCTCATCCATCTCAAGGAACTGAAACCTGAAGTCCAGTTCCTCGCCGGCGATAAAAGATCCCGCGTTTTCCGTTACGACGGCGAACTTGCCGGTATCATTGACCGCGTTTGCCTCCAGTTTCTCATTCAGCTCTCTAACAGAGAAGATCGCCAGCACGAAATCCCCGTTATCCAGGGGATATAGTATATCGAACAGGTACTCGCCGGAGAATTTGTACGTTTTCGACAGCTGGACTATATTTTCCTTTTCATACAGACCGGTCAATTCGGCTATCTTCTCCGATATTGTCTCGCTTTTGATCTTTTCTCCCAGATATGAGATAAGCCTGCCTTTTCTTATGTAACCGACTGCGGACAGCTCCCGCTGCGACTGAAGGGCATTCATGAGTATCATGCCGATCCTCACATCGTCGATCATTATGTTCTTTTCGAAACTTGCGGTAAAGGAAAGGTCCCTGTTTATACGGTCAAAGTAGTTCTCCGCCTCCCTTGTTATGTTCGCCACCAGAGACTGCTTTATCTTATCGACAACCTTCTGCGATTCGCCGGCAAGATAAACGGCATTTATTCCGAATATGGAAAGAGGAATGACCGACAACGCTATTACGGCCAGTATTATCTGGTTACGGAACGAGAGTATCTTCGATAAGATTTTCAATCCTGATCCTTCTCAATCAATTTATCGAATACTTTCAGAAGATGTTCGATATTATAAGGCTTCACTATATACCAGTCGGCTTTCTTTTCCATAGCCTTATCGAAATCGGACCCCATATCCCTGCCTGTCAGCATCACAATAGGTATGTTCCCTGTAACCGGGTCGCTCTTGACGGTCTCGCACACCTGATATCCGTCTATCCCCGGGAGTCCGACATCAAGCACAATGAGATCCGGCTTTTTCTCTTTTATCTTTGCCAGCCCGCTCTCTCCTTCGTATGCGCTCGACACGCTATAGCCTTTCTCCTCGAGTATGAGCTGCAGCATATCTACGGCCTGCCGGTTATCGTCTATAATCAATATCTGCTTGTTCATCTAAACAATACCTCTCAGACTTGTCACATTACTATCCATTCGCCCTTTTTGTATATTTCCGTCACCTTCTTTTCCACCACCTGCCTTAACTCACCCGTTATATCCTTCCTGTTGAGCACTTTGACAAGAACATTCATGCAGCTCTTTCTTACTTCCTTGTCCCTGTGTTCCACAAGCTCCAGTAATTTCTCTATACATATCTCGGAACCTATCTCGCCCAGCATAGTGCAGGCCGCTTCCCTGAAATCCTGTTTCTCGTCTATGATAATCTTTTTGATTATATCAACGGCTTCCCCGGGATTCACTTCGTATAATATCCTGACTGCCTTAAGCACTATATCATTATCCTTATCGCTGAGGAATCCCCTCAGCATCCTGAGGGCCACTTCATTCTCGTTCCTGTCCCTGCCTACCAGTTCCTTTTTTATTATTTCCAGCTTTTTATGCTTTTTGTCGTCTTCCGCAGGGGCGCTGGTTCTTTGAGATTCTGAATATTTTTTCAGCGATTCAGCCAGTTTCTCCTGCATTTTTATTTGTGAACCGAAATCGCTTTTCTTATCTTTGATCTGTTTTCTTATTATGATTGCCGTGACAGAGACTACACATACCACGATGACCCCCGCTATCAGTATGTTCTTTCTCACGGTACTGTACAGCTCTTTTCTCTCATTTTCCTGCTTTTCGAGCATATCCGCTATAAAATCTTCCTTCTCCTTGAGTAATGTATATAGTCTCCGCCTGTCCTCCTCGGATCTTTCGACCATGCCCTGTATCCTCTCCTGGGCATGAGTGTATTCGTCCAGAAGTTTATTCTGGTTCTTCTGATATTTGTCGAATACGTTCATCATGCTTTCCAGGCTTTTCTTATACTCTTCGTAAGACTTATCGTAAGCTTCGGAATCATCCGGTATTTCCGCGTAGATTTTTCCCCTATCAATCATCGAATCTGAAATTTTTATCAGCTCATCTATCTCGTTGTCATCGGGCGATATCTTCTTCGCCTTGCGGAAGAATTTCAGCGCTTCGCCGTGATTATCACTGAAACTATACTCCATCCCCATTTCCGTCAAAGTCTTTGACAATAATGTCTTCACTTTGTAACTCTTGGGATTTTTTTCAAGAGCCTTCTCAAGTATTTCCGCAGTATCAGTAAGCATCCCCTGCCTGTATTTATCGAGCGCCTGGTTTATATATGCTTCTGTCAGTGTAATCTTCTCTTCGCACAGGTTTATCATACGCATGGATTCGCCGTGACCGGGCGAAATATCCAGAATTCTTTTGAATTCTTCCATGGATTCCTCATACTTTCCTTCATCATAGAATTTCTTCGCGTAAAAATAGATATCCTGCATTTCCCGGATATTATCGTCGGCAGCCCGTGAATACCGGAAAGCGCAGCATATCGTTCCTGTAAGAACGGCTATTTTTATGATATCGGCTGGTTTCATCGGACTTAAATAGTATTCTTTACGGTCTCTATCAGATCCTTCATCTTATACGGCTTGACGAGAAAAGCATTGGGTTTGTATTTATCGTCATCCAGGTCGAAGTATTCCCTCATCCCGCTCTTACCGGAGCTTATTATTACGGGAATATTTCTCATTACCGGAAGGTCCTTTATCTTTTTCATGAGAGTGTAACCGTCCATATCCGGCATCACTATGTCGAGTATTATCAGATCCGGCTTGTTATCTGTCAAAAACTGCAGCGCCTCGCTGCCCGTCCTTGTTTCAAAGACTATATAGCCGGATTTCTCCAGCGCAAATCTTATCAGTTTTCTGGTATTCTCTTCGTCGTCGACTATCAATACCGAATTGCTGCTCATTTTGTATATATCAGCCTTTTTTCACAATATTGATCTCTATCCTTCTGTTTTGGGCCCTGTGTTCGGGACTGTCGTTCGGATATAAAGGCCTGTACTCCCCATACCCCATGGGGACAAAATTAGACGGATTCATATTCTCGACTTCCGTCATATAATGTACTATACTTAAACTTCGCGCTAATGACAACTCCCAGTTCGATGAATACCGGCCCGCGGAGCTGATAGGGATATTATCGGTGTGCCCTTCTATTACTATCTTGTTATCCGGGAGCATGCGCAGCTTTTCCGCTATCTCTCCGAGGAGCCACATGGTTTCCAGTTTCAGATCTGCCGAACCGGGAGAAAAAATGACAGGATCCGGGAATATTATTTTTATGGTCTCCCTGTCACTCTCTATCCTGGTGAATTTCTTCAGCCCTTCGGAATCCGCGAACTCCTTTTCGACGTCCTTCTCTTTCTCCCTGTACTGGGCTTCCAGAATCCTCTCGACGTTCGCCGTTCCGCCGAACCCTCCCTGTATTGAATTCAGTATAACCTCATACTCATCCTCTTTTTTCAGATGGTATATAGAGAACATCACCATGAAGAATATCATAAGTACGGTCATAAGGGACGAGTGTATTATCTGCCAGTCATCCGCTCTGGCGATGGACCTTATATTCACTATCTTTTTCCTGAATTTCAAATCAGCCTTCTTTTACAATATTGATCTCTATACGCCTGTTCTGGGCTCTCCCCTCCTCTGTTTCGTTGGAACCGATGGGATGATGGGCCCCGTAAGCAACGGCGGACAGCCTGTCGGGCGATATCCCCTCCTGGATCATGTAATTTAACGCGCTGAGGGCCCGAGCTCCGGAGAGCTCCCAGTTAGAGATGAATTTCCCGCCTTTCTTAATGGGCAGGTCGTCCGTATGCCCTTCGACTATGATCTGGTGCGGTATCGGCTTAAGTATCTGTGTTATCTTATTCAGCACCTCTCTTCCCTGGGAATTGAGTTCGACATCCCCTGTGTCGAACAGCACCGGGTTCGGGAGCTGGATGTTTATATATTTCTCGCTGATCTCTATCTTGGCCATATCGCTTATCTTCTGGTTCTTGAGCTCGAAGATCTTATCTTCTGTTTTTTTCTCTATTTTTATCACTTCCTGGAACCTCGCTTTTTCCTGTATAGTAGTGAAATCTTTGCGAATGGAACTATATACTTTGCTCCTTTCCTCAACAGCGAGTCTTGTCAGGGCGAAAAGCATAAGGAAGAAAAGCATGAGATTCGTTGTCATATCGCTGTATATTATCATCCATTCCCTGCCCATCCCATAACCCAGCCTCCTGTCCCTCAGCCTTCTTCTTCTTTTCCTCATTGATTCTGGACGCCGGATTTTTCCCTGTTCTGCCGCGAAAGGAATCTTTCGAGATCCCTTTTCATCAGAGCGGGCAGCGTCCTTTCCTTGATAGAGATAATGCCTGATATAATTAGTTCTTTGACAAGGGATTCGTCATTGCTGTAGCCGTCCAGTTTCCCGGCTATAGGCAAGAAGATGAAATTGCATCCGAAGATTCCGTAAAAAGTCGTAGTTATCGCAATTGCCATGGAAGACCCCATAGAAGCGGGATCGGAAAGATTCCTCAATACCTGAACGACTCCGATGAGTGTGCCCAGGAGTCCGAAGATAGGCGCGTAAGCGCCCATGCTCCTGAAAACCCCGATTATCCTCTGATGGCGCTGGCGTATGGCTACGAGTTCATTATTCATGTTGGCGCCTATATCCTCTTCACTCTGGTCCTCCACTACCATTCTTATGCCTGCCTTGAGAAATTCATCGTCTATTTTGTCCATTTCTTCGATCAGCCCGTCAAGCCCCTGTGAAAGATATACGGCCTGCAGATCCATCAGTTCATCTATAACTTTGGCTATTCTCCTTTGTTTTGGCGGGCTGAATATGAAAAGCATCGCCCGCGGCACTTTCCTCATGACTTCGAACGGATACGTTATCATCGTCGATGCGATCGTCCCGCCGAAAACAAGCAGGAATGCGGTGAAATTAAAGAGAAGAGCGGTTATCTCGCCCTGTACCATTACATAGTAGACTACGCCGAACCCGAGCAAAAATCCCAATATTGTCAGAACATCCATCAGATCATCTCCGTTTATTTAACAGGTTCAATATATCCTTCGTTTACGAGCCGCTTTACGATATCTATTATCCTTAATTCTGCCTCCTCCGCGATTCTCGCGTTCGGCTGCTCGATCTTTATATGCTCATTGAGGAGATTAGCTACTTCCTTGTTGAGCTTCGGCAGCACCAGCGATATATACTCATCGCCGTAATGCTTTAAAACCCGCGCGAAATCCTGATGCCCCGCCTCCCTGTAAATCTTCCTGAAACTCTGGTCATCGTAAGAGATTATATCCCTGAGTTCCAGCAGGTTATCCTGTATATCCTTGGCTATGGCGGGATTTTCATCCTTGAGCCAGTTAACTATGTTCTCCTTCGTGGATTTCTCGCATCTCTGTATCAGTTCGCTTATCCTTTTCGTTCCTCCGTAGATATACTTTATCTTATTTTTCAGGTTGCTGTTTATGGTCTTTACCGCTTCAGGATTGAGGAATTTCGTTTCTTTTATCTGGTTGATTATTTCCCTCTGTTTCTCAACAGACAGCTTTTCGAAGACCTTTGAAGCGGTCCCGGGCGGGAGGCTGTTTATCATAGTTACCGCTTCGGCCGTCGTGCCTGTACTCACTATATGCACAAGATCGTCTATATCGCTGCCTTCCAGAATATCAGCCATGGATTCCTCGCCTGCCGGTGATTCGGAAGGCGTTCTTCTGGCTTCCTGGATGACACCGGAATTCTGTCCCTGCAGCGGCCTGTTTACGATCCCTGTATCGGCCGCCAGCCTGCCGGAGCCCCCAGAATTGATCACGCTCTTTAAAAACCACCATATCGGGCCGAAAAGGAATATAAGCAGGCCCATCAATATAAATACCACGACCCCTGTCTTGATAATATCCACGTTATCGAAAACGCTCGATATGACCGTGCTGTTCCTGGGATAGGTCTCAATTGCTATGACATCGCCCCTGTTGATATCTATACCTAACATCTCGGTGGTAAGCTCCTTGACCCTGCTGAGGACATCCTCTGGTACGCTTTTTGTCACAAATATCCAGGCATATATGTTAGATATCTTATTATTCTGTATCTGTATTACGTCATTTTTCGTGCGCCTTTTCTCGTCCGTCAGCTTTTTCTCGACCGGCACTCCCGGCAACGCAAATTCTTCATCCGCATCTTCCTCAAGATCATAGGGTATCCTTTCCCCCTCCAGCCTCAATTTCACTATCACGACTATATTCTCGTCCTGGAGAAGAAAAGATATCCTTTTTTTCAGCCTTTCCTCGAGCTTCTCTTCGAGCATTACCCTTGTCAGCTCGATTTTTGCATCGGATACCACCTCTTCCTGCGCAAATATTCCGCCGCCAAGTACCGCCAGGAAAGCCGCTGCCATTAAACAGGTGCTCACGATAACGCGCCTTATGTTCATATCAGGTTGTTTATTCATAAATTTCTCCTCTGATTAATTGTATTTTTTATATTATAATTTTTCAAGTTAATAAAGATATAATAATTATAATCCTGACTGGCGGGGATTTATTATCAGCAAAGGAAACTTATTTGTAATTTTCCAGTTCCTTATAAAGATAGGATATATCAAGGCCTTCTTCGCCTTTGAATTTATCGATCATCCTGTTGAGTATCTTCAGGAGCGTATCTTTTTCAGCACCGTACCTCTTTACTCTCTCGTAGTACGATACCGCGTTCCTGTACTCTGTGACTGTCTTCTGGTCAGCGGAAGCTTTTATGGCAGGAGCCGGGGTCGTTTTCCTGGGGGCCTTGCTCGTCGACTCATCCATTTCGAGGAACTTCTTTATTTCCTTGTTGTCCGGATCGTATCTTAAAGCTTCTTTCCATACGTCCTTTGCGGATTTCGTATGGCCCATAGCCCAGTATGCCGATCCCATCCTGGCCATGGCCAGCGCGTTGCGGGGCTCGAGCTCGAGCACTTCCTTGCAGACCGTAACGGCTCCGACATACTTGCCGTCATATATGAACTCCAGTGCTTCCTGGAGCTTCTGGTTAACTATATTGATACCGGGAACAAGTTTTTCGCTTTCAGCTATTTCTATGAACTCTTTTTCCACTACATCCAGGAGTTTCTTTATCCTGTCGTCAGCCGGCCACAGCTGAGAGGCGTACCTCATGCAGTTGATGCTTAATTTCCCGTCTTCAAGGATGTACGCATTTATACCCCTTCTCAAGAGCTCGTCTTTCTTCGTCTTATCTTTTATCTCGGGAGTTACTTTAACTATGGATTTGCCTTTCCTCTGCAATTCCGATATCTCGTGGTCGTCGCCGAGTATTTCGCTTGCCCTGTTGATCTTTTCAAGGCCGGAGAGGTAGGCTCCCTCCACGAAATCAGACTTTGCGTTGACTATGAAATCCTGTGCTTCGGCTATCTGATCAGGAGATACGCCCATCTCGCTTTCGAAATCGGCTCTGCCTGTTCCGCTCTCCCTGTCTCCTTTCGCTATCTTCGCCAGGTCCGCCCAGGTAAAATCGTCTTCTTTTTCTCTGCTCCCGCCCCATTTGAAGACCACGCTTACCTGATGCGACCCGTACGTGTTTGATATTCCCGAAAGAGGATAGTCAAAAGAATAATCGACCGCGTACCAGCCGTCGCTGAATCCCAGTCCGACTGCGGCATTCCTGTAATTGGAACTCCCTATGTTCATTCCCCCTCTTACGACTATGTTCCTCCTGAAAACCCAGGTCTCTATTCCCGTCTTGAACCTATAATCCGAATCGATGAGCGTTACAGCGACATTCATGTTAAGAAGTCTCTGTTTAACGGTCAATCCGCCGCTTATCTTCCTCGGCACCTTGTTTTCGTATTTCAGCCCCATGTCAGGTTCATTGAGGTTCATAACCGCAAGACCAAGGTTTATTATTTCTTTTTCATAGATCATCCCGAAATCCATGCCGAACGCCGATTTTTTGTACCCGTTATCTATGAAAAGGGGATTTATCTCCGTGTATTCATTCTCGCCGTAGCCGACCTTGAGGCTGGACAATCCCAGTCCGATCTTCACATTCCCTACCGGATACGCATAACCGAACTTTATCATGCCTTCGCTGTACAGGCTGTCCAGTGACAATACCCTGTAGCTGAGACCCAGGCTTCCGTAATTCGTGGGAAGTCCGAACGCAACAGCCTGGTCTCCTATCTTGCTCTCGTCCGTAAGACCCCAGTAAAGCCTCTGGTAGGACGCAAAAACCTCTGGGGTCTTTATGAGCGCAAGACCTGCGGGGTTATAGAACATGGCGCTCATGTCATCGGCCTTGGAGATGAACGCGCCTCCCAGCGATGTTGCCTTGCCACCTATCTCCGTATCTTCGAAAGCAGCGTAAAGGGAGTTAAGAGAAACAAGCAGCATCGCGGTGAGGACCGCAATGGCGGCGAGCTTCTTACACTGCTTTATATTCACGATGGTGGCTCTCTTATCCATGATTACCTGACTACAATTATCGTCCCGTTTATGACTTCCCCGTCCGCCTCAACCTGGTATATGTAAATCCCGCCCAGCACTGTATTCCGATCCTTGTCCTTCCCGTCCCAGATCATCGTATTTTCGTTTTCCCTGTCGATGTTTTTCCTTACTTCGGCTCCGGTAACATCGAATATCCTTATGGACACTTCCGCGAAATTCGGGTTTACGTAAGAGAAACTGACTTTATCGCCTTCGCTTGGAGAGAATATCTTGGGAGCAACAGATTCCAGTTTGAACTTATTTATCTCGCCGGAAGTATTCAAAAGAGAAGATATACTGTTTTCTGATATTATCGTAAAAGTAATAATATAAGCCAGAAAAAGCACTTTCGGAAATATTGTTTTTTTCATTTTCTTTGTCATCTCTTACTCCCATAATAATAATAATATAAAACGTCGGGTTTGTCAAGTATTTTTTACATTTTTGTGGTATTTTTTATATTCTAATAATTCTAATATTTTTCATATATAAACCAATTTAAAAAACACCTGATAACAGGGTAAAATGAAGATCTGTGACAAGTCATACGACCGGAAGCAATAATATATACTTATTTACGCCAGAAAGGCGTCAATCAGGCAATTTTGTTACAATTAAAGGGTGAAAGTCCTGAGCGGAAACTGTTTACTTGGCTACGACTATGGTCCCGTTTATCACTTCGCCGTCCGATTCTATCTGGTAGATATATATTCCACCCCTGACAACATTACCGTCATCGTCTCTCCCATCCCATACCATGCTGTTCTCTCCCTCCCTCCTGAGGTTCCTCTTGACTTCCGCACCGGTAATGTCGAATATCTTTATTGTTACTTCGGCAAAATTAGGATTCTCAAAGAAGAAATGAACCGAATTGACGCTTACCTTCGTATCATTAACGATAGGTTCTTCTTCCGAAGGCAGGTCGGGCGTGAATATCCTCGGATAAACGGTGTTGAGGGTGAATTTATCGGCAAGTCTGGCAAATTTTATGCCGTATTTTCCAAGCCTGCGGGCCCTGGTGTATGTACGGCCTTTTGAAGTATCGTTGACCCCGCCCAGTTTTATCCACTCGATTCCGTTGAACCAGAACATCGCCAGTTTTAAATCCCCCGCGGCTTGTATGTTCGAGATCGAACCTTTTTCGGAAAGATGCTGATAGGATATCTGGACTTTCGGGCCCAGGCGCGTTTTCTTGAATATGAAATCCTCGATTTTTGTCCTGCCTCCCATGGCCTTCACATCATAGCACAGCAGAAAATCCTCCGCGTCATCTTCATATTTTTTCAAATCCAGCTTTATTATCTGATTCCCGTATGCGTAAAGCTCGTCTATAAAACTGTCCGGTATCTCAACCCATGCATTCATATCCCTGCTGCAGTATATGTGATTGCGTTCTTCCGAGGTATCTATAGCAAGGCATCCGGGGCTCTTTTTCCCGCTGGGCGAAACAGTTATAACCCTGTAATAATAAACCTTATCCTTGACGGGAACGGTGAACTTCAGTGTTTCCGTACTGTATATGAGACCGCTCACCCTCTCCCACCCCTTGGTCAGGTCGCCGGCTCTTTCTATTATATATCCTTTAGGCATGGTCACCGCACGGCCAGATTTCTTGCTCTTCTTGCTTTCGGCATTTGAATCGATGGTGACCTGAGGCCATCCGAATGTCATCTTGCTGGAAGAATTCTTGACGATCTCGATTATATCGATGTCGGCATACAGTTTCTCGTCGTCTACTCTGACCTCTATAGTGTCTTCGTCATACCCCGCGCTTATATTGCCTGTGTTATCTATCACCCACAGTCTGTAGGTGTACGTGCGTTCGTATTCCACCTGCGAATCAAGATATGTGGTCAGGGGATGCGTCACGGAAGAAATAAAGACAAAGGTCCCGTTTACTCCCGTGCTGCTCCTTTTTATTATGTACCTGCTGATATCGGGTTCGCTGTTAGCGGTCCAGTTAAGCCTGATCTTGCTGTAGCTGTCTTCGAGCGATAAGCTAAGACCTACCGGATCATCGGGCACCTTGTCTCCTGATAATACGGGTCCCGCGACATTCCCTATATCTCCCAGAAAACCGTTGTAGGCCCTTATAGAAAGGTAATAAGTCTTTTTTACCCCGAGAATCACGGATTCGTTATCCTGCGTGCCTATGCCGTCAGGAACCCAGTTCTGCGTGTACGCAGCTGCATTATTCCACCACTGCGTCGTATTCCCCGCAAAGTCGGACAGGCTTTTCGTCGAGTATCTCACCTGATAGGAGTTGCCCCCCACTGAAGTCCACTCCAGGTCTATCCTCCCGTCATTTGCGTTGTTTGTCAGGGCAGAAAGCGTCGTTATCGTCCCCGGCGGTTCGAGCGGCTCTACGTAAAACGTCCTTGCCGAAGACCAGTTGCCCCATTCGTTCCATATGGCATCCTTAACCTTGGCTCTCCAGTAATAGGTATTGCCCGAAACCAGTTCTCCGGTAGTCCAAGTATTCACAGATGAGTCTTCCACCTGTATGGAAGTGATAATCGAGGAGAAACTTGCTACGGCCGATACTTCTGCCGCGTATCCCCTCTGCGTGTTTTCGTCGAAATCGCTGTAAGTCCATTCCAGCGTGGGAGTCGTATCCGTTATATCTTCCCCGTCAAGGGGCGAGACAAGGCTGTCTACTATGGGAGCATAGTTTACATTGGGAAGAAATCCGCCAACAAGAGTCCCGTCGGGCGAACTCAGCGTCCATCCCGAGCTGAAGCTGACGAAATTTCCCTGGTTGGTATAACTTCCTCCCGTACTCTCTTCGCTTCCTCCCGAACTTATTATATCATCTACGATCTGGTAATCTCCGCCGGACTTCCAGCCCGCATATAAAACGGGATGACTGAACAAGCATAACCCGGCGGCTGCAGCAAGGCAGATGCTCAACCTGATATTTGTAAGTTTTAAATTTGCGCGTTTCATCTCTTTTTAATCATCCCAGTCACTGATTATGGCCCTCAGATCATTTATATGGCCTATCCTTATAAGGTCTCCGCCGGAGAGGCTGCTGCCGCTCCACGCCGGGTTGCTGCCGGTCGTCGCATTGAACGGAGAAGTCAGGGCCGTTCCCATCTCCGTAATATCCTCGATCTTTATCAGATTGCCGACCGCAGGCGTGTTGGTATATGAATAAGCCGCTATCGCATAGAATTTGCGGACAGAATCTATCTGGGATCTCAAATCAATAAAATGGTCGTCCCTTATAAGTTCCCCCGCGCTGACATCGCTGCCGGGCAGAGCCGATATGACCATCTGTATATTCGATGACCAGTTCGACCAGGCCCTGGGATCCGCTCCCGTTCCGGGATTATCTCCCATTACCCTAACCCTTATATAGCGCGTCCCGCTGCTTATAGCAGCCTGAACGTGATGCTTTATCGATACGCCGCTGCCCGCAGGCATGGGATAGAAAGTCAGCGGATAAGTCGAGAGAGTATAATCAGCTATATCGCTACCCCCGGCCGTGGTCCCTATTTGTATCTGCACGTTATTTATGTTGCCTACCGCACTGACAGCCTTGAAGCTTATCCACGGACTGCCGTTATAGAATGTCTCCCCGCTTACGGGATAATCGAATGTAGGCGTTGAAGGCGCACCTGCATACAGAACCCGCACCTGCAGGGTCAATGCTATCAATATCAGAAAAATATAATTTATCCTGAATTCCATAAAACCTATTGATCTTCTTTTAATTTTTATTAACTACTTCTTAAATATTTTTCTTCCTTACATCTTACGGCGCGTAAGTCGCGTACGGACCGCTGGCGCCGCTTGTCCCGTACAAGTATATAATCGTCGTCGCCGTCGCCGTATCTCCGGATCTCAGTTCCACGTAATCAGTTCCAGTAGTATCATATATCCTGAGGAATCCGGCATCGCTCGTTCCGTCCCCGAGTATAAGACCCGCATCGTAACTTGTAGCGTTGTTGCTGTTAATCGTGACCTGTCCGGGATAAGTGCTGTCGTCGTACGTAAAATACGCGGCGCCGCCTGCCGAACCTCCATTGTTATACTGTATCTGCGTGTCGCTTCCCGCTATGGGGCCTGCTGCACCGGACGGACCGCTCGCTCCTGTCGCCCCCGTAGCACCTGAAGGACCGCTCGCGCCGGTGGCGCCTGTAGATCCGCTCGCTCCTGTCGCTCCCGTAGCACCTGAAGGACCGCTTGCGCCCGATGCGCCTTTTGCGCCTGTCGCTCCCGAAGGACCGCTCGCGCCCGTGGCTCCCGTAGGACCGGTATCGCCCGTATCTCCGGTAGCGCCTGACGGGCCGCTCGCCCCCGAAGCGCCTTTTGCGCCCGTAGCACCGGACGGACCGCTCGCGCCTGTCGCTCCCGTGGCTCCGCTGGGGCCTGAAGCGCCTGTGGCTCCTGTAGCACCGCTGGCGCCGGACGGGCCGCTGGCACCCTGTGTCTCCTGGACAGCCAGGTCCACCCATCCGCTCCCGTTATATAAGTATAATACATTGTCTTCCGTATCGTAATAAACTTTTCCTTCGACCGCGGTGGCCGACGAGTAATCGGCAAAGACTACGCCGTCCGCACCCATCGAGAAGACCGAATTGCCGTCTGTACCAAGGAAATCGAATCCATTTGTAGAGCTGAACATCAGTCCCGCGTCTTCATCTCCGCTGTACTTGAACGCGTAATCGTCAATCCCTATGAGGTAATCGGCGGCGCCGGCAAATGTCAGGTCTCCCGCGTTACCGAACTGGGCATAATTTACCGCTCCTCCCATAAACGTGTTGTTCCCGTCATACGTCAGGTAAGTCGCGCCGGCCGCTGAACCTGAATTGTTGTATATTACCTGTTCATTGTTACCTGCAATCGGACCGGTATCGCCCTGCGGGCCGCTCGCGCCGGACGGGCCGCTCGCGCCTGTCGCACCGCTGGCTCCCGACGGGCCCGTGGCTCCCGTGGCTCCTGACGGACCTGTAGCTCCCGAAGCGCCGGACGGTCCAGTAGCACCGGTATCTCCAGTGGCTCCGCTCGGACCTGAAGGACCTGTAGCGCCGGTAGCACCGCTCGGGCCGGAGGCTCCTGTCGCTCCGCTGGCTCCCGACGGGCCCGTAGCTCCCGTGGCTCCTGACGGACCTGAAGCACCTGTTGCTCCTGTCGCGCCGGACGGACCGCTCGCGCCGGTGGCTCCCGTAGGACCGGTATCTCCCGTATCACCCTGAGGACCGCTCGGGCCTGTTGCGCCTGTCGCGCCGGACGGACCTGAAGCGCCTGTCGCGCCTGTCGCTCCCGACGGGCCGCTCGCTCCCGTGGCTCCCGTAGGACCGGTATCGCCTGTTGCGCCGGACGGGCCGGACGGACCTGTAGCGCCGGTTGCCCCGGATGGGCCGCTGGGTCCTGCTATACCGGTATCGCCAGTCGCGCCGGACGGACCGCTGGCTCCCGTGGCTCCTGTTGCTCCCGACGGACCGCTCGCTCCCGTGGCTCCCGTAGCTCCGGTATCTCCCGTAGCTCCGCTGGGTCCTGATGCGCCTGTCGCTCCTGTCGCTCCCGACGGACCGCTTGCACCCGTGGCTCCGCTGGCTCCCGACGGTCCCGCCGGACCGCTGGGACCCGTGGCCCCCGTGGCTCCCGATGGGCCGCTCGCTCCCGTGGCTCCCGTAGCACCGGTATCTCCGGTATCTCCAGTGGCTCCGCTCGGACCTGAAGGACCCGCAGCTCCGCTGGCTCCCGTAGCTCCCGTAGCGCCGGACGGACCGCTTGCACCCGTGGCTCCCGTAGGACCGGTATCCCCGGTATCACCCTGAGGACCGCTCGGACCTGTTGCTCCTGTCGCTCCCGACGGACCTGAAGCGCCTGTCGCTCCTGTCGCTCCCGACGGGCCGCTCG
>JAFGSA010000073.1 GCA_016934855.1 Elusimicrobiota bacterium
GAGGAGAGCCGCACATCAAAGAATAGTTTTACCGATTATCTGAATAGTTCGTATTCGGAATTGGTGGCGGGGGTCAGAGTTGAACTGACGACACACGGATTTTCAGTCCGTTGCTCTACCGACTGAGCTACCCCGCCGCCGGGATAAATATGTCTAAAACTTATACAAAATTATCAAATTCGTGTCAACTGCATGGGCAGGGGCCGTTTTCTTGACAATTTATATTAAATATATTAGCATTTAGTACGATAAATTATATTATATGTTTAAAAGAATAAAAAACTGGTTTGATAAGAAACTGACGCTCATCCTGGCACCGAGCCGAGGCTCAAGATCATGGCATATTAGCATGTCATACCCTTTTGCCACCTTCCTTTCGGTGGTCTTCTTCTCAGTGTTTGTCGCCGGGGCGTACATATCGGACCTTTATATCAGCTATTTCGAGGCTGTCAATACCAACAGGAAACTGGTCCTGGAGAAAAACCTGTACTCAAAAAAAGTCGAAGAGACTCTCGATATGCTCCAGAAGGTCAAGAACATCGAGATGCAGCTCAGGGGAATGCTGGGGATGAAGTCCGAGAGGAAGATTATAGAGAATTTCCCGGCCGGAGGCGCCCTGAGCGACGACAAGATCAACTTCACCGACGAGATAGACAATATCTACGAGATAAGCAGGTTCACTTCCAACGTGAACGAGGTCAAGCGCGAGACCTGGGAACAGGAACAGAGCGCCAAGAACATAAATAATTTCATTATGAGGAAAAGGGACATACTTCTGTCCACTCCTTCCATATGGCCCATATTCGGGTACGTGACCAGCGGTTACGGGTGGAGGACGCACCCCATGATACAGAAAAGAGAATTCCACCGCGCCATAGATATCTACAGCCCGCTCGGGAGGTCCACGCCCATACGTTCCACAGCCAGGGGCAGGGTCGTAGTAGCCGGCTGGGCCGGGTCGCTCGGCAAGATAGTCATACTGGACCACGGCAACGGTTTTTCTACCAGGTACTGCCATTGCTCGAACTTAATAGTCGAGCAGGGAGAGAAAGTGGAACAGGGACAGATACTGGGATACGTCGGGAGCACCGGCCTTTCGACAGGCAACCATCTTCACTATGAAGTATGGTACAGGGGCAAACCGATAAACCCCGTTCAGTTCGTAAGAGGGAGGTAACATCCTTTGTCAAAGATAAGCAGGAGAAAGATATTCGGTAAGGTAGAGACCCTTATAAGCCAGGACACCACCGTAAAAGGCACCATAGAGGCTTCCGGGACCATCCGGGTTGACGGCACCGTAAAGGGCGGCATAAGGAACACGGAGGGTGTTATCATAGGCGATACGGGCATGGTCGAGGGGGATATCCATTCGAAAGGGGTCAACCTCGCGGGAAAAGTAAAAGGAAACGTGCATGCCGAGAGTATCCTGGAGCTCCTCCCCGGATCGACGCTCGTGGGCGATATAGCGACATCCCAGCTTTCGATAGCCGAAGGCGCTCATTTCGACGGCGTCTGCAACATGCTGGACGAGTCCAAGCTCGCCGAAAGTCATTCCCGCCAGGTAAAACAGGAAACCCTGGAAGAACCTACCTGAGGGAATTAATAACTTCTTCCATCTTCAGTTTGACCCTGAGGCTGTCAACGAACTGCATCGATATTGCCAGCTGTTCCGCCGCCTGAGGGTATTTCAGTTCCTTCAGCGATTCGCAGGCCCTTATCCTGACCTTTTCGTTCTCCGCTTTGTCTTCTATCACTTCCACCAGCGGCAGGATCACCTTGGGCGTATCTATATAACCCATCAGGTCCACTATCCAGAACCTGAATTTCCAGTTGGATGAGGCGGATTTCAGTTTCTCGGCAAGTACCGGCGCGGTGACGGGACCCATATCCATTATCTCCACGGCTTCGCTCATCGTACTCTGGCCGAGCGCGTTGAGGTCAGCCGACACGGAGAGCGCTTCCACCCTTTTGAGCACATATTCCACCTTCTGCCTGAGCTCGGGGTCGACTTTTTCGGGTTCAGGCCGCGGCTGTCTCCGGACGGCGCAGCCCGAAAATAATATTAATCCCGCCAGGATATACGCGTCTGTTCTCATTTCAGGTTATCAGCGGGAATACTGCGCATACAGGTCCTGCGCGCGGCTGTCGGTGAGGAACGCTATATAATCGCAGGCCCCCCTTTCAGGCCGCTCTTTCGCCAGGAAAGGCATCTCTTTAAGCACCAGGCCGTAATCGCTCACGCACCTTTCGTAGAGGAACGTCACTATCTTTTTCGCGGTATCCTCTTTGGAGATTATCTCGTCCTTCCTGTAGACGTTCCCGTAAAGATACCTCCTGAGCTCGTCCGTCGCCCCGATTATCTTTTCGCTCATGGTTATATGCCCTTTTCCGCGGCTGGCTTCTATAACGTCTTTTATCATGCTGACGGTGCGGTCCTGGAAGTTCATACCCAGTATCTTGACCGGTTCAGGGGGAAGGTCGTCCTTTGTTATCAGCCCCATATTGAACGCGTCGTCTATATCGTGGTTTATGTAGGCTATCCAGTCGGCGAACTGGACGACCTCGCCTTCTATGGTCGAAGTCTTTCCCTGCCCCTGGACATTCTCGTCCAGTATATCGTACAGGCTGGACAGCCCCTTGGAATGCCCCTCTATGCCGTCGATAACTTCTTTAGTAAGGTTCAGTCCGCGGCCGTTGTTCTCTATGGTCTCTACCACCCTTACGCTCTGGTGGCTGTGCCTGAAATCGAACGGGGTCAGCGAATCCAGTATCTCCTCGCCGGTGTGCCCGAACGGCGTATGCCCCAGGTCGTGGCCGAGCGATATGGCTTCCACCAGGTCCCTGTTCAGGTTCAGCCCTCCGGCTATATACCTGGCGACCGAGGCCACTTCGAGGGTGTGGGTAAGGCGCGTCCGGAACTCTTCCCCCGTGGTGGAGAGGAAGACCTGGGTCTTATGCTTGAGCAGCCTGAAACCCAGGGAATGCAGTATCCTGTCGGCGTCTTTCTGGAACTCTGTCCTGACGGGACAGGCGGGTTCGTCTTTCTTGCGGCCTGCGGTCCTGACGCTGAGCGTCGCGAACTCGGAGAGACTTTTCTTCTCCCATTCTTCTATCTTCTCCCGGATCCCCATCTTTCCCTTACAGCCCTTTTCTCTTCCTGAGCTCGTTGAGGTTCTTCCTGAAGACGTTTCTTTTGTCGAAATGAGGTATGAGGTCTTCTGCGCGGTACATGTCGCAGGATCCCCCGGTATCGCAGCAGAGTATCTGGGCATCACGGGCGAATTCTATCAGGAACTGCCTGCACGCACCGCAGGGTACGGATACGTCTTTGTCCGCTGTAACTACCGCCAGGCGCTTTATAACTCTCTCTCCCTCCGAAACAGCTTTCGTTATGGCAACCCTCTCCGCGCATATGGTCACCCCGTAAGACGAGTTCTCTATATTGCAGCCGCCGTATATATTCCCTGATTCGCATTCTACAGCGGCGCCCACCTTGAAACTGCTGTAAGGCGCATAGGCTTTTTCCCTGTATTCTATCGCTGTCTTTATGAGTTTGTCAGTCATTGCTGCTCCCTTCTTTTATATAAGGTTGTTCACCTCGTTCGCTATCCAGTTCCTGAGCGTTTCCTTTTCGATGCCTCCGAGAAACGCGGATTCCGCGCCGGCCTCTATTATGCGCCCCAGCTCTTCGAGCGATATCCCGAGTCCCAGCGCTTTCTCGTACTCGTAAGTAAGGTCTATGCCGCTCACCCCGCGGTCATCGGTATTGAGAGTGACCTTTACCCCGCTTTTGATGAAATCCCTCACGGGATGCCTGTCGTAGTCCTCGACTACCTGCGTGTGAACGTTGGAAGTCAGGCATATCTCCAGCGGTATCTGCCTGGAGGCCACCTCCTCCATGAGCTTGCGGTCTTTTATAAGAGATATGCCGTGCCCGATCCTGTCGGCGCCCATCTCGACGGCTTTCCTTATGTTCTGAGGCCCGGAAGCCTCTCCGGCGTGTATCGTTATGTTTATTCCTTCCTTCTTGCAGAACTCCACCGGCTTGACGAAATCGTCCAGGGGATACCTTGTCTCGTCACCGGCTATATCTATCCCGCAGACCCTCTCTTTCCTGTATTTTACGGCACAGCGGGCCGTTTCCATGGAATCTTCAAGGGAAGTGCTCCTGTAAAGGCAGAGTATTATGCCGCATTTTATGGAAAATTCCTTTTCTCCCCTCAGTACCCCCTTGATCACCGCTTCCGTGACCTCGGGTATGGAGAGTTCGCCGGTCCTCTGGAGGACAGGTGCGAACCTCATCTCAAGGTATTTGACGTTCTCCGCGGAGCAGTCCCTTAAAAGCTCGTACGCTATCCTCTCCATGGCCGAAGAATTCGTCAGAAGCGGGTAGAAGACCTCGAACCTTTTCAAAAAATCTCCCAGGCTCTTGCAGTCAAGAGGCACGCGCACGTACGGGCGGAGCTCTTCCACCGTAGAGGCCGGGAGCCTGTAGTTCTGTTTTTTAGCGAGGTCGAGTATCGTTGCCGTCCTTATCGACCCGTCGAGATGGCAGTGCAGATCGACTTTGGGCAGCCTGGCTATGATACCGCCCTTGCTCATCTTTTCTCCTTTACATCCTTTATAAACCCGTAGACCTTGTCTACTTCCCGTATCAGTTTCGTGAAATCGCCTTCCTGCTTCGCGTCGGGCTGTATCACTATATAAGGTATCGACAGCTTCGCCAGGTCGCCCTTGTCGTCCGAACCGTAAGTCTTCTCCATCTCTTCCCTGGAAACAAGGTGATCGTCCGTGCCGGCTTCAAGAGCTTTCTCGTGCCTGCGGACATTCCTTTCCCAGCAGGTATCGAACGGGACGTCCAGGTATACTATAGCGGCCCGGCCGAGTATCTCACCGGAGAAATTCGCCGATATGGAATGCACGTAGTTGGGCCTGGAGAACTCGACGAAGATGAGCGTGTCCTGCGACTGGTTATTTATCATTTCCGTGACATCCCTGTTAACCTCGACGAGTATGTCGTCCCATACACTGTCGTCTATGACTTTATACCCGCCGTCATCCGTAGGCCTCGAACGTTTCCACTCGCCGGATTCCCGGTCTTTCATGAAGATATCCCACAGCTTGGGAAAATCGTCCACCCTTGGGAAACTGCTGAAAAGCCCGCTCTCCCTGAGTTTCCCGGTCAGCCTCCTGTACACCTCGGATTTTCCGCAGCCAGGTATGCCCAGAAGGAAGACTATCATGAGAACACCTCGTTCAAGTATTCCGTCTCTTTCCTTATTATATCCTTCGCGCCCAGGAGCTCCTCTATCTCCCTGACAGCCGTTTCCACGACCACTATCTGCACGCCTTTATCCCTGAATATCCCGGCGAGGTTCTTCAGGTTTTCTTTCTTCAGGAATCCTTTCTGTTCATGCAGGGGCGGATGGAACTTGAACTTGTTTCCTTCTATTATAAAATCGTTCAGATGGACCTGGTACATCATTTCCGGCGGTATTTTTTCGACTATGCTCTCCGGGGGGTCGGGAATCGGGCGGCTCCCGAACTGGGGAAGCCCTATGGTGAACCAGTGGCCTATGTCAAAGCAGTATTTTATATCCATGCCCTGCGCGTTGGCTTTCTTTATTATGCCTATGCATTCGTCGTTTTCAACGCCGTAGCTGTCGAAAGCGGTGTTATTCTCCATGTGAAAAACAAGACCCCTTTCTTTTGCGTACGGGTAGAGCTCACCGAGCGTTTTGAGCAGCGACTCCTCGAGCATGGCCAGGTACTCCCCGACCGCCTGGTAGAACGGCACCGAGCCCGGGTGCATGACCACCGAGACGCATCCTATCCTGGCGGCAAAATCCATGTATTCCTTCATGAGGGCCACGGCTATGAGCCTGTCCGATTCCTGCAGGGCGCACGTGGCGGCGCCCACGTATGTGTACGGCAGGTGAAGCGACAGCGTCATACCCGTCTCTTTCGCAAATTCCGCCGCACCGCTTATCTCGCTGTCATCCATCTCGAGGAACGGGTTGGGAACGCCTCCGTCGAGCTCTATATGGCCCAGGCCTATCTCTTTGCCGACCCTGAGCTGCCCCTTGATATCCCTCTTGGCCCTTATCTGGACGCGCGCGTCCATGTTATGGACGGGCAACTCTCCCTTTTTGAATAATACCCGCTCCTTATCGGTGAGATACGAAGTCTCGAGCATATTTGTAAAATTCCGGCCTATTTTCATCTGGTTTCTCCCTTCTTTATGAACCTGAGCAATAACATATGATATTCCTTACAGATCATCGAAATAAGATATCTTCTTAAGACGCGAGAACCTCTCGCGAATGCTCTTCTCATCCACTTCCTTCAGCCTGTCCAGGCTGAAACCTTCGACGGTGAAAGAGGCCACCACGCAGCCCATTATCACCGCCCGGCGGATGACGCTGTCATTCACTTTCTTCTCCGACGCAATATAACCCATGAACGCCCCGGCGAAACTGTCGCCGGCGCCGGTCGGGTCGATGACGCTGTCCAGGGGTACGGACGGCGCGGAGAATATCTCCATCCCTTTATTCCCCTTGCCGGCATGGAACATCGTCACCCCGTACTCTCCCTGCTTCACGACCAGCGCCTCCGGACCCCGCTCGAGTATCTTCCTGCACGCCGTCACGAGGTTCCCTTCCCCCGCCAGCTGCCGGGCCTCCGCGTCGTTTATTATCAGGTAGTCTATCTCGCCTATTACCTTTTCCAGGTCGTCACGCTTGCCGTCTATCCAGAAATTCATGGTGTCCGCCGCTACTATCCTGGGCGCTTTCATCTGCCTGACCACGTCCAGCTGGAGCGCCGGGTCGATATTCGCCAGGAAGAGGTATTTCGCTTCGCGCTGGTAATCCAGGAGTTTCGGACTGAATTCGGCGAATACATTCAGCTGGGTGTCGAGCGTGTGCGCGATATTAAGGTCGAAATCGTAACGGCCGCGCCAGTGGAACGTCTTTCCCCTGACCCGTTCTAACCCGCTGATATCTATACCTCTTTCCTCAAGCATGCGGACGTGCTCATCCGGGAAATCGTCCCCTATGACGCCTATCATGCTCACCTTGGAAAAAAGGCTGCACGCCCAGGAAAAATAAACCGCCGAACCTCCCAGCGACACTTCTCTCCTTCCGAAAGGCGTCTGCACGTCATCCAGCGCCACCGAACCCACGACTACGACCTTGTTATCATCAGACATGGTCACTCCTTGATCCGAATATCTTCATATATAATGCGGCGAAACAGTCCATATGCCTACCTGAGATACTTCCCTATCAGGAGATCCAGGTCTTTTTTCATCTTCGGGTCTATCAGTTCGGGCGAAGTCATGACGGAGTTCTTGAGCGCAGTGCTGCACGCGCAGTCGCCCGAGGGATAATCCTCGGCGAAATTCTGTATAACCCTGGTTATTATGCTCTTTGCATTTATCGAATTTTCCTTGAGGCGGTTCACTACCACATCGACCGTCACCGCATCGTGATCCGGATGCCAGCAGTCGTAATCCGTGACCAGCGCCATAGTCGCGTAGCATATCTCCGCCTCCCGCGCCAGTTTGGCCTCCGGTATCGCTGTCATACCTATCACGTCCACCCCCCATTTCCTGTAGATAGTCGACTCTCCGAGGGTGGAGAACTGGGGTCCCTCTATGCACAGGTACGTCCCGCCCCTGTGGACCTTCACCCCTTCGGAAACGCAGGCCCTATAGAGCTCGTGCGAAAGGGTCTCGCATACCGGTTTTGCGAATCCTATGTGCACTACCAGCCCGTTGCCGAAGAAGGTAGACGTGCGCGCTTTCGTCCTGTCGAAGAACTGGTCGACCAGCACGACGTCTCCGGGTGAGAGGTTCTCCTTCATGCTCCCTACGGCGCTCACCGAGATTATCTTCTCCACGCCCAGCTTTTTCAGGGCGAAGATATTTGCCCTGTAGTTGACCCCGTGCGGCATTATGGAATGCCCCTTGCCGTGCCTGGGGAGAAAAGAGACCCTCATACCCTCCAGCACCCCCGTCACTATTCTGTCAGAGGGCCTTCCGAACGGGGTATTCACCTCTACTTCCTCTATGTCCTTGATCCCGCTTATCTGGTATAACCCGCTGCCCCCTATTATCCCGAGCCTGATGCGTCCGTTATCCTTCATCTTTAAGGTTCTCCGTAAGGTACTTCTTGGAGTTTTCGAGATTGTCTATGAACTCCCCCAGAAAAGCCTCGGGAATAGTCATGAAATTCCGGATATAGCTGTTCTGCTCTCCGACTTTCGGCCTGCTCTCGGTTATCTTCACGAACCTGCCGTTATCGTTCTCTTTTATGTCGAAGAAAAACGTCTTTCCCCTGTCCGTCTTGAACCTGAATGAAGTCAATTCCCTCTTGTCTCTGTTCTCCACCTTCTTTCCTCCTGTTACTTTACCTTTTTTAGATACTCCAGCCCCAACTCCTGCCCTCCGACCAAATCTTTCAAGCTATCCTTTTCCTCCATATCCGTTACAAGGTTCATGAACATCTCAAGCGATCCGGCAAGACTTACACCGCTCGAACGCGTCCTGCACTCCGCCGCGAAGGGATGTCCGCCCCCCGTTATCTTGTCAGCGTGGCCGTATTTATCCGAGAGCATCCCAGCCAGCCTTGCGCATATCTTCCCGGAATGAAGGCCGGCCCCCGTACCGCGTACGGAAAAATGCACGCCGCCGTCCGGCTGGCTGTTTACCATTATGAAAAGTATCTCCCCGCCGGGAGAAGTCCTGCCGAGACTGTAAAGGTATACCGACCCCGCCATAGGCATGAGCGTCACGTCATAACCAATAAACAGGTAGACATCCGTGTTCCCCAGCCGGGTCAGTTTCAGGGAATTAGAGAACCTGCCTATTGTCTTGTCCCAGTCATCCATGAAAAACCCGTATATCATCCTCACTTTTACGGGATCAGCTGTGTCTTCTATGAAATCATCAAGGCTTTTCCAGTCTTCATGGCTGAAACTTCGCGACTGCGCGAGCATCGTCTCGTAGGCGAAGATCGCCTGGTCCATATCTTCGAGCCTCTTATCCCTCCCGTTATAAAAATACTGGAACCCTCCGCCGCCCAGGGCGAAATAGAGTTCGGCTATCTGGTTGAGCAGCGTCGTTTTTTCCCTCTGCCTGCATTCGAACATGGTGGGGCGGGATTCGATCTTCTTCACAAGCCCCGCAAAGACGCCGGATATCTTCTCTTCGTAAAACACCCTGACGTAATCCGAGACCATATCGGTGGCCGGTTCGACCGCCCAGTCCCCCTTCAGTCCCACAAGAGCTAGAAAATCGTCATAAATATCGCTCTTTTCCATGTTCGCCGCAATCATGTGCACTAAAAAGGACGTCGAGCAGCTCTTATAGTCACCGTGAAGCTGCGGGTTTACCACCATGATGTTCTCGGGTTTCTTTCCCTGCAGAGGATGATGGTCTATGACCACGAAGTTTTCCGCGCGGCCGTGATACCCGTCATAGTATCCCATAGTAGCTTTATCGAGCACGAATACCGCCCCGTAATCTCCGCTTCCCAGGTCGGCGGCGAGGCGTCCCTCCTCCAGCTCCATCGTCGGGGGTATCTTTACATCGCAAGCGATACCGAGTTTTTCAGCCAGCCGGCGGAATATCGCGGCACTGGTCAGCCCGTCCGGATCGTCGTGTGAATATACGAGCACTGTTTTTCCCTCGAGCGTCCGCAGCAGCTCCATCACGGGCAAAGCCCCTATCCTCTCCAGTTCTCTTTTAGTAAAATCCGAGTAATTCATAATTCGTATCCTTTTATCGCATCGAGGAAGATACGCTGTTTCCTGCGGGGTGACATATCCCTGTCGCTGTTATTGAATACCACCAGGTTCCAACCGTCATAGTCCTTCGCCGGACCCTTTTGCGAGAGCGCCAGTTTTTCCAGGTCATCGGTCCTGTAATAGGTACGCATCAGGTCCTCGGGCACTATGTGATCGTCGATGTTTTTGCTGTTCTCGAACCTCTTCCTGTTGCTGTCCATGCAGGCATCGAAAGGAGCCCATATGTATATCAGCAGGCTCCTGTCCCTGACGTACCCCGAGAAGTTACGCATCGCCGACATGTAATCGTCCCGCGCGAACTCCGCCATGATTATCTTCCCGTCTTTTTCCTTCTGCCTCAGGATGGCATCCATCTGTTTCAGGACGTCGTCCACTATGGTGAAATCCGTTACCTGAAAACCGCCGTCCTTGCGCACGTGCCTCTTGAAATCCCTGTCTTCGTCAAGAAGTTTCTGAAGCACCGGAAAATCATCCATGCGCTCCCATTCTCCGATACCGCGTTCGCGGACGGAAGGTATGAATACGTTTTTGTAAAGGTACGATTTCCCGCATCCGGGCCTGCCCAGGAGGAAAAAGAATTTTATCTTCTCAGACACAGACTGCTCCTATATTACTGCAAGTTGCCGGTTGCTGGTCTCTAGTCGCTGGTAAGAGGAATTTAATTCCGCTTTATTAATACTAGCAACTAGCAACAAGCGACTAGCAACTTGATTTCGTATCTGGTATCTGGAATCTGACATCTGGAATCTTTTATTCATTTCATCAGCCCGCGGACGTACTCCGTCTCTTTTTCCAGGAAATCCCACCTTTCCGCGACCTGCTTTTTCGTCTTGAAAGCCGTCTCGAGCACCACCACTTCCGGTTTTAGAGTGCCCTTGAGTATCGAGAAATACTCCTTAAGCACATCTTCTTTAAGAAGGCCGGGAGTGTCGATCAGCGGGGGATGGAAGATTATTTTTTTAGGCACGTAGTCGTTGAGATGTATCTCGTATACCATCTCCTGCGGTATTTTCCTCATCTCCTTCAGAAAATCCTCAGGTATCTCCTTACCCTTCTCTGCCCTGGTAAACCAGTGCCCTATGTCAAAATTAAAATACACGTTATCCTGCCTCTTCCTGGCCTTGGCGGCGACTTCCAGCATATCGTCTATCTCGTAATAGATGTTGTCGAATGAGACGTTGTTCTCTATATGGAATTTCATTCCTCTTTCTCCGGCATAGCCGGCAAGTTCGTCTATGGTCTTCAGGAGCGCCGCTTCAAGCTTCTTCGTGAACAGCGGCGTCAGGAAATAGAAAGGCGCCGTTCCCGGGTGGAGCACGCAGCTCTTCGCCCCGACCATCGAGCCGAAATCCAGGTACTTCCTGTGCAGCCCGACAACGAGCTCTCTTTCATAATCCTGGATACAGGCTACTTCCTTGCCCACGCTCGAATATGACAGGTGTATTGAAAGCTCTATTCCGTATCCGGCCGCCTTCTTTTTTATAGCGTCGCAGTCTTTCCGGCCAAATTCCAGGTAGGGATTGGGTACGTCGCAGTCAAGCTCCAGCCAGTCGAGCCCCAGTCTCTTCGCGGCGTCAAGCTGCATGCTGACGTTTCTCTTGAAATCCAGCAGCCCCAGAGCGTTGAGCGAAAAAAGGTCGAGCTCCCCCGAGATTATCTTCTGCCTGTCTCCCTCATCCAGCACCTCCGCTATCAGCGTGTTAGTGAAATTCCTGCCTAGTTTCATCTATTAACTCCTTTCTTCATATCCCGACCCGTTAATCGTATCTCGTATCTCGTATCTCGTATCTCGTAAATTCACCCAAACCCTGCCCAGTTTTAAGTTATAAGCTATAAGC
>JAFGSA010000074.1 GCA_016934855.1 Elusimicrobiota bacterium
TCATCTTATAGCTATCTGGTATCTCATATCTGGAATCTGACATCTGGCATCTCTTCTTATAACCTAAAACTTACAACTTATAACTTTTTTACGCTTAACTTTTCACGATCCAATATTTACCATGATCCGCTGGCCCCGCCGCCTCCCGAGAGCCCGCCTCCGAAGCCCCCGAAACCTCCGAAACCCCCTCCGCCCCTCGAATAGTGTCCGCCCCCGAGAAAAAAGAGGGGAAAGAAGAAAAACCTGCCGCTTATCAGCATCAGCAGGATCAATATGTTGAATATAAAACGGATGACCGACGCCTTGCTCTCTTGAGCCCTCTGAGGAATCTGGTAATCGCCTGTCAGCTCGACTCCCATCTCGTCAGCCATGAGCTTTAACAGCACCATGGAGCCTCGCAGTATGCCGGTGTTCATGTCTCCTGCCTTGAAATAGGGTATTATATCCTTTCTTATTATTTCTCCCGCCATCCCGTCCGGTATAGCGCCTTCGAAACCGTATCCTGTTTCTATCCTGACTTTCCTCTCAGCGGGAGCTATAAGGAGAAGCACCCCGGTATCCTTATCCTTTTCGCCTATGCCCCATTTTTCAAAAAGCTGCCAGGCGTAATCGTCAATACTCATCCCGTCCAGGCTCTTTACCGATACGACCGCGATCTGAGCGCCGCTGAGTTCCTGCAGTTCGTATGCCAGTTCATGTATCCTGTTTTCGACTTCAGGGGATATTATCCCGGCGAAATCGCTGACAAATCCCGCGGGCGCGGGAAAAGAGGCGCCGAGGAAAACCAGCGCACACAGTAATATAAGTAACCTGGCCTTTGCCGTCATACCGCCATACCGTCCACAAGAGCGGCAAGTTCTTCGATTTTTTCGTAGAAGGCATAAACGGTTTTTTTAGCATCTTCGGGAGCGGAGCCGTTCTTCCATCTGTCGACAGTTTTAAAAACTCCGAGATCTATCTTGAAATGCCTTTCTGCATTGTCTATCAAGTCGGATGTCTTGCCTGATATCTTTGCGCCGGCGAGATAAAGCATCCCTCCAAGCCCCATAGACAGGTCGTCTATAGCCAGAAAACAGGTCCGGGAGAGCTTCCTCATGTTTTTCCCGGCCTCGAGTATTATCTGGGTCAGCCTTATGAGAGACCCCTTTATCTTCTGTTCGCTTTCCAGGCGGATATTCTCCTGGGATATCTCTATGCTGTCAAGCAGGTTTGAGCCGTGATAGATGCTGTCGGCTTTTTTCATCCTGATGTATTCAAGCGGATAGACATCAGAAGATGTCTCTATATAATCCCTGGTCAGGTAAAGCGGGATATAGCCTGATTTCTGGAGTCTTCCTGAAACGGCGGAATTGCTTATAAGAATGTCGGTGTCTATCTCGTTCAGCAGGATAAGGATGCTGTTTTCGGCGAACCGTACGACAGATACCAGGTTTTTCCCGTTGATTTCCTTTATATTTTCAACCAGTTGTTCGATACTTTTTGACATATCGTCACCTCCGTTATTAATGTTCCTTACATTAGCATAAATAAGCAGAGTTATCAAACAGGAGGGGGTATTGACGATATAACCGGAAAAAACTTGACAGATTTTCAACTTTATATTATTAATGCATTAGGAAAAATAAAACAGTAGTAAAAGCAGTTTTAAAAGGAGTCATATATGGATGATAAAAAAGTAAAATGCCCGGCGTGCAATACCAAATTCAAACTTGACGATCAGGATGAGGAAGGGGATATAATCTTCTGCACCAACTGCGAAATAGAGCTGGAGATAACCAGCCTGTATCCTCCCCAGGTAGCCAAGGTCAAGAAAAGTGACCTTATAGACGAGATGGACGATGCGGAAGATATATACGGTTACGGTGACGACGGAGAATATAACGACCTGGGTTCGGGCGGGGATTATTACGATGACCAGGAAGACGATTATTGATACCCGGCCGCGAGGAAGGGCAATTCTCATAATATATAGGTCTAACCTGCAGAAATCACTTCTATAAATACTCAAGAAGCCTAAGGGCGGCATAATATTCCGTAGAACCATCCAGAATATTGCAATTTATATATATTGCATCTATAATAAGTTACTATGTTCAGGAAAAAGATTATAATAGGAATACACGGGATAGGAAATAAACCTCCTAAATCCGTCCTTAAGAAATGGTGGTCCAAGTCTATCAGCGACGGTCTCAGGACAAACGGTTACCCGGTTAAGCCTTTCAGGTTCGATCTTGTATACTGGGCCGATTATATGCACCCGAGGCCTCTTGATCCCAGGGTCCGGGACAGAAAAGACCCGCTGTACGTGCAAAGGCCTTATACTCCTTCCAGCGGCACCCCGGGGAAGTTCGAAGAGAGCAGTTTTAAAAAAAAGGTACACAATAAGATAGAGAAAAAACTCGACAGGATATTTTTCGAGGAGCACGCGTTCATCAATGTCGATAAAATAGCAGATATGATAATCCGCAAGCTTTTCAGCGACCTGGATGTATATTATCATAAGGAAGATATAAAAAGGCCGCAAAGTGCTTCCGCAAGGGATTCCATACGAAACAGGCTCGCCAGGGTACTGCGTATGCACAGGAAAAAAGACATCCTTCTCATAGCCCATTCAATGGGGTCTGTCATTGCCTACGATGTCCTGACCCGGCTGGCACCCGAGGTAAAAATAAACACAATGATAACTATAGGATCGCCGCTTGGCGCGCCGGTTATAATGAAAAAGATATTGGAAGAGCAGGGAAAGGATTTCAGGCAGGAGAAGACTGTCGTATCCCCCGGAAATATTGAGCATAAATGGTATAATTTTGCCGATCTTGATGATAAAATAGCTTTTAATTACAGCCTAGCTGACGATTACAGTAAGAGCCCGCGCGGCATAGGCCCTGTGGACAGCATCGTGAATAACACGTACGAATATAACGGCGTTAAAAATCATCACAAGGAATTCGGGTATCTCAGAACACCGGAAGTCTCGCGTTCCATACATGAATTCCTGTCTTACGGAAGGTTCGATCTCATGGATATCCTGGCAAAGGTGTTCTCGACACCGGCAAAAGGCGATAAGAGGCGTAAGGCATGAAAAAGGGATGGGATCTGGACCATATAGTAAAAATGAGGGATTTCGAAAAGCTGTATAAAAGCGTTTCCCTGAGGATAAAACGCGTAGATGACGCGTATTCCTATCTATACCCGGCTATGAAGAATGATATGTTCAGAAAGATCATAAAGTATACCGAATTACTGAAATCGGATCTGAGCAGGCTGTACCATCGCGCCTCCCTTATGGAGGCTGCGGACCAGAAGTCCCATAAGGCCATGACAATGAAAAGCAGGGTAAGAGACCTTTATGTAAGGGCGATGGACAGCATGAGAAAAATAGACCATTGGATAATGGGAAAAAAGACGGGAAAAAAGCATACGCTCGATAATAAAAACGCCGGCCGGCTGTTCACTGCCGTGAAAGATATGGAATACGTTCTGCGGTATGCAAGGAAATTCAGAAAGCATACCCTTGATGAACCGCTTGAAAGTCTTATAACGGGAAAAAACATTAACGGCGTCGAGGTGCTCGTAGATCTGAGGACACTGGTCGAAACCGAATTCGAATATGAGTTCAAGCCCAGAGGGCGCAGGAAACCGAGGAAGATAAATACTTCTGCCGAGCTTATGTCATACGCGTCTTCGGGTGACAGCAGTAAAAGAGAGGCGGCATATAGGGCTCTTCTGGAGAAATACAGGGATAATATAGATAAATTTTTCCTGATATATCAGTCAATTATTAAGGACTGGAATTACGAGGCTAAACTCCGCGGCTACAGGTCGCCAATATCGGTAAGGAACAGGGATAATCATATATCCGATGCGGTTGTAGAACTCCTGCTCGACGTGTGTGCTTCAAACAGGACTATATTCATGGACTATTTCAGATTCAAGGCAGGCGAACTGGGAGTGAAGAAGATGAGGCGTTATGATATATACGCCCCGCTTGCCGAAGACAGGAAAAAGATACCCTACGGGGAAGCGCTGCAATTGACTGTAGGTACACTGAGGGATTTCAGCGAAGATTTTGCGGATAAAGCGCAGGAGATAATCAATGCGGGGCATATCGACCCGTATCCCTCGGCTGTTAAGCAGGGCGGGGCGTTCTGTGCAACGGTATCACCCAGGATAAAACCTTATATACTCCTCAATTATACGGGCAAATTTAAGGACGTACTCACGCTTGCCCACGAGCTGGGACACGGGATACACTCAATATATGCCGAGAACCTTTCGTACAGCGCGCAGGGATCCAGCCTGCCGCTGGCGGAGACAGCCTCGACTTTCTGCGAGATGATCATGTTTGAAAAAATACTGACGACGGTAAGGAGCAGGAGGGAGAAAAAGGCGCTTATAATGGATAAACTGGCCGATTCATACGCTACTATACTCAGGCAGAATTACTTCGTAATATTCGAACTCTCGGTATACGGCAAGATAGGCAAAGGACTGACACCCGAGGATATATCCCGTATATACTACGATAACCTAAAGGAGCAGTTCGGCGGGGCGGTCGATGTAGATCCGCTTTTCAGGTACGAATGGGCGTATATTCCGCATCTGGTGAACACGCCGTTTTATTGTTATGCCTACAATTTCGGGGAACTGTTATCCATGGCGCTTTACAGCGAGTATAAGAAAAGGGGCAGGCAGGTGGTAAAGAGTGTAGAAAGGATACTGTCCAGCGGGGGGTCATGCGATCCTGCGGCCATGCTGAAAGAGGAAGGGATAGATATAGGGTCCCGGAAATTCTGGCAGGAAGGGTTCGATATGATAAAGGACTGGGTTGAAGAACTGAGAAGTCTCTGAAGGAGGGCGCGATGTTCAATTTTATAAAGGAAATCCTTGGAAAAGACGGGATAACGCATGACGGTGCCGAGAAGACGATAAAAGACGATACCAGGCTGGCCGCGAGCGTGATACTCCTGGAGACGGCCTATTCCGACAGCGAGTTCAGCGACGAGGAAAGGGGGCTTATAGTAGATATCCTGAAAAAAGATTTCGAGATAAATGATGAAGAGGCCCGTGATCTGATAGAGACAGGGACGGATATCCTGAAAAACGATACCAACAAGTGGAGATACACAAACATCATAAACAACAGCTATTCTAATGACCAGAAGCTCATGCTGATACAGAGCGTCTGGGAGCTCATCTATGCCGACAACAGGCTTGATAAATACGAAGACCATCTGGTACACAGGCTGTCGAAGGTGCTCCATATACCCCACGACCAGCTGATAGAAGCAAAGCTTAAAGTGATCGGAAAAAGAGAGTGAATAGTGGTATACCTGGTACCGGCATTCATTTTTGTACCTCTTGTAGAACTGCTCATACTTTTAAAGACCGGCGAGTATATAGGCACCATGAACACAATAGCTGTGGTACTGCTTACGGGAGTGGCCGGGGCATATCTTGCCAAGTCACAGGGGCTTTTCATCTTAAGGAGGATCAGGGAAGACATACAGATGGGTATAATGCCGTCCGACAAGCTGTTTGACGGGTTTCTTGTCCTGGCGGGAGGGATACTGCTGTTGACCCCCGGGTTCCTTACCGATATCGCAGGTTTCTGCGCGCTGATACCGTTCACGAGAGAACTGATAAAAAAATGGCTGAAAGGCAGGCTCGTCGACCGGCTTAAGCTGCAGCGGTTCAGATAATGCCGGGCTTCAAGGTCACCAGAAAGAAAGAAACCGGACTGGCTCTGAAAATGCGGCAGCTCGGCATCAGGGAAAGCGACCTCTGCGAGAAATTCGTGCGATCCGGCGGAGCCGGCGGACAAAAGACCAATAAAACATCAAGCTGCGTATACATCAAGCATCTGCCTACCGGTATAGAAGTAAAGTGCCAGAGAGAGAGATCGCAGTCGATAAACAGGTTTCTCGCGCGCAGGAATCTGGCCTGTAAGATAGAGAATATGATCATGCGCAGGGTATCAGAAGAGAAAAAAAGGATCAGCAAGATCCGCCGGCAGAAGCGTAAAAGATCCAAAAGGGCAAAAGAAAAGATGCTGAAAGACAAGATGAAGCAGGCGGATAAGAAGAAGTCCCGGTCCTATGCCAGGGCCATAAGCCTCAATGACGGTTAAGGGGGTATATATACTCTGCATACGCCTCAGAAAAAGCCGGAACATACGTGTAGGAAGACTGGGAGATATTTTTTTCAGGAAGGGCACCTATCTTTACGCTGGCAGCGCCCTGGGCGGTATAGAAGCGAGACTGAAAAGGCATATCGGAAAAGACAAGAAGCTTCACTGGCATATAGATTATCTCCTGGATAAGGCGCACGTGATAACCGCGGCTATATTACGTGCCGGCGACAAGCGCAACGAGTGCGCGGCTGCCAGAAAACTTTCGCGCGTATTGACATGCGTACCCGGTTTCGGCTCGGGGGATTGCGGCTGCGGCGGTCACCTGTATTATGCGGGGGATGCTCTGCACGGGACCGGCGGTTTTTTAAGAGAGTACGGCTTGCAGAAATGGGAGTATTTTAATATAAATAGACTATGAGCGCAGAAAAAATCCCTTCCGGCCAGAAAGCAAATTGTCCCGTATGCGGCTACTTTACGGGCATAAGTTCTACCTGCGTCAGGTGCGGAGCCCGCATAAATACGAAGATATCTATAAAGGCCGTGCGCATAATATCATTTGCTGGCGCTATCGCAGGACTGGTCCTGTTGTGGTTCGCAGCTTATATCAAACAGCCCGAAAAGGTCAATATCTCCGACGTTACGGAGATGATGAATAACGCGCTCGTCGTGATAGAGGGGGAAGTAGTGAAGATAGATCTCATTGAAGACAAAAACACCCTCAAAATGGTCGTAAGCGACGGGACGGGAAATATAAACGTCAGCGCGTTCAACAAGCTGGATGCTTTCCGGAAAGCTCTCGGCGAAGGCATGCCATCGCTTAAAGACAGGGTCAGGGTAACCGGTGCGCTTAATGTCAGCCAGGCATGGGGGGTCTCCATGTTCCTGTCCGTGCCGTCCAGGCTGGAAATGGTCAATAAATACATTGTGAAGACCAGGAAGATATCCGCTATTACTCCCGACGATACGGGCGATCTGGTCTGGATAGAGGCGGAAGTTCTCTCTTATGAAAAATTCGAGACCAGGAAAGGTTTCGTGCTGCATAAATTCGTTCTCGGAGACGGTTCAGGCGAGATAGAAATGGTCCTGTTCGATACGGAATTCAACAGTCTGAGCAAAGATACAAGGACCGACATCGTAAAAAAATTCGGCAGGTTCAGGATGCTGGTAGAGATCAGCCAGTACCGCGGAGAACCGCAGGTAAAGATACACGCGCCGGCAGACCCCTTGAATATCGTAAGACTGAAGTCCGCCGGCCCGCAGCAGAAAGCGGGAGCCGGAAAGCTGACCGCGAAGTCAGTCGCGGTGATAGAAGATAAAGATCTGGGTAACACTTACGCGATAGCAGAGGAGATAACGGGTCAGAGCCTGGGAGCGGATGACTCTGTTCTCACACTGGCCGGCAAGATGGACCTCAGGATCAGGTATGCGTATACCGAAAAAATACCGGGTTTTGATTCCATAGCCAAAGGTAAATACAGAATAAAGGGCCCCATGAAGGTTGTAAGAGAAGACGGGCGGCTCGTACTGAGGATAACCGATTTCGACGGGGTTTCTCTGGAGCGCGTCTCTGCGAAAACCGGCGAAAAGGCAGCGAAGCCTCCCGCTCCTCAAAAAGCTCCCGCACGGAAAAACTACGTTATGGAAGACAAGAGGATAGACGTGGAGAAACTTGAAAAAAGGAACGCTGATAAGATAAGGAAGAAAGACACGGGCTCCAGTTACCTGGTGACAGCCGAGGTGCTGAGCGTGAGCCTGGGTTCGGACGGAATATACCTGGAACTGAAAGATACGGACACTGAGATGTTCGTACCGTACGAGTACGAAGACCAGATAAAGGGGTTTTCCAGCCTGAACGGCGGGAACTGCAGCATAATCGCCCCGGTCAGGGTCACGGCTCAGAGCAATATAATACTGGAGGTCTTCAGACCGGAGAGCGTCAGGATAGAATGAACGAGCCTGTACTGATCCTTTACGTAGTCCTGGGGACGGTAATAGGGTCTCTCATGTGCCTGATACCGGCGCTGCATATCTACAACGTGGCGGGCATAGCCATAGTTATATGGGCAGGTATGAGGGAGCTCATTCCTTATTACGCCCTGGCTCCTTTTTTCATGTCCCTTGTGGTCGCTTTTGCTTTCATGAACACTATACCCATGACGTTCCTGGGCGCGGCTGACGAATCGGCGGGCGCGTCAATACTTCCTTCGACTGACATGGTGGTGCGAGGCAGGGGTAAGGACGCGGCGCTAATGACGGGACTAGGTACTCTGGTAGGCGCGTTCATGCTGCTGGCAATGTATCCTTTTTTCGTATACATATGGCCTTATATAGCTGCCGCGACAGGGCCGCACCTTCATTGGATACTCGGGCTGATAATAGTCCATTATCTGATGAGCGAATGGCCGAAAGGCGCTGGACGGGGAAAAAACGCCTGGCAGAAATTCTCCGAGGCCTGGAGGAACTGTTTCGCCGGCATAGCCACGTTCACTCTTGCCGGAATATTCGGTCTCATCTATCTTGCCAAACCGATAGTGCCGGCCGCGAACAGTTTTCAGAACATAATGCCTGTGTTCATAGGGTTTTTTGCCATACCCTCGATAATACAGGTCCTTATATCTGATTTCAGGCCGCCCCGGCAGTACCAGTCGAAGTATATTAACGCCGACTGGAAGGATTTTTCCTACGGGATGCTGCCCGGTTTCGTCGGAGGAATGCTGGCCGCTTACCTGCCCGGGGTCACTGCCGGGATAGGCGCCATGCTCGCGGGCCATGCCACCAACCACAGGAACCTGGAACGCACGGAATTCCTTCCTCCGAAAGAACAGGGCACGCTTGTTCACGTGGCGACTCCGGAGATTTACTATCGCCAGGAGAGGATATTCCTGATAGCCGGCGGTGTGATAAAGATACTCTATTACGTAGGGGCTTTTCTTCTTCTTTTCGTGCTCACTGACCTTACTCCTTTCGGTACGGGGCGGGGCGGTCTTACTTTCATTTTGAAACCGGTATTCATAGCCGAACCGGGAGATCTCCCGGTAATGCTGGGTACCGTTCTTCTAAGCGGGTGCCTGTCTTTCCTCCTTTTGACATATGTCGCTTCGTTAGCGGTAAGGGTGCTGGATAAACTCAATTTGAAACTGATATACATTGCGGCGCTTGCAATGGTGTTCGTGATAATATATATAATGGGCGGCGGCTGGATCGGAGTGGGAGTGGCGCTTGTAACCACATGTATAGGGATGATACCCGTCTTCTACAATTGCAGGAGGAGCCATTGCATGGCGGTGCTGCTGGTTCCTATCGCGCTTAATATGGCGGGTTACGGCGATGCGATAGTAAGTTTCCTGGGGTTAGCATAATGAAGGGGCTTACTCACTTTATTTCCGGCGTCGCGGCCGCTTCTTTCATACCTCAGGTATCCCGCATGTCCATATCGTCCAGGATGGACGTGGAGGGGGCCATCAGCAGTTTTATCCTGGTCCTGGCTGGAATGTACGGGATAATGCCCGATACGATGGATTTCAAGTTCGGGCAGTTCTTCGAGATCCCTGATTTCGTAGTAGATCCTGATCCTGTTGCCCCGGACCCGCAGGCGATGGCCGATACTTTCGCTAAAGCGGTAGAGAAAGCCGCGAAAACGGGAAAAGAAGTCAGGATACAGTTTTATCCCACCCAGCTCAGCGCGAACACCTGGAGGCAGTATTGCATAATCTTCGAATCAAGGGGGGTGGGTATACAGTTCAACGAGATAGTTAGCACTTCCCAGATACCGGTTCCGGGTACCGCGCCCGAGAATAACCGGACAGGCCGTGCAGGATTCGAGTGGGAGCTGAAATCCAGGACCGACGACATCGACTGGCTCAACAGGCTGGTCAGGTATATGAGACAGAAAATAAAAGGCAAAGACAGGGCGATCTCGGCGGTCAAGCCGTCGACCGTAGACATACTCTCCAGCACGATGTTCGGGCTGAAAATGGAAAAGGACGGGAAGATATATTTTAACTGGCTTCCATGGCACAGGACATGGAGCCATTCTTACGTTTTCGGTGCGCTGCTGACCATACCGGTGTTTGTAATAGCATATCTCTTTAAGTTTAATCCCTGGTGGCTGTACGGTCTGGTGGCGTTCATCGGGTTCGCGACCCATATAACAGAAGATATGACAGGTCATATAGGCGGCTCGCTGCTGTGGCCACTTCTGAAACCGAGAACGGAAGGGCTGGAGCTTTTCAAGGCGAGCGATCCCCGGACGAACTTCAGCGTTATATATTCGGCGTTCGTCCTTCTGGTATGGAATCTCGACAGGTTTACTACCGGATACATAACGGGTTCTCCATCCTCGCCGCTTTCGGGACCGCAATACCTCCTTTATTTCCTGGCAGCGCCTCTGTTCGTCTATTTTGTTATAATTGCGGTAATCAAGAAAAGGATGAAGATGAACAAGGCAAGACTGCAGGAAGAAGAGGAGCCGGACGGCATGGGCGACGCGGTAACGGATTAGAAACACGTATCTCGTTAAACGTGAAAAGTGAAACGCAAAAGAAGTTATAAGTTGTAAGTTTTAAGTTATAAGAAAAGATACCAGATGTCAGATTCCAGATAACAGATGAAATTACAAATGACAAATAA
>JAFGSA010000075.1 GCA_016934855.1 Elusimicrobiota bacterium
CGTTCCCGGTCGATGTAATAGAAAAGATTGAAGTGATAAAAGGGCCCGGTTCCGTGCTTTACGGATCGGGAGCTTTTGCGGGCGTCATAAACATCATAACCGAGAAACCCGAAAAAACAGGCGTCACCCTTATAGGTCTCGCCGGCGAAGAGGGGGCTCTCGACGCTACTGGAAAAGTGAGCTATGCAGGAGATGAGGTATCAGTACTGGCGGCGGCGAAGAACTATACGATAAATGACTGGGAAACCGATTGGTCGTATTTTGATTCCATACTTCTTACGAAAATAACGAAAGAAGTCAGTATAACCGATACCGGCACCGGCGGCTTCGTAGATGTCAACTACAAGAATTTCCGCGTGATGTCGAGCATAAACCAGTGGCAGAAATTCTACGCCATACCCGATTTCGCCTCTTTCTTTCAGGCGGACGGCAACATCACGATGAAAAAGGAGTTCGCCAACGTCGGATATTCCCATGAAATGAGCGACAAGCTCAGCATGGATGTCAACGGGAGCCTTACGCGCTCCAGGGCGAGGGTCACCCATTGGCCCGGTTATGACCGCGATTCACATGAGATCCTGGGAGAAGTAACCGGTTTTTATACCGCATCCGACGAGCTCAGGCTTGTCTTCGGCGGGACATACCGCCTGATCACTGCAGTCGAGCATAACGAGGGTTTCGTCGAAGCGTCGCTCGATGCCGACCGTTATGACGCCGCGTTATACACGCAGGCGGATTACTGGGTGAATGACACATTGAAGCTGATCGGCGGGATCCAGGGCAACAAGGTCGAGGATATAGACGACATGGGTATAGTGCCGCGCGTTGGCGTGATCAAGTATCTTGTGCCCGAGCTGAACGTGAAGGCGCTTTACAGCAGCGCTTTCAGGGCTCCCAGTCTTCACCAGGTATACCTTGACTTCCCGGGATTAAAGGGAGATACGGACAACACCTCCGAACTGGTTGACACTATTGACGTGGGCCTCAATTACAACAAGGAAAAGCTTCAGGGCTCGGTCAATTATTTCTACAGCCAGATAGAGGACCTCATCTACCAGGACAGGTCCAATCCCGTGGATCCCGTGTACGCTAACGGAGGGGAACTGACCATACAGGGGTTCGAGTGCGAAGGTAAGTATTATGCGACCAGGGAATTCCTGCTGCTCGCCTCCGCGCTTTACCAGCAGAGCGAAGATGACGATGATAACGATCATGTAACTCCGATACCCGAGATGAGCGGCAAGCTCGGCGTGAGCTACATGGCCGACAGCGGAATAACAGTAGGTTTATTCGATAATTACCACGGTGACTTTGACTCCATATATGATACCGTGGACGGCAACCCGAGCCCGGAAGCCTACAACACGCTTGACCTTAACTGCCGGTTCGAGATGGGCAAACTCTCGACCGCCAGCTTATGGGAAGACGTGACTTTCCTTGTCCGCGTCGACAACCTGACAGACGAGGAGATATGGCTTCCGAACTGGCAGATGCTGCCGGGGCAGTCAATACCGGTGACCCAGGGCAGGACCGCGTACGTCGGAGCCGAAGTAGCCTTCTAGCACCTAATTACCGGCGAACGGATATATCAGGCAGAGCGGCCGATGGCTTCTCTGCCTGAGTCCGAAAAATACTCATCTCATCCTCCTGCCGCGCGAAATATACCTGTTTACATATATTGTCAGAGGATAAATTCCTTGACATTGTATTCTCTAATTAATATAATTCCTTATAACTGAGAGAAAAAAACGGAGGCAATTCTTATGACAAAAATCATCATTCCTGCATTGATCGTTTTCAGCATGCTCCTGCCGCAGCGCCTGAGCGCCGCCATGGGAGAGGAGCTCCTTTTCATGGAAGTACCCATGGTCGTCACCGCATCCAAAAAAGAGGAGAAGATCCAGGATGCTCCGGCGGTAGTCACGGTCATTACCGCTAAAGAAATAAAAGATTTTGGTGCGAATACTTTTTATGATATATTACTGAGAATGCCGAGCATCCAGCCTATCGGCTCCCATCTATATCCCCGGAATGCCGCAGTCGTGCGCGGAGATCTTGTAGGGCATTACGACAACCATGTGTTGATCTTGATTAACGGAAGGCCCTTCAGGGAGGATGTCACCGGAGGATTGAACGCGGCTTTTTACAATATGTTCCCTGTTGAAGCGATCGAGAGGATAGAGTTCGTACACGGACCGGGTTCCGTATTATACGGGACAAACGCTTTTGACGGAGTTATAAACGTCATTACAAAAAAGCCCGCAGAAGATGTGGAAGCTGAAATTACCGCAGGCGCAGGTTCTTTTGGGGCAACTATAGGCAAAGGGAATATCGGAGTTAGCAGTGATGACTTGGATTTATCTGCAAACGTGAACTACTTTAAAGACGACGGATGGGAATATGAAGCTATCACATGTTCTCCGGTGCCGGGAAGTGATTATGACGGCTCGACTGAATTTGGAAACGACAATATAAGCGGCCTTGTATTCCTTCGATATAAGGATTTCACGTTCAATTGCTATCTTGCCAATCTTGAACAGACGAATCTAGGGCTTGTTCCCATGTGGCAGGCTGTCGGCACCGACGGAGAGAGCTGGCTTACGACGAACAGGCGCTTTGCCGATATAGGATATACCAAACAGCTTTCAGGAGATTATACTGTTCAAGCCAACATAACGCATAATTACTATATGTTTAGATCCTACAGCTTCAGCAGTGCTGCTTCAAGCGAGGGTGCTTATGACGTCTTGGAGGAAGTTTCACTGAGCGGGCCGCTCACAGAAGAAGCTAATTTTCTAGTAGGCGGAGTGCTGACCCAGTTGTATTCACTGGATCTTAATAAAGCCAAAATAGACGAGTTCGATCTGAACTATTATTCAGGATATATGCAGCTGGATTATAAGCCGATAGACAAGTTGAAACTTGTCACCGGAGCCCAGTACAACAAACCTGAAGATATAGACGGTGTCACTGTTCCCCGCATAGGCGCGGTATACCAGCTTTCAGACACTTTCGGAACAAAAGTCTCATATGCCGAGGCTTTCAGATCCCCGTGGTCGGTGGAAACCAGGACTTATTTCCCGGGCGTATTAGTGGGGAACTCCTCCCTGGAGCCCGAAAAAGTAAAGACGCTTGATCTGCAGTTATTATACAACACGAGTAAATACCAGTCATCTTTAACCCTGTTCAAGAACAGCTACGAGGACCTCATCACGCGTGTCGCCCATCCGACGATACCGGCCACCAGTTCTTATGATAACGAAGGCACGATGGATATCCAGGGGGTAGAAATCGAGTCTAAAGTATCGCTTTTATCTAATTTTTATCTGGAAGGTTCGGGAACCTATCAGACAGAAAAAGACGAAAAGGTATTGGCACCGGACTACATGCTGAAAGCCGGTGTGTCTTATCATACTGAATCCGGGTTAACAGCGAGTATCTTTGACAGTTATTTCGGCGAGCCGGCCGAAAACCCGGGCAAAGTGCTGAACCCTGAAGCAGAAGCGGTTCACATGGTAAGCATGAACATCAACTACATCGTGCCCTCTATGGAATCACTCTCTCTCAACCTTTTTGTACAGAACGCTCTGGACCAGGATTATGATTATCCAGAATTTTCAAAGAACTGGGTTAATACATTGCCGCTGGAGCCCGGACGCGCTGTATACGGCACGGTTTCCTACGCGTTTTAAATTGCAGTTAGCCTTTTGTTAATCAGGGCAGAACGGCAAACGCAGGAGCAGAAATAGCCTCCTAAAAGCTATTCCTGTTTATCAAATTTATCAGGCAGAGCGGCCGATGGCTTCTCTGCCTGATTTTTTTATATACCGGCTATCCGGTTGTCATTTGCATTTCAATATAATATAATTGCATCATGATACTGGGACCCATAAAACAGAAAAGCGTTTTAATCGTTGATGACGATTCTGCAGTAAGAAGGCTCCTATCGGTATATTTCAAATCGTGCGGTTTCGCCACGCTTGAGGCGGACACCGGAATAAAGGCGATAGAAATATCCAAGAAAGAGATCCCCGCGCTTATACTTATGGACCTGGACATGCCCGAACTTAACGGACTGGATGCCTGCGAAATAATCAAACACGAAGAAAAGACTAAAAAAATACCGGTAATACTTCTGACCGGTTCTTCAAAGATCTCCGATATTGACGGAGCTTACAGGAAAGGCGCGGCCGATTATGTTATTAAACCGATAGTCTGGGACAGGTTTAAAACAAAGATCGCGCGGTTCGTCAAGCTGTAGGAAAGTAACCAGCTGAATTTAATCGGGCCGGGCGGGCCTTACTCGCCGGCGGTTTCGCCTTTTTTTACCCTTTTTGCGTCTATCAGCCCTATTATTGGAGCCAGCACAGAAACGCTTGTGAGAAAACAGGCCGCCACGCCCAGGAACATCGCTCCGCCCAGGCTCGCGAATCCGCGGTAGATAGAAAATACAAGGGATCCGAACGCCAGCATGGTAGTCAGGCTGGTAAGCAGTATGGCCTTACCCGTACTGGCGTACACCTGCCTCACCGCGCCCCTGCCTTCCGCCATCCAGCGGTGCACTATGTGCACGCCGTCGTCTATGCCGATACCGATGATGAGCGGAAGGCCCAGCACGTTCATCACCGTGAACTGCATTCCGGCAAGTTTCATCAGCCCTACCATCCACAGGGCCCCGAGAAGAAGAGGTATCATGGCTATAACGGCGTACAGGGGTTTCCCGAAATCCGCAAGAAGTATAATGAACACAAGCAATATGGTCAGCGCGAGCGCTTTCCTGCCGTCTTCTCCCATTATATCTATGAGGTATTTCATAATAATAGACATGCCGGTGGCTTTCCCGCTTATGCTTTCCAGGGTTTCAGAAAATCTCTCCATGACGGTCTTGTCTTTCCATATGTTCATCGCAGGATAAGCGGTCACCAGGAAGAGGTTCCTGTCCCTGTTAGCGTACCTGTCTAATATGGAATCCGGGAGGTCTTCCAGCGTCAGTATGTCTTCCGAGCTCATGGACATGGCCGATTCCCTGAAGTACGGGGAAAAGACATCCTGGAACGAGGAGAGCCTCTCGCGGGAAGTCTCGGCGTTTTTTTCCATGTATTCCATAAGCCCGCCTATTATATCGGGACTCTGCGGGTTTTCCGGATCGCCCGTTATCTTCGTGCATTTCGCGTCCACCTTGTCCTGCCCTCCCAGGTATGCCATATCCTGCATCTCCATCACATTCATCCGGAGCCTGTCCAGCTCATCAATGAACCTTACGGCGTTTTCCCTGTCCACAGCCGGCTGGAGCCGCGAGGCGGCGAGCGCTTTCCTTATCTGCCTTATGTGCGGCAGCCTGCGTTCCTGCTCCTCTTTTGACGGAAGGTACAGCGATATGTCTTCGACGGACGCGATGAGCGGTTTCTCCTTCAGCAGGGAAGCGGTTTTCCTTGATTCCTCCGGGCTGTCCGCCAATACCATGCCGTAATCTATACTGAGATCGAACTTGTCTATTATCGTGTCTTCCAGTTCTACGGATTTCAGTCCTTTAGGTTCCAGGTTAAGGTAATTATGGTCGAACGTTATCTTGGACGCCGCATATACCAGAACCGCGCTTATAACGATCACGCCGGCCAGGCTCTTTATGTAATGCCTGCTGAGCCAGTGTCCCGCAACCCCCAGCGACCTGAAGGATATGTCAGCGGTCTTCCGCTTTTCGCCCTTCGCTGCGCTTATCCTGTCTCTTTTTTTCTCTCTGAGCACGAGCAGAGCGGGTAAAAGAAGGAAAGTCGCCAGCAGCACCATTATCACTCCGCCCCCCAGCACTATCCCCATTTCCTTCATACCCCTGGTCCTCGCGATGGTCACGGCGAAAAAAGCCGCGGCCGTGGTCAGCGCGCCGGTTATTATGCCTTTCCCGGTATTCCTGAACGTGACGGACAGGGACTCTTCGATGCCCTTCCCGAGCGACCTGTTCTCCGTGAAGACGGATATAATATGTATGCTGAAATCTATACCCAGCCCGATCAGTATGACAGCCATCATGGCGCTCATCATGTTGAGCGACCCCAGCGTGACGGTGACCAGCCCTACGGCCCATATGACCCCGACTATCAGGGTCAAAAGTCCGTAGAGCGGGGCCATCCACATCCTGAAGGCGATTATCAGCATGGCAAGCACTGCTGCCAGGGCTATGACCGTTGTATAACCCAGGCTCTTTTCTATGGATACGTTCTCGTCATGCTGGACGGCGACCATTCCTGTCAGCCCGGCTTTTACGCCTTCATACCGGGGCAGCATGCCGTCTATGACTTCCTGCATGCTGTCCACGCTGTATGTCACTTTATCCATATCCATCATGGTAAAATTGGGAACAGCCAGTATTATAAGAGCGTCCTTGCCGTAAGAGAGCATGTAGTCTTCCCCGAACAGTATCTTATCGGCAGTCTTCCTGACGTCATCTTCGCTCAGGCGCTCGCCGGAGACCGAACGCTGTATCTGTCTGACGAGATTCTCTATGCCGTCGAGGAAGATAAAGGCATTATCCTCCTTTTCCCTGGTGGACATCGATCCTTCTTTCGCGATGTACACTTTTTCCAGGCTGTCATTGATATTCGTGACCAGCGGCAGGAGGTTGGGGTCCATGAAGAGCCCCTTCATGTCTTCCATATCCTCTTCTTTTACGAGCATAAGCCCGTGCTTCTTTATGAACCCGGTTTCTGCCCTGTAGTCTATCCTCTTGATGTATTTCTTCCCGTCGGACGGGTCTATAAGATCCTTAAAAAGCGGAACGGCCTCGTCGGCGAACCTCTTTATCTTTTCTTCCTCCCCCTCGACCATTACTACGATGTTGGTCGCCGAAGTGAATTCCTCCACCACCTTGTTGAACTGCACTGTGCTGGGATGGTTTTCCGGCAGCAGGTCGGCCCATCTCATATTCTGCTGGAGCTTCGTAGCCAGATAACCAAAACATGCCGTCAGGATAAAAACTGCAGCCAGTACCCGGAGCGGATATCTTGAGTGCAGCTGGGCCAGGATCTTAAGAAGCTTGTCTCTCATATCAGCAGGCAGGAATCAGTAATAGACCCGGAGCCTTGCCAGTCCGCCGGACCCGAGACTGCTGTCAAAGGCTGTGTCATCCTCTCCCATATTGAAATTCAGGAATATCTCGAGTTCCACGTTCTCGTACATGCTGTAGAGCATTGTCGGTATAAGGGCAAGACTGCCGTCGTCCGGGCAGCCCGCTACAGATGTCCCGACAGTGACGAGATCAGCCGCGGGACAGGAAAAAGTAACGTATAACTGGCTCCTGGATACGGATTTAGACTCGCCTGTCACGTATCCCAGCCAGTCGCCGGCCGTGTACCCGTCTTTGTCGCCGCTTTTTGATGAATTCCTGTAATACTCTGCGAGCATATATACTCCGCTTTTCAGCGTGTAGTCTGCCCCGGATACCCATTCGGAAAACTCCGGGTCGCCGTCGATATAATTATACGCGTATTCTCCCCACACGCCCAACCCCAGGAGTTCCCCGGCAAGATCCGCGCCGACAAGTTCCCTTTTCTGCCGTTCCGTCGAAAAGTTTACGTAATCCGCGACATCGGTCCTCTTTCTTATACCTATGAACGAATAGTCGAAATGCCCCGCGCCGCCCTTGAGCCTGAGCAGCCTGCAGGAATCCTCGTCGTTTTCGCCGGGACCGTAGATGACTACGAGACCGTACCTGCTGTAGACCGGCAGGTAAGCGCGGTAAAGATTATGTCCGGGCTGTTCTCCGGACGGGTCTATTATATCCTTTTTGTTGAATATATCCGTGGGATTCCACACATAACCGGTCCCGAGCGCCACCTGCTGTTTTCCCAGCGTCAGATCGGCGTATTTAAAAGGCAGCTTCACCATGGCGTTATCCAGCACTATCTCATCCTCGTATTCGAAAACATAATTACCCGCGTATTCTTCCGGGACGGAATTTTTAAGCTTCCCGGGGACAAAATCCAGCGCGTTCCAGCGGGTCCTGCCGTTATACTGGATCATATTCACGTTCGCTTCGAATATCATCTTCCCCTTTTCCAGCCTCAGGTCGGTCCTGAGCTTATTCGCCGAGACCTGGGAGTAATCATCCGCCGAGAGCCCCGTGTATGAAGGCTCGAAATAGCCGTATATATCGGCTTCGGCGGCGGCGCGGCACCGGGCGGCAGGCGCCATGCAGGCCAGCAGGCAGATGATCACGGCATATCTCATTTTAAAAGTCCCCTTTCGGTAAAGAGTTCGTCGCCGAGCTCTGCGTCATAATCCACCTTCAATATCTCCATGACGGTCTTAGTGTCATCGGTCCTGTTGTACATGACGATTTTCATGCCTGTGGGAATATTTTCGATCATCCTGATATCGTACTGGATGAGTTCCTTTAAAAGCAGCCGGGAATCGTCCAGGTCATAATATTGTATAGCAACCGGGAAATAGTTCTCCTTGATGACCCATATGACGAGCCTTGAGTATCCGGCGTCCGACCCCTGCTTCCTCTCGAGTTCCAGTTTATGGCACATATACCCTTCTTTTTCCTCTTCGCCCAGCAGCCTGCTGGTATAATCGTCGAGAAAAGCGTCCCCTGAACCCATATCCTCATACGAGAAATCGCTTCCTTCCATCTTCTGCCTTTTAGCGTGCGTGGCGAGTTTCCTTACCCTTCCTGTCCTGGGGAAATACGCCCATATATCGTCGGCGTTATTGAGCATCAATATGGCCTGCCCCCTGGCCCTGGAAGGCTCTATATATCTTATAAGGTTCTTCTCGCCCCTGTTCTTGGAGTACGAATCATATATGAAAGTCCTCTCTTCGCCCGACGAGGTTATTATTGTCATGCTCATCCGGCCTTCGGAAGAATCTACGTTTATGACACTGTTCATTTTTTCGACTATATCCTGCGCGGCCATCGGCCTTTCTCCTGTATCTGCCGGCCAGGCCGATATGAACCCGCCCGCAACCAGAACCGCAGCTATTATATTTTTACGAATTCCGCCCATAACCGTCTCCTTAACGTTTTCTATCATTATATATAATATGAAGCATTTTTAAATACCCGGATTATACCCGCGCAGTGATATAAATGATTATATTGCTTATATTAGGAGAGATATGTATAATATATATAACTTGACTTATCCGAATTTCGTTGTTATAATACTGAGTGCATCTTAAAAGGAGGGTTTATTCTATGAAAAAGCTATCACAGTTATTTCTCGCATTTATTTTTGCCGCCGTACTCTCGGCTTACTCGGCTGATACGTCCGATGATTATCTCAAGCTGATCGATATGTCGCTTGAAGAGCTTCTCAATATTCAGACCATCGGCACTCAGGGTATAACCATGTACGGCTACATGAGCGTGAACGTCGAAAAGGTCTTTGACGAACTCTCGATAAACGATGAAGGCAAGACCGTCAAGACGGACTGCCCTCACGAGTGGAGCACTCCCCACTTCAACCTGTTTTTAAAGACACCTCTGGCGAAGAACGTCGAGACTTTTGTGAATATCGGAGACGAAGACGTCGTGCTCAAGAACATGTGGGGCAATATTGAGCTCGCCAAGGAATTCCAGCTCAGGCTGGGCAAGATGTACAGGAAATTCGACCTTTTCAACGAGAAACTCGATGAGGTCCCCACTTACCTTGGAATAGAGCCCCCGGAGCTTTTTGACAACGACCATCTGCTGCTTCCCCGATATACCATGTTCATGGTGCACGGCGAGAAAGGGATAGGCGGAAAAAGCACCCTTTTTTACAGCATGAGCACGGATAACGGAGAAGGCGGTCCGCTGGAGAACGTGGTACCGCTGGGAATGGACGCCAGGGTGAACCTCAACGATCAGATAGTCACCGGATTTTCAAGCTATTTCTCCAGCATAGGTTCCGGAGAGATAGTCTCTCCGAAGGGCGTAGGGGAAGGGTCTCCCGACGGCGGTATAATGCCATGGATGAAAAATGACAGGTACCAGGTGTATGGCGGTTTCGTCGAAACGCAGCTGCATGATTTCGTGATTAAGACTGCCTTCTGGTATGCCGACCACTCGGCGCACAGGGATCCCGCAAGCGTGCTTGCCGTAGTTAACGGCACCGACCTCCACGAAAAACAGAGGAAGAATTTCCTCGGGAGCAGCGCCTCGAAAGCCAACGCCGACCTGACAGAGGCAGACGTAGTAGTCAAGACAAACTACAGGGTAGAAACAGGTTATGTCCGCCTGGGCTATTATTTCCATACGGATGCGGGTATTATCGCCCCGTTTGCATTCCTCGACTGGATGAAACATCCCGAAGCAATTGCCAGCAAGACCTGGGGCGGGGATAACGAATGCGGCGTCGCGGACAACGGCATATTCTATAAGCCGACTATCGGGGTCATGTATAAACCGATAGAGAAGCTGGCCATAAAGCTTGACGCCAGCCAGCACATGCAGAAGTTCAACGGCAAAGACGAAACGTATCCCGAGACGCGGCTGGACGTTTCTTATTTGTTTAACTGATAAAGAAACAGACTGATTAATATAAGGATAATGAAAAAACAAATAGTTATATTGTTATCGGCGGTTATATGCTCGGTGGTCCAGTTGTCTTTCGGCGACTACCAGTACAGGATGTCGATGAAAACATCTACCACCCAGATAGAAAAACAGCTGCTGCTCAATATTGAGAGCGGCGATTATGAGAGCATATCCAAGATTGTCATGTATCTGAGTCCGCTGCTGGATGCCATTAAGACAAGATACGGGGTCGACCTCAAGACCGAGCTGAACGCGGCGGCTCAGAAACATGATAAGGATACGATGAAAAGCGCCGTATTAAAGTTCGTGATATATGACATACTCGATCTGTTTTACCTGTCTAATGACAGCAGCAGCCAGATACAGCCTGAAATAAGAAAGATGTGGATCACTCTTGCGGCCGCTAACTACGTGCTTATATCGGAGAATGTAAAAACACGCTCGGAGACTTCTGACGAAGCCGTAAGGAATGCACTGAAGAAAGCCCTTGTGTACGGTTTTGTTTTCGAAGAGGGATCAGGCAAGATAACCGGCGTGAAAACGGATGTTCTCTCTGAGTGTATGACACTGGTTAAATCGGAGTTCTTCAAAGTATACCCGGATTTTTCCCGCTGAGGTAATATCCGGATTTTGAATCTGCCCGCATCTTGTTATATAATGAATATATAATGCGGTTAGCTTTAAATCCCATTGACCACAAGAGAAAAACCCGGGTACTTATAAGCCTCGTCCTGGCATATGCCCTGTTTTTTGTCTTTTTCCAGAAAGATATCAAGTCTCCCCTTCTTATCCTGTCCATACTGCCGGTTATCATAGCCGCCTGGTATTTCGGGACAAAACTCGGCATATTCTTCGCACTACTGACATTCTATATCAATACCGCTCTTCTGAATCTTACGGGTAATTCCGGTATAAACATCGTGTTCCGCTTCGGCGGCGGCATAGAGCTGGCGGTATTCCTTATTGTCGGGGCGGTTATCGGGTACCTCAGCGAGATGAACAACAGGCTCCGGGAGAACATGCGGAAACAGAATTTGATGGAAGAACAGCTCATGCAGCAGTCAAAGCTCGCCAGTATAGGAAAACTGGCGGCCGGCGTGGCTCATGAGCTTAATAATCCCCTCACTACCATAATGGCCTGCAATGACCTCCTGAAAGATTCGCTGAAAGACGATCTTACCGATGACGATGAAGAGAACATGGATATGCTGATAGACTCCGCCAACAGGATGAAGAAGATAATACTGGACCTCAGGACCTTCTCCAGGTCCGGGAAGAAACCGAAGATGGAGCCTTCCGATCTCAACTCCATAATAGACGACGTCGTGAAGATAGTCGAATCGGAACTCCAGAGAAATGATATAACGCTCGAGAAAAAGCTGGGTACTATCCCCTCGGTCCAGGCTGATAAGGATAAGATAATGCAGGTCCTGATCAACCTTATAAATAACAGTATAGACGCGCTCGAGAAACGCAGGAACAAGAAGATAAGCATATCTACCAGATATAATGATGACGATAAATCCGTAAACATAATAATAAGGGACAACGGCGTCGGGATAGACAGCAAGAACAATACGCACGTATTCGACCCGTTTTTCTCGACGAAGCAGGAAGAAAGAGGAGTAGGTCTCGGGCTCTCGATAGTGCACGGGATAATAAAGGAGCACGACGGGAGCATTTCCCTTTCCAGCCAGAAAGGCAAATATACCGAGTTCACTCTCACTTTCCGGGCGCAGACACAAGAGAAAGAAGAATGAAAAGAATACTTTTGGTAGACGATGAGAAGAACATCCTTACTGTTTGCAGGAAGGGTCTGGAAAAAACAAGCTACACGGTAGACACCTCTACGAACCTGAACGGCGCCAGAGACCTGATGGAAACACACAGGTATGACCTGATAATGATAGACGTGCACCTGCGCGGCGAGAACGGGATAGACCTTTACATAGACATAAAGAAAAACGACCCCTCCCAGAAAGTCCTTATAATAACCGGTTCGCTCGACCAGGCCAATATGTCAAGAATCGTAGAGCCTTTCGGGGACAGGTATATTTTCAAGCCGTTCGGAATAAGAACCCTCACATCCACAGTCGACGAGATACTGGGAAGCTGATACGCGGTCCCGGCGTTTCTGACTGAAATCCGGAAATCTTTCCTTAATAAGATATCTGCGGCTAAGGAAAACCCTTCAATTACAGTTGTTAACAAACTACCGCTGCGCGGAATCTTGCTATCCCGACAGCCGTCACCAGTTATGACTCCCGCTTTCCTGCGGATTTGTATCCTGTGGGCACGGGGTTGTCGTTCCTCCCGGGAAAGCTTAGGCTGCCCGGGTGTCTATCAGCATGACGAGGAGAAGCCTTGCTTTTTTTCTGTGCCAATAAATTAAATTCTCTTCGGCAGGCGGAGAGGGAAATCGCCGTATTACTTTCAGTGGCTTAATTACTGGTTTTTTCATTCATGACTTGCTCTTACTGCATTTTTTTATGGACTGTAGCATCAGAAATGTTTATTTTTCAAAAAAATAAGTAGTATATATGTGAGATATTATGTTCAATATTCTATACTTATTACTGGGTTTTATGATAATAATAAAAGGCGCCGATTTTCTTGTCGATGGAGCGTCAGCATTTGCGCGGAGATTCAGGGTGTCTGACTTGGTGATTGGACTTACTATAGTTGCTTTTGGAACGTCGACGCCTGAATTATTTGTAAATATTTTTGCCAGCGCCAAAGGTAATACGGAAATTGCGATAGGAAACATAGTCGGCAGCAATATTTTCAATCTCTTCTTGATTTTAGGTATATCTTCATTAATCTATCCATTGGCAGTAACTAAGGGGACGGTGTGGAAAGAAATCCCATTCAGTCTACTGGCAGCAATATTATTGGGTGTCCTGGCAAATGATGCTCTTCTTGATCAAACCGGCCGCTCAGTGCTGTCGCGTATGGATGGATTTGTTTTTTTGGCTTTTTTTGCAGTATTCTTATGTTATATCGCGGTTATTGCCAAAGACAATATAAAAAGCCGGCATGCAGATGTTAAGAATACCAGTCTGGCGAAATCGATTTTTATGATTATTGGCGGACTTTCGGGTTTAGTATTAGGAGGGAAACTCGTAGAAAGCGGTGCTGTTGACATGGCAGCAAACCTGGGCGTCAGTCAGTCGCTTATAGGTTTGACTATTGTCGCAGCCGGCACATCATTGCCGGAATTAGCGACTTCAGCGGTTGCCGCATTCAAAAAAAATTGCGATATCGCGGTAGGAAATATAGTCGGTTCAAATATTTTCAATATTTTCTTTGTTTTGGGTATATCTTCGTTGATAAAGCCTTTGCCTATCACACCTCATTTCAATATGGATATATTTGTGCTGATTGGTGCGAGTATTCTTCTTTTTTTCTTTATGTTCACAGGAAAAAGACGCATGCTTGACAGATGGGAAGGGGCAATATTCATTATTTTATATATTGTATATGCTGTCTTTCTGGTTAAAGGAGGATAGATAATGAAAAAATTCATTAATCATTTAAAATTGTATGTTTTCAGAGGTATTTTTGCCCTGATTCCCATAGGACTTACAATCTTTGCGGTTAGAATCATCTATGTTTTTGTTGACATGCAGGTTATGGGGCTGATCGATCAATATATAGGGTATCGCATACCGGGGCTGGGCCTGATATTATTTATTGTTATTTTGTATCTGGCAGGCATAATAGTCAGCAATGTCATCGGGAAGAAGATATTCGGCTTATTTGAAAAACTGATGACGCATATTCCCCTTGTAAAAACAGTATATCTGGCAGGTAAACAGATGTCCAACACCTTATCTCTTCCTGAAAAACAAATATTCAAGAAGGCTGTCCTGGTGGATTATTTTAAGCCTGACACATGGGTAATCGGGTTTATTACCGGTGAATTGAAAAATACGGAGACTGGCGAAATCCTCAAAAAAGTATTTATACCAACCGTTCCTAATCCCACTTCGGGTTTTCTTGTTATATTAAAAGATTCGCAGATTAAGGATCCGCAATGGGATGTTGATGAAGCCATGAAAATGGTAATATCGGGCGGGATTATTGGTCCTGAAGTAATACATGTAACGGGCACAAAATAAATAAAAGAAAATCTGTTTAATTTTATTCATAATGCCTTTGTCTTTTACTTAGAAGTAAACTGGCTGGGGAGGAAGGATTTTTCCTCGTCAGCCTGCTTTCCTCCCGGCAGACTTCGGACGGGGATTTTCTCTTCCGCGCTCCGCGCTGGGTCATTCAATCGTTCGCTTCATCTGCCACTGGCAGCGCTCACTCATTCATTCTCCCTCAGGGAGCGATGAAATCCCTTCAAATCCTTCTCTATCTATCACACATAAATCAAGGCCATCAGCCTTGTTTTATGTGTGGCTGGGGAGGAAGGATTTGAACCCTCGAGTGCCGGGACCAAAACCCGGTGCCTTACCGCTTGGCTACTCCCCAGTTAAGTTAACTCACTTCGTTCGTGACTTCCATAGGAGCTAAAGCCCCTCTGGCGTTACACAAATACCATTCAGGTATTTGCTCCGCTGTCACCCCGCCGAGGAAAAGCAGATCCTTTCCCTTAGGATTCCTGATCAATGTATAGAAATTATTGAAATTCCTATACATTATTTTACAGTCTGAACAGTCCAGGTCCCGAATCCGAAGTTCTCTTCTATCACGGAAGAGACCGACTTCGCGGTCTTTTCTTCGTCGATCAGGGTGAACATGCATGAACCGCTGCCCGAAAGGAGCGGCTTCGTGCCCCAGTTTATGAGCCTGTTCTTCAGGTCCTTGAGCACGGGGTACTCCTTGAAAACCGTGGTTTCGAGATCGTTGCGGAGTATCTCTCCCCACCTGCCCCGCCTGTAATTCCTGAGGACTTTCGCAAGTATATCTTCCGGCACCAGCCTGCCTGCCTGATACCTTGAATAGACGTTTTTCGTTGCTATCTTCACGCACGGGTCTATGAGGAGCAGCGTGCTGCTGCTTGTTTCCTCCGCTTCCAGCGGCTCCACTATCTCTCCCCTGCCTCTTACAAGGCAGGCGCCTGAATACAGGAAAAAATTGACGTCGCTTCCGAGACGCGCGCCTATCTTTTCCATCTCCCCGATATCAAGATCCAGCCCCCAGAGCTTGTTGAGCGCTTTTATAACAGCGGCGCAGTCGGAAGACCCTCCCCCCAGCCCGCCCCCCGAAGGGATATTCTTTTCAAGGATTATCCTGCATCCCCTGTCCGTCTTGACCGCTTTCTGCATCATCTGCGCCGCCTTGTATACTATGTTTTCTTCCTGTTTCAGCCATTCCGGGCCTTCGACGATTATATCGTCGCTCTCTTCCACTCGCAGCTTATCATACAGGTTTATTTTCACGAGTATCGATATTATGTCGTGAAAAGTGTCTTCCCTTGTCTGCCCCACGTTCAGGAACAGGTTTATCTTTGCAGGCGCTTTAATCTCCATAATATATAGATATTGTAGCCATTATTTCTTCCGAATCAATTTTTAACTTAGCAGGGAGTTTTTTGCCGTCGATTTCGGTCCATTCGAGGTATTCTATCCATTTCGCAGGCGCGTCTTCGGGAGAAGCGAACAGGTACGGCCAGTACCTGAAAATCTTCCCGAACCGCTTCTGCATGGGTACGGTGATCTCCAGTACTTTTCCTTTTTCCGCTATGATTTTTCCGCCGGGGAGATCGTAATCGTCCTGAAGGTAGAGGTAGAACCTTCCCGGATCGCTTTCCACCTTAAAAATACCTCTCATATGGGGATACCTGATATCGGCAGGCCCCGAGATCGAAATATCCATTACGCCGGCAACGGTGATATCCGGCGGATCGGGAAGTGAAGCGCAGCCGCATATCAGTATCAGCACGGAAAGGATTAACTTCTGCTTCACTTATTTAAGGTTATGGAGCTTCTCTTGGAGTTCCTTGTTGTCGGGGTCTTCTTTAAGGGCTCTCTTGTACGTCTTTTCGGCTTTGGACGCCTGTTCGAGTTTCGCGTACGCGTCGCCGAGATGCTCGAGTATGACGGGATCGTCGGAAAGCTCCGCGGCCCTCTTGAGCACCTTGAGCGCCTCTTCGTATTTGCCCTGCTTGTAGTATATCCAGCCCAGGCTGTCTATATATGCCGCATTCTCGGGTTCTATGACCAAGGCCCTTATTATGTGTTTCTCGGCTTCGTCGAGGTTTATCCCTTTCTCGGCCCAGGTGTATCCGATATAGTTATGCGCCACGGAATGGTCCGGGTCTAGCTCGAGACACTTCTTGAACATGCCGTACGCTTTCTCGTGGTTTCCCATCTTGTCGTTGACGACCCCCAGGTGCAGGTATACCTGCGGATCGTCTTTCAGGTCGGCGGCTTTCAGAAGAACTTCCTCGGCTTCAGCGTACTCTTCCCTGTACTCGTAGGTCAGCCCCAGGAAATACCAGCTCGTGAATTCATCGGGATAAAGCCTGGTGGCTTCCCGGAAGGTCTCCAGGGCCTTGTCCACCTTCCCCATATCGCTGTAAAGGGCGCCCAGCTTCAGCATGAGCCCTATGTTATTGCCGCCCATATCCTGTATGCTTATGAGTATTTTCTCGGCGTCTTCGTATTTTTTCCAGTTCTGGTACACTTCGCTCAGCAGGTACATCACCTGGACGTTCTGCGGGTGCTCGTCGAGTATTATAAGAAGATATTTCTCCGCCTGCCTGTATTTTCCCACGTGGCTGTAAACGCGGGCTATCTGGAGATACACGTCGTTGGGGTCCGCGCCGTATTTCAGCGCTTCGAGGTAGTTCTTGACGGCGGTATCGTATTTCGAGAGCTTGAGGTATATGTCCGCTATAGAGAGCCTGAGGAAGACGTTGTCCGGCTCTTTCTTAAGAAGATCCATGTACTGCTTGAGCGCGGATTTGAAATCACCGTTGGACTCGTATATGGATGCTATATTGAGCTGGCTCATGTTGTTGGAGGGCTCTATGGTGCTCAGATTCTGGTACAGCTCCAGAGCGCGGTCCTTGTTCCCCAGCCTGGTGTATACGTCAGCCAGGAGTTCCGTCAGGTGCGCGTCCATGGGGTCGATATTATACATCCTGGAACCGACCTCCCGGGCCTTCCTGTAATCTCCCGTTATATAGTAGAGTTCCAGCAGGTCCCACTGGAGCGCCCAGCTGTCCCTGTCGAGCCTGTACGCCTGTTCGAGCCAGCCTATCCCCCTCTGGAGTTCCCCCTTGTGTATATAGAACCTGCCCAGGAGATAATGGTAATACGGGTTGAACCTGGAAGACACCCTGTATATGGCGTGCGACTGCGGCGCCAGGGCCAGCAGCAGCAATATGAGCGAAACGGTTATCTTCTTCCTATTCATAAACGCGTACCCGCACCGGGTAGTACTTGCAGAACTCGTCAACGGCGCCGTCCAGATCCCCTTTCCTTATGCTGTCCGCCAGCTGCCCCAGCGTCATGCCGTTGAATATCAGCGAGGCTTTCCTTGGAACCTCGTTTATATCTCCCTCCGTGAGCACTTTCAGTATATCGTATACTTCCAGGCCCAGGAACACGTCAAGAAAATAGGAATCGAACTTGGTATCCCTGTTCTGCTCCAGAAGATCCACCGCCTTCTCGATGGAAACCGGGGTGCTGTACTGCCTCTTATATGTGAACGCGTCGAAGACGTCCACTATGGCTATTATCTTGGCCATCTCCGGTATCTGGTGCCCTTTCAGCTTATCCGGGTACCCGGTACCGTCCACGTTCTCGTGATGCGAGGCCGCTATGAGCGGCAGGTCCCTGTACTGGGGCTGAAGATAGGTCTGTTCGAGTATCTTCCTGGTTACCAGGGTATGCGTCTGTATATGCGCGAACTCCTCCCTGGTAAGCTTGGTCGGTTTCTGCAGTATGCTCTCTTTCACGCCTATCTTGCCCAGGTCATGGAGGAGCGCCGCGTATTTTATGGCTTCCATCTTGTCCTTGGAGTACCCGAGTTTCTTCGCGACAAGCACCGCGTATTTGCAGACCCTGCGGGAATGTCCCGCTGTCATGGGATCCCTCGCGTCCAGCGTCTCGGAAAGCGTGTCGATGAACGATATAAAGGTCTTCTTTATCTCGATATAGAGTTTCGCGTTCTCTATGGCGGCGGCAGCCTGTTTCGCCAGGAGCCCCAGTATCTCCTCGTCCTGTTTGGTGAAATAACCGCTCTTCTTGTTCAGCACTTCGAACACGCCGATCTTTTCGCCTTTCTGGTTCTTGAGCGGCATGCAGAGCACGGCTTTCGACTTGTACCCGGTCTTCTTGTCTATGCTCCTGTTGAACCGCCTGTCCCTGTAGGCGTTCTTCACGTTTATGACCTTGCCGGTCTTCAGGGCGTGCCCCGCGAGCCCTATATTGAACGGCAGGCGTATCTCCCGGCTCTTCAGCCCGTGGGATACCCAGTTGTAGAGCTCTTTCTTCTCCTCGTCAAGCAGGTAGACCGAACATCTGTCCGACTCGAGTATCTTGTTCGTCCAGTCGGCGATGATCTTTACTATCTCCTGTATATCGCTCGACGAGCTTATCTGGGAGGAGAATTTCAGTATCATGGAGAGCTTATGCTTCCAGCCCCTCAGGTTATCGTTCTTCTTCTGCAGGTCTTTGAGCTCTTTACCCGTCATTTGAGCTGTTTCTCCAGTTCCTTCCTGAACACGTCGTATTTGTCCTTATCGAAGAGGACGAACCTCACGAGCTTCACCGTGTCATCGTACTTGAGAAAATCCACGGTCGAGGATATGGCGATACTGGCGGCCTCGTCGGCCGGGTACCCGTAGACTCCCGTGCTTATGGCGGGTATGGCTATGGTCTTCACCTTGTTGTCCGAGGCGAGCCTGAGGCTCTTGTAATGGCATTTCCTGAGCAGTTTGGCGTCCTTTTTGGACCCGCTGTACACGGGCCCTACCGTGTGTATGACGAACCTGGCCTTGAGGTTATAGCCGCTCGTGAGTTTGGCGTCGCCCGTCTCGCAGCCGCCCTGGATCTTGCATTCTTCCAGGAGCCCTCTTCCTGCTGCCCTGTGTATGGCGCCGTCGACACCGCCGCCACCCAGCAGTTTCCTGTTGGCGGCATTGACTATCGCTTCGGTATCCTGCCTGGTAATATCCCCGAACGCGACCTCTATGGTCTTGTTCCTGACGCTTCTCGATACGGTTTCCATCTTCTCCAAGATAAGCATTCCTTTTATATATATTTACGTAAGAATTATATTATAATACTAATCCGGCGAAATTTCAAAGCGATTCAGCGGGTTTCTTGACATATTTCTTAAAAAATGTCTTTATTTACCTTATGAGCAGCATGGAGTCATACCTCGGGATAGGTTCCCCCGTAGCATCCAGGATCAATAATTACGAGTACAGGCGCCAGCAGATAGAGATGGCCGAATCCGTCCAGGCAGCTATTATCCACAATAAACACCTCATGGTCGAAGCCGGCTGCGGCGTGGGAAAGAGTTTCGCGTACCTGGTCCCGTTCATGCTCTGGGTCACTATGCAGGATAAGAAGAAAGTGGTCATCTCCACGTACACGAAAGCCCTCCAGCAGCAGCTCATAGACAAAGATATCCCGTTCCTCGCCGGGGCGCTGGACATGGACGTGAAAGCCGTGTTATGCGTGGGGAGCAGGAACTACCTGTGCCTGAGGAGGCTGGACAACTCCTGGGGGACCCGGCTGCTCGATACAGAATCCGAGGTTAAACAGCTCCAGCGGCTCTATGACTGGGCTTCCCAGACCGAAGACGGGCTCCGGTTCAACCTTGATTTCAAGGTCTCCGATAACCTGTGGGCGGACGTCTGCCGCACCCCGGATATATGCAAAGACAGGAGCTGCGCCTTCTACAAGAGGTGTTTTTTCTATAAAGCCAGGAAAGAGCAGCTGACCGCGGATATACTGATACTGAACCACCACCTGCTCTTCTCGGACATAGCCTCCGGAGGCAAAGTGTTCCCCAAGTACCACGCCGTGGTATTCGACGAAGCGCAGAACATGGAAGACGTCGCCAGCGACACCCTGAGCCTGAGCGTTTCCAGGCACGGCATCAAGTACCTGCTGAGCAGGATATACAAATCCGGTTCCACGAGATGCCTGGCCGCCAGGTACGAAAAATCGATAAAAGAGTTCAAAAGGCCCGTCATGGACCGGGTGAACGCCGTGAAACGGAAGACCGACTCGTTTTTCACGGACATACTCGACGAGTTCGGTCTCAAAGACACCTCGTACAGGATACACGTCCGCGACATGTTCCCGAACACGCTCTCTGACCCTTTGGTGGAGCTTTCGGTACTTCTTTCCGATATTTCGCTCAAGACAGAGGACGACGAGGCCAAAATGGAGTTCAAGTATTATTCCGTCCTATGCAAGAACATGGCGGAGAACCTGAAGATAATACTCTCCATGGGTTTCGAGAACTACGTGTACTACCTGAAGATAAAAGCCCGGCACCACAACGTCTACTGCTCTTTCAACGCCACTCCCGTAGACGTCGCGGAACTCCTGGACAAGATGGTCTTCAAACCCATATCCCCGGTGATACTAACTTCCGCTACGCTCACGGTGAACAGCTCGTTCGATTTCATCAGGAAACGCGTGGGACTGGCGGAACCGCTTGAAAAGCGGGTGGACTCGCCGTTCAACTACAGGGAGAACGTGCTCCTGTATACGCCGACGGACCTGCCGGACCCGTCGTACGACCTGGATGCGTTCCAGGAGGCGACCGTAGACAGGATAAGCGAGCTGCTGGTCATAACAGGCGGCCGGACTTTCATCCTGTTCACTTCATACGCCATGCTCAACAAATCCGCGGAAGAGCTCGTCAACCGGTTCCCTAAACTTAACTTCCTCGTGCACGGCGAGATGAGCCAGAACAGGATACTGAAGGATTTCGCGAAGAAGCCGGGTTCGGTGCTGCTGGGCACGACGACTTTCTGGCAGGGAGTGGATTTCCCGGGCAGGGCCCTCGAATGCGTGATACTGACGAAACTCCCGTTCTCCGTACCGGACGACCCGATAACCGAGGCCAGGATAGAGAACATCAGGAAATACGAACGCGATCCGTTCATGACATACCAGGTGCCCATAGCGACACTCCTCTTCAAGCAGGGGTTCGGCAGGCTCATACGCCACAGGAAGGATTTCGGCATAGTGGCAGTACTGGACCCCAGGGTTAAGACCAGGCGCTACGGCAGGATATTTCTGGACTCGCTGCCCGAATGCAACAGGATAACTGATATAAGGGAACTGGCGGAAAACTATAAATATCTCTGTGACAAGTACGCCCCGGATGCTGTCTAGAACTGAAACAGGAAACTCATCCGCTGGGTGGTACCCAGTTCCGCGTACGGTACTACGGCGTAATCCAGCCTGTACCCCAGGACCTTCACCCCTATCCCGCCGCCCAACCCGTTCTTCCGGCTGAACAGCTTTTCCTTGTCCGGCTCTACCGCGCTCCTGAGCGCATTCAGGAAATACCCTCCCCTCAGGCTCAGGAACTGCACCGGCAGGTACTCCGTCCCGAACGCGAGTTTCACGTTCCCGTCTGCCGCTTCCCAGCTGGTATCCGCTCCCAGGCGTATCCCGCCTATGACCAGCCCGGTACCGAAACTGAACGTCAGAGGCAGGCTGTAGGTTTCGCTGATGAACTTCATCCCGGGCCCCAGGTTCCGCACTGCCACACCCAGGCTCAGGCCGCTGCCCAATTCCCTCTGCAGGCCCAGGTCTACGGCGACGCCGTTGGCGGTCTCGTCGTCTATCTGCTGCCGGACGTACTTGAGCGTGCTGCCCAGCAGGCTCCTGTCCGAGATTTCGGCAGCGTAGCTCATCTGCATAGCGAAATCGTACGCCCTGAATTCTCCCGAAGGTTCCCGGTCAGCTCCGCGTCCTTCGAGTTCGCCCATGGTCAGCAGTGTCGCGGACACCCCCAGCACGCCCCTTTTCAGGCTGAACGCGCCGGCGGCAAAGTTATATTTAATATCGTCTATCCATTCGGTATGCATGGCGCCCACCTGGGGTTTCTCGATGGACCCCAGTCCTGCGGGATTATAATAGAGGGCGTTCACGTCGCCTTTTACCGCGGTGTACGCGCCTCCCATCCCGACCGGCCTGGCGCCCGGCGCTATCTTCAAAAACGCCGCGCCGCTTGTCCCGCCGCAGGCTTCCGCCACCATGAAAGCGCCCAGGAACACCGCGAGACAGTATCCCAGCCGCATGATAAACTTAACCAGATCCAACCTGCTTAAACTGCCACCCTGAGTTTTAAGTTTTAAGTTATAAGTTTTAAGACTTAATCGTATTTTTAAAACCATTTAACATTCTCCCGATTTCTTCAGAAAGTTTTGATATGTTATCGTATTTATTTTTTACAACATACTCCAAATCATGTGATAATAAAAGATGATATTTAGTTTCTTCTAATGAACTCTCCGCCATATTTAAAAAATGAGCAAAATCTTTACTGCTTTTCCTCTTATATCCTTCAGCAATGTTAGAAGGTATTGAAGCTGCCGACCTTCTCAACTGACTGACCAGCCCAAACTTTTCTGTATCCGGAAATTCCCTGGTTAATTTATATATCTCCAGCACCAGATTATGTGCTTTTTGCCAGACTTTTATCTTTTTAAACGTATAAACCATTTTTCTTTCTCTTATCTTATAACTTACAACTTATAACTTATAACTAACTTCCTTCACGCTTCACTATTTTATTATCGCCAGTTTGCTCAGCTCTTTTATAACTTCTCCGTCATTAAATGCTTTAACAAGGTACAGGTACACGCCGCTGGCTATACCCGACGTATCCCATTCGTACTCGTAAGCGTATTTGTTATCCACCACCATCGGCCTTCCCGTGAGCTCTTCTGCATGCACGAGTTCCGCCGCCACGTTATATATGTATATCTCTACTTTTTCCGCTATACCGCACTCGAAATGTATCTTCGGGTTGCAGCATCTGGCCGGGTTCGGGAAAGAATAGATCTCGCCTTTTACGAACGCGGGGTCCGGCCCGTCGGTTTTTTTGCTCCTGGCGGCGCCGGCCATGGCCATAGGCGTATACTCGTCCGGCGCGTCGAAGACCTTCACGAAACGGTTATCCCTGTCGGCCACATGCACCCTTCCCGCGGAATCGCAGGCTATGCCGCCGGGACTGTTGAACTCGTCTTTCTCTTTCTTCCAATTCTTATATTTTATCTGGTATCTGGCATCTGACATCTGGCATCTGTCCCTGCCTCCCCACTCCATCACGAAGCTGCCGTACTTATCGAACTTCTGCACCCTGTTGTTCCCCTGGTCGGTCACGTAGATATACCCCTGCGGCGTGACGGTTATCCCGTCCGGGTCCCGGAACTCGCCCGGGCCGCTCCCCCCTTTCTCGTCTTTATTCCATTTATACCTGTACCACGGGTGGCGCCCATTCCACTTTCCACCTTTCACTTTACACTTTTCACTGTCCTCGCCTATCTCCATAAGGAGCTCTCCGGACGGCGAGAATTTCAGTACCCGTTCGTGGAACTGGTCGGCAACGTAAATGTTGTCTTCGCTGTCTATTGCCATACCGCCGGGCGCGTAATCCGCCATCGAGTTCCACCAGTGCCAGTGGTCATGCCAGTGCCCGTGCTCGTCATCGAATATATCCGTATCTATCGTCGCGCCTTCGACGAGTTCCCCGTCCGGCGTGAATTTCTGGAGTCTGTTATTCAGCCTGTCGGCAACCCAGATATACCCTCCGGAATCCACTGCTACGCCTGTGGGCCTGTTAAAAGTCTTCTCTTTTCTACTGTATTCTTTATTCTGCCAGCAACGAGCGACCAGCGACCAGCGACCTTCTCCCTGTCCGCCTATCTCCAGAAGTATATTCCCTTCGGAATCGAGTTTCACTACTCTGTTATGCAGCTTGTCGGCGACGTATATATTCCCCTCGCTATCAACTGTTATTCCTTCAGGCTTAGCAAAACGCAGTCTTTCTCTCCAATCCCCTTTCCATCTATTGCACGATTCACGATTCACGAACGACGTTCTTTCCGGCGGGCCGCCTAGTACCGATACGACCTCGCCCTGGCCGTCGAATTTAATGATCCTGTTGAGCGACTGGTCGGTAACGTAGCTGAAATCCTCTCCGTCCACTGCCACGTAGGCGGGTTTGAACGCGTACCTCTGCCACCACCTGTCGTCGCCGCACCTGTATTCGGACACCTTTTCCGGTTCGCCGGCGAATATGACCATGGAACTAACGCCGGTGTTCCCGAGTATATCTTCCGACACCAGTCTCAGCGTATAGAACCCGTCGTCGAGGCCATAAAGATCCCAGAGCGCTATTTCTTCCTCGCCGAACGGTTCCGTACCGTCAGCGAGCGCGACATACCCTTCGGCCGCGTCTTTGCCGGGCGCATACTCCAGCCGCCATGATGCCAGCATCCCGTCCGCGACCATACCGTACACGGGTACGGTGGCCTTGAATACGGTGCATACGCCGAGACTTTCCGGGTTCGGCGAGACCAGCGCGCACTCCGGAGCAGTGTTATCAAGGTAGACAGTGCAGGTTTGTGTTTCTTCGGTATTCGATAAGTTGTCTACGCTCCAGTAAGTGACCGCGTGGTACCCGTCGGACCCGGTAACGCTGAACGGCCCCGTATACACCTCAGGTGTTTCCCCGTCTATGCTGTAGTACGTGAGGTACACGCCGCTTGCAGCGCCGTCTATCGAAGGATCGTTTCTCTCAAGGTCTATCGGCGTGAGCGAAGTTATCACCGTGACGCCTTCTCCTTCTATATAGCAGCTCGGCTCGCCAATGGAAAGTGCCGTGACCGGAGGAGTGTCATCCGCGTATATGACGCGGCTCTTTAAATTTTCTTCGTTACCGAGATTATCGTACCCCCTGAACTCTATCAGCTGCGCCCCTTCTTCCAGGTGGAACCCGGCATCATATACCTGCCATCCGGTATCCGCAATCCGGTATCTTATCTCTTTCACGCCCGATACGTACATGCCGGGATCTTCCGAGCTGAGAGTTATGGTAGACAGGCTCGTTATGTAGGTCTCTGTAGTAAGGGGTACTGTGTATTCGGGCCCGGTTATCCCGACTTCCGTCACCGGCGCGGTATTATCGAGTATCACTTCCTGCTGATTCTCTTCCTCGGTGTTCCCGATGACATCCGTACTGTAATAACTTATCTCGTATATATCGTCTTCCCCCGTTATACTGAATGTGCCTTCATACACCATCCATCCGGCATCTGATATCTGGTATCTGGTATCTGATATCCCCAACCCTATCCCGTCCCCGACATCCACCAGGTCATCCACGACACTCAAAGTGAAATTTGTTACTGATGTTACGTATATTTCGTTTGTTATTTGATATTTGGGATTTGTTATTTCCACCGTTGAGCGCGGTGGAAGGATATCATGTATCACTTTAAATTTTCCTGAAACGGTGGCTGTGGAATTGCCGGCGTAATCCGCCGCTTCGACTATCATGTCCCAGAAACCGCTCGCTATATCCAGCGGTTCTATTGCCTGGCCGTCGGCGACGTCTATCTCTTCGCCGCCTTCGTGTTTAATGTAGGCCCTTATCTCCAGCGGCATATCCACGTTGTCGGTCACGGTGAAATGCACCGTAACGGTATCTTTCTTCGCGATGAACTCTTCGCCTTCGAGCGGGCTGGCAATATCTATGACGGGATACGTCTTGTCGAGGTACACGAATACGCTGTTGGATACGCCGCTTTTGGTCCATTCGGAGGTGTATGCGTACCCGTATACTTCGAAGAGGTTATCTTCTTCTGCGTATATGCTTACAGGTTTAGTGAATTTTCCGTATTCATCTACGGTGACTTTTTCGCCCTGCGTGTATTCGGTGCCGGCGAGTTTCACTATCATCTCGACTTCCGAGCCGGGTTCGCCTATGCCGCTGAACTCCGTGAACCCGGTGCTGTTAACGTATACCGGCGAATCCTCAGTGTTCTGGAAACTCACGTAATCCACGTTATAACCGCCCTGGTGCACCAGCCGCACTGTATGCGCGCCCGCGGCAAGATAAACAGTATCAGTGGACCGCGTGACCCCGAATATCTCCCAGCCGCCGGTATTGCCGAGACCTATTGCATAAGCCGGCTCGCCGTCTACGCCGGCATAGAGTGTCCTGTCGCCTACGGGTGAAGCGTATTTCACTTCCAGGTTATAGTACCCGGCGAGCGGAATATCTATTGTATAGGTCTCTTCTTCGCCCTCGGCTATCCACCCGAGGTACCTGTTGCCCGAGACCCCGTCGTGGAGCCCTATACCGGGTTCGCCGTCCGGATCGCTGTATGTATCGAAATCTTCCGCTTCTATCCCGAGCACCACCGGGTAATGAGGCGGATGGATCACCCTGAACGCGCCCGTGACAGTATGAGTGGAGTTGCCCGGAAAATCCGTCGCTTCCACCGTCAGGGTCCATAACCCTTTCCTGAGCACTACCGGTTCGAACTCCCAGCCGTCTTCCACTTCTATTATCTGCCCGGTCTCGTGCCTCAGGTACGCCCGCGATTCCACCGGCAGGTTAATATTGTCCGTGACGCCGTAATCTATGACCACGGTATCTTTACCCGCGATATACTCTCCGCCCCCTTCCGGCGATGTAACCGTTATGACAGGCATCACCCTGTCGAGATACACGTACACGCTGTTGGACTTTCCGCTCTTCGCGCCTTCCGCGGAATACCCGTACCCGTAGACTTCGAAGAGGTTGTCGTCCTCGGCGTATATACTGCAGTCTTTCTCGAACTTCCCGTTAACGTCTACGGCCGCGCGCGGCAGCTGCGGGTACTCTATACCCGCGAGTTTCACTGTCATCTCCACTTCCGTGCCGGGTTCGCCTATACCATTGAACTCCCTGAAATCCACGCTGTTTACGTATACAGGCAGCTCTTCGGATGACTGGAAGCTGACGTAATCCACGTTGTATCCGCCCTGGTGCGCAAGCCTCACGGTATGCGTGCCCGCTTCGACAAGATACGCCGTTGTTCCGGCCGCCACATCCCATATATCCCAGCCGCCGGTATTGGAGAACTTTGTTATATAAGCGGGGGTCCCGTCTATGCTGACGTTCAGCGCCCTGTCGGCGTACGGCGACGCGTATTTCACCGCCAGCGTGTAATACCCTTTCATGGGAAGGTACACCCGGTAGAGTTCCTGTTCCCCGTCGGCTATCCAGCCGAGATAGCTGCCGCCGGAACATCCGGCGTCGGCGCCAGTCTGCGGCGCGCCGTCCGGGTCGATATAATCGATGAACTTCTCGCCTTCTATACCGTATACCACCGGATAATGCGGCGCGTGGTACACGCCGAACGCACCGGTGACCGCGGTTGTGGAGTTGCCGACTGCGTCTTCCGCTTCGACCGTCAGCGTCCACATACCTTCCGTGATATCAGCCAGGTTAAGTTCATCTCCGTCCGATACCGGTATAATCTCCCCGAGCTCATGTGTGATATAGGCGTTCACTGTGACCGGCTCGCTCTCCTCGTCGGTTGCCGTAAAATCTATTGTCAGCGCATTTACGTTCTCCAGGTACTCGTCTCCCGCTGAAGGCGAAGTTATGGTTATATCCGGCGGTATAAGGTCTGGTATCTCGCCCAGCACCGCGTATATTGAACACGATTCTAGCTCGACTTTAATATAATTTTCATCAGTATTACGTTCGATTACGGGAGTAACCGGCAGCCATTCCTCGGTACCAGGATAGTATTTATAGATATCAAGCTCTTCTTCATCGGTTATACCGTATACCGCAAGGAGCGTTTCGTCGTAATAGAACGTGAGCTCCGCCGGCGGGCTGAAACTCACCCCGTCGGGCAGCACGTCGTATACTTTACTTATCAAACCCAGGCCCGAAGCGGCCGCGGTTGATATCGCGAACTCTATGAGCGGATCGCTTGTGGACCTTTCGATTACATATATATTAGTCGTGCCGCCGTCCAGCGACGCGGTTTTATATTTCAGTATTAACCGGGTATCGGTACTTCCGTATATCATATACGTCTGTTCTGCTGTCACGGCGGACCAGTCTGACCAGTTATTGTTGCCGTCCGCAGAGCGAAGCTGGAAATAGTACGTAGTGCCGGATGCCAGGCCGTCTACTACCCGGCTTTCTGCGGCTCCCGCTACGGTAATTGTTGACCAGGCTATATGTTCCGACCCTACGGCTCCGCCGGTAAGGTACGTAGAATACTTGAGGTCATAGTTTCTTTCCACCGGGCCTGGTTCTTCGTCCGGATCTGCAGTAACGGTCCATGAAACCGTTATAGAATCCTCGGTGGTCTCGGAATACACCGGCTCCATATCGGTTATCTGCGCTGGCGGGAGTATATTCTCGTGTATCACGGTGAAAACTCCGGAAGCGGCTGTTCCTGAATTACCAAGAACATCGGTTGCTTCTACGGTTAACATCCACGAACCTTCAGGTACTGCTGAACCCGTGATCTCCTGCCCGTCGGTTACGGTTATTTTTTCATCTGTTCCTTGATTCTTTAAATAGGCGTTCACTGTAACCGGGCTCACATCTTCAATATCGAAATTTATTGTTATCGTATCGTTATCTTTAAATTCTTCCCCGCCTGCGGGTGAAGTTATCGTGACGACCGGATTCCCGTTATCCAGCACCAGGTTCTGTGTAAGGATTTCTTCTTCATTTCCGGCAATATCCTTTGAATAGTACGACAGCAGGTGGCTCCCGTCTTCCATTGTTGCTGTTCTGGATAGTATTTCTTCTTCACTGAGCATCCTGCTGTATATCTCCACCTCGTCCATCTGTCCATTGTAGAACTGGTCCGGCACGTCCTCCCTGTTCCTCGCCCCGAGATATACATCGTAAGGCAGTATATCCACATCGGTGGGATTGTCGTCCCGGTCCGTGATGACAGCCTGCTCGATACCGTCCAGGTATATCTTCACCAGAGAGATGGCAGGGGTGGAGAGTATAGCAAGATGGTGCCAGTTCCCGTCCACTATCGGTATTTCATCGGTCCTGGCCCTCAATATCCTTCCCGCCTCTCTCACCGTAAGCTGCGTATACCCCACCGAGCCGCCGGCATTAAGAGTAATGATTATCCTTTCCCTGCCCCCGGAGTCGCTCATCGAACCGAGCACGCACATGTTACTTATTGTGCTCTCAGTCTTAATCCAGGCGCAGTAACTTATCTCGGTATCCAGCGCGTAGGCGACCTCTTCCCTTAATCCCAGGTTGATGTAATCGTCCACCCCGTCGAAACTCATCGCCTTGCCGCATATGCCGTTAACGTATTCGGCTCCGTTAATCATCCCGTTATTATTATTGCCTGAATAGTCGATCGCGGTATCGCCTTCACCTTCATCGAAACTCCAGTATCCTATGCAGTCCGGACCTATTGTCGGGCTTCTTACGCCGCCGAGGCTGAATGCGCTGCCGTATGTTACCCAGTTATTACCATCTACTTTGTAAAAACTGTTTTCCACTCCAAGGCCTAGACCATCGCCTGCGATACTCATATCGTCTACGGCAGTCAGGCTGAAGCTTGTAGCTGATGTGACATATGTCGTATCTGACAATTGGTGTTTGGGGTCCGATATCTGTAATTCTGTTCTCGGCGGCATAAAATCCCCTCCGTGCGTCACCTCGAAGATCCCGGATGACGCCGCGCCGGTATTACCGAGAATATCCGTTGCTTCAACCGTCAGTATCCAGTCCCCTTCTGCTATGTCTATTACTGGTATGCCCTGTCCGTCCGTTACAGCTATCTCTTCTGCCGTTAATTGATTCTTTATATAAGCATTGACGACGACCGGGCTCACATCATCTATATCGTAGTCTACGGTTATCGTATCGTTATCGTCATATTCTTCACCGCCCGATGGCGAGTTTACAACAACATCGGGAACTCCGTTATCGAGCACCAGGTTCTGCGCGTGGATCTCTTCCTCGTTCCCGGATATATCCACTGAATAATACGACAGCAGGTGACTTCCGTCTTCCAGCGTTTCTGCTCTTGCCGATATCTCTTCTTCGGTGAGCATCCTGCTGTATATCTCCACTTCGTCCATCTGGCCGCTGTAGAACTGGTCCGGCACGTCCTCCCTGTTCCTCGCCCCGAGATATACATCGTAAGGCAGTATATCAACATCGGTGGGATTATCGTCCCGGTCCGTGACGACAGCCTGCTCGATACCGTCCAGGTATATCTTCACCAAAGATGTCGCAGGGGTGGAGAGTATCGCAAGATGATGCCAGTTCCCGTCCGCCACCGGTATCTCATCCGTCCGAGCTCTCAGTATCCTTCCCTGCTCTCTCACAGTAAGCTGCGTATATCCCACAGTACCACCGGCATTAAGAGTAATGATTATCCTTTCATTGCCCCCGTAGTCGCTCATCGAACCGAGCACACACATGTTACTTATTGTGCTCTCGGTCTTAATCCAGGCGCAGTAACTTATCTCGGTATCCAGCGCGTAGGCTACCTCCTCCCTTAATCCCAGGTTGATGTAATCGTCCACCCCGTCGAAACTCATCGCCTTGCCGCGTTTGCCGGCGACGTACACTGCGCCGTTTATCGCGCCGTCGTTGCCGTTCCCGGAATAGTCTATTGCCATGCTTCCATCGCCTTCATCGAAGCTCCAGTACCCTATGCAGTCCGGATAGATCGCGGGACCCCGATTTTCGCCAAGATTGAATTCATCGCTATACATCGCCCAGTCATCATCGTCTATTTTATAGAAGCTGTTTTCCACCCCAAAACCCAGCCCGTCGCCGATTATCTCCATATCATCAATAGCACTCAGGCTGAAACTGGTAATAGAAGCGACGTATGTTACATCCGGCATCTCGTATCTGGGTTCGGATATCTGCAATTCTGTACGGGGCGGCAATGCGTCTCCTCCTGCAGTAGTCATCTCCGCAGCGACCGCGGACCAGTCGGACCAGTTGTTGTTGCTGTCAGCGGATCTTAGCTGGAAATAGTAGGAAGTGCCGGGATTCAGGTTTTCCACTGTCTTCTGATACAGAGTCCCCGGTGTTGTAGTCGTGGACCAGGTTATATGCTCTGATCCCACCTGTCCGTCCGTAAGATGGTCCGCGTATTTAAGGTCGAAAGTCCGCTCAACCTCTCCCGGTTCTTCGCCCGGGTCAGCTGTTACAGTCCACGAAAAAGTGATCGAAGTATCAGTAGTCTCGCCCGCCATCGGTTCTAAATCGATTATCTGTTCAGGCGGCTGGTATTCCGGAGTAAAACTCACAAGAATACTGGCTTCGGTGGGTAAACCCTCTATGGTGAATCCCCATGCAACCGACCAGCCGCTCACGTTGCCGTTACCGTCTACTGCCCTGACGCGCCAGGAGTAATCTCCGCTTTCCAATGCTGTAATCGTTGTGTATTCAGATAACGATAAATCGTCTGCAGATATTTCCGGAGAAGAAAAATCGCTGTTGTTATCTATCTGTATATCATAAGCCACCCCGTTTTTATCATTGACATCTGACCAATCAAGTTCTATCCCGGTATCGACATCGTATTCCGCCCCGTCCGCCGGGGACACGAGCGCTGGCACATCCGGCGGCAGATAATCCGGGGTGAAATATACAGATAAATTGACTTCTGAAGGCATGGTATCTACGATAAAAGCTCGCTCTTCAGACCATTCACCTTCATTACCGATCCCGTCTGTCGCTTTTACCCTCCAGCTGTAATTGCCTTCAGTAAGCTCGATAATAGTCGTATATTCGGATACAGTTAAATCTGCTGCTTCTATCTCAGGTGAAGAAAAATCGCTGTCGTTGTCTATCTGGATAGTATACTCTACGCCGCTCGGATCGGCGACGTCTTCCCAGTCAAATTCTATTCCTGAAGTTGTGATTACAGTAGCTGCTGCTGACGGAGATATCAGTACCGGAACATCGGGGGATGTATTATCAATATTAAATCCAAATGTATCCGTTTTTCCCGCCATATCATATATAGTAGCCGAATAACTCCCATCTGATAGATCGTTAAATTCAGCAGTAACTTCCATGGGAGCATCGCTAAACGTTTGCTCATCTATAGTTAGCCCGTCTAATGTAATTTTGTCTATACCCGAAACAACGGGTGGGGTATCTCTTCCTTCTACTATAATTGTTGTAGAATTTATTGTGCTGCCCTCTAACATAATATTAAGATCTCCGTCTTTAACAGATAAGATCTCCGGATCAGAAGAGTCCTCTTCCTGAGGAACAACCACAATAGGTGCTGATAAATTTATGTCGCTTTCATTATCGTTTACATCAACCGCAGTTATTTTGTATGTGTATTCTTCACCTGGAGTTACATCATCGTCTCTATAACTGTTTGTCCATACTCTTGCAATTTGGACATACTCATCTTCTCCATCATCTTTCAATTCATCAGTGTCCATAGCATCGGCTTGCATCATAAAAACTACGCCGCCGGAATTTTTTTTATGCACCCTGTATTCTTGGAAATCCCCTTCAGTATTTGGAGTCCATACCAAGTATCCCGAGCCAGTCCCGGCTGTGCCAGAAACACTTGTCGGTGTCGCTGGCGCTGAAATATCATTGGGATCAAGCCAGGCAAATTGCAGACCACCCATTAAGGTCTTGGGATTTTGTTTTGTTACGCCTGGCGGCAGATATGAAGTATACCCGCGTATATCATTAATAGCTATGTTCTTTATCACATAGCATGCATTTGTAACAGCATTATACATCTCATATGTCCTTTTGACATATATTCCACCCAACTGCCATATATATCCCGTATATGGAGTTAATTCATGACTGCCTTCATCATTTATTATTTCACCGGCATCACATTCAATCCAATCATACAAAGCGTGCCCTTCATCATTCCATGGTCCGCTTGGACTGCCCGATAAATAAACATACCGCTCATAATATGTAGGAGCACTGTCGATAACATGAATGTGTTCATTATGATAAAATATACCTCCAACGCTAAATGACTCCACTCCTAAATCAAATTCTTCTGGCCTCAATGAAAATCCGAGAAATTCCTCTGATGTCCAAAAATTATTATATTCACAATATCCTTCCTGTGTTATATTAGTTGTAAAATTAATTTTAGAATTTACAATTGTTGGCGGCCCGCAGTATTTCCAGTGATAGCCTATTGTGAATTCGTGCATTGCGGCAGGCATTTGATGGTTATTTACATCGTAGGTACGGATGGTGATTTTATGTTGACCTTCAGACAAAGAAGAA
>JAFGSA010000076.1 GCA_016934855.1 Elusimicrobiota bacterium
AGGATACAGTACTATCCGCCCCCCCGATAATCCCTTGCCCAGGTAATCATTGGCATCGCCTTCCAGTTCGAACGAAATCCCCGGAGCCAGGAATGCTCCGAAACTCTGCCCGGCCACTCCGGTAAACTTGCATTCTATCGTAGAAGCGGGAAGCCCCCTGCTGCCGTATCTTTTTGAAACTTCATAGCTCAGCCGCGCGCCAACGGACCTGTTGGAATTCCTTATCTGGGCGAACAGGTGAACTTTCTTTCCGCTCTCCAGGGCTTTGGATGAATTTCTGATAAGCTCTTCGTCAACCGTATTCTTCAGGTCTACGTCCTGCTTCGAAACGCAATGGTATGCCGATGAACTCTTTAACTCCGGCTTCCGAAGGAGCCTGGAAAAATCCAGGCCCTTTGTCTTCCAGTGGGACACGGCGTCATTGATTTCAAGCATATCGATCTGCCCTACCATATCTTCGAATTTCCTGAAACCTAGTTCCGCCATTATCTCCCTGACTTCTTCCGCGAGGAATGTCATATAGTTCACCAGGTGCTCGGGTTTACCCCTGAACCTCTTGCGGAGTTCCGGATCCTGAGTCGCCACTCCTACTGGGCAGGTATTGAGATGGCACTTGCGCACCATGACACAGCCTAATGTCACCAGTACCATCGTAGCGAAACCGAACTCTTCCGCGCCCAGAAGAGCCCCGACGACTATATCACGTCCCGTTTTCAGCTGTCCGTCGACCTGCACTCGTATCCTGTTTCTCAGCTTGTTTAGAACCAGCGTCTGCTGTGTCTCGCATAGCCCTATCTCCCAGGGTATTCCAGCATGCTTTATCGAAGACAGCGGTGAAGCGCCTGTTCCGCCGTCGCCGCCGCTTATAAGCACCATGTCGGCTTTTCCTTTGGCTACGCCGGCGGCTACTGTCCCGACCCCGAGCTCACTGACAAGTTTTACCGATACCCTTGCGGAAGGATTTGCGTTCTTGAGATCGTATATAAGCTGCGCAAGATCTTCTATGGAATATATATCGTGATGCGGAGGAGGAGATATCAGCATTACCCCGGGAGTTGAATGCCTTACTTTCGCGATTATCTTATCGACTTTATGTCCGGGCAGCTGTCCGCCCTCTCCGGGTTTTGCCCCCTGCGCCATCTTTATCTGGAGTTCCTCGGCGTGAGCGAGGTAGTTGCTGTTTACTCCGAACCTTGCAGATGCCACCTGTTTGACCCTGCTCATGAGGTCTTCTCCGCCGGGAAGAGGATTATACCTCTGTTCATCTTCCCCTCCTTCCCCCGAATTGCTCCGGGCTCCCAGGCGGTTCATCGCGATTGCTATGGTCTCGTGCGCTTCTTTGCTTATGCTCCCGTAACTCATTGCGGAAGAAACGAACCTCCCGACTATGGAAGAAACGGGTTCTACCTCATCGATAGGGACCGCATTACCTTTCTTGAACTTGAGAAGTCCCCTTAAGGTACATAGATTCCGGCTGTAGTCATTGATTACCGAAGAATATTTTCTGTATACATCCCGGTCGCCTTCCCTTACTGCCTTCTGCAGCAGGACTATGGCTTCGGGGGTCAGAAAATGCTTTTCCGACGAATTCCTGTAATAATAATGCCCTCCCGAATCAAGCATTCCGGGCGAGGAGGAAAAAGCCCCGCGGTGGCGCATCAGCGTCTCTTTCGCTATTACATCCAGGCCTACGCCTTCTACCCTCGAAGAGACGCCCGGGAAATATTCGCCGAGGAAATCAGAATTCAGACCGACGGCCTCGAATATCTGGGCGCCTTTATAGCTGCGGATAGTCGATACGCCCATCTTGGACATTATTTTCAATAATCCCTTTTTTACGGCCGAAATATAGTTATCTATAGCCGTTTCCAGTTTCATATCTTCGAATTCAGGCTCTTTCTCTTTCATCTCGGATATGGTTTCGAAAGCAAGATACGGGTTTACGGCACTTGCCCCGAAACCTATAAGAGTGGCGAAATCCATGACCTCCCTGGCCTCCCCGGTCTGTATGACAAGTCCGACGAGATGCCTTTTACTGACATTGATAAGATAATTATTGACAGCCGATACTGCCAATAGCGGCGGTATGGGGGCTCTGTCCGGAGATATTTCCCTGTCACTCATCACGGCTATCGAGTAACCTTCATCGATCAGTTTCTCTACTGACGAACAGAGCTTGCCGAGCGAATCTTGCAGTCCGTTCCTGCCCCCGTCCGGATCGAAGAGCATGGGAACTATGCAGGTCTTGAACCCCGTGTAGTTGAAGTTTATCAGTTTATCCATATCTTCGTTGGTCAGTATCGGGTGCATCAGTTTCAGCTGGCTGCAATGCCCGGGAGTCTCCTCCAGCAGGTTCCTCTCCCGTCCTATGAAACTCATGAGTGACATTACGAGGCTCTCCCTGTACGGGTCTATCGGGGGATTAGTTACCTGGGCGAAAAGCTGTTTGAAATACCTTGTCAGAAGCTGCGGTCTTTCAGAAAGAACGGTTAGCGCTTCGTCGTTCCCCATCGATCCTATCGGTTCCTGGGCATTCCTGGCCATGGGCTGGATTATCATATTGAGGTCCTCAAGCGTGTATCCGAAAGCTCTCTGCTTTATTATCAGCGACTCCTTGTCGGCATTAACCGGCCCGGGAGGCTGAAGCAGTCCTTTCAGCTCTATCTTATTCTCTTCAAGCCATCTCCTGTACTGTTTTCTCCTGGATACGGACGCTTTTATCTCGTTGTCCTTCATAACCCTTCCTATACCCGTATCCACCATGATCATCTTGCCCGGAGCCAAACGCCCTTTTTCGAGTATGTCTTCGGGAGATATATCCAGGACACCCATCTCCGAGGCGAGTACTGCCTTGCCGCTCCTGGTTATGACATACCTGGCAGGCCTCAGTCCGTTGCGGTCCAGCGTGGCGCCTATCTTTGTCCCGTCAGTAAAAGCTATTGCCGCGGGCCCGTCCCACGGCTCCATAAAGGCGGAATGGTATTCGTAAAAAGCCCTTTTGTCAGCGCTTATATGATACCTCGGGCCGAAAGCCTCGGGTATCATCATCATCATCGTATGCTCTATGGACCGTCCCGCCATTGTTATAAGCTCGAAAGTGTTATCGAACATAGCCGAATCGCTCCCGCTCGGGTTTACTACAGGGATCAGTTTTTTTATGTCTTCGCCGAAATGTACGCTCGACAGCGTCCCTTCTCTCGCTTTCATGTAATTCACGTTCCCGCGCAGGGTGTTTATCTCGCCGTTATGCGCAATATATCTGAAAGGCTGTGCCAGAGGCCATGAAGGAAACGTATTCGTGCTGTACCTCTGGTGTACGAGGGCGAACGCGCTCTTGAAATCCCTGTCAGTGAGATCCGGATAGAAACTCTCGAATTGCGGGGCTACGAACATGCCTTTATATACTATGACTTTCCCGGAAAAGCTGCTTATATAAAAATCTTCGATATCGAACCCTTTTGAATAAACCTCGTTCTCCATGCATCTTCTCAGTACGTAAAGCTTTCTCTCGAGTCCTTCCCCTTCCGCCTCCGGGTACTGCACGAACATCTGTTTCATAAAAGGCATGGACTCCCGGGCTATTTCACCCAGGTACTCCGGCTGTACGGGGACATCGCGCCACCCTATCAGCTCCGCACCTTCCTTTTTAGCGGTCGCCGTTATCTGTTTTGTGACCGCTTCTCTTTTTTTCCTGTCCCGCGGAAGGAATATGAATCCGACCCCGTACCTTCCTTTTTCCGGCAGCCTGCATTCCAGTTCCTCCGTTTTCTTTTCGAAGAATTCATGGGGTATCTGAACAAGCATACCAGCCCCGTCGCCGGTCTTGAGATCTCCCCCTAAAGCTCCCCTGTGCTCGAGATTTTTAAGTATGGTTATGCCGTCGGTTACTATCTGGTGAGCTCTCTTCCCGTTGATATTTACGATAAAACCTACCCCGCAGCTGTCATGCTCGTTCATCCTGTCATATAATCCGAATTTTTCCGGGCTTCTTGCTGTCATGACATATCCCTGTAGCAGATACCCCTCTGTTCGACCGAATTTACGTTCAGAAACAGCTTCGAGCCCTTTTCCGATTTTGAGAGTTCTATAACCCTTACTGTCTCTGCCCATCTCCCCGCATCGGGAATAAGCTTTTTCAGCTGATTCTCGCTTCCGGTGAGAAACTCCCTGTTTATGAAGTTCTCTTTCTTGTCGGGATAAATTGCCATGTATAATATATCCAGCTCCACTAGGTCATTGAAAAAATGCGTTCCCAGCGATACGTCAGGAACAAGTCCCTCGTGCATTTCTGCAATCTCGCATATAACGGAGACATTGTTTATCTCGGAAAACTTCACGGGCACCCCCAGGGAAGGAGTAGACGTACCCCACCTGCCGGGACCCAGCAGCATTATAAATTTCTCTTTTTCGGCTTTTTCTATATTCGTTATCCTCCCTATGAGATTTGCCACCTGGTATCTGTCTCTTTCCGATAATCTGCTGTACTTCTGTGGCACTACGTATATGAGCCGGTCTATAACGGAATGGATGCTGGAGCCTATCACCGGCCCTCTCGTCTCCAGTATCAGTTTCTCCCTGCTTATCTTTCCCGGTTCCCTGACAACGCCTATTCCTTTCTTGACCTGGTACGGCCTGCACTGCAGCAGGTTTATCTTGAAATCATCTGCGCTGCTGAAATTCGCAGTGAACTCTATGTCTACGGGATAAGAATATGCATCCTGCAAAGTCCTGAGTATCTCCTGCAGATCGCCGATGAATTTCGTCTTCGAAAACAGGTCATCGAAAGTTATAAGCCATGCTTCCCTCTTTTTGCCTGGACGTTCGTTCAGTTTTCTTTCCATTTCGCGATCGCGGCTCAGGAACAGCTCCAGCGGAAGTTCCGGCTTTTTATCTATCAGGTCCCCGAAATACTCGGAGGCCGGCCTGTTCTTTTCAAGGTCCAGCACGTCGACTTTTCTCTGCGCGTATTTCCTGACTTCGTCGAAGTTCGCCTCGGGCCTCCTGTCCGGTTCGTTAACAGCCACAACTCGGGTATAATCGTCGTCCTGCCTGTCGACAGCCCTCGTACCCAGGCCGAAGACCACCCTCAGAACTCCCGCCTTAGGATCTATATCTTTGTTCCAGACATAAAGGTTGTAGGAAAACCCGACACCCGCGATCTGAGGATAAAAGTAGCTGTCATATACGGATCCGGATACCCTTTGTACAAGGAGAGCCATCTGTTCGTCACGGTCCAGAAGGCCTCTGCGATAACGGTACATGAGCGCATCGTGCCCCATGGTGCTGGAGTAGACTTTCCTCACTGCGTTCAGGAAATCATCAAGCCTTTCTTCCGGCGTGCCCTGGTTGGCGCAGAATACGCTCTCATATTTCCCGGAAAAAGAATTCCCGTATGCGTCCTCAAGCAGGCTGGAGGAACGTACGATTATAGGTGACTGGCCGAAATAATTGAGTATCTCCTTAAACTGGTTCTGTATGTCATCGGGGAAAGTCCCGTTCAGCATCCTGTTACGGGCCTCTTCTGCTCCCTCCAGGAAATTCTCTCCATGCCGCTGTTTCCATCGTACCCACCAGCATTTGCTCTTGATCAGATATGTATAGAACACGTCGGAGCCTATAAAAAAACTGTCATGCGGCTCGAGCCTTTCCTCCCAGTATTTGTTCTTTTTCCTGAGAATAGCCCGCGCCAGGAGCATACCGACGGTCTTGCCGCCTATAAGTCCGGTCCCGACCATATGTTTCCCGATGTCTATCAGGTCCGAAAGGTCAAAGTATTTTTCCGCCAGCTTCAATACTATCTCTTCCCTGGTAACGACCATTTTCAGGAGCCGCTGCCTGTATTCTTCGTATTTCCTGTCAGCCCTGGCTCCTCCCGATTCCATTTCCTTCTGTATTTCCTGAGCCTGCTCGAAGACGCGGTTCCACATATCTTTATGGCTTACGGAAAAATCGAGCCATGGGTGCGGCACTTTCTGCAGTATCTCAGATATAACCGTGCTTTTCTTCACAGGCTGGAACCTGTTATCTCTCCAGTGATGCAGCATATACATGGTCTTGGTGTGCCTCTTGTATACCTTGAGAGGCTGCATGTATATCTGCTCCTTGTCGCGGTAAAGGTCTATTACGACCTGAGCCGTGCTGTGTATAGCGTCAATTGTTCCTGTGGTATGCCTGTTCCTCAGTAGAGCGAAATACGTAGCCGTATCGTAGTCATACAGATAAGGGCACGTCAGCATGAAGAAATTAGCCAGCATCCTGTCCGAATACCAGTCCACCGTAAGCTCTGAAAGACAATCGAAGACATAAAACGTTTCCGGGCCGTATTTTTCTATGACGGTGAATATCTCCGCTATGAAAGTCTCGAAACCTTCTTCTGGATGAAGCTGGTACACATCGGCTTTTACGTCTTCCGGTATAAGGGGTTCGTGCTGAGCGAACCTGAAGTATACCAGGTTCGAACCTTTCTTGTAGGCGTCCCGGCAGAACGGCTGCACGAAGAACATGTAATCCTTGACCGAATCTACCTGCCATACGATATTATCGCCGGGTCTTACTCCCTGGATGACTTCATCCAGTTCGGTAAGCCCCGTGCTCATAAGTGTATACACTTTAACCATGGTTGTTATCCGCTTTTATATTTATTATTTATACAAATATTAAACAAAATGACAAATTATAAATATTATCTTCTTTGATAGGTTTTAGGCTGGCTTTGCCCGGAGACGACGTTGTCTTATTAAATTATATGATATTCAGCTGATATTTACAAATTGCAGGTATTCCGGACCTACCATTTCCCTGTCCTGAGATATTCGTCTATCGACCTCGCCGCTTTTCTGGCATCACCCATGGCGAGTATCACCGTAGCGCCGCCGCGCACTATATCTCCGCCGGCGAAACACCCTTTTTTAGAAGTCTTCCCCGTTGCGGGATCGACTTCTATATTCCCCGATTTACCCGTATTGATATCGGGGGTGGCCTGCGGTATGAGAGGATTGGGGCTCTGGCCTATCGCGCAGACTACGGTATCCGTCTTCATCCTGAAATTAGAACCTTCTATCGGCACGGGCCTCCTGCGTCCGGACGAATCCGGTTCGCCCAGTTCCATCTTTATGCATTCAAGCTCTTTCACCCACCCGTTATCGTCTCCGATATAGCCGACCGGAAGTGTAAGGAGATCGAACACCACTCCTTCTTCTTCCGCGTGGTGCACCTCTTCTATTCTTGCCGGCAGCTCTTTCTTAGATCTCCTGTAGACAATATGAGCTTCCTCCGCTCCCAGCCTTAGCGCTGTGCGGGCGCAGTCCATCGCGACATTGCCCCCTCCTACGACTGCAACGTTCTTCCCGCGGATTATCGGAGTGTCGTACTGAGGGAAAAGATAGGCTTTCATCAGGTTAGACCTTGTAAGATACTCGTTAGCCGAATATACCCCGTTCAGGTTCTCTCCAGGTATGTTCAGGAACCACGGAAGCCCTGCTCCCGTGCTGATAAAAACCGCATCGTATTCTTCCAGGAGCTGATCGATAGTGGACGTCTTTCCCACTATGTAGTCGAGCTCCAGCTTTACTCCGGATGCGACAAGGAAATCCACTTCCCTTTCTACGACTGATTTGGGCAGCCTGAATTCCGGGATGCCGTACACGAGTACTCCTCCCGGTTTATGCAGCGCTTCGAATAAAGTAACCTTGTGCCCCATTTTTATGAGGTCCCCCGCCGCGGTAAGACCGCCTGGTCCCGCGCCTATCACTGCGACCTTTTTCCCGGTCGGCGCCGCTTTTTCTGCTGCCGATTTCTCCTCCTGGCGCGCTTCCCAGTCCGCGATAAACCTCTCGAGCCTTCCTATGGCTACAGGGTCATGTTTTTTCGAAAGAACGCATTTGATCTCGCACTGGTCCTCCTGGGGGCATACCCTGCCGCATATCGCGGGTAAAAGGTTCTTTTCCTTCATCTTCCTTATCGCGCTCCTGAAATCGCCTTCGGCTATATGCTTAATAAATGCGGGGATATCTATCTCTACCGGGCAGCCTTCGACACACAACGGTTTTTTGCACTGCAGGCAGCGTTTTGCTTCTTTAACGGCTTCTTCTTCGCTGTAGCCGCATGGCACTTCGTCGAAATTCTTCGTTCTCTCTGCCGGCGGCTGTTCCCGCATAGGCGTTTTTTTAGGCTCAACCGGCATTATCTCCTCCGATGTCGCATCCTGCGTGTTTCTCGTCGTCGGCATACACCTTCAGCCTGTTCATCAGAAGGTCATAATTCACCTTGTTCCCGTCGAACTCCGGTCCGTCTACACAGGCGAACTTCGTTTCCCCCGCGACCTCTACCCTGCAGGAACCGCACATGCCGGTCGCGTCCACCATTATCGGGTTAAGGCTCACTGTAAGCGGCACGCCGTATTGCCTGGTCAGAACGCTGACTGCCTTCATCATGACCGGCGGACCCACGGCGTATACATAGTCAGGCCTGTTCCCTTCTTCCATCATCTTCTTCAGCGGAAGCGTAACCAGCCCTTTTTCTCCGACGGACCCGTCGTCGCTCATCAATATGAACCTGTCGGCGATCTTTTCTAGTTCCTTATCCAGTATTAGATATTTCGAAGAGCGGACCCCTTCGATTACAGTGAGGCGGTTACCCTGCTTCCTGAGTTCCGCCGCTATCGGTTTAAGCGGGGCAGCCCCGATGCCTCCCGCCACGCAGACGCAACTGCCGTACTTTACGATATCGGAGTGGTGCCCCAGCGGTCCGATGACATTCCCCAGGCTCTCGCCTTTTTTCAGCCGGCAGAGCCTGGATGTAGTGTACCCTACCTGCTGGATTATTATCCTTATCCTTCCGTCCGATACTTCGACTATCGTCAGCGGAATACGTTCGCCGGTCTCGCCGTGCCGTATCACCAAAAACTGCCCCGGTTTGAAACTCCCGGCGATCCGGCTGTTCTCGAACCATATTTCTCTTATATCCTGCCCGAGCCATCGTGTTTCTGTTATGGTATTCATGATATGTTATTTTAGATAAAGGGCAGCATTTGAGTCAAACCCAGATGCTGCCTCTTTGATGTTCTCGGAATTTACTATACTATGCCGTGGTCGAGCATAGCCTTGGCTACTTTCGTGAATCCGGCTATGTTGGCGCCCATCACGTAGTTGCCCGGCTGGCCGTATTCCTGTGCGGCCTCGATACAGGCTTTATGTATGTTCTTCATTATCTCGTGGAGTCTTGAGTCGACCTCTTCCCTGGACCAGGAGAGCCTCATGGAGTTCTGGCTCATCTCAAGTCCCGAAGTGGCTACGCCTCCTGCATTCGCGGCTTTTCCCGGCCCATACAGTATCTTTTTCTCCAGGAACAGGTCCACAGCCTCCGGAGTGGACGGCATGTTGGCGCCTTCGGATACGACATAGCACCCGTTCTTCAGGAGTTCTTTCGCGTCTTTTTCTTCTACTTCATTCTGCGTGGCGCTCGGGAACGCGCAATCGCATTTAACGGACCAGGGTCTCTTCCCCTCCCTGTACTCCGCCTTGAATTTATCGGCGTATTCCTTTATTCTTCCACGGCGGACGTTCTTGAGTTCCATTACCCAGGCGAGCTTTTCTTCGCTTATGCCGTCTTTGTCATATATCGTCCCGTTCGAATCGGACAAGGTGACCACTTTGCCCCCCAGCAGGTTCACTTTTTCAACGGTATACTGGGCAACGTTCCCGGAACCCGAGACCGTGCATATTTTGCCTTTTATATCTTCTCCCCGAGTCATGAGCATTTCCTGTGCAAAATATGTGGCTCCGTATCCGGTAGCTTCCGGCCTTATAAGGCTGCCGCCCCATTCCAGCGCTTTGCCGGTAAGAACAGCACCATTATTGTTTGCCAGTTTCTTATAATAACCCTGGAGAAAGCCTATCTCCCTTCCGCCGACCCCTATATCTCCGGCAGGGACGTCCGTATCCGGGCCTATATGCCTGAAAAGTTCCCGCATGAAAGACTGGCAAAAACGCATAACCTCATTATCCGATTTTCCCTTCGGGTCGAAATTTGATCCGCCTTTTGCCCCGCCCATCGGAAGCGTCGTTAAAGCATTCTTAAAAATCTGTTCGAAGCCCAGGAATTTAATTATGCTCAGATATACCGTAGGATGAAACCTCAGGCCTCCCTTGTACGGCCCTATGGCATTATTAAACTGCACCCTCATGCCCCTGTTTACCTGGACTTCACCTTTATCATCCACCCATGGCACCCTGAATGTAATAACCCTGTCAGGCTCCGTTATCCGCTCCAATATTTTTGCTTTCGCAAACTCCGGATGCCGGTCCATGACAGGAGCTATGGACTCCAATACCTCTTTTACCGCCTGATGGAATTCCGGCTGTCCCGGGTTATTTACCACCACGTTGTTGATGACCGATTTAATGTCATACCCCATGCAACCTCCTTTACAGTTGTCTTTGACCCTGATTTTCATCTTGAGCTGCCCACTCATTTTATAATAAAAAAACGTCTCCTATAAAATAACCCGTTTATTTTACAGGAGACGCCTTTGTCTCGCCAAAGCATCGGTGCGTTGGACCGCTGTGTACTTGTTTAAATCAAGAAATTATCATTTATTTATTAAATTGTCAAATCTACCTGGAATTCTTCATATTGGCAGCGAGTATTACGGCCTCGGCCAGCTCTTTCATGGATTTCCTGATATCCATGCTCTTTCTCTGGAGCATCTTATACGCCTCGTCTTCAGAGATCCCGTGATCCTTCATAAGGATGCCTTTTGCGCGGTCTATCACTTTTCTGCTCTCGAGTTCTTCCTTTGCCTTGAATACCTCTTCATTAAGCCGCGTGTTTTCTATAGCGGCTGCAGCCTGGTTTGCAATCGCCTGGAGGATGTCAATCTCGCCTGCGGTGAAATCATGCTCTTTGTCTGTATAGCTGTTGATCACGCCTACGGCCCTGTCCTTTATCATCATGGGAACGGCGATCATGGAGACAATACCTTCTTTTTCGGCGATTTTAGGATACATGAAGTCTCTATCCCGGGTTACGTTCAGAACAGTAATGGGCCTTTTTTCCCTTACGACTTTCCCGCTCACCGACTGGCCGACTTTTATATTGGGTTTGTTCCTGTAGTCGTCGCTAAGGCTCTGCGTGGCGGCGATTACAAGTTCCTGCTTCTTTTCGTTGAGCAGCATTATGGAGCATATCTTTGATTTCATCAGCTTGGCGGTCATGGTGACTATAAGCTGGAGTATCTCATTGAGATACTCGTTGGAGATTATTGTACTGCTTATTTTGGACAGGATATCTATCTGCTCTATCTTTTTCTTGACTTCGCTCGAATTGAATGCGTTCGATACGGCTGTACCCAGGTATTTCGCTATCGTGAACAGGAGTTCGGTCTTATATTCGGGATAATCGCGGGGGTCCCTGTCCTGCAGATTTATCACGCCTATCAGTTCTTCATCCGACAGTATGGGCACAGACAGGAAAGTCTCGAACCTGTCTTCCGGCAGCTGGTTGAACTCCTTGAACCTCGGGTCGTTATATGCCTTGCTGGATATCACGACGGGCTTCTTCTCTTTGGCGGCCCAGCCTGTAACGCCTTCACCAAGCTTCAGTTTTATCTTTCCGAGCACTTCCGGGTGGGGGTTCTTGGAGGCCATCAGTACGAGCTCTTCCCTGGCCTTTTCATATATATATATGAGGCAGGAATCGGCGCTGGTCAGGTCGATGGCTATCTCGACTATGTGTCCCAGAAGTTCTTTTAGATCCAGTCCGCTGCTTATATACCTGGCGACCTGATGAAGGATCCTGAGCTCCCTGTCTTTCTGTTCAATTATATCCCGCATCTTTGCCATTGATTCACCTTGCGAAGATCAGCCCCGAGACTCCTGCGATGATGCAATAGTAAGCAAAATAATGAAGACGGTACCCGGAGAGTATCTTCAAAAGCGCCTTTATCGCTATATACCCGGTAATAAATGATACAGCTATTCCCGCTGCAAGATGACCCACCTCAATGGCGCCAGGCGCCATATCGATGAGCTCCAGCAGCGTTGCGCCCGCAACCGCTGGAAGCATAATGAGAAATGAAAACCTTGCCGAGTCCTCTCTCTTCAGCTTCATCATCATCCCCGTGACTATCGTTATCCCCGACCTGGATACCCCCGGGAATACAGCGAGCATCTGGGACAATCCTATCACGAGCGCCTGAACGATATTTATCTTTTCCAGGTCGACCGAATTATCCCTGAAGTACCTGCTGAGGAACAGGTATATCCCCGTAAATATAAGGAATATAAACACGAAGAAACTGCTTCCGAAGAAATATTCTATCCTGTCCTTAAATAAGATCCCCGCAATTCCTGCCGGGATATTAGCCGCTATTATAAGATATGCCAGCCTGCCGTAATCGTTATCTTTTACCCTGAACCTGAAAAACCCCTTGAACAGCAGGACGACCTCTTTCCGTAAGATGAATAAAACAGCCAGGAGCGTTCCGGTATGAAGGAATATATCCAGCGCTATACCTGACTCATTGATGCCGAACAGGTTCTGGAAGAAGACCAGGTGGCCGGAACTGCTTATCGGGAAGAATTCAGTGAATCCCTGAACGGCCGCCAGGAATATGACAAGAAGCAGGCTCATCAGCTCTTCCGATCGCTCTTTTTCTTTTTCCCGGTTTTTCCGTTAGAGCTGTTCCCGTTATTATTTTTTTTCTTCTTTTTCGGAGGCTCTTTTTCATCCTTGCCGTACTTATAGGAGAGATCCGCGTAATATTTCAATTTCTTGTCTACGCTGTGATAAAACGTATCTTCAGGGAATTTTCCGTTTTTCTGCCTCTTACCGGCCTTCATCCCGGAGAGCACTTCGATACCCTGCTCTATGGTCTCGACTGAATAAATATGGAACCGGTTCTTCGCTACCGCCTTTATTACCTCGTCCTTCAGCATCAGGTTCTTGACGTTCGACGCCGGGATCATCACTCCCTGCTTACCGGTAAAGCCTTTTACCTTGCATACGTCGTAAAAACCTTCTATCTTCTCGTTTATTCCGCCCACGGGCTGCACCTGGCCCTTCTGGTTCACCGATCCGGTAACTGCGATATCCTGCCTGAGGGGTATATCTGCAAGGCTCGAAAGAAGGCAATAGAGCTCCGTACTGGATGCGCTGTCCCCCTCGACTCCTTCATAGAGCTGTTCGAAACATATGCTTGCGGCAAAAGACAGCGGCTTGTCCTGCCCGAATTTTTCTCCCAGGTAGCTGGTGAGTATCATCACTCCCTTCGAGTGTATCTTGCCGCTCATGTGGGTTTCCCTTTCGATATTGATGACTTCTCCTTTTCCCATGTAAGTCTTGGCTGTTATCTTTGAAGGCTTACCGAACATGTAATCACCCAGGTCTATCACGGCCAGTCCGTTTATCTGCCCGGTATCTTTACCCTTTATATCGAGAAATATGGTGTTTTCCCTTATCATTTCCTTTATCTTTTCTTCTATCATGTTGGAGCGGTAGACTTTTTCCTGCAGGGCCTTATCCACATGGCTGCCGTCGACGACTTTATGTTTGCCTTTCCGGGCCCAGTAATTGGACTCGCGCATAATATCAGCGATATCCATTATTATTCCGGTGAGTTTCTGCTTGTGGTCGCTCAGCCTGGAGCTGAAATCGATTATCTTCGCTACGGCGGACCTGCCGAACGGGAGCAGCTTTTCTTCCCTGGTCTTCTGCGCTATCAGCTGGGCGAATTTCTGGAGTATCTGGTTATTCCTTTTTATAGTTGTATCAAAATCCGCTTTTATCTTGAAAAGTTTGCCGAAATCCTCGTCGTATATCTGCAGGAGATGATATATGTACGGGCTTCCTATCAGTATGACTTTTATATCTACCTCGACCGCTTCTGGTTTCAGCGTAGTGGTCGATATTATGCCGTAGATATCCTGGAGGCTCTCGATCTTGACTTTCCTGTATTCTATTATCTTTTTCAGTGCTTCCCACGCGTAATAGTTCTTTAGCAGGTCAAGAGCCTGTATTACCAGATATCCCCCGTTTGCCATCAGGACGGCGCCCGGTTTTATCATGGTAAAATCGGTATAAAGAAGGCCGAAATGAGAACGGTGCTCTAGCTTCCCGATCAGGTTGTTATATGTCGGATTATCCTCTATGATCACCGGGGCCCCCTTTGTCTTGCTGTTGTCGATCAGAAGATTTACCTTGTACTTGTTCAGCAGGTTCCTCTTATTCTCCTTTTCGTCTACGTGCAGTCTTGCCAGGACGGCCGCCTGTTCTTCTTCTTTTTTAAAAAAGCTCAAGTTCTCCAGTATGTCTTCTATTATCTTGTCCAGGTGGGTCGTTATCCTCTCGTATTCGCCGTACTTCCTTTTTATATCGTCGATCAGAACCCACATTATAAAAAAGACTATTTTCTTGTCCAGCTCTTCTATTTCCCTGTTTATCCTTTTCTGAATACCCCTCAGTTTCCTTGAAAAATCCTGTATCTTGTTGTATATCTCGTTCTGATCGTTCTCCAGCCTATCCTTTTCTTCCTTGGACATCTTTTCGTAGTCCCTGTCTTTAATCGGTTTCCCGTCGTCCTTGAGCGGAACTACGACCAGCCCAGTCAGGGTCTGCTTGATGGCAAACCCTTTTGTCTGCGCGTATTCCTCCAGTTCCAAGGATAGGCGCTCTTTTTCTCCTTTTGCGTTTTCGACTATCTCTCTCTTCTTATCTTCGTAATCTTTTCCGGAAAAAGCCTTGTTTATCTCTATCTCGAGTTCCTTGACCAGCTCTTCCATTTCGTCTCTGAATTCCAGCCCCTTGCCGGCAGGCAGTTTTACTATCCTGGGTTCGTCGTCCTTATCGAAGTTGTATATACAGCATATGTCTTCAGGCACGGATTCTTTCTGAGCCAGAGCCTTGACTTCCCTGAGTATGGTTGTGTTTCTCCCGGTCCCCGGAACCCCCGATATATACATATTGAATCCGCTGCTCTTGATATTCAGGCCGAAGTCTATCGCCTTGAACGCCCTGTCCTGACTTATGACGGCCTCTCCGGTGTCGATATCGTCAGTTGTACTGAATTTAAATATAGCGGGATCGCATATATTTTTAAGGTCTTTCGGCCTGAGTTTCCTGCTTTTTATGTCTGCCATCTGTTTCCTCCAGAACGATATATAGTGTAGATTCCCGCTTTCAGCGGGTATGCAATGAACGTTTTTCCGCTTATTTCATGCCTTTCGCGGGAATATCCCTGTCATTATCGGTGATTATCTTGTCATCGATGACTATTTTTTTCGTTATTTCTCCGGAAAGATTGCATTTAGCCTTTACCGTCACTTCATCGCCTTTCTTGAGACCGAGCATAAGGTACATGGCATGCTGCGTCATCACGTCATACTGCCTGCTGTAATTCTGCTTCGTTTGCAGCTCCCCGTTGACATAGACTTCTATCTCTTTGACAAAATGCTTTTCGGGCTCTCTGACGCCGTGGGATACTTCTACCATCAGCACTTTCACCTTATCCTTGAGCTCTATTCTGACATCGCCGGGAGGGTGAGCGTAGAGCTTTCCGTACGCCGTAAAAAATAGAGCCGCGGTAAGTACAAGCGTTATTTTCTTCATGATTGTCCTCCTGTTACAGCACTCCGCATTCCTGCAGCCGTTTTCCATCTAAACATATTAGACTCTTTTTTCTCCACCATGTCAACTGGCTTTTGGCATAATTTCTCGTAGCCTTTTTTATTTCATCGATATATTCATCTATATCGCCTTCCCCGGTCTCCAGGTAAGGCAGAAGCTGCCTGTAGCCTAATCCTTCGAAAACGGGGCTTTCATGACCGTACCTGCCGTATAGTTCCCTGGCCTCTTCGAGCATCCCTTCACGGACCATCCTGTCTACTCTCTGGTTTATCCTCTCATAGAGAAGGTCCCTGTCCCATGTTATGTTCAGAACTATGAAGTTATAATCCGCCGGTTCGGTGTCCTGAAGGTATTCCGACATCCTCTTTCCCGTATGCCTGAACACGGCTACGGCACGCACTATCCTTTTTTTCATATTAGGATGGAGCTCCGCCGCCCTGGCCGGGTCTATTCCCTGCAGTTCTTCGTACAGCTTTTCGACAGGTTCCCTTTCAACAGCCTTCTTGAGTTCTTCCGGAACTGCAGGTATCTCGGCAAGCCCTTCGATCAGTTTCGATATGTAAAGGCCCGTTCCGCCCAGTACCACGGGGAGGATGCCTTTACCATGAAGCGAGTCAATAAGCGACATCGCGTCTTTTACGAATATGCCGACGTTATATCTATGCATCGCGTCCATGGTATCCACCAGGTGATACTTTACCTCATCCCTGTATGCCGCGGGGGGTTTTGAGGTCCCTATATCGGCTCCCCGGTAGACTTTCATGGAATCGGCCACTATTATCTGGGCTCCCGTATTAAGCGCGATAAGATGCGCCAATTTCGTCTTGCCGCTGGCGGTCGGTCCGGTTACTACTAGGACATCGTTCATACTCAGTTGTAAGTTATAAGCTGTAAGCTGTAAGACCCATAAGAAGTCGCTGGTCGCTGGTCTCTAGTCGCCAGTGAAACGTGAAGAGTGAAGCGTGAAACACATTTAACATTTAATAATATATTCACTTTCAACTTTCCACTTTCAACTAATCTCATCTGGCATCTCTTCCTATAACTTAAAGCATACAACTTATAACTTTGTTATCTCAGGAACTTGCTGTCCAGTTCTTTCTCGGTTATCCTGATGATGACGGGTCTTCCGTGCGGGCACCGGTGCGGCAGGCTGCATTTATTGAGCCTGTTTATCATGGCTTCAACTTCTTCATAGCTCAGCCTGTCTCCTGCCTTGACCGACGACCTGCATGCTATTATCTTTATAAGCTCGTCGTTCAGGTCTTCCGCCGCCGGCCCTTTTCCCGCGTTCCTGATCGCCTCTACGATCTCGTCTATCATATCGTTGACCTTCTGCAGATTGTTCATCCTTCCGGAAAAAACAGGCATTGCCGTGATCTTGAACGTATTCGGCCCGAATTCCTCCAGGTATAGCCCGAATGATCTGAGGAGCGACAGGTTTTTCGACAGCACTTCGGTCAAAGAAGGTTCTACTTCGAATACTTCGGTTATAAGAAGGTTCTGGACCTCGATCTTATTCTGCTTGAACTGCTCGAGCAGCATCTCGTAGTTTATCCTCTCCCAGGCCGTGTGCTGGTCTATTACGAGTATCCCGTCATCGTCTTCGCCTATTATATACTTGTCTTTCCACTGGAACCTGGCGTAAATATGCCCTTCGGGTTTTGCCGCATGTTCTTCTTCCCGGCCGGGCCCCTGGAATGTGAACCTCGCGAGTTCTCTCATATCTATTCCGGCCAGATGCTCTATACCTTCATCCCTTCGGCCGGGTGTTTTCAGGTACGCTCCGGATAGCGGCCTTGCCGTCCCGGCCGTGCCTGCGGCGCCGCTCATCTGCTGCCTTTTCGTACCCAGAACGAACTCTTCGACAGGAGACATGCTCCCCAGCCTGGCCTTTATGACCTTGGATACTATCTCGTGTATGCCCTGCTGGTTCACGAACCTCACTTCCTTTTTGGCCGGATGGACGTTCACGTCAACAAGTTCCGGGTTTATATCTATATTGAGTATGCATGCCGGATACCTGTTGGCCTGGATGAAATCCTGGCAGCCTGTCTTTACCGCGTGATTTAGTACCGCGGACGATACCGGCCGCCTGTTCACGAACAGGAACATCTTCCTGTTACTGGGGAAATCGATTTCCGGCCGCGTGATGCAGCCTTCCAAACGCAGGTAGGGATTTTTGAAATCTATATCGATGAGAGAACCGGCGCACTTTTTCCCCAGTATCTTTTCCGCACGCTCTTTCATGTCCGATGCCGGGGCATCTATTATCTTCTTGCCTCCCGACACCAGTGTAAAACCGACATCCGGCCTGGATAGCGCGAGCGCTTCCACCGCCGTTACGATCTGCTGCCGTTCCGTCGTGTCGGATTTAAGGAATTTCTTCCTCGCAGGCACGTTGTAAAAAAGGTCTTCCGTTCTGACCGTGGTACCGGTTCCCCTGGGGGCATCCGTTATACCGCCGGCTTTTCCCCCCGCCACCGTGAGCCTGGAAGCCGCGGGCGTGTCTGACGTCCTGGAGGTGATGGTAAACCTTGAGACCGCCGCTATCGAAGGCAGGGCCTCCCCCCTGAAACCCATGCTTTTTATCGTTGACAGGTCATCCACGGAGGTTATCTTCGATGTGGCATGCCTCTGCACGGCCACAGCTAGGTCCCCGGCAGGTATCCCCTCGCCGTCGTCGGATACTTCCATGCGGTTTACTCCGCCGCCCTCAAATTCGATATGGATCCTTTCGGCCCCGGCATCCAGCGAATTCTCCACCAGCTCTTTTATCACCGAAGCAGGTCTCTGTATCACTTCTCCGGCGGCTATTTTCTCTATGACATCTTTTTCCAGGAGGCGTATCTTTTTCATCTTTCTAACTACCGATTTCTTTCTGCCATTCCCTGACGATATTGAGCACTTCTATGGGAGACATGGCGTTAAGGTCCATATTCCTAATCATATCCTTGTACTTGTCGTCGATTATTTCGGTAAAAAGGCTCATCTGAGGGTTCGCGGAGCTTTCGGGAGCAGCCTTCGGCATACCCCTGTAATCGAGTTCTTCGGACTCCAGTTTCCTGAATATCTCCCAGGCCCTGGCTATAACGTCTTTCGGGACGCCGGCCAGCTGGGCGCAGTGTATTCCGTATGACTTATCGGCGCTCCCCTTCTGGAGTTTTCTCAGAAACACTATCTTTTTACGGTCCTTCCATTCCCTTACCGCGAAATTATAATTCTGCACGCAGGGTATATATGAACCAAGTTCCGTAAGTTCAAAGTAATGCGTCGCAAAAAGGGTCCGGCCGCCTATCCTGGATATCGCTTCTATGACCGACCAGGCTATGCTGATACCGTCGAACGTGGATGTGCCCCTGCCGACTTCGTCCATTATAAGCAGGCTTTTCGGGGTGGCATTGTTGAGTATCGAAGCCACTTCCGTCATCTCTACCATGAAAGTCGACTCTCCCCCCGAAAGGTCCTCCCCTGAACCTATCCTGGTAAAGATCCTGTCTGCCACCCCTATATCGGCTTCGGAGGCCGGGACAAAACAGCCCATCTGGGCCATTATCACGATTATCGCGGTCTGCTTCAGGTATGTTGACTTACCCGACATGTTGGGCCCGGTAATAACCAGTATCTGGTTGTCTTTTTTATCCAGGCACGTATCGTTCGGGATGAACTCGTTCACGCCCAGGCTCCTTTCCACCACGGGATGCCTTCCGTCAGTGATATGGATCTCATCGCCGCCGTTGACGTTCGGCTTGGTGTACCCGTATTTCCTGGTGGCGGCACCGAAACTGTTGAGAACGTCCAGGCGGGAAAGGAGTTCGGAGTTTTTAAGGATGGAAGACGCATGAACTGAGACCATGTCCCTCAGCCTGCAGAATATCCTGTATTCCAGCGCGGCTTTCTTCTCTTCCGCGCCCAGTATGGAATCTTCTCTTTTTTTAAGCTCCTCGGTTATGTATCTTTCGGCATTGACCAGGGTCTGCTTGCGCTGGTAATCTTCGGGCACTTTCTCAGAATGCGTTTTCGTCACCTCGATATAATATCCGTGTATCTTGTTGTACCCCACTTTCAGGGACGGGACCCCCAGCCTCCTGCGTTCCCTGGATTCGAGTTCAGATACCCATTTCCTGTCTCCCGAGGAGATATCTATAAGTTCGTCCAGCTCGCTGTCGTACCCTTTCTTTATTATCTTCCCTTCCTTTACTGCCAGCGGCGGCGACTCCGTTATGGCCCTTTCCAGCTCGTCCGCGACGTCTTCCAGTGCCTCCAGCGCGCCGCCAATATCTTTCATTATGCCGGACGTTGCGCCGCCCAGGAGTTTCTTGATCGCCGGTACGGATTTGAGCGAATCTTTCAGTCCCAGCAGGTCCCTCGCGTTACAGCTGCCGAAGTTTGTCCTCGAGACTATCCGCTCCATATCGCTTATGCCCTTCAGGGTGTTCGATATTCCGGCAGACAGTTCCGTGTTCTCCGAAAGCTCTTCGACCCCGTTAAGCCGGCCCCGTATCCTGGAAAGATCCTTCAGCGGGCTCAGTATATACTGCGCCAGCCTTCTCTTTCCCATCGGAGTATCAGTCAGATCCAGGATCTCGAAAAGGGTGTTCTTCCTGGAGCGGTCGCGCAGATTCCTGACAAGTTCCAGGTTATCCTGTGCATCGGCGTCTATTATCATATTCTCGTCAAGGCTGTATATCTTCAGGTTCTTGAGCTTCAGGCTCCTTTCCTTCTGCGTATCCTTTAAGTATTCTATGAGGCCCCCGCACGCGGCAGCGATCAGGGGATGCTTATCCAGCTCGAAACCCTTCAGTGTGGCCACGTTAAAATACTCTTTTATATTATCCGAGGCCTTACTCGCGCTGAAATACCATCCGTCCTTCTCCGCTATCGTGATCCCGGGATGCTTCTGTTTCAGGAACGCCCTCAGGGATTCCGATCCCGAGGGGAGGATCAGCTCCCTCACGTGGAACCTGGAGAGCTCCGTATCCAGAGCGGACATGCCTTTTACCCGGCAGCCCAGGAAGTCGCCGGTGGATATATCCAGGAACACTATGCCGTATTCATCCCTGGACACGGATACCGAAGAAAGGAAATTATTAGTATCCGCGGGAAGAAGGTCGTCTTCGATGACCGTCCCGGGCGTTATCACCCTCACGACTTCTCTTTTTACGATGCCCTTGGCTTCTGCCGGGTCTTCTACCTGTTCGCAGATTGCCACGCTCTTGGATTTGCCTATAAGTTTTTTGATATAAGTGAACGCCGAATGGTAAGGCACGCCGCACATGGGCATATCGCGGCGCTTTGTCAAAGTTATCTCCATTATCTTGGAAGCGTTTATGGCGTCGTCTCCGAAAAGCTCATAGAAATCACCCAGCCGGAAAAAGAGGAAAGTATCCGGATACTGAGACTTTATCTTCTGATATTGACTTACGAGGGGTGTCTCTTTTGCCACGGAAGGAGCCGGTTCTATTCTTCTGTTTCTCGGTCCTGGTCTTCTTTATCTCTTCCCGGTTCTTCGTATTTCTCTTCGAATTCCCTGATCTTGAGCTGGAGTTTTTCTTCTTTTTCCTTGAGCTGCTTGTTATCCCTGGTGAGCGCGGATATCTGTTTTTTAAGCTTGGTCTGCGCCAGGAACCCGAGTATGGCGGTAATCAGCACCCCCGCCAGTATGGATCCAAGCACGACGACCACCATCGGTATTTCGGGAAGGACTGTCTTCCCGAAAAAGTTCAGGGAAGCCGTCTGAGGATTGCTGACGGCGAAAACCGCGACGATAAACGCGAATAATATGATCACGACTAATTTCAACTGGTTCATTTTTATCTCCTTAAAATGCGGGGATATCTAGAAGTTCTTCTTTATTCTCTTGGCGCACAGTTTACTGAAGGAACATTCGGGGAAACATGCGTTTTTTATATCGGTGAGGACTCTGAACTCGCATATATCATTGTCCTCTGCCATCTTTTCGAGCATGTCCTTGAGCTCCGGCGACCGCCTGGTAAATTCCACTCCCACGATAAAAGTCTCGTTATGCCTTTTATCTTCCCTGACCACCTTCCCCGTGACCTTCTCCTCGAGACCCAGGAATCCCAGCCCGAACTCTATCTCATGCCCCAGCGGTATCTCGTGGAAGATGAGAAGCGCTATGCCTCCGGACGAGATGTTTACCAGAACGCCCGGTATCGCGCCCTCGTATTTTGGCGTCGAGAGCTCGAGCCTTATGGGCTCCGCTACCGATAATCCAAGAGGGATCCTTTTACTTTGTCTTCTTTCTTTTCCCATCAATTACCTCACTTAAAACTATACATTATTGCTTTATCTTATAAATCTTTTTCATTAATTTTTCAAGTTTATAATATAAATATCCTGCGGACTTAAGCCCTCCTGCCTGTCAGCGAGTGCGGAAGCGCTTTTTTGATATCTACTTCTACTTCCGCTCCCGGCTCAGCGGGGTCACCTTCCCAGAAGACTATCTTGTATTCCCCGGTCCTCCCTGAATTACCCCCCTCCGATAATATTTCCACTTTTTTACCGACGAGCAGAGCGTTCCGCTCCTGCGCCGCATCCGAACAGGCCTCGTTGAGCCTGGCAAGCCTTTCTTTCTTGACTTCCAGCGGGACATCGTCCTCCCATTCGTAGGCCCTGGTCATAGGCCTGGGGGAATACTTGAACGTGAAAGACTGGTCGAATCTCACTTTTTTGACTATATCCAGCGTCTTTTCGAAATCTCTATCGGTTTCGCCGGGGAACCCTGCTATAAAATCGCTCGATATTGCCGCTGCGGGTATCTGTTTGCGTATATACATGGCTATATCCATGAAATAGTCTGTGGTATAATCCCTGTTCATCCTCTTAAGGACATCGTCCGAACCTGACTGCACCGGTATATGGAAATAATTGCATAGCGCCGGCGTATCCCTGACTATATCCACCAGTTCCCTGTCCACCTTTCCGGGATACGATGTGACGAACCTGACTCTTTTTATGCCTTTTATCGCCGCCGTCTCCCTCAGGATAGACTTGAAATCAGGATGGGAGTTCACCGTCTGCCCCAGGAGCATGATCTCGTTTATGCCGGTTTTTGCCAATACGGCGCATTCTGCCAGTACCTCCTCTTTCGGCCGGTACTGTTCCCTTCCCCTGACATACGGGACTATGCAGTATGAGCAGAAATTGCCGCATCCCTTCATTATCGGAACATACCCTGAATATTCTCTTTTATTATCTATAATATCAGGTAAATATTCATAAAACACTTTAACTGTTTCTTCAGTATCAGGATGAATTCCCTTCTCATTACGTTCTATGAGGATCGGCAATTCGAACATTTTTGAGGGCCCTACCACGAAATCCACGTGAGGAAGGCTTGTTCTTATCTCTTTCTGCATACGCTGGGCCATGCATCCCACTACGCATATCCTGACGGCCGGGTTCTTATCTTTAAGCACCTTCAGGCTCCCTATATTGCTCAGCGCCTTGTTTTCGGCGTGTTCCCGGACTGAACAGGTATTGAATACCACCACGTCGGCGTCCCAGACCATATCGGCCGTTTTATAGCCTTTGGATATGAATATCTCTTCCAGCCGCCGCGAATCAGCTTTGTTCATCTGGCAGCCGAAAGTTTTAATGTAGACTTTTGGATGCCGTGTCCGAAGGGAGCTGAGGGACACATCGTTAGATTTGTTCATCAGCGATGTCCTCCCGCGGACCTGACATGGGACATGTGTCTTGCCTTTTTCTTCTCTATTTTACAGCGCATATCCCCCAGAATATTATCGAGTCTGGAACCCGATATGAGCTTTATCTTATCTTTTCTCTTCAAATTCTTGATTTTCCTTTCTATTTTCATGGCATACGACTTATTTTCCGCCTGTTTCTTCCATACGAGCTTTACAGGCAGCCTGCTTCTTGTATACCTTGACGCCAGCCCTCTGTTATGCCTCTCCAGTCGTTTCCCGATATCATTGGTATATCCGGTATAATAAGTGCCGTCACTGCATTCTACCATGTATAGATAGAATTTACTGTGTTTTTTCATTCTTATGCGAAAGTTTTGATGTAGAATTTTTTATTCACGGGGTATATTTTACTTAATTTGAAGTTGGATTAAAAGAAGACAGGAAAACACTTCCAGCAGGTAAAACAGGACTAACGAAGAATCTACTATAAAAATGATTGTTATCCTAATACTTTATTAAACATCATAATTTGCCTTTCATCAGCGACAGAATTGCTTTCATTATGTCAATGGGTTTAGGCGGACAGCCCGGAATATTTATGGTTACAGGTATAACGGATTCTATTTTTTCTAATACGTAATACGAATTTTTAAATTCTCCGCCGTCCAAAGCGCAATCACCGACAGTGATTACATACTTGGGGTCCGGCATGGCATCATAAGCAGCTTTTAACGCATATTTCATATTTTCAGATAAAGCCCCCGTGACCAAAAGTGCGTCCGCATGGCGCGGTGAAGCGACAAAGTCTATTCCGAATCTCTGGATATCATATATCGGATTGGTTGTTGCCATGATCTCGGAATCACAGGCTCCGCAGGAACCGGTATCGACCTCTCTTATATGGAACGACCTCCCGAATATTTTATCTATTTCTTTTTTCAGTTCACTTCCCGTATTCTCAATTTCGGCAAAATTTATCGTCCGAGTCAGGATCCCTTTTCTTATGCTGTTTTCTATTATTTTTCTCATAGGTCGTTACCCGGATACGAAAGATTGAAACTTTTATTGCATACAGGAAAATCCGGCACGATGTTACCCGGCACAGCCAGCGCCAGCCCCTGCCAGCTGCGGAACGATGGATCGACTATTTTACATCTTTCAATAAGGCCGCCTTTATTTATATCCAGCCAGAAAAGTACAGGTCCTCTCCAGTTTTCCACATAACCAAGCCCGTATCCTGCCCTGGCATTTGTATTTCCTGAATGTATAGAATTTTCATTACCCAATATGTTGAGGAATTTTTTTATTATCCCGATAGACGCTTCAACTTCGTTTATTCTCAAATTGAGCCTTGCAAGTACATCTCCGTCAGATTGCGTCACAATCTTGAAATCATTATCCAGGTAAATACCGGGAAAATCCGCTCTCAGATCCATACTGATACCGGACGCCCTACCCGCCGTCCCTGTTACGCCTAAATCTTCGGCAGTATTCTTATCTAATATTCCGGTACCGTCTACGCGGTCCATGAACGATACGCTTGACAGAAGCATTGATTTGAGCTCCCGGAAATCCTTTTCAATTTCTTCCATGGAATCAATTAAATACTTCCTCTGCGTTATGCCTATACCGCTTTTTATTCCCCCTATCACATTTATGCCTTTAAGATACCGGCTGCCTGCGATCTCATTATTTACTTCCAGAATTTTTTCTTTTATGACCGCCGCATAAGCGGCAGGAAAACTGAAACCGACATCAACAGCTATACCCCCGATATCAGCTATATGATTATATAACCGTTCTAGTTCAAGAAATATCCCGCGCTGAAATTCTGCATTTTCAGAAACCGTTACTGCGTATACTTTTTCAACCGCACAGCAGAATGCAAGGCTGTAGGAAAAAGCTGAATCTCCGCATATGTTTTCCGCCAGCTTCAGACATTCCGCCGGGCTTCTGTTTTCGAAAAGCTTTTCGACTCCGCGATGAGTAAAACCAAGCCTGATCTCCAGATTAACAACAGGCTCTCCCGCGACACTGAACCTGAAATGCCCGGGACCTATGATACCCGCATGCACTGGACCCACAGGTATCTCAAAGATACCCTCGCCGGCTATCCTGTTAAAAACATATCTGCTGGCGGAAACCGATGTCTTAATTTCACGGAGGAAATCCTTTCTGAGAGGGAACTGCCCTTTCGGCCAGACCTCTTCGTGGAGCCTCAAACTCCTTTTGTCCGGGCTCTTGTCCGGAAACAGCCCGAACATCTCGCTCATCTCCCGTTCAAAAAGGCTGGCGGAATATATCTCTTTTGCTATTGATACATACTCCCCTTTACCGGCGGGAATTTCATATCTGATAAAAAGCCAGTTTTTTAGTTCGATGCTTTCAAACGTGCAGTAAATTATAAATGCGCCGTCATTTGCTGTCGCTGTCTCATCACACGCAAAATATGCCATAACAGGTGAATTAAACCTCTTGTGCATGAAAATACATGTCTTTTTGAAATCTTCTGCTTTAACATCGATATATACCTCGTCGGCAAAAGGCGATTCTATTTTTAGGGGAATTATCCCTGCTTTTTTAAATTCTTCGGAAACTTTTTCTTCTATTCCCACTTTACATACCTTTTAATATACCAGCTGCATCCGTGAGCAACCTGTTGAATCCCTGCGGGATGTTTAATCCTAATACAACTATAAAAATGAAAAGAAAAACAAATGAGGCTCTTTCAAAATACGGGCTGGAACTTACAGGCATATCCGCCGGTTTGGGCCCAAAGATCATCTTGCAGTAATGCTGCACCAGGGCGCCGAAGATAACGGCGATAAACAGAAGGAATAAACCGCTTGTCAAATACGACCCCGCATTAAACCCGGCAAACAATATTATCATTTCGCTGATAAATATTGAAAATGGCGGCGAACCGCCGAGGGCAAAAACTGCGAGTATAATAATAAAGCCGGCAAAAGGCATTGACTGCAGGACGCCTTTTATCCTGTGCATATTGTGTGAACCGTATTTCCTCACAATATTTCCGGCTCCGAAAAACATAAGGGCTTTAGTCAGCGCATGATTGAATACATGCAATAAAGCGCCATACAACCCGGCAGCGCCGCCTATGCCTATTCCCACAGCGATAATGCCTATATGTTCAATGCTATGGTATGCCAGCAATCGTTTAATATCTTTCTGTACCAGTATGAATGCCGAAGACAACCCAAGTGAAAAAAGCCCGAACAGAATAAATAAATTGTTCGAGAATCCATGCCCGCACGCCTTGTTTACAATAACAGCGAATCTCAGTATAGCGTACAATGATGTCTTAATAAGGACGCCTGAAAGCATGGCGCTTACGGGAGCGGGCGCCTGGCTGTGCGCATCGGGAAGCCATGTATGCATCGGCGCCAGTCCCGCCTTGGTGCCGTAACCTGCCAGGATGCATATAAAAGCTATCTTAAGAATTTCGGGATTCAGCCGATGGCTGACAGAAAGGACATCAGTCCAGTTAAGGTTTCTTAGATTGCCCTGCGCCGAGACAGTATAATACATAAGAATAGTGCCTAGCAGGGCCAGCGCTATGCCGGCCGAACATATAATAAGATATTTCCACGCGGCTTCGACAGATTCTCTCTTGTTGTAAAAACCCACAAGGAAAGCAGATGCAAGCGTGGTCAGTTCTACTGCAACCCACAGCATCCCCATATTATTGACAGCCGTAGCCAGAAGCATTGAAAAAGAAAACAGGTTAAACAGTGAATAATAGATCCCGGCCTTTTTGAGAGTTATTGTCTTATCTCTCAGATCGCCTTCAATATAGCCGATAGAATACAAAGAAGCCGTAAAACAGACCGCGCCGATCGTTATCATGAACACTTTGCTCAGGGCATCTACATAAAAAAATCCCCAATATGATACCGTCCCGGCATTAAAAACAATTGAAGCGACACCTGCAAGTATCACTGCATAGCCGGCAGCATTTATATATCCCGTAACTTTGTGGTTTTTTATAAGGAAAGGCAGAAACGCCAGTACAAGAGGAACGGTCAGTACAAACAGCAGCATATTATTCTACCCTTTCAATTCCGTCAATTTATCCACATCAACGTGTGTGAAAAGCATGTTTATCCTGTACACGAATATCCCCAGTATGATCACACATATAAACAGATCAAAAAATATGGATATCTCGACAAAAAACGGCATGCCGCCACATATAACGACCGCGGCCAGAAACAGACCGTTCTCGATCACTATCAGTCCTATTATCTGCGTTATGGCCTTCATCCGAAATACCATCATAAACATCCCGGCCAGAATCACGGAAAGTGAAACAGTAAAAGAAATTATCTGTGTGCTCCCGTTTATATGGAGCATTCTGCCGGCGAAAATATACGCCATATATGACAAGAGCATTACGCACACCAGGGAAAGAACGGGAGGAATATAGAAACCTACATTCTCATTGACTTTAATATCTCTTACCACCCTGCGCAGAAACATGGGAATTCCGGCTGCCTTTATTATCAGTATCAGCGCTGACACTATGTATAACTCTAAACTATTGATTTTTACAGCTTCAAAGAGTGTAAGTAAAAACAGTATGAAGGACTGATGAGAAAAAGAGATGATAACGGCGGTCACCCTCTTTGCGGTAACCATCATGAGCGTGGAAATAAACAGCAATGCGAGGAGTATCTCTACCATTTCATACCCCCATCCCCGAAACTATGACCGCTATCATTGAAAGGACAAATGTAAAAACAAGCAGGTCCACTACTCTGAAAAGCCGCATCTTTGCCATGGATATCTCGACAACTGCGACCGCGGCGGCCAGGACAGCGATTTTTATAATAAAAAACAGAACGCCGGAAAGCGGAAGAAGTAATGATATTACCGAAAGGAAGATGATCTGCTTTATATGTGCGGCCATTTCTATAAGGGCAAGCGAGCGGCCTGAATATTCCAGTACCATAGCCTCATGCACCATCGTCAGCTCAAGATGCGTTTCCTGATTATCCACAGGAATTCTCGATGTCTCGGCCAGCGTAACTATAAACAGGGCGGCAGAGGCAATTAAAGAAGAAAGCCGCGTGCCTCCCGCCGCTGATATGACTGATAAAGATGTCGATCCGGCAGAAAGAGAAACAGCAAATACTGCCATTACGGCCGCAGGCTCGACAAAAGCAGAAATAAACATCTCTCTGGAAGACCCCATACCCCCGAACGCGCTGCCGGCGTCCAGCCCGGCAAGGGCCAGGAAAAACCGCCCTAAAGCCAGCATAAACATGAGGAAAATAAGATCGCCCATCTGCGTGAAAGCCACAGATGTATTAAACACAGGCACCAGAAATAGCGCACATACAGATGAACATGCGACAATAACCGGCGTCGATCTGAATATCCACGAAGTGTTTTCCGAAATAACTTCTTCTTTTTGCAGGAGTTTAGCCATATTATAATATGGCTGAAATAATCCCGGCCCCCTCCTCATCCGTATAATATTCTTTATTTTTTTTATAAATCCGCTCACAAGCGGCGACACCGATATCAGGATCAGAACTTGTATTAACAGCTTTATTTTGTCCATGATCAGAACATATTGACAGTCAGCATTAACACCAGCAGTGTTATGAATATATAACCCAGGTATATATTAATACTGCCGGGCTGCGATCTGCGTATTTTCTTTGCGGTACTCATAATAAACTTCATAAGGATATCGTATCCATATTCATTGAATACATGAGTTGTATGCGTCTCATATTCAAATTTTTTAATATGGTAAATCGAATCGCCTTCCTTCTTTATTTTTCTGAACGGCTTAAGAAAAAAGCCTAAAGCAATCTTAAAGGGTTTTGCGAAAGCAGTAGCGGTATACTCCGTCCTTGAATCCAGATTATAGTAGCCGCAGCCCCACGTTTTTCCGACTTTCACACTGGATCTGCCAAGAAAAACATACAATGCCGCGGCTATAACTCCTGCCAGGCAGATAAACAGAATCGCGAAATACGGGTTTGACACATATAATCCCTTATCCGCATTTACCGATACTACAGAATTATTTAATGCAAAGTTAAATCCTGCAGTATCGATAGCCAGAATCATTCCGGCAGCCTTTTTTATTATCTTTATTGCCGGCACAGCGGCCAAACCCAGAATCAGGGCAAAAACAGAAAGCAGAGCCGTCATATATTTCATAAGAGGCGGCACCTCTAATGCTTTCCCGGCGGCAGTACTCCTTGGCGCTGCAAGAAAAGTTATACCGAAAGCTTTCACAAAACAGGCAGCGGCAAGCCCTCCGGTCAGGGCAAGCGCTGCAGCCATAAGACTGAAAAAAAGACGGCTGCCGCCGGCGCTGTTCAAGGCTCCGCCGAACAGGGACTGAAAAGTCAGCCATTCGCTCACAAACCCGTTGAACGGGGGTATGGCCGATATTGCCAGCGAACCCGCAAGAAATGACGCGGCCGTCCAGGGCATTGCTTTTATCAGGCCGCCCATTTTTTCCATATCCCGGGTACCTGTCGCTCTATAGACGCTCCCGGCGCACAGGAAAAGCAGGGATTTAAAAACCGCATGGTTTATAAGATGGTATAGACCCGCGATCAGTGAAAGAAGAGCCAGAAACTGCAGCCCCATATTTTTCAGTATCATGGCTCCGCCCACACCGAGCAGGATTATCCCGATATTTTCGACACTGTGATACGCAAGAAGCCTCTTGATATCATGTTCCATAAGGGCATATATGACCCCGACAAGGCAGGACACGGCCGCCGCTGTCATAACCGTATACCCCCACCATAATGGTCCGGGGCCAAAGATGCAAATAGCAAATCGTATTATTCCGTATATGGCGGTCTTTATCATAACTCCGGACATGATACTCGATATATGGCCCGGCGCCTGGGGATGGGCCTGCGGCAGCCATATGTGTAGCGGGACTATTCCCGCTTTGGTCCCGAAACCGGCAAACAAGAGCACAAAAATAATATTTTTTACCTCTGCGGGCAAATAGGAAATATTACTTTTTATTACGGCATAATCAAAAGACCCGGTATACTTGTACAGCAGGAAAAAAGCCGCGGCGATACAGGCGGTACCCAGATGTGTCATTATTATATACAGAACACCGGCCTTCACCGATTCAGTATCTTCGTAATCAAAAACAACAAAGAAAAACGACAGGAGGGACATCAATTCCCAAGATACGAGGAAGTATATGGTATTCCCCACGCTTACAACAAGGAGCATCGAAAGGACAAACATGATCAGAAGCGCCCAGTTAAGCATGCTTTTTTTTGTGCTGTAATGCCCCTTCATATACGGCATCGAATAGACTGCGGAAGGTACGGATATCAGCAAAATTACAAAAATAAAAAATCCCGTAAGCCAGTCCGAAAGGAAAGAAAGATTTATATTAAAATAATTCATCTTAAACTCCGGATTGGAACTGATTCCTATACTGTTTTTCTTTTAAGACTGGCGATTAAGCCTTCCATTTCAAATACAGCTTCCGCAAGAGTTTGCAGATAACGCAGCATATAAAGTTCCAGATCATTCTTCACTTTAATGTTTTGCCGTATTTTTGGATTCTTTTGAGCTCTTAATAATATTTAATACTGGAGGATTAATACTGATGACCGTAAGCTTGACGCGGCAATTAGTACAGGCAATATTATCACCCTTTTCATATATTTCGCTCAAAATAAACTCCATATTACATGCAGGGCACACAACCGGTTTTCCGAATATCATATGATCAGCTCCTTTAACCTGTTTGGAAATACAGTTCTATTAAACCTCCGAGTTAAAACAGTATCAGCACATTGTCAGCGCCATTATGGCCTTCTGGACATGCAGCCTGTTTTCCGCTTCGTCATTTACTATAGATATCTTCGGATCATCTATAAGCGCATCTGTAACCTCTGCGTTTCTTTTTGCAGGAAGACAATGCATATATACCGCGCCTTCATTTGTCTTTTCAAAATGCTTATGAGATATGCAGTAGTCCTTTTTGTACTTAATGCTTAATTCTGCATGTTTTTCAGGCATTCTCGCCCAGGATTTAGCATAAATAACATCTGCTCCTTTTGAGGCCTCCCATATATCGTTGCTTATTTTGAACGAACCGCCATTTTCATGTGCGGCTTTCTTTGCAAAGGCTACATATTCGGGATCAACATCATAACACCCCTCGACTGGAGGATAGCATAATGTGATATTCATACCCATAAGACATCCTGCCGCTATCATCGTCTGGGGAACTCCGGCTGATTTTGCCCTGTCATCATAAGCCCAGCTCATGACAACTTTTTTCTTTTTATAATCTTCGCCGAATTTCTCTCTCATTGTCATTATATCTCCCATGATCTGACAGGGATGCTCTTTGTCATCGAGCATGTTTATAACCGGTATTCTAGCGGTTTCTGCTATTGAACGCAGCACTTTTCTTGCATCGCCGTATTCGTAACTGTCCGCACCCATTTGAGCCTTCAGATTATAAAGCCTTATGGCAAACCCATCCAGGAATCTTGAAATCATCTCACCAGTATCTTTCCAGCTCTCTTTGTTCTTTAATTGGAGTTCCTGCGGATTATATATCTGGCTACTACCTCCGAGCTGTGTTATACCCGAAGAAAACGACAGCCGAGTCCTTGTTGACGGTGACGCAAAAAGCATTCCCAGGTTCTTTCCTTTAAGTATATCTGATTGGTCGTCTCCTACCGAATTCCGCATTTTAAGCCAAATTGCCACTTGAAGAATTGTCTCAAGCTCTTCTTTCGTAAAATCCATCACGCTGATAAAATCTCTTCCTCTCAAATCACTTTTCATCACTGTCCTCCTTGATTTTTTATTTCTTCCATTCTCTCAATACTATCTAAGGCCTGCCTGCTTACAGGTGAAATTTTTATTACCTTCTTGAATGCCGACATCGCTTTGTCATATTTTTCTAATTTCATATAACAGTCCGCAAGCTCGTACAATAATCTGACTGATTCAGGAATTACCTTTAATCCCTTTTTCAATTCATCGGCAGCACTGTAATAGTCACCATCCTGGGAATAGCCCCTTCCTATGCGAATAATTAAATTCTCCATTCTTCTTATATTGCCGTATGA
>JAFGSA010000077.1 GCA_016934855.1 Elusimicrobiota bacterium
AATTAATTTGTATTATAAAAAAGGGATTGGGTCGGAGATCTTAAAACTTATAACTTACAGCTTACAGCTGAAGATGTTTGATATTTGATGCTTGAATATTGTTTTTTCAAGGTCTTACAGCTTATAACTTATGACTTGGCAGGATCCAGTTGAATTTGCAGGATACGGTTCTCATTACACTTTACACGTTAAACAAGGGAGTTTTAAGGCAAAATGTACTTTCAGGAACTGATAAGCAGGCTTAACAGGTTCTGGAGCAGCGAAGGCTGCCTCCTGACACAGCCCTACGACATAGAAAAAGGGGCAGGCACCTTCAATCCCGCCACGTTCCTGTATTGCCTGATGAAAAAACCGGTTTCCGCAGCTTACGTGGAGCCTTCCAGGCGTCCGACAGACGGAAGATACGGCGATAACCCGAACAGGCTCCAGCATTACTACCAGTACCAGGTCATACTCAAGCCAGCTCCGGCGGACGTGCAGAAGCTGTACAGGAAGAGCCTGGCCGGGCTCAACATAAATCCCAAAAAACACGACCTCCGGCTCATAAAAGACGACTGGAAATCACCGACCCTGGGCGCGTGGGGACTGGGCTGGGAGGTCTGGCTGGACGGGCTCGAGATAACGCAGTTCACCTATTTCCAGCAGATAGGGGGCATAGAGCTGGAAGAGGTGCCTGTAGAGCTGACATACGGGCTGGAGAGGATAGCCATGTTCCTCCAGGGAGTCGACAGCGTCTATGACATAAAATGGAACGAAAAATTTACTTACGGGGATATACACCTGGAAGACGAGAAGCAGTTCTCTAGATATAATTTCGAGGAAGTTGACGCCGGGCTGCAGAAACGCCTTTTCGACGAGTACGAGAGAAGGTGCGGGGAACTGCTGGAAAAAGGACTGGCGCGTCCCGCCTACGATTTCGTGATGAAAGCTTCCCATTCTTTCAACCTTCTGGACGCGCGCGGCGCCATAAGCGTCACAGAAAGGAACAGGTACATAGAAAGGGTGCGCAAGATCGCCAACGGGGTAGCCGTAAAATTCATAGAGCAGGACAGGGCAGAAAATGGGTGAGAAGACGGATCTTCTCATAGAGATCGGCTGCGAGGACCTGCCTCCCGATAACGTTGCCTACATAAACAGGGAAGGCCCGGCTGTATTCGCCGGCGTACTTGAAGCTAACAGGCTGGAATGCAGGAAACTCGATCTTTATGTCACCCCGAGAAGAGTGGCGGTAAGATGCGCCGGAATATCCGCGGCCCAGCAGTCGATACATGAGAAGATAAAAGGGCCCCCGGAATCCGTGGCGGTGAAGGACGGCAAACCTACCCAGGCCGGAAGCGGGTTTGCGAAGAAACTCGGTGTGGCTTTCGGTGACCTCAAGACGGAAAAGACCCCGAAAGGCAATTACCTGTATTACGTAAAAGAGGTAAAAGGCAGGATGCTGAGTGAGCTCGTCCAGGATATGCTGACAGCGTTTCTCAAGGGACTTAGTTTCCCTGTTACGATGAGATGGCCCGGCTGCGGAATACCGTTCCCCCGGCCTATAAGATGGATCCTGGCAAAATCCGGGAAATCCGCTCTCAGCGTAAGTCTGGGGGACTTGAAGAGTTCCAGGACTACGCGGGGGCATTACGTATTCGCTGATAAAAAGATAACCCTGGGAATAGGGGATGATTACGAGAAAGTGCTCCTTAATAATTACGTCATCGCTGACTGCGGGAAAAGAAAAGAATACCTGGTCAAGGCCATAGACAGGGTACTGAAATATAAAGACGCGGTACCGATAAAGGACGAAGGGCTCCTGGATGAAGTGAACAACCTCCTGGAATTCCCTACGGGGGTCCTCGGCGAGTTTCCCGAAAAATACTTAAAGCTTCCCAGGGAAGTCACAGAGGCGTGCCTGATGCATCACCAGAAGTATTTCCCGGTCGAAGATGCCGACGGAAATCTGGCCAATCTTTTTGTCGGCGTGCGGGACGGCATATCCGAGTACCTGGACCCCATAAGGAAAGGATACGAGAGAGTGCTCATAGCGCGCCTGGAAGACGCGGATTTCTTCCTGAAGCAGGACAGGGCCGTGCCGTTGGAAGAGTATTCCGGCAGGCTCAGGGGTATAGAGTTCACCAGGGGGCTGGGGACACTTTACGATAAGGCAGAAAGGATAACCGCTCTTTCGGCGATAATAGCTGGAACCCTGGGAAAATCCGAAGAATATATCAGTACCGTAAAAAGGATAGCTATACTTTCGAAAGCAGACCTCGTTACCCATATGGTAGGCGAGTTCCCGGAACTCGAGGGTAAAATAGGCAGGATCTATGCCGGGATGGACGGGGAGAAGAAAGAAGTGTGCGAAGGGATATTCCAGCATTATCAGCCGCGGACATTCGATGACAAAGTGCCGGGGCTGGAAGAAGCGGCGGTGGTAGGGATAGCCGACCGCGCTGACACTCTTGTCGGCAATATGGGAAGCGGCGTGGAAGCTACCGGCTCGCAGGATCCCTTCGGTATGAGGAGGGTATGCAGGGGACTTATGAGGATACTGGTCGAGAAAAAAATAGACGTGAATATAGACGAAATAGTCAAATACGGCAGGGAGGAGTTCCTTAAAGGTTCAATAAAATTCGAAGACGCCAACATGGATAAGCTCAGGGAATTCATGCTTCTGCAGATGAAGAACTACCTGGAAGAGGCCTACAGGCACGATGTTGCCAGGTGCGTGGCTGAAAGCGGCGGGCTGAACCCGTACAGGATATTCAGGAAAGCCGCGGCGGTCAGGAAGATAAAGAAAAGCAGGGGTTTCGATTCCCTGATAACAGCCTTTAAAAGAATTAATAATATACTGAAACAGGCCTCGGAAAAGGGTATAGCGATTCCGGACAGCTATGACGAAGGCAGGCTCAAAGACGCCGCCGAGAAGGAACTGAGCAGCCTGTTCGGCAAGTGCTCGCTGGAAGTCCGCCGGAAAATAGAAGCGGATGATTTCGACGGAGTTCTCGAGATGCTCGCTTCGCTGAGGACAGCCGTTGACAGGTTTTTCGATGAAGTCCTGGTCATGGATCCGGACGAGAGCGTAATGAAGAACAGACTGGCGCTTCTGAAAAACATGGTCATGCTCTTTTCACCGGTAGGCGATATCTCGAAGCTGGAAACAAAAGCCGGCTGATGCTTCTGAAGCTGAAAGTGCAGCCGTCCTCCAGCCGGCAGCGGGCTGTTCTCATGGCCGACGGGACTGTGAAGATATACCTTAACTCGCCTCCCGAGAAGAACAAGGCAAATACGGAGCTGGTAAGGTTCATTTCCGAAAAACTTGATGTGCCTAGATCCTCGATCGAGATAGTAAAGGGAAAAACATCGTCTGTGAAGACACTGCATATCCGGGGCGCAGAGCCTCCCGATATCGCCCGGCTGACAGCCTGATTTGACATTGCCGGCAAAATTAATAAATTAATATAATCCAAAAGTAAAAGGAGTTACAATATGGCTAAAAAATACGTATATTCTTTTGGCGGCGGAAAAGCTGACGGAAAAGAAAGCATGAAGAACCTTCTGGGCGGCAAAGGCGCCAACCTGGCGGAGATGGCGGGGCACAAGGACCTGCATCTGCCGGTGCCCCCGGGGTTCACTATTACGACGGAAGTCTGTACCTATTATTACGCGAATAAACGCAGATACCCCAAAGAGCTCAAGCAGATGGTAAAAACCGCTCTGTCCAGGGTAGAACAGCTTATGGGCAAGAAATTCGGCGATTCTTCAAACCCTCTTCTTGTCTCTATCCGTTCGGGCGCCAGGCGCTCGATGCCGGGAATGATGGACACGGTCCTTAACGTCGGGCTGAATGAAAACACGATAAAAGGGATCATAGAGAAGACGGGCAATCCCAGGTTCGCCTACGACGCTTACCGGAGGCTCATAATGATGTACGCGGATGTCGTTATGGAGAAAGCCGAAGGCATCGAGCCCAGGGGAGGCAAAGGCATCAGGAAGATACTGGACGATATGCTCAGTGACGTTAAGCGGAAAAAAGGATACGATAGCGACACGGAAATGAGCGTAGAAGACTTAAAACAGCTCGTCAGAGAGTTTAAGAATAAAGTGAAGGAAGTGCTTGGAAAGCCGTTCCCGGAAAACCCGATGGACCAGCTGTGGGGAGGTATCGGCGCGGTGTTTATGAGTTGGAACGGGAAGCGGGCTATAGAGTACCGAAGGATAGAGAGGATCCCGGACGAATGGGGCACGGCGGTCAACGTGCAGAGCATGGTTTTCGGAAACATGGGTGACGATTCCGCCACTGGCGTTGCTTTCACGCGCAATCCCGGAAACGGAGAAGACGAGTTCTACGGCGAGTACCTGGTGAACGCGCAGGGTGAGGATGTCGTGGCAGGGATAAGGACGCCGGCTCCGATAAACGAATATTCCAAGAACGACCAGAGCAGGAAGCTTCCTACGCTGGAAAAACTGATGCCGAAGATATACAGGCAGCTTTATGATATACAGGGCCGGCTCGAGAAACACTACAAGGACATGCAGGATATAGAGTTCACTATAGAAAAAGGGACTCTCTACATGCTGCAGTGCCGCGTCGGCAAACGCAACGGCGTAGCCGCGGTAAAAATGGCAACGGATATGCACCGGCAGAAACTTATCGACGGAAAGA
>JAFGSA010000007.1 GCA_016934855.1 Elusimicrobiota bacterium
CGGGGAGTTCGGGTCTGATAGTGTATAACATCACGGAGTCCGCGGATTCGGGGTGGGTGCAGGATACGAATTACTGGGCGGGCCCGGCGACATTGAGCCCTAACACGACGTATTATTACCGCGCGGACAGCCGCAACCAGGCGGCCAGGAAGACCGGGCAGACGGTGGTGTTCGCGACGAGCACTTTGTGCAATGTACCGGGAGCGCCGAACGTAATGCAGGTGGAGCGCAGTTCCGCCAGCATAGGCATATCGGAGAATTCGAACCCGAAGTGGACTCAGTATTCCGTCAAGGTCGCCACTGCAGGACTGATTAAATACCTGCAGGAAGACAACAGCATAGGCGATACCGAGGTGTACCGGACGACTGCGACATGGACTGAGCCGCTGTGGATAAAAGGGCTCGCTCCAAATACGACGTTCACTATCAGCGTGAGCGCGCGTAACCGTAACAAGGTCGAGACAGCGTACTCGCAGGCTGCCGGCGTTCTGACTCTGGCCAATCAGCCGGTGAACCTGACCGCGACGGACCGGGCAGTAGACAGCATAGACCTTTCCTGGAGCAATAACAGCAACCCGTCGTATACGGAATACGACGTAGAGCAGTCTTCCGTCAGCGAAAACAGCGGCTGGCAGGTGATCTCGGCCGCGCAGACCGGGGTGACGGCCCAGGCAGGCAGCCTGGACGAAGGGACGGCATATTATTACAGGGTCAGGGCTATAAACAGCGACAGCATATACAGCCCGTACTCGGCCGTATTCCCGACCATGACTCTCAATATCCCGCCCGCGGATATAGATACTCTCTCTGCGAAGACAGGGAAAATAGACGGCGAGATAAAGATCAGCTGGACCGCGCCGGGCGACGACGATATCACCGGGACCGCGTCCAATTACATAATCAAGTACGCGACTTTCCCGATAGATTCCGTCAGTGTCTTTGATAACAAGGCGATCCTGTTCGACAACAGGCCGGTGACCCAGCTGGCCGGGAGCGGCGAATCGGATATAGTGACCGGACTGGAACCCGGTGTATTTTATTATATTTCCATACGCACGCAGGACGAGGTGCCTAATACTTCAGGTATATCGAACTCCACCGGCGCCGTTTCGTTCCTTGACCTGGGCATAACTTCCGCCTGCACCCTGGATGACGATCTGAACGGCAAGATAGACCTCTACCATATTATATTCTCCACCGCGGTGGACGATTCGACGCTCGACCCGGCTGGCTTCGATATAAACGGGCGTTCCGGCATAAGGTTTTTCAGCACGGGTACGGTCAACAATCCCGATACGGCTGATGACTGCGATATATATATAAGGTTCGACGAAGGGGGCACGAGCGATACCGACATCGTTCCCGACCTCACTTATGACAAGGCGACCGGCGGGCTCAGGAACCTCAAGGGGCATTACCTCCAGGACGTGGGATCGGGGGATCTGAGCGAATCCGACGGGGCAGCTCCCGCAGTGATATCCGCTACGGGCAACGACAGTTCCGGCGGCGGTCCCGGCATCCAGACGGGCGACCAGGTGCAGCTCATATTCAGCGAGAGCACCAACGCTCCGTCCATAACCAAGTCCAATATAAACTCCGTGCTGGCCGTAACGGGGTACACCTGGCTCGACGGGAGCGGGAACATAGATTCCGCGAGCTGGAACCCGTCGAACGTCCTGACGGTGACGCTTTCGGCGTACAGCGGCGTGCCCACGGTCACGGTAGGTGTCACGACGATCACCTGCAACGGCCTGACAATAAAGGACAGCCACGGGAACGCGGCGGCTTCTTCAATAGTGCTGGGCGGCAACTTCGGCGCCGACAGCATACCCCCTGTCATAGAGCTCAGGGAGACGCAGGACCTCGACAGCGACGGGTACATAGACGCCGTACATATAGAGTTTTCGGAGAATGTAAAGGACACGACCGTGCAGGCCGGGGATTTCGAGCTCACTCACGGTGTGGATACATACATTCTTTCGTTCTCGTCCACGACCAACGGGGACACGGATAACGACGACGACATATACCTGACGTTTGAAGACGGCGTGCTCGATACCGGGGAAGAGCCCTATATTTCCTACACCAAGGGAACGCTGACCGACATGAACTCTAATTTCATGAACGGCGCCGCGGCGACCGCCTGCACCGACAAGGCGCCGCCGGTGATAATGAGCATAGTATGCAAGGATAACCTGAAAAACGTCGCAGGCGTGGATGACGATGATACCGTAATCATAAGTTTCAGCGAGGAGACGAGCGCCCCGACTATAGACGATACGAACATAGACACCGTGCTGGCGCTTTCCGGTTCCCACGTGTGGGTGGACGGCAACTCGGGGATAAACTCTTCCGCGTGGAACGCCGCCAAGGATATTTTTACCCTGACCCTGAGCACCTCAAGCGGCATCCCGACGGTCGTGGTGGGAGACATGGTCACAGCGGACGGCCTGACCATAACGGACGGCCCGCCGAACTACAACCTCTGCAGTTCGACGGTGGTGCTGTCGGGCTCGTTCGATATACCGGACGCGCCGATAATCCTGAGCGCGCGCACGGTAGATTCGGATAACGACGGCATGATAGACGCGTACCACATAACCTTCAGCCACCACATGGACGATTCGACTCTGGACCCCGCCGGGTTCGACGTAGCCGGATACGCAGGCGAGAGTTTCCCTGTATTCGGGCTTGCCGGGTACCCGGACACGGAAGACGACGAAGATATATACATAACGTTCACCGAGTCCGGTTCCCAGGATACCGGGGACAAACCCCAGATAACCTACGCCAAGGCCCTGGGGGGATATAAGGACATCTATGACCAGGACCTGGAAAATGCCGGCACATCGGCAGTGGAAGAATCCGACGGCGCCGCGCCGGTCATGATAGCGGCGAACGCTTCCGATTCTTCGGGTCTCGGGCTGGGCATACACACGGGAGACCAGGTGGCGATATCCTTCAGCGAAGCTACGACCAAGCCGTCGGTAAACTCCTCCAACATCGACAGCATATTCTCTCTTCCCGTAGGGCATACCTGGCGCAGCGGCGCCGGCACCATAGTCTCGGCGGCATGGTCGCCGCTGGGGGACCAGCTCACGGTCACTCTCAGCACAGCCGTTGCGGAGCCCGTGCTCGTTCCGTCCATAAGCACTATAACGGTAGCCTCGGAGTTCGCCAGCATAAAAGACTCCGCGGGCAACCTGACTTCGGGGAGCATACTGCTGGGCGGGAACTTCGGGGCCGATATCGACCTGCCGTACATAGAATCGCTTTATACCTTCGACCTGGATTACGACGGGTACATAGACGCTGTCCAGGTACAGTTCGACGAGAGCGTAAAGGATTCCACTGTAGACCCGGACGATTTCACGCTGGCTTACGGGGCGCAGGATTACGGGCTTTCCTTCGATCCCGCGACAAACGGCGATACGGCCGACAATTACATGATATACCTTACTTTCACCGACGGGCTCCTTAAATCGAATATCAGCCCGAATATATCGTATACGAAAGGCAGCCTGGAAGACCTGAGCTCGAATAAGCTCAATAATGTCTCACCGATACCCTGTTCAGACAAGTCCCCGCCGGCCATACTGAGCGCCGTTGCGGACGACCGGACAGTGCTCGCCCCGGGAGTGGATTCGGATGACAGGGTGGTGATAACGTTCAGCGAACCCACGAATAAGCCTACGGTCGACTCTTCCAACATCAATTCTTTCCTGGAACTGTCGGGTTCCCACTCCTGGAGCGACGCCTACGGGCAATGGAACGTGACCGGTGACCAGCTCACCATAAGTTTCGGGGCGAAGTACTCGAGCGCGACCGTCGATACCGGGGATACGGTCACCGTATCCAGCCTGACCGTGGTGCTGAGGGACGTGGGAGTGAACAACATCTGCGTACACAGCAACATTATAACAGGGCAGTTCAAGGGCACGGACACGACGGCGCCGGCCATAACCGGATACTGGCCGGACAGCCAGGGTGTGGGAGTCGATGTCACTGCGGACCTGACCGTGGACTTCAGCGAGCTGATGAACGAATCCAGGACGGAAAAATCCATCAGCGTGAAGCTAGTAAGGGATAAAGACGGAAACGATGTCAGCGTGCCGGTCGCCGGCACGGCGGATTTTTCTTCTCAGAACAACAGGCTGACTTTCAACCCGAAATCGAATCTGCTCTATAATCACACTTACAGGGTCACCGTTTCGACAAAAGCGACCGATACGATAGGCAACAGGCTCAAGAACAGGCTGGTAACCGAGTTTACCACGATAATGGATAACAAGGAAAAGAACACCGTCATAGCCGGTGACGATATCACGAAGGTCGAGATAGACCCGGGTTCGGTCAGGAGCGTGTACTACGTAAAGAGCACGACGGACGTTATGAAAAACCCGATAGTGCTCAAGAAAAGAAGACTGGACAGGGCCGAATACAAGCTTTTCCAGAGAAATGACCCGTTCGCTTATTCGCTGGAAGGATCCTACAGGGAGTTCGTGGCATACAGCTCGGACGACAAGGAGATAACGGTGAATTTCTCCAAGCCGGTGAGGCTCATACTCCCGTACTCGGATAAAGACGATAACGGGGTCATCGACGGCACGTACCCACCCGTGAGGGAGACGAGCCTGAACATCTATTACCTGGACGAGAAGAACGATCTCTGGGTCAAGATACCGTCCAGCGTAGATACGGAAAGGAACAGGGTCGTGGGCGAACTGACTCATTTTACCGTGTTCGCCCTGCAGGGGGCCAATGATACGGACCTCTCCAAGTCCTACGCTTTTCCGGTCCCGTATATGCCCAACAGCGGCGAAGGGCATACGAAGATAACTTTCACGAACCTGTCGTCCCAGGCTACCGTCAACATATACACTGTGAGCGGCAGGCTCGTAAGGACGCTGGAGGAAACCGACGGCGATTATATACTTGACTGGGAGCCGGTTGACAACGATGACGGCGAAGACGTGGTCAGCGGAGTGTACATATACCGCATTTTCAACGATGAAGAAGACAAGACGGGGAAACTGATAATAATAAGATGATAAAGAGAGATACCAGATACCAGATGCCAGATGACAGATGCCGGACGGCAGATATAAGATGCCGGATGCCGGATACCGGATACCGGATAATTGGCGCAGTTATATCGTTATTTTTCATCCTGGGTCTCGTCCCTGTAAACGTGCATGCCAAGTCGGCGGGCACTACCGCGCTGGAGTCCCTCAACATAGGGCTCGGGGCCAGGCCCGTGGGTATGGGCGAAGCGTATGCCGGCCTTGCGGACGACGCGAACGCGGTCTACTGGAACCCGGCCGGCATAGGGCAGATGAAGAGGACCGAGACCACTACCATGTACAATAAATGGTTCGAGGGAGTGAAGCAGGGGTACCTTTCTTTCGTGCATCCGCTGAACGCCGGTACCCTGGGAGGTTCTTTGTCGTACCTGAGCTACGGCGAGATAAAGGGATACGATCTCGAGGGAGTGGAAACGGGAGAGCTCTATCCTAAAGACGCGGCCGTTGCCCTTTCTTTTGCAAAGCTCGCGGTTTCCCGGGAGACGAGCATGCTTTACGGGGGCGCCAACCTGAAGATAATCAACCAGAACCTGGACGCGGCAAGCGCAACGGCAATAGCCGTGGACCTGGGCGGCCTGTACAGGATAGAGCCCTATTCGCTGGGATTCGGTCTCGTGATACAGAACCTGGGCATGGGGCCGAGGTTCGTCAGCGAGAGGGAACCGCTCCCGCTTAACCTCAAGTTCGGTATCTCTGCGAGGTTCCTGAGCAGTAACCTTATTACCGCGCTGGACGTGAACGTGCCCAGGGGATACGACCCGTACCTGAATGCCGGCGCCGAATATAATATACTCAACCTCATATATCTCAGGGCCGGCTGGCAGTCGAGGAACGATCTTGACAGGGGATTGAGGGTTGGGGGAGGCATAGGAAACAACGGCATGAGCTTTGATTACGCGTATGTCCCGTACGGGGAGTTCAGGGACACTCACAGGTTCAGCCTGACCGTGCGTTTCGGTAAAAAATACGGGTACAGCGTAGTGGAGAACGACATAGAAGATAATTTCAACAAGGCCAAGACATACTATGATAACGGGAAATACATAAAAGCCTACATGATACTGGAGGGCATAATGTCGGTGGCGCCCAGGTACAAGAAGGCGCAGGAATACCTGGCGAAGACCCAGGCCAAGATAGAAGAAGCCGATGTCGCCAGGCAGGTGGAGACACACATGTCCAGGGGGAAGAAGGATTTCTCCAGGGGAAATATAATAAAGGCTCAGAGGGAATTCGAGACGGTGCTCTCGATAGACCCCGAGAACCAGATGGCAAACGAGTATATAAAGAAGATAAAGACCAGGTTCGAGGAAGTGGTGACTTCGATATACAACCAGGGTATGGAGCATTTCACAAACGGCGAATACGAAGACGCGCTCGAACAGATGAACAAAGTATTGTCCCTGGACCCGGGCAATACACAGGCTCAGGACACGCTTCTGCTAATAAAGTCGAAGATGCAGAAGATAGAGGATATCAGGAAGAAACAGATGGCCGAGATGCATTACAAGAAAGGGCAGCTGCTCTTTAACCAGGGTCAGTATGACCAGGCGCTCGAGGCTTTCCAGCTCGCCATGGAGTCGGATCCCTCTAACAGCAAGATATCCAGGGCCATAAGGGAAGTCAACGATGCGGTCCGGGAAAAAGAGAGGGAAAAGATGGCCGCGCAGGCAGACGGCGTCTTCGAAGAGGCCATGGCGCTCTATAACGGCAAGTCATACGAGGAGGCCATAAGGAAGTTCAGGAGGGTACTGGACCTTGCACCCGGCCATCCGAAAGCGCAGAAATATCTCAATGAAGCCTCCGAGACGCTGGCGGGGATCAACAGGCAGAAGGCCGAAGAGTACAACAAGCAGGGGCTCCTGATGTATTCGCAGGGGAACCTCGCCGAAGCTAAAAGGCTGTGGGAGCTCGCCGTCAAGCTCAGCCCGGATTTCGAAGAGGCCCAGGCTAACCTGAGCAGGGTGATGAAGGAGAAGATAGAATAAAATCTGGATAATCAAAGAAATCAAATTCTTGTAATTAAAAGTTAATTCAATTATAATAAAAGAGTATCTGGTATACCAAGGTTTAAAGGTGAAAGAAGAAAAAATATGAAGTTAAAAGTTAAATTCAGCCTATTTTCGAGTGCGCTGGTTATAGTCATAGTACTGGGGGTGAGCGTATTCCTTTTTATTGCGGAAAGAAAGGTCCTTATAAGAGAGATGAAGGAGAAGCAGGTTACGATCGCCAGAGGTTTCGCCCAGGTATCCAGGGAAAGCCTTATCTCGAAGGACCAGGTATCCCTGCTTAACTATATCAGTTCCCTAAAGAAGGAAAAAGGAGTCCTTTATACGACGCTAGTGGACAAGAGCGGGAAGATAATCGCCCATTCGGATGTCATGCAGATAGGTACGGCGGACACGAGCGACATTGCAAGGAAAGCCGGAAGCACAGGGGATCTGCTTGTGCAGGGCTATATAGATGAGAACGGCAGCGAGATAACCGATATTGCCATACACGTAGACCTGGACGGAGGAAAATCCGCCACAGCCCGCGTAGGATTCCAGCAGGACGTGTTCAATAAAGCAGTGGAAGAGACACTCTCGCAGACCAGGAACAGGATATTCGGCGTAGCTGTGGCGGCGCTGATATTCGGTATATTATGTTCTTTCGTGATGTCGCAGATAATGACGGGTCCCATAAAGAAGATGGCTCATGGCGCGTCCCTTATTGGGCAGGGGAAGCTGGATACAGTGATCAACGTCAGGAGCAGGGACGAACTGGGGGAACTTGCCGGCGACCTCAACCTGATGGCGAACCAGCTCAAGGAACTGGACCAGATGAAACAGGACTTCGTTTCGGGTGTGACCCATGAGCTGAGATCACCCATGACATCTATAGGGATGAACCTGGACCTTCTCCTGGAGGGGTCCTACGGGAAGGTAGAGGGGGAGCAGAAAGAGATACTCCAGACGGTAAGGGACAACGCTTCGAGGCTGGGAAGGTTCATAAACGACCTCCTGGATGTAGCTAAACTGGAACGGGGAAAGATGGAAGTGAGCCCCGTGCCCATGGATATAAACCCGGTGATAGACGCCCCTGTACAGCTTGCCAAGGTGCAGGCAGACGCGAAGAAGATAGACCTTACCACGGAGATACCGGCAGACATACCCCAGGTAGTGGTGGATTCCGACAGGATACAGCAGGTAGTGACCAACCTCCTTTCGAACGCCATCAAGTTCACCCCGGAGAACGGGAAGATAACGGTGAAGGTCAAGCATGCGGACGACAAGTTCATCCAGGTCAGCGTCTGCGATACGGGGATGGGCATACCCGCTGACCAGATAGACAAGGTTTTCGAGAAATTCGAGCAGGTAAAAGGGGTCAGGAAGAAGATAGACGGCCCTAAAGGTACCGGGCTGGGGCTGGCTATAGTAAAATCCCTGGTGGAACTCCACAAGGGGAGGATATGGGCGGAGAGCGAGCTCGGCAAAGGGTCGTGCTTCAATTTCACCCTGCCCAAGGCATAGTATATTGGCTAACAAGACGGTACTTGTAGTGGACGATAATCCCGATATAAGGAGAGCCGTGGTAGCGGCGCTCAAGGGGGCGGGAGAAGATTATTTTCTGATGGACGCGCGCAACGGACAGGTCGCCCTGGATTTTCTAAAGAGGTTCCACTTCGACGTCGTGGTCACGGATTACGAGATGGGGGATATAAACGGCCTGGATGTTCTGGAGGAAGCCAAGAAGCTCTACCCGGACTGCGACGTGATAATGCTGACGGCGTTCGCCACGGGCGAGCTCGCCAGGGAGGTGCTCAGGAACCACCAGAGGACCCACTTTCTGATTAAACCGCTGGACGTGCAGAAACTTCGCGACAAGGTGAAATCCTGTTTCGAGAGCAAGGCTGTGCGGCAGGACGTGGAGAAGACGCATTCCGTGCTGGACCAGTTCAAGGACAAGGATACGCCGGCGTGAAAGGCGATCAGGGTTAACATATGCTTAAGAGAAAAATACTTGTAGTCGATGACGATGTGTACGTGAGGAACGCGGTAATGACCGCGCTCAAGACTGCCGGTCATTTCGTGCTGGGGGCCCAGAGCGGGAAGACGGCGCTCAGCATCTTCGGGAAATTCGATTTCGATATGGTCATAACCGACTACGAGATGGAAGATGTGGGCGGACTGAACCTCATTAAGAAAGTCAAGGCCGAGAAACCAGACATATTCGTCATAATGATGACCGCTTTCCCTTCCAGGGAACTCTCGAGCAGGGTCCTGAAGTACGAAAATGCCTATTTTCTCTGCAAACCCATTAAAGTCGATAAACTGAGAGAACTCGTGGAATCCTGCTTCAGGAAGAAAGAGATAGTCAGGGAAAACATATTAAAGAGCATTCATAAAGAAAACACTCCCGGTCCGGATAACTGATCGCAACGCTTTCTGAGAACCCGAACCCGGCGCGCCCGCCGGGCTTTTTTATTTTACCGTTCATTCTACAGTATTTTATGTCTATTCCCCCTTGACAGGCCCTGTATCCTGAGTTAGTATGATAATACAAATAGTATGAAAAATAACAATAATATGTTTATTAGCTAAATATACTAAAAATACCAAATATAACAAAACGAGGAAAGATGGCGGCGACTGAAAAAAGAATGAGAAAGAAAATACTGGTTGTGGACGACAATATATATATCAGGAACGCCATGATAACCGCGCTCAAGAGCGAAGGGTATTTCGTCATGGGGGCCCAGAACGGCAGGATCGCACTGGACATATTCGACAGGTACGGGTTTGATATGGTAATAACTGATTACGAGATGGAACCGATAGGGGGACTGAACCTTATAGAGAAGATAAAAAGAAAGAACCCCGATATCAATATAATCATGATGACGGCTTTCCCCAGCGGGGAGCTCAGGGCCAGGGTCATGAAGTTCAGCAATGCCCTGTTCATAGCCAAGCCCCTGGATGTAGAAAAACTCAGGAACCTGGTCTCGGGCCGGCTTAATGATCCCGATGGTTCATCCGAACGCCGCGCGGCGCGCAGCATGCCGGGTGACGGCGTCGTTTCATGACGGAAAATGAGGAGAGGATACTGAAATCATGAAAAAGAAAATACTGGTAGTCGACGATAACGTGTATATAAGAAACGCGGTAATAACGGCGCTCAAAGCCGAGGGGTATTTCGTCATGGGGGCCCAGAACGGAAATACGGCGGCCAGCATCTTTAATAAGTTCGACTTCGACATGGTGATAACCGATTACGAGATGGAGGAAGTAGGCGGACTTAACCTTTTAAAGAGGATAAAAAGGATAAAGCCCGACATCGATGTGATAATGATGACCGCTTTTCCCACGAAGGAACTGAGATCCAGGGTCCTGAGCTACCAGAACACCCATTTCCTCTGCAAGCCGCTTGACATAGAAAAACTCAGGAATATAGTGTACATGCATTTCCAGAGAAAAGACAAGATGGATGCCGCCGAGACCATGATGCAGAAGCATGAAGCGGAGAAAGCCCCTGAAGCCGAAGAAAAGGACAGCGAGCCGGACGGCAAAGAATCTAGTTGAGCAGCAGGAAACCCGCGTTCAGAAAAACCGCGAAACTTACCCATATCAGGTAAGGTACCAGCAGAGCCGAGGCTTCAGTCCGGATCTTCCTGAATTCCCTGATAGTAAGAAGAATCACAGCCCATAGGAAAATAATCACGATAAACGCGGCCAGCGGCGATTTCAAGCCGAAGAAAGCCGCCGACCAGCCGACATTAAGCACGAGCTGAATCGCAAAGACAGAGAGGGCTTTTCCCCGGTTTTCCCCGCCTGCGCCAAGTACGAGATAAAGGGAAATACCCATCAGGAGAAAAAGAAAAGTCCATACCGGGGCGAAGACCCAGTTCGGCGGATTGAAAAAAGGTTTATTGAGGGTGGGGTACCAGGAATTAACCGACCCGGCAGTAAACAGCGAGCCGGCCAGGCCGGCGAGCTGGCAGATCATCAGTGAGAAAAACAGCCTGAGGATGTTTCTGGGCATTTTCAGTAATCCATATAGATGTTCAAGCTCAGGTCATCCCTGTTAAACCTGAAGGCGGCATCCTTAAGCCTGGGCGGCCCGAAAAGCCCCGATACGTTATTGGATACGCCTATCCCCTCTATCGGCCCGGGAAGGGGAAATACCCTGTAGTCTATCCTGCTGTTGCCGTTCCTGTCATGAAAAAGGATAACGGCATACTCCCCGTACGGGACATTGTTCAGTTTGATGTTGATGATCGGGCCGGCCACCGGGACTTTCTTGTGGATATACGCGAAAGGTTTCTTCCTGTTCATATCGTACAGCGTCATATCTATCGAGCCTCTCAGCTTCCTGATATTCCTTATGCTTATCGTTAACGTGCCTTTATTCGGCGCGGTCTCTTCGGCCATGGGTAATGACAGCAGACCGGTTAAGGCATAGAATATAATGATCATCAGCAGTCTCAGTTCTGAACGTATTGATCCCATGATTAATCTATTTTATTTATCAAAAGAGCAAATGTAAAACTCTCCGTACAAAAAAAATCTGCGTTGTTGAAAAAACCGGCTGTAATCATTAGTATATATTTACAGGTAAAAGTATCCGGTAATGGAAAAAATGAACAAGAAATGGTCCCTTAAAATCGGTGATAAGACATATCCATCGTTGGAAACGGAGAAGATAAAACTGCTCCTGGAAAAAGGCAAGATAGACGAGGCCGCCCTGATCAAAGACGCCGGCTCCGCCGATTACGGCAAAATATCTCAGACAGAGGAGTTCAAGAAATACATCAAGCTCAGGATAGGCGCCGGAGCGCCTGCGATCATGGCTCCCGCCAGGATCGCCGATCTGATAAAAACCGGTTCGGTTCCGCGAACAGCTCATATATCACAGCTTTCCAGCCCCGGCAAATGGTACGAAATATACAAAGTAAAAGCCTTCAAGGCGGTATTCGACTCCCTCAGGGCGGAAAAGAAGTGCCCCGTATGCGGCGAGATAAACACCGCGGCTGCGCATTACTGCACCGTCTGCAAGACGGAACTCATAAAAGGCTCTAATAAAGGACTGGCCATATCCGAAGATAATGTCGAGCATCAAGTTCCAGGGCTCGGATCTTCCTTTGATGCGGGACCGGCAGGCGGCGAGACGGGAGCCGAGGCAGGGGAGCACAAAGGGACCGGTTATCCCGGGGATCACTCTTCGCCGCAGGGTTACGGCGGCGCGGCGGGGCAGACCAGCCCGGTAAAAAAGTATGAGTGCGAGCCTTTCTATTACCTGCCTGTCAGTAAAGTGGTCATACTGTCCATACTGACACTGGGCATATACGAACTGATATGGTTCTACAGGCAGTGGTCGTTCGTGAAAGAGCGCCTGAAACCCGGGATAAAACCGTTCTGGCGCGCGGTCTTCGGGATCCTCTACTGCGACAGCCTTTTCAAGACCGTGAAGAAATACGCGGATACTAAGGGCATAGAAGCGGGTTTCAGCGCGGATCTCCTGGCCCTCGCATATATACTCCTTTCTTTTTCCTGGAAACTTCCGGGGTATCTGTCCGCGATCGCGCTTCTGACCTGCGTGCCGATAGCCCTTGTCCAGAAGGGCATTAACAGGCTTGCGCAAGACTACGTGCGAGAGAGCGCCGATACCGTGATGGAAACCAGGAAAGGGATGAAAGGGGCACTGGTGCCGGTTATTATATCCCTGCTTGTTTTCGGATGCATATTCACTGTCTCCTTCATCGATGAGTATAAAAAGTTTACCAGACCCGTGACAAGCGGCAGCCTCGCCGGCAAGACACTGGATGATATAGGCATGAGCCTTCTTGCGCCGGGAGATCTGGAAAAAAATGAGATGGATATACCCTCATCGGAACAGGAAAACATACTCAGGAATATCAATTATTCGTTCAATACCATGCTCATGCAGGTCGCAGTAGCCTACTGCGAGTATAACGGTCTTAAGGGAGACCTGGACCTGGCATACCAGGGGACCATTGCCAACCTGACCGGCACAGGGGGGATCGAGGATGTGGTTCATGAGCGCGAATACACATCCGTCAGCGGGAAAAACGGCATATCCTACACCGTCACCTGCAGCATGAACGGGATCGACTGCAGGATGAGGGGGCTCATAGTAGTAGGGGACTCGGATATATGGTCGGTATCCGTGGTATACGGAGCGGACGACATTGAAACGGACAAGTCCGCCCGAAAGATTATCGAGTCGGTAAAGATCCTCTAATTCATATCTTCGTAAAAAGATCAGCCAGCAGTCCGGCGATCGGCGGGAAGAAGAAAACGCAGGCAATCCTCAGCAAGGTGAACCTCCAGCCGAGAATCCCTACTTCTATGGGGAGCCTCGACAGCGATAAAAGGGACCAGCTCGAAATAAAAGCCACCATGGTCCCGGCACCCGCGCCCGCATTGAGGAGCGCCGCTGCTATAGGCATGTTGACATACGGCCCTCCGGGCGTAAGTGTGCCGGCCAGGGAACCCAGGAGTATACCTCTGAATCCGGCCCCCGAGCCTATCCATGCGGTCAGGGCTTCGCGCGGGATGAGCACCTGGACCAGGCCGGCTATCAGCATCGCGAATACCAGCATGGGTGTAATATCCAGCATCAGCCGTGCCGCGTTCCTGACTGCGGTGATCTGCTCCCCGCTGCCTCTTGCCGCAGCAAAGATGAACAGCAGCACCGCTATCACTCCCATTATTATAGTAGGAATCAGCATATTGCTCCTCCTTATGCCGTACATATTCTTACCTGTATTCCCTGTTGAAAAATGCCGTCTCCGACAGAGGTTTCCTCCGGTCCGCGACTGCCCTTCTGCGTATAGGGTCCTTCGGCTTATAAGTATCGTCCGGATAACCCATGCATATGAGAAGAGGGAGTATCCTTTTCCCGGGGATGCCCAGCAGCTTTTTGACGGCCTTATCGTCGAACCATCCTATGTAGCATGTGCCCAGTCCGAGTTCAGTGGCCTGCAGCACCAGGTGCTCGCAGGCAATGCCGATATCCAGCAGGTAGAAGTCCGTGCTTCTAACGAAAGACCCCGCTTTGGAAAGAAAACTGCCCTTGTCGGCCGAGACGACTATTATCACCGGCGCCCGGCAGATGAACCTGGAAAACCTGTATATACCTGCGGCCGCCTTTTCTGCTAAGCTGTCTCTGAGCTGACTGTCGTCGATTATTATGAATTCCCAGGGCTGAGCGTTACAGGCCGAAGGCGACAGCCGCGCCGCTTCCAGGCACCGGTCTATCTTGTCTTTTTCCACGGGCAGGTCTTTGTAGCTCCTGCAGCTGTACCTGTTCTTAACAAGTTCTAAAAATGTCATGGTAAAAACTCCTTCTGTTTTGTTCACACAGAATAATTGTATTTTATTACGGGAAATAATCAATTTTCCTAAGAGTTGTTTTTGAAATGCTATTTATATAGAATGATAAACGAACGGGTTTATAGTGAGATGATAAAACGCATGAAAAGGAAAATATGGCTGACATTGTTAGTCGCGGCATCCGCGCTCGTCGTCATTCTGCTCGTATCAAGAAAAGAAAAAGGAGTCGAGGATATCTATCCGCGGAAGCCGGCGCCTGAGACAGAAGAGACGGTCCTTATAAGGAGCAGGCTGTCCGGATGGCTCAGCGAATGGGACGGTATTATGGACGGTTACAGCTCAGCGCTCCTGGCGGATAGAGCGGAGCTCCCGTTTAAACCTGCCGCAAGCAGATTCAGCAGCATACCCGCAAATGACAGAAAACTGCGAAGGGAATACGTATATGTGCCGTCCGAAGACGGGCAGAAGCTCCTGGATCCCTCTACGGGCATGGAAATATACGTGCATGAAGGAGAGATAGAGAGGTTATCCGGGCCGGATTCCGGCGCGGCTGTCATATATCCCGGAGAGGATTCTTTCATCCGGCTCGCTTATTATGGCCCGGCTTCGCCGGTTAGCGCAGTATGGCTGGACAACAGCCGCGTTGCGGTATACGGTTTTTCCGTGCTCGAGGAAGGCAGGTATACGGCAGTGCTGAACGTATACAACCTGGATGACAACACCGTCGCGGAATACAGCGGTCCGGTCGCGGGAGGGCACCCGCAGACGGGAGAGTACAGATGAAATCCGGCAGATTATTCGATCTCTTCACGAGGCTCATGCCTTTCTGGGTGGTCCTGGCCGGCATAGCCGGATTCTACAGGCCGGATCTCTATTATCCCCTGCGCCCGTACACGACATGGCTCTTCTCGCTGACCATGTTAGGTATAGGAGCCGTACTGGACTTCGAGGATTTCAGGCCGGTAGTGAAAAAGCCGCACCTGGTGCTTCTGGGAACGGTTACCCAGTTCGGCATCATGCCTCTGGCAGGATATCTTATAGGGAAAGCACTGAACCTCCCGGCGCCTCTTCTAATAGGGATGGTCATGGCCGGCAGCGTGCCCGGAGCCATGGCGAGCAACGTGATATCCTATCTCGCGAAGGCCGACGTGGCGTACTCGATCGCACTGACTTCCACGTCGACTCTTCTCTCCCCGCTCCTGACGCCCGCGTTCGTGTACCTGTTCGCGCATCAGGTGGTGGAGGTGAAGTTCTGGGCGATGGTGGTAAGCATAATCGAGATGGTGATACTTCCCCTGGCCGCCGGGTTCTTCATAAAAAACCTTTTTAAGAATGCGGTAACGAAGATAAGGGCTTTCTTCCCGGCCTTTTCGACGCTTTTCATAGCCTTCATATGCGGCCTGGTGATAGCCCTGAACAGGGATTATGTCTTAAAGATATCGCTCGTCATCTTCTTCGCGATCTTCCTGCATAACCTGGCCGGACTGTTCGGCGGGTACGGTATGGGGGGGATATACGGGTTTGACAGAAGAAGACGCAGGACACTGGCCATAGAAGTAGGTATGCAGAATGCCGGGATGGGAGCGGTGCTGGCCCTGAAGCATTTTTCTTCCCAGACGGCGCTGGTCAGCGCCCTTTTCGCGACGTGGTGCGTGATAACCGCGAGCATCCTGGCCGAGGTCTGGGCTAAAAAGCAGGTATCGGGTGAAGAATAGGGCGCTGGACAAGGGACTCGCTTTTGGCGCGGATCCGCTTAAGATAATGCGCATATGGCCGGGCAGCCGGCTGGAGAAATACGCCCTGCTCGCCAGGTATTACGGTATATTCAGCAAGTCCGCCCGCAGAAGAAAAAAAATGATGGAAAAGGAATCGGTCAAAGTGCCTCATTCGATAATACTGAGCACGACCATGAAATGCAACCTGGCATGCTCCGGATGCTACAGCCGCGGCTACGGTACGGACAACGAGCTCGGCGCGGAAGAAATAGACTCGCTGTTGGATCAGGCCGAAGACATCGGGGTGTCCGTGATCGTTGTAACGGGAGGGGAGCCTCTCATGAAAAGGGGTATGCTGAAGACACTGCTGGCGCACAGAAGACTGATATTCTTCCTGTACACGAACGGGCTCTTCATAGATGAGGATTTTGCCACCGCAGTGAAAAAGAACAGGAACATCATCCCCCTGGTCAGCCTGGAGGGCGACAAGATACATACCGATTCCCGGCGGGATTCGGGCGTATATGACAAGGTCGCTTCGGCCATGAAGCTACTGGACGAAAAAGGCGCAGCTTTCGGTTTCTCGTGCATGGTGACACAGGAGAACTACAGGTACCTTTCCGGCGAAGAATTCGTGAACAGCATGATAGGAAGGGGATGCAGGATAGGCTTCTATGTGGATTATGTGCCTTCCGGCGCCGACAGCGCGGGGACAGTCATCTGCGGCCGGGACAAAGATATATTCAGACAGAACATTTCAGGGCACAGGGCAGGCAAGAATATAGTCATCATACATATGCCCGACGACGAATATGGCCTCATGGGAAGATGCATGGCGGCGGCGGAAGGGTTCGTGCATATCAACGCAAAAGGAGACCTCGAACCATGCCCGTTTTTCCACTATTCGGCTGATAATATAAGGAAAAAGACGCTCCTGGAGGCCCTGCGCTCGCAGTTCCTGGCTGACGTAAGGGACTACCCCGGGCTGACCGGAAAACCCGGCCGGGGCTGCGTGCTCTACGAGAACACCCGGGACCTCATGCCTGTAATAGAAAAGAACGGCGCAGTAAGGACCGATTGAGGCATTTTCAAGGCCTTCCCACTCTGTATTGACAGAAATAGCCTCTATTTTGTAGCATTACCTAGATACATTTATTATGTTTTTAAACAGGTAATCTTATATTTTCATGTCAATGTCCGTTTATAACCGTAAAATATATAGGAATGTTTTATGCCTTGCGCTCTTACTGTGCATGTCGGCAGACATATGTCCCGTATCGGGCGCCGTGTGGGACGAGGACGTGTACACGGAGAAGGAATACACTGATATCTTCGGGATGTACGGGTTCGACAGGTATACTGCGGAGAATCATTACGAAAAGTACAGGCTTTACGTGCAGAAAGGGAATGAACTGTACAGGAAGCTGGACGAGATGCGTTCGTCCAGCAGTATGGGCACCGCCGAATACGCAAAACTGAGAGACGAATTCAACAGGACAGTGAGAGACATAAAACTTCATGAATACTATTTTCAGAATCTGGGCGGCGCCGGTAGGCTCGATTGGGATTCGCCGGTGTATAAGTCGATAGAAAAGAACTACGGCACTTTCGACTGCTGGAAGGCCGATTTCATAAATACGGGCATGGACAAAGGGAACGGCTGGGTCATATTATGCCAGTATAACGATACGAAACAGCTGGTCAACGTATGGGTAGACGAGAACGGCGCGGGGTTCCCCGTGGATGCCAGGTTCATAGTCGTAATGGATATGTACGATCACGCGTATAAAGCCGGCACCGACAGGAAAAAATACATAGAGGCTTTTATTAATAATATCAAATGGGATACGGTGTCAAAACGCTTGAAATGACGGCCTGACCGCTTCCTGCGCGCTCATGTCAGTCCCCTTCACGGGTATAATATAAATGGCGGCGGAAAAAATCAATATAAGCAGATTAAGCGACAGCGAACTTCTTGAATTCAAGTTCTCGGACCTGGATCTTAAGATAGAAGGCACCTGGATAGAAAAATGCATAAAAAGACTTAACGGCGAACTGTCCATGCGCAATATAAGTTTCAAACCGGTCTTTTTCCTGGCGGACGAATGGCTTACGCCGGACGGGGAGCCGGTAGTCGGCATACCTTTCTACCTGGCTTCTCCCAGGCTCATGGAACTCGAATCCAGGATAATGAAAGAAGTCGAAGGGGGCACGGAGTATTCATGCATGAGGCTGCTGAGGCACGAGACCGGCCACGCATTGAACTACGCGTACAAGCTCTACAGGAGAAGGAAATGGAGGGAGCTTTTCGGGCCTTTCTCGGCCGATTATCCGGAAAGATACAAATACCATCCGTACAGCAGGAGTTTCGTGAAGCATCTGGACGATTATTATGCCCAGTACCACCCGGACGAGGATTTCGCGGAGACTTTTGCAGAATGGCTCAACCCGGAACATGACTGGAGAAAGAAATACGCGGGCTGGGGAGCCCTGGAAAAACTGGAGTATGTGGACAGGCTCATGAAGGAAATATCCGCCAAACCTCCCAGGAAGAGAAGCGGAAAGAAATTCTGGGCTATAAAACAGCTCAAGACCACGCTCAAGACCTATTATAAACGTAAAAAAGACCTCTATTCGGACGTCTATCCGGAATTCCACGACATGGTACTCATGCGTATATTCAAGGTTGATGATACCAGGGCCGCAAAAAGCGTTCACGAAGTCCTGTCCAGGTACAGGAAAGAAATGGCGGACAACGTGGCTGCTGTTACGGGCGAGAAGAAATATATAATAAACGACCTTATTGCGAAGATCATAAACAGGGCCAGGACGCTGAAACTCTCATCTTCGCTCAAGGAGGGCAGGATAATACACCTGGTGACGGCTTACATCACGGCGCTTACCATGAACTACTATTACACGGCGACTTTCAAGAAAAAGAAGAGGAAATGAAAAAACTCAAGATACTCGTGGTTTTTGACAGCGCAGGCCCGCCGCCCAAGGACCAGGATTTCGAGGAAGAGTTCAAAAAAGAAGACTGGGCAACAGAAGCCTCGGTGATCAGAACACTGAAAAAATCGGGATACGACACGGACATGATAGGTGTCTACGACGACATCAGGACGGTGATAGACCGTATCCAGGAATCAAAACCGGATCTTGTTTTCAACCTCACCGAGAATTTTCACGGCATGTCCATATACGAGAAGAACCTTCCCGCTCTTTTCGAGCTGATGCAGGTTCCGTATACGGGCTGCAGTGCGGACGGGCTGGCCATATGCAAGAACAAGGCCATGAGCAAGAAGATACTCAATTACCACAGGATAAAAGTGCCGGGTTTCCAGGTATTCCCAAGGGATTCGAAAAGAAAGCCCCGGAAAAGACTAAGGTTCCCCGTTATAGTAAAACCCCTTACGGAAGAAGCTTCGATAGGCATAGCCCAGGGGTCTTTCGTTACGGATGAACAGGGGCTTATCGACAGGGTGAAATTTATACACGACAGCATGTGTATGCACGCTATAGCGGAAGAATACATAGATGGCAGGGAGCTTTATGTCAGTGTGCTGGGCAACAGGAGGCTGAAGGTTCTTCCTGCCAGGGAGATGAAGTTCTCCAGGGTGCCCGAAGAAGACCCCAAAATAGCAACTTATAAGGCCAAGTGGGATAAGAAATACAGGGAAAAATGGGGTATCAGGAACGGGTTTCCCGACAAGCTCCCGCACGGAGTCCAGGAAAAAATATCGAAGATATCCAAGAAAGCATACAGGGCGCTGAACCTGTCAGGTTATGCCAGGTTCGATATAAGGCTCACAGGCGGAAACGATATATATATAATAGAAGCTAATGCCAACCCGGCACTGGCGCCCAAGGAGGATTTCGCCATGGCTGCTTCCAAGGCGGGGATATCCTATGAATCGCTTGTGAAGATCATAGCCAACCTTTCCCTGAAGACCGATTACCTGGGATAAGCGAGACCGCCGCCATGTTGACTCGTTCCGCGTAATTTTAATATCATTACTTAGTATATACAGGAGTTAAAAACCGGTCTTGAGTAAAAAAATAAAGCTGATAATTTTTGCTGCCGCGGGAGCCGCTCTTTCGCTGCCGTTTACCCTGGCCATGAAGCCGGTATTCGAATCTTCTGCCATGCTGGAAGTGAAGATAAGGCATCCGGAAAACCTGGCCGCTCTCGGATACGACAGGCTCTCGGATAAACTCTTAGCCACGGAGTCCGAAAAACTCGTGAGCCGGCCCGTTGTCAGGCAGGCACTGTTAAAACAGAACATGATATGGGAAGGAATGAATCCTGCGGACGAGGAAAAGGTACTGAGGGCTGTTTCTTCCGGGATACGGGCCGGGAGGATTAAAAACGCCAATATCATACGGATAACAGTCGTACATAAAGACCCCGGCATCGCTTCCGGTGTAACTGAAAAACTTATTGATGCGTATATACACCGGGGAGCTCTCCAGGCCGAAAAAGCGAGGGAAAAAGAGCTCGAGCCGCTTAGGATGAGGGCGGAAAAGATAGAAGCGGCGATAAAAGAGAAAAGCTCCCGGCTGGACCGGATGTCATCCCCGGGATCCGGAACCGTCAGTACGCAGAACCTGGAGGAAAAGCTGCTGGATATAGATTCGAAGCTGAAGGAGTTATCCTCGAGATACGGTGATCTTCATCCCCAGCTGGTGAGCCTCAGGGAGCAGAAGACCGGCATCTCGAGGCAGATAAGCGAGCTCAACGGCAGGAACAGGCTCATAGAAGAGATAAACCGCGGCAGGGCTGAGCTGGAAGAAGTGAATAAGAAAATGGGTTCCCTCGGCTACGGCGACAGTGTGGCGATAGACAGCATTAACGTCATCACCCAGGCCGGCGCCGCCCGGCGCGTCATCACCGTGAACTTTGCGAGAAATGTGTCTGCCGGAGCGTTAATAGGGTTAATTGCCGGATTTATCGCAGTCAGGAGATCCGGCGGCGTGGAAATATCCATGAACGACATTGACAAGATAGAAGATTACCTTAAGGTTCCGGTCATAGGCATAATACCCGAGATAAAAAGATACGGGAAAAAACCTCAGCCCGCCCTGAAGAAACTGAGGCCTTCGGGAAGCAGGTCCGCCGGGAACCTTTTCGACAGGCTGCTCAATTTTACCTGCACCATAAATACGCCTGTCTGCGAGGCTTATTACTCGATGTGGATAAACATCAAACATTCCATGAAAAACAGAGGGAAAAAAGTGCATCTTTTCACAAGTCCGGATTTCCGGGAGGGGAAGACCATAACGGCCGTAAACTATGCTCTTTCAAACGCTATGAGCGGCGGCAGGACTCTCTATATAGAAGCTGATTTCATTAACCCGGCAGCCTCGGGACTCTTCGGATTTGATGAAGGTCCGGGGCTTTCGGATATAGTACTTAAAGGTGCGGGCTGGCGGCAGTGCGCCAGAAGGCTGTCCGGGAGCTGGAAGGGAGGCGGAGCCGGGATAGGTGGATTCGAGAACATGTATGTGATAACCTGCGGAAGCGTGCGAAGCGGCACCGTGAACGCGGTAGACTCACCGGGGTTCGATTCTTTTCTCAGGGAGGCGAAGCAGGAGTACGACGTGATAGTAATAGATTCGTCTCCGCTGCTCCAGACCGCGGAACCCATAATACTGGCTTCGAAAGCAGATGATGTAATCCTCGTTTATAAACCCGGTATTTCCACGAGGGGAGTCCTTAAGAGGGTTATGACTCAGCTGGAGCAGGCGTCCGCGGATGTTCTGGGTATAGTGCTTAACGATATCCGCGTATCGGAAGTGTATTCCAGGTTCGTTTTCACTAAGACTTCCGTACCCGAGAAGGAAAAGGCAATAAAAAAGGTCCTGGTAATAGACAACCATAAGGACCTGTCAAACACCGTGACCAGGCTTTTCCTGAAAAAGTCGAAATATAAATATATGATCAGAAGCGTTACCGGCAGGGATGATATAACGTCGGTGATATCCTCCTTCAGCCCGGATCTCATAGTGATAGACGTGAATTACTCCGGACGGGACACTTATCATATATGCAAATACGTGAGGAGCCATCCCGAGCTTAAGAAGATAAAGATCGTGGCGCTCTGGGGAACGAGAGACATTAAGACCCGGCTGCTGACATGCGGTGTCGATGAATGTCTTGCAAAACCGCTGGACGACGAGGAGTTTTTCAAATGCATAAACGGGCCGGAAAAAAGCAAACAGGCGTAGAAAGATGGAGTATACAGGCATGAACGCTTTCGGAAGGAACCTGGCCGCGGTCCTGATGGCGGCCGCGCTGTTCGGATGCGCGTCTACCGGGAAGCAGAGCCGCATCGGCGGCGACGGTATAGATCCCGGCGCCGGCAAACGCCTTGAGACCGCCATAAGGTATTACAGGCAGGGGGATCATGTCAAATCGGCAAGAGAGTTCGATAAATTTTTTGCGGAGATGAACATAAACGCGAGAGTAGAATTCACGGATATCATCGAAGAGGAAGAATACAAGGAACAGATAGTCAAGGAATATATAGACAGGATAGAGCCCCGCCTGATAAGCAGGGAACAGAGCATCCAGTCGCTTTTTACCCAGGGGATGACCCTCTATGAGGCAGGTCAGTACAAGAGCGCAATAGAATTCTTCGTCAAGGTGATGGTGCTGGATTACAGGCACAGCGAGGCCATGAAGTACATCAACCTGTCCAACATGAAGCTCACCGAGATGGAACGTGAGGAGAACAGGAAAAAAGTCGGCGAGTATTATGACAAGGCGATGGAATATTATAACGGCAAGGACCTCGAGCACGCTGCCGTTGAACTGAGAAAAGTGCTCAAGCTGGACCCGAAGCATGCCGAAGCAAAACGGTATTACGACGAGATAAGCGCGGTGCTTCTGGAGAAGGCGAAAATACTCTACGAGGACGGACTGGACCTGTACAGCGCCGGGGATGTCTCCAGTGCCGTGGAAATGTGGGAAAAAGCGCTTAGACTGGCCCCCGATTTCAAGAAAGCCCAGAAAGCCCTGGAGAGGGCAAAGACGAAGCTGGACTGATGAAACTGAAGCAGCAGTTCGGGCTCATAGCCACTCTTCTCATAATAATAGTCATAGCCGGTATAAGTACGGCATTCTTCGTATATGAGAAGAAGCTCCTCATAAGACAGATGAAGGAGAACGAGATGAACATATTCGAGAGCTTCGTGGAGATGTCGAACGAGGCGCTTATCCTTCATGACGAGCTGCTTCTCCTTAACTATATAAACCTGATAAAGAAGATAAACAGCAATGTGGTATACATGCTCTTCATGAACAATGACGGATATGTCCTGTCCGCCCCCCATCAGCTTGCGGATTATGTGCCCGTAAACGGCATCCAGAAGAGGGAGGCATCGCTGTATTACACTTCCTCGGGGAAAGAGATATTCGATATGGCCGAGCCTGTGACCGTAAACAGCGAAAGGCTGGGCGTGGCGCGTATAGGTTTTTCCCAGGATATACTCAAGGCGGAAGTCGAAAAATCGCTGAGGAAGACCGGCAAGAGGATATTGATCATCGCGGTTCTGACCCTTGTGCTGGGAATAATCGGGGCGATACTTCTGGCAAACAGCATGACAAGGCCGATAAACAAGGTCATAGCGGGAGCGAAATCGATAGGCGAGGGGAACCTGGAGCATAAGATAGACATAAAGAGCAGGAGCGAACTGGGGGATATGGCTCAGGAATTCAACAGGATGGCTCTGAAACTCAAGGAGCTTGACGATATGAAGGACCATTTTATATCAAGCGTATCTCACGAACTGAAATCGCCTTTGTACCATATTAAAGGCCATATAGATCTTTTCCTGATGGAAAACAAGAATAAGATATCGGGTGAGGCTATACAGCAGTTCAACGTGATAAAAAACAACATAAAGAGGCTGTCTAATTTTATCAGCGACATACTGGATATGGCGATGATCAAGAGCCGCCGGATGATGATAAACAGGAAAGAGTGCGATATATCAGGGATAACCGAAGAGACGTTGTCATTTTACAGGACAAGCGCGGAGGAAAAAGGCATCCGCCTGGAAGCGGACATACCAAAGGACCTGTCTCGCGCGTACTGCGATACAGAGAAGATAGCCCAGGTGCTGCATAACCTGCTGGGGAACGCTTTCAAGTTCACGCCCAAGGGCGGGGTGATAGGCATAGCTGCTTCGGAAAAACAGGATAAGATAGAAGTGTGCGTCTATGATACCGGGGTGGGAATACCCGAATCCGGTCTCAGTACGATATTCGAAAAATTCAGCCAGGTCAAGGAGAACCTGGACAAGGTGGATAACGTGAAAGGGACGGGCCTGGGGCTGGCTATCGTAAAGGGTATCATAGAGGCCCATGACGAAGAGATCAGGGTAGAGAGCGAGCTCGACAAGGGAAGCAGGTTCATATTCACCCTCGCTAAAATGGATAAGGCTGCGGTCGCCGGGCTTGCGGGGCCGGGCGTAACCGCGGGCAGCAAAGTTCTGCTGATCGACGACGATGAAAAGACGCTGGAGATGGTGAGCGGCTTTTTGTCCAGGGAGGGATACCTGGTAAGGTATTCCGTCGAAGGTACGAAAGCAGTGAGACTCGCCGAGGATTTCGGGCCCGATATAATCATAGTGGATCTGATGATGCCCCATATGGACGGTTTCGAAGTCATAAAGAAACTGAAAGAAAATGAAAAAACTAGAAATATTCCCGTTATTGTGCTATCATCTTCAATAGACGGTAAAAACAGGAAAAAATGCATGGCCCTGGGCGCAAGCGACTGTCTGGAAAAGTCCTCTTTCGAGGGCATAAAAGATATGATCGAGAGGCATATAAACTGACGCAAAGATATGGATAATAAAACGAGGATACTCATAGTAGACGACGAGAAAGAGAGCCGCGACATAATCAGGGGAGTCCTGAAACAGGCCCTGTATGAGGTCGAGGAAGCGACAAACGGCGAAGAAGCCCTCGAACTGATGAGAAAGGACCCCCCGGATCTGGTGGTGCTGGACGTCAGGATGCCGAAAATGGACGGTTACCAGGTCTGTTACGAGATAAGAAATGATATAACGATAATGAATATACCGGTAATAATGCTCACTGTAATGGGGAGCACTGTGGACAAGATAACCGGACTGCATCTCGGCATAGACGACTACGTGACAAAACCCTTCGATCCGGAAGAGTTCCTGGTGCGCATAGAGGCAATATTGAAGAAGAAGAAATTTTACGAGAGTATATCGATGACCGACGGTCTTACCGGGTTATATAACATACATTTTTTCAAAAAACAGCTGGACCTGATGTTCAAGATGGCAAAAAGGACAGGCCAGGAATTCAGCCTCGCGGTCCTGGATGTCAACGATTTCAAGGAGATAAACGATGTTCACGGACATGCCGTGGGAGACTATGTCCTTAAATCGGTTGCCGACGCACTTAAGGAAGAACTCAGGAAATCCGATATCATAACCAGGTATGGCGGAGACGAATTCACTATAATACTGCCGAAGCTCAACGGCGAACAGGCCGAACATGTCATAAGAAAGATCCAGAAGAAGATAAAGAGCAGGGAGTTCATATCGCCCAAGTCGGAAAAGAAATTCAAGGTAACCATCAGCGCCGGCGCTGCCACCTGGAAACAGGAACTAGAAAGCCCTGCGGAGCTTTTTGAAGAAGCGGACGAACGGATGTACGAAGACAAGAATTCCGGTAAGAAGGACAAGGGCGAGCATAAAAAGGGCAGGGACGAATAGAGCCCCCCATCTGTACACGCACCGGCCGGTAGAAAGGACGACTATGCTGCCAGGTCAAGGGGGAGGCGGCCAGCGTATTCTTCGCCTCATCATATTCATATATCACCCGTGTATCTTTGCAGGCATGCATATGGAACCCGCCTAGAGCGGCTGACAGCCGGTCAAAAGGTGGGGTTGGCCCCAGGGGGTAGGGCCAACCCGCTTTGGAGGCATAAGGTCTTATTCTTCTTTTATATAGACGCTTTCCGGCTTTTTCCCGGGTTCCTTATATATTTTTACCGTCAGGAGCCCGTTTTTGTACGAGGCGCTCGTTCTCCCGGATTCCATGCGGTACGGGAGCGGTATAATCCTGTAGAAGCTGCCGTGGCTTCGTTCAGTATAGTAAGCATCTTGCCGGGGCCGGACATCCACGGTTCCCTGGACGGTAAGGAGATCGCCTTCCAGTGATATCTTTATATCCTTCCTGTCCATTCCCGGAAGCTCAACCCTGACTCTCACCATATCGTCGAACTCGTATATATCTATGGCCGGCATCCTGACGCCTTCAGAAAGTAATCCGCCCGAATATCTTGACGACAGCAGCCTGCTTATAAAGCCTTCCAGAATATCAGAAAGATCCATGTCCGCCTTGTTGTGCCTGTATATATTCGACCCGTCGCGCATTGCAGTCTCCTCTTTAATATCGTACTTTCCTTTTATATAATAGATGCGTAAGCTGAATAAAGGATTCATGCGGGGATTTTGTAATATATAGGATGATAATATGGAATTTCGGCATTACAGGAAGGAAGGCCGGTATGCATGCGTTTTTGGATAAAAACAGGGTATCAGCCGTCACGGCGGCAGCGGTGATCCTGGCTGCGCTGGGGCTGTATAACTATATTTTTACCGGGATATATTCCGTAAATATAGTAAAATGCCTGAGGGACCCCGAAAAATATGACAAAACGCTGGTCGAGGTGGGGCAGGATGCGAGGGTTTTGGACACGGGGGAAGACGGGTTTATAATACGTCATATGAACACTAAGATAAAGGCTTTTTACCCGAAGACCGGTAGCGGCATGAAAGCGGAAAAAGCCGCCCGCGGCAGTTACGTAAGCGTTCTGGCGGTCTTTTACAAAGAAGGATACCTTGAAATAGAGAGGTTCCATATACATAAGCACAGGAAGTATAAGATATTCATATCTCTTGCGGTGGCTGTCGCTTTTACGGTGTTCTTCTTCTGCTTTTACAGGTTTGACGCGGCAAAATGCGTTTTCAGGGAAAGAAATGCCTGACCTTCTTGTCCATACTTTCAGCGGGCTTATACTCAACAGGTTGAAAACGGGGCCTGTGAAAATCACAGAGAAAGCGGGGAAGCCTCTTTTCCTGTTCTTGATGGGGAATATCCTCCCTGATGTATTTTCCAAAGCTCCGAGGATATTATTTCCCGGGTTAGGCGCCTTTTTCGATGCTTACCACACTCCGGCCGGATCCCTGGCGTTATGTTTTTTAGTCTCGCTGTTCTTCGAGGAAACAAGAAGAAAAGCCGTGTTTCTGTGCTTTTTCGCAGGAGCTGTCTTCCATCTGGCGCTCGACCTGATACAGAAGGATATTTTCGGAGGAGGATACAAGATATTCTTCCCCCTGAGGCATGAATTCAATATAGGTCTTGTGTGGCCCGAAGACAGCATATACTCGATCCCGGCGCTTTTCATCATAATATGCATCATCTACCGTAAGGATATAGCCCGCGTAATCCGCCGCGGCAGGGAAGAGCTGTTCTCATGAACGGTTATCTTGTATTAATACTGGCACTTATCGTATTTGACTACCTGTCCGGACTTATCGCGGATATGCTGAATTTGCGGAACATGGACGCGGAGCTCCCGGGCGAATTCGACGGAGTATACGACCGTAACAGATATAAGAAGTCCCAGGAGTATCTGCGTGAAAGGACCGTATTCTCGCTGATAGAGGACACCGCCGTAAAAACGGCGGTTATAATCTTCATCCTGGCCGGCGGTTTTAACACGGTGGACATGTTTGCCAGGGGGTTTGGCTTTCCGTCCATACCGACAGGGCTCATCTTCGCCGGGGTGCTGATGGCTGCTTTGTCTGCGCTGGACCTGCCGTTTTCCGTGTATTCCACGTTCGTCATAGAAGAGAAGTTCGGGTTCAACAAGACAAGCATAGGTACCTTTCTCGCGGATCTTCTGAAATCGTGGCTGATATCCGCGGTACTGGGGGGCATCGTATTCTCGGTAATTATGTGGTTTTTCGGTTCAGCCGGTTCCATGGCCTGGGTGTACTGCTGGCTCTTTGTCGTGCTATTCGATATATTCGTCATCTATATCGCCCCTGCGGTCATCCTGCCGCTGTTCAACAGGTTTACTCCTATTGAAGAAGGAGACCTGGCGAAGGCTATAAACGAATATGCCGCCGGACAGAGTTTCTGCATAAGCGGGATATACAGGATGGACGGTTCCAGGAGATCTGCGAAAGCGAACGCTTTTTTCACGGGGTTCGGCAGATTCAGGCGCATAGTTCTATATGACACGCTCATACAGAAACATACGATTCCCGAACTCGTGTCCATTCTCGCCCATGAAACAGGCCATTACAAAAAGAAACACATGTTAAAGGGGCTGGTCTTATCGGCCATAACGGCCGCCCTGGCATTATATATACTGTCGCTGTTTATCGATAATCCCGGACTTTTCAGCGCTTTCAAGATGAAGGAAATATCCATATATGCGGGCCTTTTCTTTTTTTCCTTCCTGTTTCTGCCCATTAACATAATATTATCGGTCGCGGGTAAGGCGCTGTCAAGAAAGAATGAATACGAAGCGGATCTGTTTGCAGCCGCCACCTGCGGCAATCCGGGGACGTTTATCTACTCGCTCAAGAAGCTCAGCGCCGATAATCTTTCCAACCTGACCCCGCACCCGCTCAAAGTATTCCTCGACTACACGCATCCGCCGGTACTGAAGAGAATAGCGCGTATACGCAGCTTATGATAATAAGTGTCAGCAGGAGAACGGATATACCGGCTTTTTACAGCGACTGGTTCATCAGCAGGCTTAAAGAAGGATACGCTCTCGTGCGCAATCCGTACAGACCGAACCTGGTCAGGAAAGTAAGCCTTGATCCGGCCATAACGGATATCATCGTCTTCTGGACAAAAGACCCGCTGAATATGATGAACAAACTGGATTACATGGACAAAGCGGGATATAAATATTATTTTCTGATAACCGTGACCGGCTACGGGAAGGAACTCGAACCGAACGTAAGAGGCCGGGATGCCGTCTTGAAAACGTTCAAAGAGCTGTCCGGCAGAATAGGAAAGGAAAGAACAGTCTGGAGGTATGATCCTGTTATAATGAGCGGCGATAAAGGGGAGAAGTATCATGAGGAGAATTTCAGGCGCATATCGGGCCGGCTTTGCGGTTATACGGAAAAGTGCGTTATAAGTTTCCTGGACATGTATAAAAAATGCGAAAGAAACCTCAGGGGAATAAAATTGCGTATACCCGGGGAAGAAGAGATGCTGGCTCTTGCCGGAAAACTGGCCAGGGAAGCGGAAAAAAACGGAATGACCGTGACCGCGTGCGCAGAAAAGACCGATTTTTCACGGGCCGGTATCGCGGGCGGTAAGTGCATAGATGACGAACTGGCTTCAAGAATAACGGGAAAGAGGATCATATATAAGAAGGACAGGTATCAGCGAAACGAATGCCTCTGCGCGGAAAGCGCGGATATAGGGGAATATAACACATGTCCGCATGCCTGCCTGTACTGTTACGCTAATTTCAGCGCAGACAAAGTAAAGGCAAATATCCGGCTGCGCGACCCTGAGTCACCGTTGTTGGCGGGGAGAACCGCCGGTGATCCGGTTTGCGATACTATCATCAAAGAAGGATTCAAAGGAGGAATACAATGATGGGCAGATACAGATTATGGCTGGCGGCGGCGTTGTCTTTCGTCGTCCTTGAGGGCTGTGCTTCGGTGCCCCTTACGGGACGGCGCCAGATGAATCTTATTCCGTCGTCTCAGATGTCCGCAATGGGTGCGGGAAACTACAGGCAGGTGATGGAGAGTTCCAAACTGTCCGGTGACAGGGATAAGGTCGAGATGATCAGGCGTGTCGGCGGGAAAATATCTGCAGCCGCCGAAAAATTCCTGAAAGAAAACGGCCGGAGCGAAGATCTGAAATACTACAGCTGGGAATACAATCTCATAGATGACGACGAAACGGTGAACGCCTGGGCGATGCCGGGAGGTAAGATCGCGTTCTATACCGGTATTCTAAAGCTTGCGACCACCGAAGACGAAATCGCCGTGATAATGGGGCATGAAGTCGGACATGTTATCGCCAACCACGGTAATGAGAGAATGAGCCAGATGATGCTCGTGCAGTTCGGGAGCATCGCTCTTAACAAGATGCTCGAAGCGAAACCCGAAGAGACAAAAAATATTTTCTTGACCGCCTTCGGCATGAGCGCTCAGATCGGTGTGCTTCTTCCTTACAGCAGGAAACACGAGTATGAAGCTGACTGGATAGGATTGAAACTTATGCACGATGCGGAATACGATCCGTATGCTGCCGTGGAGTTCTGGAACAAGATGATAAAATTAAGTTCGGGCAGTCCTCCGGAGTTCCTTTCAACGCATCCGTCAAGCAGCAACCGCGTTGAAAAAATGAAACAAAATATCAGAAAGTTGCAGTGATGTATTGATTTTTTTTAAATTTTATATTATAAGTTATTATTAAGAAGTAGTTAAATCAAGGAGGCAATGTATGGCAAAGAAAAAAGCGAAGAAAAAAGCTGCGAAGAAAAAGACAACGAAAAAGAAATCAACAAAGAAAAAAGCAACAAAGAAGAAAGCAAAAAGCAAAAAGAAAAAATAAGAAAGAAACAAAAGCAAGGTAGTAATATTAGAATCAAATACTAAATTATTATCTTAAGTTAAAGAACATAATAGAGCTTATCTCAAAAAGATAAGCTCTATTTTTTTATATATGAATCCGGCGTATGCCCCGGCCCGGGCCAGCCGCCGGGAATTTAATATGAAATCACGCCTTTATATCGACGTGAAAAGCCTCCAGGTGGAGTATAAATACTATTGAATTATATATATGACGGTGTTAGTATCTATATATAGATATCAAAATACGCGTACTATGCATTAAACCTGTTTGCATGGATGAGAATATGAAGAGTATACTTATAATCGATGACGAGAAGAATATCCTGCTTCTGTGCAGGTATATACTGGAGAAGAGGGATTACAATGTGACCCTGGTCTCAAGCAAGGAAGAGGCGATGAAGGAACTGCGCAGGGCAAAATATGATCTGGTGGTGACAGACTGTACGCTGGGAATGTATGTGGGAGAAGACATAATCAAAGAGATAAAAACCAAATATCCGGATACGGGTGTCATTGTCATGTCCGGGTATTTCCATGCCGAAGAGATACAGGAATGCATAAGAAAGGGGGCTTATATCTGCCTGGTCAAACCTTTCAGGCACGAAGACCTTTTAAACTGTGTCGATGAATATTTCGGCAGCCTGCATGCGCCTGCGGTAAGAAGCAGGGGAGCCCGCCTGTAACATAACCCTCCGCATGCTGCGGGGAGTCATCCGATATCGAGATTATCCGAAAGGATCCCGAAGGTGCCGCCTCCCAGATGGTGCAGAGTGCGGCCCTGTTCGTTTTCTATCAGAACCCTGTCGCTGAATCCCCGGGTGTGCGCCGCGGCTTCTACCGCTTCGCCTATCACGAGCGCAACCCCGTCTGAATCCGTATCACTGAAGACCTTGCAGCATATATATCCAACGCAGCCTGTGGGCACGAGCGTATCCACCCCGGAGGTCTTCACGTGTTCTATCCCGAATTCCGCGAATTTATCCGCATCTCTGCCGGAGACGCTGCCTGTCTTCCTGGCAAGATCGGCCTGCGAGGCGTTGGGGACGCATACGGTGAATTCTCCGGTTTCCTTTATGTTCGAGTATGTCATATGCCCCGGATCGATCGCTATCAGTATCCTGGATGGAGAGTTATCCGCGGGACAGCACCAGGCAACAGGCGCTATATCGTATTCACCCTTCGCCGAACGTGTCGATATCATCACGAGCGGACCGTGGTTGACCAGCCGGTAAGAAATATCCTTGGAAATGCTTTTATAGTTATTCATTTGAAAACTCCTTTACGGATTATTTAAATGCTGTTCTGCGCAAAAAACAGTCGGTATCGGGCAGGTTCGGGGATCAGAGGCCTATGCTCAGCCCGAAAAGTATCTGTTTCCCTTTTAAGGTGATATTATCCTTTTCGCTGTCTATATTCCGGTCAAATGAGATGTTGTTGTATGAGATGCGGTATTCGGCAAAAAACCCGGCGGATTTGCCGAGCATGAACCTTATGCCTACCGGTACACGCAGAAGGAAGCCCGCGCTGGTCTCGTCCAGCGGTGTCCTGTACTGGGCAGCCGCAGTGTCGGGATCGTACCACTGCTTGATGTAATCAGAGTATATCTTGTTGAGTGTTATACCTATGCCTGCTCCCGCATAGGGGCGGACGACTGATCCCGGAGCCAGGAGCAGGTCAACGGCAAGTGCGTAGGAATCAACTTTAAGGTATGGATCCGCAGTGCTGAACTTGAAATCGACCGTCCGCGTTCCGTCGTATGTCGCCTCCGTCTGCTGATCGATGGTCTGCAGGGAGTAATGCGAGATCTCGAGATCCATCCCGAAAGCCTTCTGGAACATGCCTATGCGTATGCCCCATGGCATGGAAGCGCCCTCTGTTTCCAGGTTTTCGAAGGATACTTCCGAGTACGCCTCGGGCCATCCCTCTTCGTAATGATAATCCATGTAAAGCCCGTCTTCGTGCACCTTGTAAACGATATTCTTGAAAGTAAGGTCCATTGTGCCGTTGGAAGCGCCGACGAATATATCGAAGAAACCGTCGGGTTTTGTATAGGTGACCGGCGCTGCGGCCGCGGGAGCTTCTGCGGGCACTAAAGCCGGAGCCGGCTGGATCTGGGGCTGTTTCTGGATCGGGGGAAGGATAATATCCTTATTGTCTTTTTCGTACACAAGCTTCTGGGCGAGATTATCAACAGCTTCGGCGAGGTCCGAACCCGTCTGGCTCTTTACCCTCTTTGAAACGACTATCTGCCCTGTCTCAACGTCTACGATATTGGCGGTAACGTAGTAAACTCCCATGAGCTGGCTGAGGCTGCCTATGACCATCTTCTGTACGTTCAGCAGTTTTCCCATCTTGACGGCGCACTCTTCCGTAGTGCATCCGGTCATCTGGAATCCCTGTTCGGCAAGCACCTGCTCCATGTTCTTGCGGTCAACCAGGTTATACACCCCTATATTGACCAGCGAAGTGCGCAAAAATCCGCTGACGACCGCGGCATCCATGGCAGATACGTTCTGTCCCTCAAAGTCTATTACGGCGATAGTCTCTTTCGGGGTCTCTGAAAGGACCGGCAGACATGCGAAAAGAAGAGTCAATATCGATATTATTGATAATTTAAAATGCCTGTTTATGGTCATAAAATACACGCTTTAAGCTGGTATCAGTATCATAATGTAGCATAAAAAATATTAAAAGTAAACAAAGACGATATCAGGCGCCTTTTAGCTTTGTTATGTCCTGGAAGAGTATAGCCGAGCCTATGCGGGCATTCTCGTTATTAATAACCGGCATCCCGGAATATCCGATGACCTTGTCTTTACCGTCTATCTTAATCTCGACCTGGCTGCGCATTATCGGGTCGTCTGAAGACTTGACCTTTTTCAGCACTTTGATGAATTCCGGGCACTTGGACAGGGATTTAATGAAGTTCTTGTCGCCGCCGGGTTCTATTTCCAGGATACTGCAGGCCCTGGGATTGATGCTTACAAGGTTATCTTCCATGTCTATGGTCACCAGGCCGGCAGAGAGGCTTTTGGAGACAGCGCGGCTGAATATCTGCTGAAGCTCGAGTTCCCTTATGAGCCTTATATTCTCGAGCGCTATGCCGATTTCTCTTCCCAGCATGGATATCAGCTCGAGGTCCTGTATGACAAAAGGCCTGTCGCGCCGGTTGAGGAACTCCAGGACTCCCAGGGGTTTGTTCTTTGACGTGATAGGCGCCGCTATGATGGACTTGGTCTTGAAACCGGTCATGAGGTCAATTTCCTTATAGAATCTCGGGTCGTTAGCGGGGTTCTCCACTTTCACCGGCTGCATGTATTCCACGACCCATCCTACTACTCCTTTCCCTACCTCGAACCTGTTCTTGCGGAGTTCTTCCAGGGCGGCGCCGTGAGATGCCGCAGGATACAGGCGGTTGCCTTCCTTCAGTATGAATATGGTGCCGCCCTCGGAATTGAACGCCTCCGAGAGTTTCGATACCACGAAATCCAGAAGTTCTTCTTCGCTGTGCTTGAAATGGAGATCATGAAGAACGTCATACATTATCTGGAAGTGAAAAAGTCCCATTACCATGATAGACCTCCTTGGTAAAACAAGTATATTATAAGAGCTTCAGCAGCCAGTACTTGGGTTTATACAGATGCATCATCTGCTGCATGAATTTCACGTTATTCACCGTTCCGGCAAGTTTCTGTATATCCCTGTGGTTTTTCTGTATCCTGTGGTTCAGGAATTCCTGGTACTGTTCCAGGCCGCCGTTTGCCACAAAACACCTGATCTGCTCAAGTTCCCCGGCATCGAGCCATACGCCGTGGTCGGGGCATTCGTCGTAAAGGACGCCCGATATCTTCTTGAATATCCTGCGCGCCATAAGTGAACCGCATCTCACGCAGGGAAGATATTTGACCTCGCCAGTAAGCGGTTTCTTTATGTAGGTATCGGGTATTGACGGATCGGAGTAAGTATCCCGTTCGGACGAGAGTTTCCTGAATTCATGGACATCCAGCCATATGCCCGAACATTTCGGGCATATATCCAGCTCGGTATCCCGGTATTCGTATATACTGAGCTTTTCGTCGCACCTCGGGCATACCGGCTCGTTCTTTATAACGGGCTTTCTGCTTTCGCCGCCGCAGAAGGGGCACATCCGCATGCCGGAACTGAATTCTTTGCCGCAGAACCGGCATTTCTTTGTATCAGGGGCACTCATATTCCATATAATAATATATATAAATCAGTTTTATTACAAATGTTTAACCGGGAATTCCGCTCAATGTATATATATAATATCATATATAATGCTTGACAGCAAAGAAAGGATTTAGCTACTATTTTCTAATGATTAATCCATGGAAAGGAAGTAATATGAACCCCGAAGACAGAACGATAGACATTCTCTTAAAGATCGCAGAGAGATACGGGCTGAACAGGCTCAAGGAAGTCCTTGGTAACAGCAGTTCCGGTTTCAGGCAGAAAGATATCTTCATCTGCCTAAAGAACATAGTAGGGGCAGCAGAGACCGAGGGCGATACTCTGGAGCTGCTGAAGAGCGCAAAAAACATATACGGGGCGCCTATTTTCGCGGTAAATCCCGGCAAGGGCGAATACCTGATAAAAAAGGAGCCGGATTTCGATAGAGCGGTGGAGAGCATGGCAAAATACTCCTTCTGCTTCAAGCTGAGCCCTTACCATGCGATAAACACGTATCTTGTCGTACTGGAAGCGCAGATAGCCGGGCTGGACCTTGATGAATTGTGCAGGAAAGGGGAGGAGCACATAGAAGCTTCAATTAAAGATTCGCTCGAAAATAACCCCAACTGGGATGAAAATACCCTGTTGAAAGAGAACCCTGTTCTCATAATGCCCGTCGGCGCTGCCGGATGCGGAAAATCGACCTTTTACAGGGAGTTATCCGATGTCGTTAATATATCATGCGATAACATAAGATACATGCTTTTCATGGAATACGGCCCCTGTTTCAGCTCCTGGGAGAGCGCGGTAGCCTGGTGGATAGTGAACTACCTTACGGACATGTACCTGGGGAAGGGATACAGCGTTTTTTATAACGGAGTGAACACGGATCTCGAATACAGGTCTCCCATAACCATGGAGAACCCGGACCCTCTTTTTAAGGGCGTACCCTACGATATAAAGATAGCCTATTTTGAGCCGCCGGTTAAGCTGAGCAGCAGCGAATTGAAGGAACTCAAGGATATAAACCTGTGGAAAACAAGGCTTGAGGACCTGGACAGGTCCAGCTTTTCGCCCGGAGTAGAGCGGATCCTGCTGATGATAGAGCGTAACTATAAAAGGACTCTGGACAGGACAAGCCAGATATCGGAAGGGAAGAGCATCCAGGACCCGTTTGACGTTCTCTATGCCGTGCCGGTACCCGTAGTGAAGCTCTTCGTAGAGCAGTCATTCGATAAACCCGAGGGAGATAATGTCATCGTCATCGAACGCAGGATAATCGAAGACCCGCAGGAGAGAAGCCTATTCTATAAAAGATACGCCGAGCAGATGTCTTCTTAGTCCCGGCCCGTGGCAGATCCCATATAGTCAAACTATAATTTTTAATACTGCTATCCCGGTTTCCATATCTATAAATACACAGATTTTCCGGCATATGGTCCTATCGCTTACAACTTAGGACTTACGGCTTATCTCCTGATATAATCCCGTGGGTCCAGCCCGAACTGTATGATCCTCATGCGCAGGGCTCCGAAAAGGGCTTTTTCTGCTTCTTCGCGATTGTCCCTGTCGAATAGCGATACGCTTTCCAGATACATCTTATATGCCGGATTCCCGTCTTTGACGGGGAATACGGTTCCCGCAGTCTCCAGTGAAAGCGCAAGGTCGTCTTCGTAAAGGTACTTCAGGGACAGGCCTATATTTCCGAGAGCGTATCCGGGATACATATCCAGGGACTTCCTGAACAGGCTTTCCGCCAGCGCATACCTGCCCTTATTGAGGTAGTATATTCCCCTGGTGAAATATCGCTCCTGGACGAACATCTTTACAGACATGAACCCCATGACGGTAAGGATCAGTATTATGGCCAGTTTAGACCTTCCCCGGACAGGGAAAACTTCAAAATCGGAAAAAGTGCCGGCCAGACACCACATGGTAAGCGAGATAAACGGTATAGCAAGGTTATATTCCGCAAAATTATAAACCACCAGGGAAATAAGCGAGATAAAAATTATCTTTTTCCTGTACGATGCCCCTGTTATTATGTTCCACAGAACGTAAGAAATAAGCCATACAAGGCCCCCAAGAGCTATTATTCCGTTATCTGCAGCAAACTGAACGAAAAAGGAATGCACATAGAGCGAAAAATGTCCCGTGCCGATGAAAACGGGCAGAACATGAGACGTGCTTCCCGGGCCGAAACCCGTTAAGGGCCTGCTGAAAAACATCGCAAAACCGCTTCTAAGCCATGATATCCTGTCGGCAAGTTCAGGGGGCTGGACGTATACAAGATAAAGAAGTGCAGCGATCGCCAGTACTGCCGAAAGGCGGAGCATATGTCTGAAATTATTCCTGACCAGAGCTATATAGAAGCCGGCTTCAAGGAACAGAACCGTAAAACCGATCCTGGACCTTGACGTGTAAAATGATGCGAATATGAGCAGGAGCACTGTCAGATTCACTACCTGTCTTAAAGTTATTTTTTCGAGATCGGTCTTCAGCACCGCGTCAAGGTACAGCGGTACTGCCAGGAGAAGAAAACCTACCTTGATATTGGGGTTGGGAAACAGGGGACTCTTGAAGACAACGGGGAAAAGAAAATCCATGAGCGGGACCAGGGCACCAAGGAAGAGCATCAATTTATAGACTGCCGACCTGAACCCGTCTTTTGACAGGTACGCGGCGGATAAGAGGAATATCGCCATATAATTGACCTGATTGTAGAATTCTATCAGAGATACGACGGGCGTAACCGAGAAGAGCAGCGATAATAACATGCCTGATACGAATATCAAAAAAGGAGGAGTAAAGACAACCAGCGGTATCCCCGTCTCGCCTATAAGCAGGACGAACAGCAGAATAACGGTCCATAGATGGGTCGCTGTCTGGACCCACAGGTCCCAGCCTGCAGAGAACAGGCAGTTTAAGGTCAATGTCGCGGAAATAATTATTAATATCAGCGTTTTTTTATATTTCCCGGTCATCCTATAATAATACCAAAATAAGCATATTTTGCAAAAATTTCAGGTTGACACTTTTCCGTATATAAGATATTATTTAAATATTTAAATATTATATATAGGGCGCCGGAGTAGCTCAGAGGTAGAGCAGCTCACTCGTAATGAGCAGGTCAGGAGTTCAACTCTCCTCTCCGGCTCCAGGATCTTTGGATTGCATATGTGAAAAGTTTGAGAGGAAACAGACTGCCTGACCTGAAAAAGGTACGGAAAAAGTATTTTTCCGGACATAAGCGGGTGACAGTAAGCGGAGCGAACGTCATCAGGGGCCGCGCCCCTATGAAATCCGCGTAAAGCGGATGGTCAGGAGTTCAACTCTCCTCTCCGGCTCCATGAACCACGTAGGGTTCATGGCACGCCGCGAACCACGCAGGGTGCACTGGCAGGATGAAATACAAGGTTATGTACAAGAACAAATTACTGATCGTCTTTTTACTGTTTTCAGTGATGGCTCGCCATCCGCTGGAGGCGGCGTCAACTGGTAAGGGCGAGACGGTCTTCCCGATCCTGAAAATTAATTCGTCCGTGAAAAGTTCAGCCGTTGCAGGCAGCAATGCTTCCGTGATGAACGGGGTCCAGTCCGCTTTTCTGAACCCGGCGGGTCTTGCGGCAGCCGAAAAACCGGGAGTATACACCAACTACACGAAATGGTTCCAGGAGATAAATATAGGTTATATGGCCGTCGCGGTCCCCTTCGGCGAAAACATCCTGGGCGCCGGTATCGGCTACCTGGATTATCCGGAGCTGACTGCCGTGACAGCCGATCCGTCCGGCGACTACGGTTATGCCGTCGAGGACAAGTTTTCCGCATCATCGGGGCTATTGGGCGTTTATTATGCGAGAAAGCTGAGCGATGTTGTCTCACTGGGAGGGGGTATGAAGTATGTGAATGAAAAGATAGGGGATTATTCTTCGGCCGGAACGGTCGCGGCCGATACGGGGCTTATCCTCTCGCCTTCATATTCCGAGAGCTACGGGGTCAGCATGAGCAATCTTTCCTGGGGCGCAAAGTTCGAGAGTAAGACAGAGCCCCTGCCGGCGACGCTCAGGGTGGGGGGTATGTGGAGGTATGAGGAAGAATGGGGTTCTCTGCGGGGCTGGGAATATTCTCTTTCACTGGGAACGGAAATAAGGCTGAAGGACGGCATCTACCTGCAGGGCGGCACGGGGATATCCCCTGTCGATTTTCTTACATTCTGTCTGGGCTATAATTACGCGCTTGAAAACGACCGGCTCGGCAAATTTTCCGGCGGGAGCTGCGGTATACTGTTCGGGAATCCGTTCGCGCGCGAGAGCAGTTTCAGCCTGGAATACGCGCTATACTCTTTCGGAGACCTTGGACTGACACACAGGATCGGAGTGAACTTTTAAAGAGAATGGCAGATGTACTGCTCTTCATAATATTCATAGTATTACCGTTCTTCAGGGTTTTCCAGGGAACGCTTCTGCAGAATATTCATAATATTATAGCGGTTTCCGGGATAGGTATAGTCTTCGTCGGGCTTGTTTTCAATAGGCTCAGCGAATACATTGAAAAGTATCTTAAGTATGTCATCCCCCTGCTGATAAGCACTATCGCGGTACATTTCTTCCTTAAGACGTACGATTCCGCCCAGATAAAGATAACGCTTCTTGAAGTGGGAGGACCGATCGTGCTGATAACCTGGATCATAAAGAGGATCGACGAAGGCAGCTTTACGCTGCACAAATCAAGACGGTACGTAATATTGCCGGCCCTGCTTTACATCCTGTCGGCTGTCATATCATTCTATTTTTCAGTCTTCAAACTGGAGACTTTCGAACCCGGCCTTATTAGGAGATTCTCATACCTTGGCGTATTCATAGTAATAATATACGAGTTCAACTGCAGGAATGATTTCAGGCGTATACTCAATTGGGCTCTGGCATCATGCTTTTTCGTAGTCATATACGGGTTTATCCAGTATTTCGGGCTGGACTGGCACATATGGAAAGGCGCTTTCAAGGAAAGGATATTCTCCACCTTCGGCAATCCGAATTTCTATGCGGCATGGCTGGTGCTTCTCCTGCCTTTTGTGATGATAAAGACGGCGCTGACGAAGAAATGGTATTACGGGCTTCTGGCGCTCGGGATAATATTCAATCTCGTTCAGACCGGCACGAAAGGAAGCTGGGTCGGAGTGGGAGTGGAGATATCCGTATACATAATACTCTACACGCTGTACCTTATCAAGGGGGACCCCAGAATACTCAAGCGGATCGCGGCATGCATGATAACGGGGATCCTTCTCATCACCATATCCGGGATAGTCGTGTTTTCGATAAAAAGGATCGATTCCATCAGGTTCAGGCTGTTCACGTGGGGCGCGACGATGAAGATGATTTCCGAGCCTATATTCTATAAGCCTCTGAAAACGCTTTTTGTCGGGCACGGGATAGAGTCGTTCAAACTCGTTTATCCGGCTTACAGGCGGCCGGAGATATTTCACATAGAGAACAAGCATAATACTGAGACGGATCACGCGCATAACGAGTTCGTAGAGATTTTTTATGATGAAGGTTTCATGGGAATCGTAATATACCTGTGGCTCCTTACGGCGATTTTTTATGCGGGGCTGAAAAGGCTGTCTAATTTGGGGCTCGGCGGTGCCAGCTCGGAAGACGAATATTTCCTCGTCGCCCTTATATCCGGTACCGCCGGGATGATAGCTCATTCTTCCGTGAGCGTGCATGTGAGGTTTGTCTCTTCGGGATATATACTGTGGACTTTCCTGGGGCTCCTGGTCGTCCATACTGCCCCGGTCAAATGGGACAGGGAGACCGCTCAAAAGCGCCTGGGGCTGCTGAAAATCTCGGTCATCATGTTGCTTGCGGCCGTAATCGGTTTTAATTCTCTGGAAGCTGCAAAAAGGTTCACCGCAAATATATATCATAACAGGGCAATAGCGTTCTCAAAGCAGAGAAAATGGGCCCAGGCGCTGGAACTCTATAAGAAAGTCCAGATGAACCACCCGTCTTTTATAATGGCCTATTACTTCGAGGGCAACGTGTATAACGACAAGCTTTCCGAAGCGATGAGGGATAATGACGAAGTCAGGATACAGGAGAACTATAAGAACGCGATAGACGCATATAACAGGGTGCTGTCCATGTATCCGAACTACGTGCAGGTACATTTCCAGGAAGGGATGCTGCATCTTAAAGTAGGCAATACGGAAGAGGCCGTAGAATCATTCAGGAAATACCTCAACGTTGTGGATCCTATGTACCCGTTTACGTATTACAGGCTGGGCATGATAAAAGCACAGGAGAACGACCTCAGGTCTGCTCAGTGGTATATGGAGGAACCGCTGAGAAGGATACCGCTGCAGAGGAAGGGAAGGAACAGGGACAGTATGATGGTAGAGGCTTATATGAACCTTGCGAATATATATCTTGTCCAGAAAAAGCTTCCTGAAACGGAAGGCGCCCTGATAGAAGCGCTGAAAGTCAAAGAGAACATGGATACGCTCACGGCGCTCGGGAGGTTATACGAGGGGTGGGGTAAGAGGGGCCGGGCAGTAAAGGTCTATGAGAGGATGCTGCAGCTCAGGCCGGAGAACAAGGAAATAGAGAATAAACTCAAGAAGCTCAAATCTTGAAAGACAAACTGATCAAACACGCAAGGCTGTTATTCTTTGCCGCACTGTTTCTCTCTCCCCTCATGTTTTTCACCAACCTGACACGCAACCCCTATCTCATACAGGAGAGGATACTGCAGGTATTTTTGGCTTTTTCTCTGCTTATGCTGCTTTTCGGCGCATACAAAAAAAGGCAGATAGTCCTTCCGCGCACTTTTCTTGACGGCCCGCTCTGGATATTCTTTATTGTCTCTTTTCTAAGTATAGTCATATCCCTGTTCAGGTACGGCGATTACCGCCTGGCTATAGCCGGATATTCCGGAAGAAGCATGCTCATGCTGATTTTCAGCGGCATGATACCGTTCTATTTTGCTGCCGGGACCGCGAGGGAAGGGGAAGTCACTGACAGAATAATGCGGGTAGTGATATCCGCGGGGACCATCGCTTCTCTGTATGCCCTGATGCAGTTTTTGAAACTCGACTTCATATGGCCGAGGAACGTAGAACCTTACGGGCAGAGAAGCATTTCCACGTTCGGGAATCCGAATTTCCTGTCCTCGTTCCTCCTGATAGCGATCTTCTGGATAATCGGGAATATCTTCTCGGGGAAGAGGTCATTGTCGTGGTTCGCCGTCCTGATCCTCAACCTGACGGGACTTGCCATCACGATGACAAGGAGTACGTACCTGGGCTTGCTGGCGGGTTTGGTAATATTTATCGTAATCCTGCTGAAAAGTCACAAAAGACAGCTCAGGAATTTCAGGAACGTGATCTATTTCTTAGTGACGGTGCTCGTACTGGCTACGGGTATATTCTCCGCCGTATCCTCCCAGTTTTCGGACAGGATAAAGTCGTTTTTCAGCATAGAGAAGATGGGGGCGGCTTTTACGCAGCGCGTGCTCATATGGGAGTCTGCCTACAATATGTTCAAGGATACCCCGGTCATAGGGAGAGGCTGGGGGAACTTCGAGATATTTTTTCCTTTCTACCAGGGCAGGCTTATCGATTCGAAGCGGTACAGGGAACTCAGAACGCACGCGAACAACGCGCACAATATACTGATGGAGTATCTTACCCAGGTCGGGATCATAGGAACGGGTATATACATATGGCTGATAGCGGTCTTCGTTTCATGCGCGAAACGCTTGTATACCGTCAGCGAAGACAAGGAAAGGATATGGGTGGTGATACTGGCTGTCGCCGGCATCTCTTTCTGGATAGACAACATCCTCAATGTTTCGCTTTTTTTCCCCATGCCGGCACTCGCATTCTGGCTCAACGCGGGGCTCCTGGCCGGGATGTGGAGGAAAGCGGCTGGTTACCCCGAACTCAAAATAAGCACGGGAAAAACATCCGGGCTGCTGCTGGCCGGTGTTACGGTTATTGCTGCCGGAGTCGTATATTTCAATTATGTATATTTCCTCTCTTCCGTTCATTTTTTCAGGGGTTTCAAATATTCGCGGCAGAACAGGCTGGACCTGGCCGAAAAAGAGCTCAAAAAATGCCTGAAGATTTATCCCTTCAATGTCGATAATAATTACGAACTGGGCAACGTATATGCCAGGTCGGGGGAAGACGCATCGAGCCTGCAGAAAGCGGTCCGCGCATACGAAGATGCACTAAAGGCGAATCCCGGATATGACGAGATATACTTCAACCTGGGCGTAGTGTATATAAGGCAGGGGAAAATGGAAAAAGCTGAAGAATATATAGGAAAGGCCGTGGAGATAAACCCTCTTCTGGCCGACGGATGGCGGTCTCTGGGTGATATAAGGGCAAACGAGAAAGATTACGGCCGGGCCATAGTCATGTACGATAAAGCCATCGGATTAAACCCGTCCGACGAGTCGTTATGGAATAACCGCGGATATTACAGCGAACAGGAAGGAAACGAAACAGAAGCCCTGCGCAGTTACCTTAACTCACTGAAGATAAAGCCCAGGTTCAAGCCTGCCAGGAACAATTTGGCAAAACTGGCGGCAAAGTATGCCGGGGATTCGCCTGCGGATAAAATAGCTTCGATGTTCGCATCTGCCGAAAAGCATATAAGGAAGAAAGAATGGACATCTTCGCTGGCAGATGTGGAGGGCATACTTAAGATCAACCCCCTGAACATGAAGGCGCTCCTTTATGCCGGGAACATATCTTTCGAGATGGGAAACATGGCCGCCGCAAAAGAATACTACGAAACCATCCTCTGTATTGATCCGTCCAGCAAAGAAGCAGCGAGGAACATGCAGGTAATAGAGAGCATTACTAAATGAGCTTATTAAAAAAGACAGGCATCTTGTGCATAACAGCAGGTTCCCTTGCGGTTTTATATTCCGTTTACACCCGGGTTCTTCTCGAGCGGCAAAACAATAGGGTGGATATTATAATCGAAGAGGCTGATGATAAAGATGACGATGAATATGCAGGAGTGCTGCTGGAACTGACGCTGTGCGAGTGGGTCGACCGTTCCTATGCCGCCAGATGGGTACCCGGGGACCATAACCCGTTCAGTGCGCCGCCATATGACAGCGCAATCCTTATATTTTCATCAGAAAAACTGTACGAGCATGCCGCCGGTGTAATGGCGATGAAGCTCGGCCCGAATATCGAATCGAAGTCATACGGCGGCAACCAATATATCAGGGTAGGCGGGTATTCCTGGGAAGATGTCAAAGACATGGGAATGGGCATCTTGCCCGTGAACCCCGGCGACGGGAGATCATATTATCTCAGGCCGGTAAATGACCGGTGGGTAAACAGGGAGTATATAGACTGGTTATTTCCCGGTGCCGAAGGGGCGGGCATCATCTTCAGGGGCCCCGAGGTCACGGGTTACCCGGAACATATGCCCCTGGTCCGTGAGTGGCTGCGGAAAAAAAAGGCGAAACTGTACATCATCGAGTTTTTCCGGCAGAAAGGGCTGAGGGACCTGGCGGACGGTATCGGTGTATCGAGGCTTTTCAGCGTGACGCAGGAATCCGGAAAAGAAGAAGCAATCCGGAAGTGCATAAGGGGCATAAGAGAGAGGAACATAAGGGGTATATATCTCAAGGGACCCGTCAGGCATGAACTTGCCGACGAACTTGCCGGAAAGATAGCTGCCATGGGTTATTCTCTGGGTCGGCCGCTCTTCTTCCCCGTATCCGGGGGGCCGGGGCTTTTGAACTTCGCCGGCGCTCTTTTCGTGCTCACGGGTATTATCATGTTGAGATACGCGCGCCGAGGATACTTGTATGCGGCCTCCGTTTCCGCATTCCTGCTGCTGTATCTTCTTTCGCCCATGATCTCCGTACAGGCGCTGGCCCTCTTGATAAGCATGGTGTTCCCCGTGATAGCGCTGGACGCGGCGGTCAGAGAAGAAACGGGTTTCGGCAAAGCGCTCTTTATAATATTCGGGTTTTCCGTCATTGCGGGGCTGGTCCTCTCGGGTATGCTGGCCGCGCCAGCGTTTTATGTCAAGCTGTATTCGCTCAGGGGGATAAAACTGGCGCTTATTATGCCTCTCGCGGCCGGACTTATGGTCCTGTACAGAGGCGAGAATATCCTTAGGAGGAATATCGTCTGGGGCGAAGCACTGATTTTTATTGCGGTAGCAGGAGTTATGGGGCTTTATATCCTCAGAAGCTCCAATGCGGATATAGGACTGATAAGTGCGGCTGAACTCAGGATAAGGTCTGCTCTTGAATCCATGCTGGTATACAGGCCCAGGTTCAAAGAATTCCTCTTCGGTCATCCATTGCTTGTCTGCGGAATTTATATGATGAAAAACCGCATAAACTTCAGATATGACAGGTTCCTTGTACTGCTGGGGCTCACCGGGCAATGTTCCGTCATAAACACGTTCATGCATATACATACGCCGTTTATCGTGTCCGTAACCAGGACCGCCTGGGGTATGATCCTGGGCCTGGCTCTGGGATTTATGATCGCGGCGGCTATAAAAAAATGGCGGCTTTCAACAAAATAGTCCTGTCCGGGTATTACGGATACAGTAATATAGGAGACGAGCTGATACTGAGTAATATCCTGAAAGGATTCAGGCAGTATCTTCCGGATACAGAGATAGTCGTACTGAACAGGAGGGCTTCGAAATCCGGAACCTGCAATACTTCGTTCATCAACAGGTACAACCCGCTGTCCATACTCTATCATCTTCTGACCTCAAGGGCCCTCATGATGGGGGGCGGCAGCCTTATCCAGGACCGTTCCGGTTTTTTCACCATATATTACTATTTCGTTCTTATGGCAGCGGCAAAGATTCTGCTCAAGAAGATAATTATTTTCAACCAGGGTATCGGCCCGATAAAAAATCCGTTCAACCGCTTTATAGCGAAAATAATATTCCGGAATACCGATTTTATCGCTGTCAGGGACACGTACTCGGAAAAATACATAAGCCGTATAACGGGGTCTTCAGAGGGAATAATACTTGGTGCCGATCCGGTATTCATGGATATCTCCGATCACGGGTACAGGAAAAAGAGCGAACTGAAAATGGCAGGACTGACCGTAAGGAAATGGAAAAAACACCGGATAAAGGAGAAGTTCTCTGACATCGTGCGCAGGCTGGGGGAGACAGGCATAAAATGCCGCAACATACAGTTTCAGTGCAATCGCGATAAAATCGATATACCGGGCGCGGAAGAGATCGCATGCAGAAACCCGCGCGATATATGGGATAATATAGGGAAGATGGACATACTGATAGGCATGAGGGTGCATTCGCTTATGGCCGGCGCGCTGATGGGAATGCCCCTTATAGGTGTAAATTACGATCCTAAGGTGAGGGCGTTCTGCGAGTTTATGAACATACCGTGCTTCGAGCTTGACGATATGGACGTCTCCCGCGTGGTCGCGGAGTCCCGGAAAATACATCAAGGCCATGCTGACTATCGTGTTAATATAGAGGCGCTGAACAGACGGCTTATTAAGAGCTGGGAACTTCTTAAGAGAGAGCTGGATGACGGCAGTATCCGGGGCTCGAACTGATGTATTTTCGGCTTAATGAGGGTTTGACATATAGGTGCTATTTACGATATAATCAACTTATGTCGGTCCATGGACGCGGGCCGCAAACAAGTAATACACTGGGCGGAATAGATGAGAATAATGGGAATTGATCCGGGGTTGGCAAAGGTAGGCTGGGGGATCGTAGATACGCAGGATCGGGACAGCATTATACTCGTAGAGTATGGCTGTATCACTACTTCGGGCGCAGAGCCGATAAACAGCAGGCTGGATACAATATACAGGATAATACTTGATTTAATAAAGAAATACAGGCCTGCGGAAGTCGCGCTGGAAAAACTGTTTTTTTCGAGCAACACGAAAACAGCGATAGATGTCGCCCAGGCCCGCGGCGCCGTGCTCGTGGCGCTGAATCATTCGGGCCTGATTCTGGCCGAATATACGCCTCTCGAGATAAAGCAGGCCCTCGTGGGTTACGGGAGAGCGAAGAAAAATCAGGTTCAATTTATGGTAAAAAATTTTCTTAAGCTGGAGAAAGAACCCAGACCCGATCACGCGGCGGACGCTCTCGCCGTAGCAATCTGCCATAATAACTCAAAAAACCTGAAAGGTCTTGGTTAAGCGGCATGTTTGTCTATCTTAAGGGAATCCTGAAAAGCAAGGAGCACGGCCGTGTCATAATAGAGAACTCGGGCATAGGATACGAGCTTTATGTGGGAGAAATGACATACGCAAACCTTCCCGAGCCTCCGGAAGAAGTGATGCTGTATACGTATCATTATGTAAGGGAAGACCGGGAAGAGCTGTACGGTTTCTCGTCTCAGGGAGAGAAGGGGCTTTTTACGATGCTTATCGGAGTTTCCAGTATAGGTCCCGGGAAAGCTGTAAGCATACTTTCCCAGATATCGCCGGATGAATTCATAAATGCGGTGAGAAGCGAGAATATATCCCTTATAGCATCGATAAAAGGATTAGGCAGGAAGACAGCGGAAAGAGTGGTAATGGATCTTAAGGACAGGCTGGCGGATATGATACTTCCCCGCGATGTATCCGGTGCGGAACGGAGAAGAGTAGACGAGGCAATGGGCGCGCTGGTGAGCCTTGGTTTCAGGGAGAATATAGCCAGGGAGATGATCTCTTCCGCTATGAAGCAGATAAAGAAGACCGACAGCACGCAGGATATTATTAAAAAGGCTTTGAAAAATGCCAAATGATCAGGACAGAATAACAACACCTTATCTCAAGGATAATTCGGAGAGAAGCGTAGATCTTGCCCTGCGGCCTAAGAATTTTTCCGAGTTTGTAGGACAGGATAAGCTGAAGGAAAAACTTTCGGTTTTCGTACAGGCGGCGAAGAAGAGACAGGAACCGCTTGACCATTGTCTTTTCCATGGGCCTCCGGGTCTCGGCAAGACCACTCTGGCGCACATAATGAGCAACGAAATGGGCGTGGAAGTTAAGGAGACCTCGGGGCCCGCGATAGAAAAACCCGGGGATCTGGCTGCGCTTCTTACCAACCTGCCTGATAAATCGGTTTTTTTCATAGACGAGATACACAGGCTCAGCAGGCACATAGAAGAGGCCCTTTACCCCGCGATGCAGAATTACCAGCTGGATATTATAGTGGGAGAAGGTCCCTCTGCCAGGAGTATAAAGCTGGAGCTCCCGAGGTTCACTCTGGTAGGGGCTACAACGAGAGCAGGGTTTATAACCAGCGCGATGAGGGGCAGATTCGGAATACAGGAGCGACTTAATTTTTACGGTGACGAAGACATTGAGAAAATAATAATCAGGTCTGCGCAGATACTGGGCATAACCATCGATGAACCCGGCGCCGGTGAGATAGCGAAAAGAAGCAGGGGTACTCCAAGAATAGCAAACAGGCTTCTTAGAAGAGTCAGGGATTACGCCCAGGTCAGGGAAAAAGGGGTCATCGACCTCGGGGTTTCGAAAAAAGCCCTGGAGATGTTCGAGGTCGACGAAAAAGGGCTCGATGACATGGACCGCAAGATATTGGACACCATAGTAAGCAAATTTTCGGGAGGGCCCGTAGGTTTAAGTTCCATAGCAGTTGCTATAGGAGAGGAAGAAGACACAATAAGCGATATATACGAACCTTTTCTTATCCAGTGCGGTTTTATTGCAAGAACCCCGTCGGGGAGGAAAGCGACAAAATCGGCATACGAACACCTGAACAGGAAAATCAGGCACAAGGATAAGGGGTTATTCGACGATGATGTTCAAGTATGAGCCATACCAGGCGAAAAACGTACTGTACAGGTTCGATAAAATCGACAGTTTTTATAATGCAAGATATGCCTTAAATCCCTACAGGGGATGTCAGGTCGGATGCAGATACTGCTATGTGCAGGAGAAGAAGCATTCGGATTCCACGGGTTTTGAGGAAGAGAAGATACAGGTGGTGCAGATAAAGATAAACGCTCCGTACCTTCTCAGGCGCAAACTCTCTTCCGGAATAGAAGAGGGGATGATCGTTCTCGGGGAGTCATGCGAGCCTTACTCCGAGGTCGAAGACGAGTTCTTCATAACGAGAAGGCTTCTGGAAGTCCTCAAAGATTACGATCACCCGGTACATATCATAACGCGGTATGACAGAGTCCTCAGGGATGTAGACCTGATCAAGGAGATAAACAGAAAAAGCTTCGCGTGCATAACGATCTCCGTACCGGTCGTATCCAGGGTCCTCGCCGGCAGGCTGGAGGGCAAGTCGCTGAACGTAAAGGCCAGGCTTAAAGCGATTAAGATGCTGAGGAAAGCGGGCCTCTTGACGGGAGTGGCTGTATCCCCTGTTATACCGTATATCTCGGACGGGGAAGAAGTCAGGAAGGTACTTAAAAAGGCAGCCGATTACGGTGCTTCGTATGTCCTTTACTGCCCCCTGTCCATAAAAAGCTACCAGAGAGAGATGTTTTTTAACTGGCTCAAAGAAAAATATCCGAGACTGATCGAGCCGTACGAAAGACTATACGGCGAAGACCAGTGGCCCGATGAGGATTATAGAGAGAAATTCCTAATACAATTCAAAAGAAGCGCGGACCTTCTTAATCTGAATTTCGGGCTGCCGTACAGCGATGTCAGCAGGCAGGGGTATTATCAGGAACTGTTGAAAATTTAGAATAAAATAGTATTATGGGTAATAAAATTGTTTTACATATTTGCTGCGCCCCCTGTGCCTGCTACACATACAGTGAACTCAAGCGGGAAGGATTCTCTGTCAAGGGTTTCTGGTATAACCCTAATATCCACGGATACAGGGAATACAGAAGGAGGCTCATGACTCTTGGATATTTCAGCGGGAAGAACAGCGACCTGGAGCTGTGCGAGGAAGAATACGACTGCGGCGGATGGTTTAAGAACACCGGTGTTTTCATCAGGCCGGAAAGATGCCGAAGCTGTTACAGGACAAGGCTTCGTAAAACAGCCGAATATGCCAGGAAAGAGGGAGTAAATGCGTTTACGACCACTTTGCTTTACAGCAAGATGCAGGATCACGCCAGCATAAAGAGCATCGGAGAGGAACTGGCCGCAGAATACGGCCTTGATTTTCTCTACAGGGATTTCAGGAAGGGCTGGAAGGAAGGAATAGAAATGTCGAAAAAAATGGGGCTGTACCGCCAGGAATACTGCGGCTGCATTTTTTCCGAGAGAGAGAGATATAATGTATCTTAAGAAGATAAAAATATACGGATTCAAATCTTTTGCCGACGAAATAGGATTTGAGTTCGATCCGGGACTGACCGCGATAGTCGGCCCCAACGGATGCGGTAAATCAAATATTCTTGACGCATTCAACTGGGTGCTGGGAGAGCAGAGTTCATACAGGCTCAGGGGAAGCGAAATGCAGGATATGATATTCAAGGGGTCTAAGACAAGAAAACCTCTCGGATTTGCCTCGGTCGAGTTGTGTATGGATAATTCAAAGGACATCCTTCCAATAGATTACGACGAAATCACCGTAGAACGCAGGATATACCGTTCAGGAGAGAGCGAATATTATATTAATAAAGGCCCCTGCAGGCTCAAAGACGTCAAGGAGCTTTTCGCGGATACGGGGATAGGAACCAGGTCTTATTCGATAATGGAGCAGAACAACGTAAGGTTCATTCTCGAGAGTTCCCCGCTGGACAGAAGGAGCCTTATAGAGGAAGCGGCCGGCATAAGAAGATATAAGGATAAAAAACTGGAAGCAGAACGCCGCCTGGAAAGAATAAGAGACGACCTGAGAGAAGTTAAAAACATCATGGCGGAGGTCCAGAAGAATATAAGACGGCTCAGGAGGCAGTCTCACAGGGCAAAACGCTATAATGAGGTAAACCAGAGGCTGAGCCGCCTGGAAATCAGCAGGCTGTGTCAGGATTACACGCGTATACAGGAAGAACTCGGCGGCGGCGCAAAAAATGTCAGCGGTCTGCAGGACAGGATAACCGAGCTGACTTCGGTAAGGAACGGATTCGCGTCTGAAATACTGCAGAAAGAGACAGAAAAAGAGAATTTTGACAGTAAGCTTCTGGATATGAACAGGAATATATACCGTATCGAAAGCGAGACGGAGATAATAAAGAACAGGATAGAAAATTTCGATTCTTCCCAGGAACGGCTTGATGAAGAGATAAAGAGGCATTTCAGCAGCATAGAATATAATGAGGAGAGAATAACACAGCTCGAAGCGCAGATGGAAGAGCTGAGAGCCGCTGAAGACACCGAAACGGAGAAGCAGCTGGAAGACCTGGCCGGAAAATGCAGAGCCCTTGCCGAGTCGGAAGAAAAGCTGGACAGAGAAGTGCTTGCCCTTAGGAACTCTCTGGAAGAAAAAGAAAAACTGGTGTTTGAGCTCAAGAACAGGGAAATAGACCTGAGGAACAAGAGCCAGGGCTCGGATAGAAGACTGGAGGAGCTCAACGCAAGGAAAAGGGAACTTGAAGAGAAGATATCTGATATGAAAAAGGAGATGGCATCAAAGACTGATGCCCTGAATTCCCTGGAGAAAGAATTTGTCAAGGACAGCCAGGAGATGGATTCGCTGATAGAGCAGAGAGATGCTTCGGACATTGAAATACAGAGCCGTGAAAGCAAAAAAGAATCCGTTTTAACGCAGTATCACAGAACAAAAAGCGAATTTGATTCCGGGAAAAAATACCTGCCGCAGCTTACAAGCATAGAAGAGATAGTTAAAAACGGCATCAACGGTATAGAAGGCCCGATACAGGCTATTCTTGAAGACAAGATGGAGGAGCAGCATATCAGGAAACTGTCCAATATAATAGGCGAAAGGGTCGGCTGGATGATAGCAAGCGACAGGAATTCTGCCTTGAGCGCGATAAATTTTCTCAGGGAGAGAAACCTGCCCTCTCTCACTTTTATCCTGAAAGACAGCATTCCGCAGGTGGACGCGGTTTATGAACTGCCGGGCAGCATAACGGATGAGATAAAAGTGATTTTAAACTATCTGGCAAAAAGCCTCAATATAGAAGAACGGGATGGCGTACTCTGGCACAGTGAATGCATCCTTACGGGCGGCGGAGAGAGTCCGCTGCGAAGCCGTAAATACCTTGTCATGGAGACGGATATCAAGCAGCTTGAACAGGACCTTAAAAACGCGGAAAAAGAAATAGAGAAGCTGAAGGCCCAAAGAGACGATTCCCAGAACAGGATAATCAGGCTCAGCAACAAGAGGCGCTTAATGCTTGCGGAGATATCCCCGTTAAGGCATAGTCTCGGGCAGATGACCGGCAGCCACGAATATGTAAACAACGAGCTTAACGCCGTAAACAGGGAGATATCATCCCTGTCGGACATCAGGGTGATAGACGCGGACGCGGAAAGAGCTAAAAAGGAGCTCGAAGATACCAGAAGAAGCCTTGAGGAGAACAGGGAAACGCTCAGGAAGAAACAGGACGAGCTTTCTTCTGCTGCCATGGAGTCTGTGAGGATGAATACCAAGAAAAAATCCCTGGAAGACATACTTGACAGGAGGAAGGAAAGCATCGAGACGGTCTCTTCCCAGAAGGAACAGCTTGCCGGGCATAACATCAAGCTGAAAGACATAATAGCCGACCTGGAATCCAAACAGGAATACCAGGTAAAACAGAACGGCGAAGATAAGAAGAAAATAAGCGAATTGAAAGAAGAAAAAGCCAGTATGCTGGCTCTGATAAGCGACAATGAAAATATGAAAGGCAGTTTGGTCAAAGAGATCAACGGTCTCAAAGAAGACCAGAAAAAAAGAGAGGAAGAGCTGGAAACCCTGAAGAACGAGATGGGCGAACAGAGGCAGACCGAGGAAAGATTGAAAGAGAGGATGGAAAATATCAAGGTGCGCCTGAAAGAGGATATGGGCGTGTCATTGGCCGGCGCACTTGAGGATTACCAGAAAGAACCGGTAAGCGAAGAAGAGATCTCGGCGCTCAGGGAAACGCTGGAGAGGATAGGGCACGTGAATCTTGAAGCACCGGAAGAGTATGAAAAAGAATTCCAGAGGTTCGAGTTCATAAAAAAGCATGTTGACGACCTGGAGCAGGCCGACAACGACATAAAGACTATAATAAGAAAGATAAACCAGCAGACGAAAGATAAATTCCTGGAAACATTCAACAGTGTTAACGAAAATTTCGGAAAGATTTTTGTCAAACTGTTCGAAGGAGGAGAGGCAAGACTGCTTCTTACGGATCCTGAGAACATCCTGGAGAGCGGTATTGATATAATAGCGCGTCCTTCGGGCAAAAATTTGACGTCGCTGAAGCTGATCTCCGGCGGCGAGAGCGCGCTTTGCGCAATAGCGCTGATGTTCGCAATATATGAAGTGAAACCCACTCCTTTCTGTATACTGGACGAGGTAGATTCTCCACTGGACGACACAAATCTCCATAGATTTCTCATGATGCTCAAGGATTATACAAGGTCGACCCAGTTCATCATAATAACGCACAACAAGCTCACGATGCAGATGTGCGACACATTCTACGGCATCACTATGGAGGAATTCGGAGTCTCAAAAATCATATCCGTAAAACTCAGAGGTAAAAAAGCCAGCTGACCCGCAGTAGTCTAGATGCAGGTTACAACACTATCCAAAGAAAACATAATAAAAAAGTGTAACGAACTTATCGCCGCCGGCAGACAGTTTACCGTAGTAACGCTCAATTCCATAATGCTCAGGTATACATGGAGGAACAGGGAGCTATATAAGGCATTGAATAATGCCGGGCTTATAACTGCAGACAGCGTAGGTATATGCGTCGCATCGTTGCTGCTGGACAGAAAAATTGTCTTTCGCTATCCGGGAATAGACATGATAGAGGATCTGATCGAACAGGGGTGGTCCTTCTATCTTCTCGGAGGCCGTGAGGGGATCGCGAGTGGGGCGGGAAGGAACCTGTCGCAAAAACACGGGTCATCCGTTTTCCTGGGTGCCCATAACGGGTACTTCAGCGAATCCGAAGAAGAAAATGTAATAGCTGAGATAAACAGCCTTTCTCCCGATATACTGTTTGTCGGAATGGATACGCCCAGGCAGGAGATATGGATAGACCATAAGAGGGAAAAAATAAGTACCAGGCTGATAATGGGTGTAGGGGGCAGTTTCGACGTGTTTTGCGGCCGTCTGAACCGCGCGCCGGCCGGATTCAGGTTTTTCGGGGTGGAATGGGCATGGAGAATGCTTCTCCAGCCCTGGAGGGTGCATCGGCTGGTACATCTGACGCAGTATATAATGGATATGTTATGGCGGTTTTTCAGGGCGGAAGGGGTTTTTAGTAAGACGCACTGACATGAGATACGGCATAATCTCGGATATCCACGGTAATTACGAAGCGCTCAGCGAGGTTCTCGATTTTCTGAGCGCATCCGGTGTGGAAAAGATAATATGCTGCGGAGATATAGTCGGCTACGGCCCTGATCCTGACGAATGTGTGGATAAAATACGCAGTCTGGGGAAAAATTCAAGCGTATCGGGCAACCATGACCGGGCAGTCGCCATGGGAGCCGATGAGCTGACTTTAAACAGCGCGGCTGAAACAGCACTGCTCTGGACCGTAAAAAACCTTTCCCCGGATAACCTGGAATACCTGTCCGGGCTTGATCTTATCGGGGAAAATGAGGATTTTACGTTTGTGCACGGAAGCCCGAGATACCCTCTTAACGAATATGTGCTGGATATAGCGCAGGCGTGCGCCAATTTCAAGATAATCGAGAAGAACATCTGTTTTATAGGGCATACGCATTCACCTTTGTATTATTATTACAGTTCAGAGGAGAATATGGGCGCGGATCTCTTCGCATGCGGGGAGCCCCTTGTATTGGACAGCACCCAGAAGTACCTGATAAACGTCGGTTCTGTAGGTCAGCCGCGGGACAAGAACCCCGATTCATCGCTTTGCATATATGATTCCTCCACCAGGCAGGTCATGCTGCACAGGGTGCGCTATGATTATAAGAAGGTACAGAAAAAAATCATAAAAGCCGGGCTTCCGGAATTCCTGGCATACAGACTGGGTAAAGGTATATAATATTATTATATATATTATATATATCCGGGGTTGACAAACCCAGCGCATTTAACTAATATATCACAATTTGGAAATATGGTGGGCCGATGTAGCTCAATTGGCAGAGCAGCTCACTTGTAATGAGCAGGTTACGGGTTCGATTCCTGTCATCGGCTCCATATTGCCTTTATATAATGTAAAATGTGTAAAGTGTAATGTGAGTTCCTGCAGGGCCTAATTACACATAAAAAATGACACATTACAGTGTGTTTTTATGGACAGGTGGCCGAGCGGCTAAAGGCGACAGACTGTAAATCTGTTCCCGTGAGGGTACGGAAGTTCGAATCTTCCCCTGTCCACCAGATTGTCTAAAGTGTAATGCGGGGCTATGAGATGTGTTTATCGCATATTTCCATGATGCATTACACATGGCAAGTTTAACGGATATTCGGGCGGGTGTTGCTTAGTGGTAAAGCTCCAGCCTTCCAAGCTGGTCATGTGGGTTCGATTCCCATCACCCGCTCCATGAACCACGTTGGGTTCATGGCACGCCAGAATGGTGGATATACATGGGAATCGAAGCCAATGAGGAAGCGAGCGCTGCCGGTGGCAGATTAAGCGAGCGACCGAATGAACCCGAACGCTCCCTCAGGCTCAGATTCAGATATCGAGAGAGCGGGAGTTTATAGGGTAGCGAACGATAAGGATTCCCGGAAGCAGATATCAGATGACAGGTAAGTTGTAGATGTCAGGTCTATAATTCAATCTGGGTCTTATAGCTTACGGCTTATAACTTATAACTGGATATGCTGGGATAGCTCAGTCGGTAGAGCACATGCATGGTAAGCATGAGGTCGTGGGTTCAATTCCCATTCCCAGCTCCATATTAAAGGCAATATCATTGACAAAAAGGCAGTCCGGCACATAAAGCCGAACGACCTGCAAAAGGTCCGGAAAAAGTATTTTTTCTGGATATAACAGGGGTGACAGGGAATGTAATTACCGTCATCAGGGGGCAGAGCCCCCTATGAAAGCTGCCTGCAGCTGGTCGTGGGTTCAATTCCCATTCCCAGCTCCATGCACCGCGTGGGGTACATGGCAAGCCATGGTGCATGCCCTGAATCTGCGGGGTTCATGGGCAGAAGCCGGAATCAGGAAGCTGCGTTTTAGGCTTATAGATAACACTAATTTTTGTATGCGGGCATAGCAGGAACTTGACATCTGACAGATATAAAAATAAGATTATAGACTTAAACTGTTAGGCGCAGGGGGGATTCGAAAATATCATTTTGCCTACAATATAAAAACAAAAGTAAAGATATTAGCTGAAAATCTTAATAAGAGATCGGGAAAAAGAAAGAAAGCGCAGGAGGAAGA
>JAFGSA010000008.1 GCA_016934855.1 Elusimicrobiota bacterium
CATTCAGTCGTTCGCTTCATCTGGCTTATGCCAGCGCTTACTCCATCATCTTCACACATTACACAGAAAAAAGTCTTACAGCTTATAGCTTATAGCTTAAAGCTGGGTGGGGTTCGGGCGGATCTGATATGGAATTTGCGGTAAATATATATATAATCTTTCAAATAGGGCAGAAAGAAGGGATATATGGCTGATGAAAAGATAATATTTTCTCTCATAGGTATAGGAAAGACTTACCCGCCGCAGAGGAAAGTCCTGAAAAATATATACCTGTCGTTCTTCTACGGCGCCAAGATAGGCGTCATAGGGCTCAACGGGTCCGGGAAATCCACTCTCCTGAGGATAATCGCGGGGCTGGAACAGCCGGACGACGGGAAAGTGACGTTTGCCGGGGGGTTTTCGATAGGGCTCTTCGAGCAGGAACCCAAACTCGACGATAACAAGACAGTCGGGGAAATCGTCAGGGAAGGCATGAAAGAGATCGCGGACCTCCTTAAGCAGTATGAGGAGATAAACGAAAAATTCTCCGAACCCATGGATGACGCCGAAATGGAGAAACTCCTGCAGAAACAGGGGGAGATACAGGAGCTCATAGAGAAACATAACGGCTGGGAGCTCGACAGCACGCTCGAACGAGCTATGGACGCTCTCAGGTGCCCGGACGGCGATATGCTGATAAAGAACTGTTCGGGAGGCGAACGCCGCCGGGTGGCACTCTGCAGGCTGCTCCTGTCCGAACCGGATATACTCCTCCTGGACGAACCCACGAACCACCTGGACGCGGAGTCCGTGCAGTGGCTTGAGGAGCACCTGAAAAGGTACAAAGGGACCGTCATCGCGGTCACGCATGACAGGTATTTCCTGGATAACGCGGCAGGATGGATACTGGAGCTGGACCGCGGCGAAGGAATACCCTGGAAAGGCAACTATTCATCCTGGCTCGATCAGAAAACGAAACGCATGGAGCTGGAGAAAAAGCAGGCGGACAAGCACCAGAAGACGCTCGAGCGCGAACTGGAATGGGTGAGGATGTCGCCGCGCGCAAGACATGCCAAGTCCAAGGCCCGCCTCGCGTCGTATGATAAGATGCTCCAGGAAGACGTGAAGCTGCGCGAGGAGAAAGTGGAAATATTCATCCCCAACGGGCCGCGGCTCGGCAACCTGGTGATAGAAGCGAAGAACGTGTCGAAGGCCTTCGGCGATAACCTGCTCTTCGAGAATCTGAATTTCTCGCTGCCGCCCAACGGTATAGTCGGCGTCATCGGACCCAACGGCGCCGGGAAAACGACGCTGTTTCGCATGATAATGGGCACGGAGGAACCGCTGAACGGCGAATTCCGGGTCGGCGAAACCGTGAAACTGGGCTATTACGACCAGCAGCATTCCCAGATAGACCCATCGAAGACCGTCTTCGAAGCCGTATCCGGGGGCAGCGACAGGATAAAAACCGGCAGTTATATGGTCAATTCCAGGGCTTACGTAGCCAGGTTCAATTTCACCGGAGCGGACCAGGAGAAAAAATGCGCATCGCTGTCCGGGGGAGAGCGTAACCGCCTTCACCTCGCTCTGACACTGAAAGAAGAGGCGAACGTCATACTGCTTGACGAACCGACAAACGATATAGACGTGAATACGCTCCGCGCGCTCGAGGAAGGTCTCATGAATTTCGCCGGCTGCGCGGTCGTTATATCGCACGACAGGTGGTTCCTGGACCGGGTGGCAACCCACATCCTCGCCTTCGAGGGAGATTCACAGGTGTATTTCTTCGAGGGAGGCTACTTCGAATACGAAGAGAACCACCGGCAGCGCGCGGGGAGCGCCGGCCCGAAGAGGATAAAGTACAAGAAGCTTACAAAATAAGCTGCCGCTGCGCGCCTACACGCTGAATATCTTGTCGCGGAACATGATGAATACCGCGCCAAGTATTAAAAGAGAAGCCCACAGGTAATCCCACCTCAATCCCTGTTTCATGTAAAAGACGGAAAAAGGCACGAATACCGTCAGTGTAATAGCTTCCTGAAGTATCTTCAGCTGGCCTATATTCAGTTCTGCGTATCCTATCCTGTTAGCCGGCACCTGTATCAGGTATTCAAAAAAGGCTATGCACCAGCTGACGAGTACGGCCGTAAAAACCGGTTTTGAAATGAGGTTCTTGAGATGCGCGTACCAGGCGAACGTCATGAATACGTTGCTGAAAGTCAACATGCATATCGTTGTCAGTATCTTGTTCATATGTATCACTCCTTTGCTGACTGCAACACGAAACCATTAAGATATATTATACCTTAAAATCACATGCATATATTAAAAAAGAGTGCGGCACCCGGACGGCCGTCTTCTGGTAACGGATCCCGGGAGTATGACGGCAGTATTTGTGTTTTCAGAGGGTTTTTAGCTATAAGATATATATATTTGCCTTATTTAAGTATAATTACTGGAATATCATGCAGGTCAAGGATAACAAAACATACAGGCTGCTGGACAGCGGGAACTTCAGGAAACTGGAACAGGTCGGGGAATACCTCCTGGACAGGCCGGCGCCCCAGGCCATCTGGCAGAAACGGCTCGGCGCCGATGCCTGGAAAAAGGCAGACGCTTATTACGAGCGCAGCAGCTCGGGCGGCGGAAAATGGAAGTACGCGAAGAATATCCCCGAAGGCTGGATGATATCCTACGGAGGACTCAGCCTGAGGGTCAGGCTGACCGATTTCGGGCACCTGGGGTTCTTCGCGGAACATTCGGCGAACTGGAGCTGGATAAGAAAGAAGATAAGCGAGTCGCATCCCCGCAGCGTAAGGGTCCTCAATATGTTCGCTTATACAGGCGGCGCATCACTGGCCGCCGCTTCCGCGGGCGCGCAGGTGACTCACCTGGACGCTGCAAAGGGGATTGTCCAGTGGGCCAGGGAGAACGCGCAGGAATCGGGCCTCGCGGATAAACCGGTAAGATGGATAGTCGACGACGCGATGAAATTCATTACGCGCGAAGCAAAAAGAGAGAGCAGGTACGACGCCGTGATACTGGATCCTCCGTCGTTCGGGCGCGGCAAGAAGGGCGAAGTGTGGAAATTCGAGACGGACGTTCCCAGGCTGCTTGACGTATGCGCGAAGATACTGACCGACAGACCGCTTTTCGTGATATTGAGCGCGCACACGCCGGGGTTTTCCGGGATGGCGCTCAGGAACCTTCTCGAGGACATGATGCGCGGGCACAGGGGTAAGCTGACGTGCGGCGAGATGACCGTGCCGGAGAACGGGTCCGCCAGGATGCTGCCGAGCGGGATTTCCGCCAGGTGGGAGAAAGCATGAACCGGGAAGCAATAGCCAGCCCGCAGAACGCGAAGATCAAGGAGCTGATCAAGGTCCGCCAGCGCCGCAACAGGGACAGGCAGAAAAAATATATCATAGACGGCGTAAGGCAGCTTAAGACGGCGTTCAGGAACGATTTCAGGCTGGAAGCACTTTATTTCAGCGAGCATTCAGCCGACGCGGAACTCCTGGAGCTGGCGCGCAAGAGGGCGGTCGCCCTACAGCCGGTTACCGCGCGGGTATTCGAGAAGATAGGGTACGGCGACAATCCGGACGGGCACCTGGGCCTCGCGGTCCAGGCCGAGCTGGGCCTGGAAGATATGCCCTGCCCGGAGGACGCCCTCTATGTGATAGCCGAAAGGCTGGAAAAGCCGGGGAACCTGGGCGCGATCCTGAGGTCCGCGGACGCCGCCGGTGTCACGGGGGTAATAGTCTGCGATACGCATACCGATGTCTACAACCCTAACGTGATAAGGAGCAGCCTCGGAGCTTTCTTCACCGTGCCGCTTGCAGTGGCCGGTTCCGAGGAAACCGCGAAATGGCTGAAGGACAGGGATGTCTCCATATACGCCGCCGCGCCGGACGCGGAAAAAAGTTACACCGGCATAGATCTCACCCGCGCCGCGGCGCTCGCTGTCGGAAGCGAACACAGCGGGCTCAGCGCCGTCTGGATGAAAGAACAGCGCGTGAGTATCCCTATGACCGGGCAGGTAGATTCGCTGAACGCCGCGCAGACGGCCACTATCCTCATGTTCGAGGCCGCCAGGCAGCGCAGGGATAAATAAAACAGATATTTTGCCGATGAGGGCAGCCAGGAGCAAAAACATCTGCGTGATATCGCTCGGCTGTTCGAAGAACACCGTGGATTCCGAACGGCTCATGAAGCAGCTCGAACTGAATAATTTCAGGATCGTTGACAGCACGTCGGGAGCCGATACGGTCATCATCAATACCTGCGGGTTCATCGGCCCGGCCAAGGAAGAATCAATAGATACCATACTGCAGGCCGTATCCCTCAAGGAGGAAGGCAGGCTCAGGAAAGTAATAGTCTTCGGGTGCCTCGCGGAAAGATACGGGAAGGAACTCCCCCTGGAGATAAAAGAGGTCGACGCGTTCTTCGGCGTCGAGAAGTACAGGGAGATACTTTCCGAGCTCGGCGGGAAGGTGAGAACTGACAAGCTCCCGGAAAGAAGGCTGTCCGGCTATCCCGGCACCGCGTTTCTGAAGATCTCCGAGGGATGCAGCAACAGGTGCTCGTACTGCGTAATACCGTCTTTAAGAGGCCCTTACAGGTCTTTGCCGTTAAACCGCATCCTGAGGGAAGCGGAGATACTGGCGCGCCGGAACATAAAAGAGCTGGTGCTCATAGGCCAGGATACGGCCGATTACGGCAGGGATATATACGGGAAAAGACGCCTTGATGCGCTGCTTGGCAAACTCGGCCGGCTGAAAGGGATAGAATGGATAAGGCTCATGTACATGCACCCGGCGCATCTCGATAAAAGAACCCTTACGGCAATGAAAGACAACCCCAGGGTCTGCAGGTACATAGACCTGCCCCTGCAGCACATATCCGACAGGATACTCAAATCGATGAACAGGAAGATAACTTCAAAAGGGATAAATGAGCTCATAGAGCGTATAAGGAAGACCATGCCCGGCGCCGTTTTAAGAACCACGTTCATGATCGGATACCCCGGCGAGACCGAAGAGGAGTTCGGGGCGCTCTGCAGGTTCGTAAAAAAGACCGGGTTTGACAGGCTGGGCGTCTTCGCGTATTCCGCCGAGGAAGGAACAGCGAGCTCCAGGTATCCGGATAGCGTTCCCGGAAAAGTGAAGGAAAAGAGAATGGGCACGCTGATGGATATCCAGCGGGATATATCATATGTGAAAAACAGGGCGCTTCTGGGCAAGACGCTCAGGGTCATAGTCGACGGCTGCGAAGGCAGCGCGGAAGAAGGGTTCTATACCGGGCGCTCTCAGGGTCATGCGCCGGAAGTGGACGGGGACGTGCTGATGAAAATGAGCGGGAAGAAGCTCAGGCCGGGCGGGTTCTACGAAGTAAAAATATATGACTGTGACGAATACGACCTTTTCGGTGCCGTTGAATGAAACCGGATGCAGTCAGAGATATAATAATATACGAAGACAACCATCTGCTGGCGCTGAACAAACCGGCGGGTATGCTGACCCAGCCGAACCAGTCGGGAAAGGACAGCCTGGAAGACCTCGCGAAGGAATGGATAAAGGTAAATATGAACAAACCCGGCAACGTGTTTCTCCATCCCGTGCACCGGATCGACAGGGAAGTAAGCGGTGTCGTTCTTTTCGCGCGCACGGGCAAAGCGCTCTCCCGGCTGAACGAAGAGATGAGGAACAGGGATATCGTGAAGATATATCACGCGGTCACCTGTCCCGGGCCTTCCGGGAAGAGCGGGACGCTGGAACATTATCTCAGGCATTCTTCATTCCGCGCCGCCGTGGCAAAAAACGGCGCGGGTAAAAAAGCCGTGCTGGAATACAGGAAGATAAAAGATATCGGGGGATGTTCCCTCCTGGAGATATGTCTTAAGACAGGCAGGTACCACCAGATACGCGTACAGCTTTCGGAAGCGGGCTGGCCGGTACTCGGCGATACGAAGTACGGCGGGCAGCGCGCGGAAAAGGACGGAATATTCCTTCACCATTACAGGATGGAGATAATTCACCCGGTGAAAAAGGAGAAACTGGTCATAAGGGCCGGGTACCCGGACGGCTGGAAACAGTTTCTGAAATAGAAAAGCCTCTGAGGGGTTTTTCTTTGAGTCTAAAAATATATAGTCTTATTATGGATAACACATATTACAGACATACCCAGACAGGATACTTTATGATAGCGCTGCTGACCGCAGCTACGAGCGTGGATGCCTGGATGATCCGGTCCCGGGAAGGTATTCCATTTAGGAACGGACGAACCTGACAGGCTCATAGAGACGCTGAATTGTCTGATAAATAAAGGAGGATAATATGGTAAAAGTGCTTATTGTATTTTTTTCGAGGTCCGGCAATACCGCGAAAATGGCAGAGCTTGTGAAACAGGGAGTCGAGAGCGCGGGCGCGGAAGCGGTTATGAAAGAAGCGGAAGAAGCGACCGCGGACGATATGCTGAACGCCGGCGGCATAATAATGGGTTCGCCTACTTATTACGGTCTTCCGGCGGCCGAGATAAAACAGCTCCTGGACGAGAGCGTCAGGCATCACGGGAAACTCGAAGGCAAGGCCGGCGGCGCGTTCTCCTCGGCCGCTAACATAGGGGGCGGCAACGAGACGACGATAATGGCGATACTGCAGGCCATGCTCATACACGGCATGGTTATACCGGGCACCTCCAAAGGAGACCATTACGGGCCGGTCTCCATCGGCGCGCCGGACGGCAGGGTGGAGAAGCAGTGCGTGGCCCTGGGAAAAAGGGTGGCCGAGCTGGCAATAAAGCTCAGCTGACGGCCGGCGAGGGCGTATCAGAAAGGATTTACTATATGAAGATGAACATATTATGTGCGGTATTGCTTGTCTGCGTTGCGGGAACCGCTGCAGCGGGAGACTGGAAGATAAGCGGGATCATCGGGGCTAATTATTCCGAGACGGCGGTATCGGATAACTGGACAGCCGGGGAGACCGACGCGAGGAGCTGGATGCTCATGGGCGACGGCGCGGCCGAGCGCGACGGCGAATTGACTGACTGGCTGAACACCCTGAAAGCGGAGTACGGCAAAGCTTCGCTATCAGGATCGGGCGAACAGGAGAACGCCGACCTGATATATATGAACAGTATATATAAGTACAAGCTGACCCCCAGTATCAATCCTTACGCGGCGCTTAACGCCGACAGCCAGTTCACGGAGTTCTTCGATCCCTCTGTGCTCACTGAATCGGCCGGACTCGGCTGGAACATCTTAGTAAAGGATGACCAGAACCTGAACACGAGGATGGGTATCGCGTTTAAACAGACCATGCTCTCCGGCGCCGAGACCGGGAGCGAGACGGGCGCAGAGAGCATAACGGCTTACGATCTGAAACTCAGGGAGTACGCGAAGTTCGTCTCGGAGTTCAAAGTCTTCACCGCGTTCGACGCGGGGGCCGACGTGAGGTGGGACAGCAGTCTTTATGTAAAACTGGGCAAATACCTCACCGCGCAGGTGGGGTACCTCGTGATACACGAGTACGACGCGGATATGCCGCGCCCGGAGCTGCCGGAGGATATACAGACCAGGCTCACGTTCGGGCTGGGATTATCGTATAACCTCTTCTGATGAACAAGGGATAAAAGTATACCTGCTTTGAAAAGGGGGCAGTAATGAAAAAAATGATAATAATAATCGGAAGCCCGAAGAAGAAAGGGAATACCTCGCTCCTGGTCGACTGGTTCATAGAGGGAGCGTCCTCCGGGCAGACCTCTATAGAAACGGTGAATGCCTGCACTCTGAATTTCAAGAGTAACGGCTGTACGGCTTGCCGGCAGTGCCAGGACCTGAAAGAGTACGAGTGCGCGATAAAGGACGGCGTCACGGGGACGCTGCGCAAGATGGCGCTGGCCGATATCATCGTCATAGCTTCGCCTATGTATTTCTTCGGCCCGAGCGCGCAGCTGAAGACAGTCCTGGACAGGATGTTCTGCCTGTATAAATTCGATAACGACGCAAACACTTTCACTTCGCCGCTCAAAGGCAAGACGCTGCTTTTCATCGGGAGCGCCTACGAGAGCATGGGGATAGCCACTTTCGAAAAACCTTTCAGCCTCACGGCAGAGTACAGCCGCATGAAGTACGATTCGCTCGTCATAGCCGACGCCGGCGTCTCCGGGGACCTGGCGGGCCGGGAAGACATAAGGCAGAAGGCCGTGTCTTTCGGCAGGAAATTCGCCGCGTAGCGCTAAAGTGCGTATATCGCATCTCGTGTAATAATAACCAAATAACAAGCGCCAAAAAACAAACGTATTAAGTCGTAAGCTGTAAGACTTTTTGCTGTGTAATATGTAATGAAAAACCCAAAACTCAAGCATCATATCAGTTGTAAGCTGTAAGCTATAAGCTATAAACCTTTCGAAATAACAAACTTCAA
>JAFGSA010000002.1 GCA_016934855.1 Elusimicrobiota bacterium
TCATCTTATAGCTATCTGGTATCTCATATCTGGAATCTGACATCTGGCATCTCTTCTTATAACCTAAAACTTACAACTTATAACTTTCTTATACTGGCAACTGGCAACTAGCGGCTAGCGACTTTCTTAATAAGCGCTTTATTCTTCGCCCCGTATCCCGGAATACTCGTTGATATATCTTCGCAGTATTCCATGAGTTTACCAAGATCCCGGGTATCCGCGAAAAAATAAACTATATTGCGCAGCAGCTTCCCGTAAAGCTCTCCCTGGTTTATCATATTCCTGCTTGAGCTTAATATATGCAACTCTTTCAGCCTTTCCTTCTTTTTTTCGATCTCACCGCAGTATTCTCCGGTAAACGGCGTAGAATGTATATACCACCTGCTCCCCTCCTTTTTCAGAGCCACGATATCATCTCCGAGTATGCCCTTCTCATGCCTGACCGACGTTGTCTTGCCGCTCCCGGAAGGTCCGGTGAATATTTTACCGCAGGCTCCTGCTGCATGGATGAGAAAACCGCACCTGTCTATCAATATCTTAGAATAGACTACTCTTAGCAGAGAATCAATGATATGGATGTTCGGGAAGACCCGCCCTTTTGCGGTTTCCGGATATATTATCATATCCATACCCCTGCCTTTTATGGTCTTTTTTCCCCTTGTTTCCGATATATGAATTTTCCCGTTAGATATGCCGGGCATTTCTTTTGACCGGAGATCCACAGGAAACCCGCCGGCTGCATCCCGGCCGCAGGAAAAATTCCTGTATTTTACCGCAATATCCCGGGCCGTTTCGGTGTCTAATCCGACTATTGCCAATCTTACGGGAACCCCGGCGATGTTCAAAATGACTTTCATATTGTATTCCTGAATGTATAGCGGCGGGCGCCTGCCGGTCTTGTGTTTCACGTTACGCTGCCGTCAAGGACGGTTTGCTTTCTCTAACGCCTTCCTTGTCTTAAGCCATTCCCTTTCTATGTTTCTGAACTGGTTTTCGTAGTCTTCTCTCTGCTTTGAAAGCGTTGATTCTTTTTCGTCCAGTTTTTCCTTGAGGATAGTTATCTTTTTTTCCAGTTCCGCTATTTTCTCTTCGTAGCCGGCAACCAGTCTCTTGTTCTCCGCGCGGGCTATCATCAGCTTCTCCCTTGCCCCGGCAGTCTTTTTTAATATAATGTCCTGCGCTTCGGAAAGTATCCGTTCCCTGAAACTGTCAAGTTCTATCTGCAGTATCCTGTCCAACCAACGGCCTCTTTTCTTCTCTTCCGATCAGCATCAGGACGACTATAAGGAAATATATCAGGATACACTGAAGGATGATGAGGATAGCGTTCACATAAGTCGTCCTTCTTATCACAAAAGCAGAAAAACTGAATATAGCGGCGCAGGCCCATATTGTTATCACGGCCTGGGACTTACTGAAACCCAGGTTGACCAGCCTGTGATGAAGATGATCCTTACCCGTCACGGCAAACCACTCCTTCAGGTTCGTCACCGTGCCCTTCCTGATCCTGGAAACGGTAGTATAGGTCATATCGAATATATAAATTGAGAATATAAGCACAGGAGTAGCTATGGCTACTGATACGCTTACCGCGCTCCAGGAACCCGCTATCGCGATAGCGGCCAGCAGGAACCCTATGGTCGTCGAGCCGTTGTCTCCCAGGAATACTTTTGCCTTTGGGAAATTATACGGGAGGAACCCCAGGCAGCATCCGACCAGGGCTATAGCCATCCAGAATATATGCCGGGATCCGTTAAACATAGAGATAAGGAATAACGTAATACCGGATACTATGGCAAGCCCGCCGGCTTCGCCGTCCATGCCGTCCATGTAATTGAATGCATTTGTAATGCCGAGTATTCCTATGTATGTTATTACTATATCCAGCACACTCTTCAGCGGCATACCGTACGGGAATACCCTAACCTTTATCCCATAAACGATCAGGATAGTCGTCGCCCCTATCTGTAAAAAAAGTTTAATCACGGCATGCAGTCCGAACCTGTCGTCAATAACTCCGGTCAGGAATATTATCATTGTGCCGATCATCACCCCGATCATCTGCGGTGAGAAATTAAAGTTCCTGAATATGGTCATGAAAAATGCGATGGATACAGCCACGCCTCCTGAAGTCGGGATGGGATGATCGTGCACTTTTCTCTGATTGGGATGATCCAGCATTCCCAGCCGTTCTCCCCACTTGATGGCAAAAGGCATTAAAAGGAACGTTATGAGAAATGAGACCAGGAGTACATATATCCACCGGAGGCTTTTTATATAGAAGATAGTCCCGCCCTTAGGGCTGACCAGGTAGATGAGCAGCGCGGCTAATACGATATTGATTATCTTCTTCATCAGCCGCCCAGGCAGGAGAGCGATAATCTTATCGGCACAAACCCTTCGGCGTATTTTACCCTTCCCTGGAACCCCCTGAATATCGCGCATGACTCTGCGCTCTCCAGTATAGAGAGCCCCTCCACCTTGGTCGCATTTACCTGCGACGAATGGGCTCTCAGAAGTTCCTTCTTCTTCTCCCATGAGTCTTCTATATCCATGAAAAGCGTCGGATTGAATTCTATTGAAGTCGGAACTTCGTAGAAAAGGACGTTCTTTCTGTATCTCGTTGCCGACTGCAGGTTATTTGCCACGGCGCGGTGATCCTGGTGAGTGTCCCTGAAAAAATTTGTAAAGATTATCTCCGGGTTTATCTCCCTGATAGAGTTCTCGAGAAAATCAATGACTTCTTTTGAGTACGGCACATTGGTGTCTTCATAGCACCCCCACCACACCTTTTCGGCTTTCAGTATCCTCGCACTGGCTTCCTGTTCTTCTTTTCGTCCCGTTCCGCCTACATGCCCCTGGGTAATAATAAGGAGATGGATGCTGTATTTCCTGGAAAGCTTTATCAGAGTACCACCACAGCCGAACTCTATATCATCGGGATGCGGTCCTATTGCCAGTATACTCTTCTTAGTCATCATGGATATTTAACCATATCTCAAGCCTTTTTTCAAGCATCCGGTTTTACATGCGGTCCCGCACTGCATCTTCGACTATTTTTCTTATCCTATCCAGGCTGAACGGCTTCACCACATAGTCATACGCGCCGCTCTTCATGGCTTCTATCGCAAACTTGCTGGTGGATCTTCCCGTGATGATAATAACCTGTATGGCCGGGTAATGGAGCCTGATATCCTTGAGCAGCTCTATGCCGTTTTTCCCGGGGAGCTCTATATCAAGCAAAATAGCGTCATATTCGCCTTTTTTAACGAGCTCTTCGGCTTCTTCCGCTGACTTGACGGTGTCTATACAGCCTGCTCTGTCGCAAAAAGCCTTTGCGCACGACTCCCTTATATCATCTTCGTCATCTACGATCAGAAGTCTATATTTATTTTCCATTTCCGAATAAGTCCCCTCCGCAGTTGAACAGGTAATCCAGGGCTGATAAATGAGAGATAAAACCACCGAAATTCTGAGTGTACTCGGGATGGACAAATTCCTGGTAAACAAGCCTTATCCCTTTTTGTCTGAACATCTCCTCATCCATGTAATCGCGCGCCCCCTGCCCGCTCAGATATACATCGGCACCCAGGCGAGTACATATATCTATCAGCCTCTCTGTCTTTTGAGTTCCTATTGAGAGAGAAGAACTCAATACCGATTCCTTCTTTATGCCGAACGCCTCCAGCATTATCCTTACTGTCTCCATGTTGAGATCCAGAAGACTTTCCCATTCTTCCGAATACAGCTTTTCAAAAATATGATAATATCTTTCAAAATGCTTCGCTGAACTGTAATTGTATCTTATAGACTGAAGGTGATCCCCCCTCCAGTCCTGTTCATTGTTGATCTTTACTTCGTTTATATTCTGATAATATTTTCCCTTTACGATAACAGGCACCGTAAGCCACAGGGCACCATCGGGCGTTTTTATCCTGTTGCGATTCTGGAATTCCCTTTTTTTGTATTGCACGTCATCTATAAACACGAAGATATCGGATTTCGCTATTTTATCAAGATATCCGAGCCAGGGGAGATACTGCGGCTGATGTAGACCAAGTATCATATTATCCGGGACCTTCCCTCATATACCCGTCGTAAAGACGGTCAAGTTTATTCATCATGGCTTCTACGCTGTACCTCGGGTGACCGTCTACAAGTTCATTTACATGCTTTTTACCAGCCGCCCCCATACTTTTCCTGAGTTTTTCATCCGATATCAATCTGGCACAGGCCCCCGCAAGAGCGACAGGGTCTTTCGGCGGAACCAGTATCCCGCTTACACCATCTTCGATGATTTCCGGCACTCCCCCCACAGCAGTTCCTATTACCGGCTTGGCATTTACCATGGCCTTTATAAATACTTTACCCATTCCTTCCATAAGCGATGCCAGCACGAATATGTCGAATAGAGGTATTATCAATGATACGTCATTTCTCATCCCGGTAAATATGACTTTATCCGATATGCCGTATTCTTTAACCATAGACTCCAGGAGTTCTCTTTGCTCACCATCCCCCACCAGGATAAATAACGCAGTTTCGTAAATTTCAGGCGCCATATTCATTAATTCCTTTATCGCCCTCACGAAATATATATTTCCTTTTACGGGGTCCAGCCTGCTTACAGTACCTACAACAATTTTTCCGGGAATCAATCCCAACTCTTTTCTGAGTAATAAGCCCGCTTTACCGGAGACTTTATCATCCGTTAATTCATCCGTATTTACTCCGCTGTGTATCGCAACGAATTTCTTCCGCGGACCGATACCGTACATAACGTGATCGTCTATCCCTTTTTCGGTCAGCGTTATTATCCTGTCGGTTATAAGCGCGGTCATCCTCTCTATAAAAACGAAGAAACTGCTCTTCAGCTTCCCGAAATATCCGGAGAATACATGGCCGTGAGGCGTATGTATTATAACCTTTACTCCGGCAAAAAAGGCCGCCCATCGCCCGAGAATACCTGCCTTTGATGAGTGTGTATGCACTATATCGAATCTGTTTTTCCTTATAAAAAGATATATCTTGATAAAGGCGATTGTATCTGATACAAGATTAAGATCCCTGACCAGTTCAGGGATCTGTTTAATATTCATCTTAACAGTCTCTATAAATTCCATAATCTTCCCGTCGGGATCATTTGTCTTACCGTATAAAAGTACCGTCCTGGCAGAATCCAGATGAGCTACGGTAAGCATGGTATTTTCTGCTGAACCGCCTTTATCAAGACGCGTGATTATATGCAGTACTCGGTAGTCTTTATTCACTTTTCTCCAATTTTTTTATTATTTTAGCCGGTGAGCCTGCCACTACGGTATAAGGATTCACATCTTTTGTCACAACAGAACCGGCTCCTACTACGCTGTTATGGCCAACCGTTACACCGGGGAGGACTATCGATCCCGTACCGATGAACGCTCCTTTCTGTATTAGTATCGGGGCGACCATCAACCTAGAACGGTCATGCGCTACTACAGTGACCCGGTGGGATATTATCACATCATCTTCGATACTGACTACCTCAGGAAAGTTATCGTCAATACTGCAATCTCCGCCTATGTATACATTTTTTCCGACAGTCACACCGGTACACCTGTAAAATATCACCCGCAGAGCATTATTCAGCGTGAACCGCGCCAAAAGATTTATTATTTTTCTGAATGCTACAGTTATTCTTCCGTGCCTATGTCTTCTTCTGAATTCCGACCACTCTATTTTTTCGAACAACATGTCCTCCTTTATGATAATATATTGTGTAATATTTTATCTTCTAATAAAATATACTGTAATATATTAATCCCACATATTCATGCAGGGCTTCTGAAAATCGCATGAATCCTACTGCTGAAGGAAGATAATCACCCCAGAAGAATTTTTTAACTCCTACAGCGCCGAAACTTGCCGGATATGGAGTCACTTCCATACTGTTCTTTTTAAAAGACAGTACGGCGCGTTTCAAGTGATACGCATTTGTCAACACAATGGGTATTTCAAATCCCCTGTTCTCACATATAATTTTTGTATATTTTGCATTTTCATAAGTATCCCTGCTCCTGTCTTCGATTATTATATAATCCTGGCCGATCCCCAGATCTTCTAAAAACCTTGCATAGATCCTTGCCTCTATCTGACTTCCCCTGTGCACCCTGCCTCCGGATACGATTATCGGCACGCCCAGGCTCTTCTGCAGTCTAACGGCGGCAACTATCCTTGTGCTCATATTATCGGATGGCCTGCCGGAACCGGAGATATCCGGAACACCGTCGACTATACCGCCTCCCAGTAGCACTATAACGTCACCTTCCGGATTCTGCGGGATCCGGTATGCAGATTCAAGCCCCCGAAGCATCACAAATGAAACAATTCCGGCCGACATTATCCACAGGCAAACACCTATGACTATATTGAATACTCCTATCCTTCTCGCATTTCTCCTGGCCAGCATTATCCCGGAAACGATCAGCAGGATTACGAATATACCAGGAGGCAATAAAAATAATGTAACAATTTTTTTTAGAAAAAACATAAATTGTGCTTAATATTTATTCCTGATTTTTGAATAAACATTTTCAATCTCTGAAGCGAATATCTTCCACGAGTAATTCTCATTGATGAAATCCCTGCATCTTTTTCTCAGGACATTATGTTCTGAAGGTATGTTATCTATGTATTTATTGATTAATTCCGCCATGGATCCCGGGGTGGAATCTCTAAACATGAAATCGCTGCCGAATTTTTTTAAAATCTCGACCGTACCGCCTACCGGAGTACCCAGGACAGGCGTCCCCGAGGCAAGAGCCTCCAGAGTTACCAATCCGAACCCTTCCAGGACTCTTGTAGGAAGAACGAATATATCTGCTGACTGGTAATATGACGGCAATAATTCATTATCTATGTAACCCAGAAATTTTATGTATTCTGCAAGCCCTGATTCATCTACCTGCTGCTGCAGTTTTTCTCTGAGATATCCGCGTCCCCCGATCAAAAGGATCACATTCTTATGCTTATTCACAATATCCCGCATAGCAGTTATCAGATTTTCCAGCCCCATCCTGGGCACAAGATTCCTGACCGTAAGTAATACAATCCTTTTATCAGGGATACTCAAGCTCTTTCGCACAAGATTTATATCATCTGCCGGTTTAAACCTCTCCGTATCTATACCGCCCGGCACAATACTGGTCCTTGCTGCATCGATCTTATGCGTTTTCATGACCTTCTGTTTCATAAACTCACTCAAAACCACAATATTGTCGGAGTTTTTTACGATTTTCTTTTCCATCCACATTCTCAACCAGTAACCTATACCCTTTTTTCCGGCTCTTATCTCATATTCTTCATGCCAGGGTGAATGGAATATATATATCTTAGGGCATCTTTTAAACAGATTGCTTAAATATACCGGCCAGGCTGAATACGGATGGTTGAATATTATATAATCATATTCAAAGTTCTCTAAATCTTTTTTTATTCTTTTAATTCCTGCTATTATACCGCTCAGACCGGTATTCAAACTCTTACCTGTCTTGCCGAATCTATATATATTTATACCGCCTCTTGCTTCTTTTTCCGGCAGATCAGGCCTTCTCAAAGGCGTGAATAAGTGTATCTCATACCCCCGGTCTGACAATTCTCTGCCTAATTCTTCCGATACTCTGCCGGATCCTCCCTGCTCGTCGGAAAACAATATATCTGTAACAAAAAGAATTTTTCCCTTATATTCCATTAACCCTCTCTATCTCTAACTGTTTCCTTTACAGGCGGTATATACGTATTTCCGCTTTTACCATATTTAAAATATTGCCTGAACTTGTTCAAATGAAAAATTAATATCATCATTGTACCGTATATAGGGAATATATAAAAAAACAGATCCAGTCTTTTTATTACTAAAAATAAGCAAATAAGAAAATACTGTTCACCGTTAAAGAAAAGCCCCAGCCTTAGTTTTCTCCTTACTGTAAGAAGAAATCTGATAATACCCCTTTCTTTTGCGGCAATTTCTGATTTTGTCTTTCTATCTGTCATGGGGAGCTTAGATATCTCCGAACCATGGTAAAGAAACACAACGAATAGAGTCCAGAAGCCCCACATATAAGCCGTATTATTTTCAAATGAGTATCTGTAAGTCATCGCGAAGATCATACTTGCTTCTTTTATCCGGTCAGTAATAGAGTCCAGCCACGGGCCGAAAGGAGAAAATATATTTTTATACCTAGCCAGCTGACCATCCGCACAATCCATTATATATCCGACATGTATCATTATTGCAGCCCAGATATAATAACTCTTGCCTTCTATGAATATAGCAAAAGATGCTAAAAGAGTTATTATAGCAGATGCGATCGTCAATTGATTGGGCGTTATTTTACTATATTGTATAAGAGACACAAATCTCACCGATAGCGTGTGCCCCGTGACATGTGTCCACCAGTCAGCGCCTGCTCCTCTAGTATTCTTTATTACCTCAAGGTTATTGAATAGCTTCATCTTTTTATCTTTTACTTCTCTTTTTGTTTTTTGCCAGCGTCTCCCTCTTCTCAAGCAGTATCTGGTTTATAAGCGTTGAAGAAGTACCCTTTGTATAAGGAAAATACACGATCTTAACTTTCTTCTCGGCTAATTTCTTCTCCAGCTCTTTCCACCTGGGAGTATTATACCAGTCATCTCCCACAAAGAGGATGTCATATTTAAATTTCTTCCATGCCTCGAGCTTATCCAGGTTATCCTGTGGAACCACCACGTCAACATACTTTATACTGCCAACGATTTCGCTGCGCTCTTCAAACGGTATAACCGGAGTTTTATTCTTATACCTGACGAGTTTATCCGTAGAGACGCCGACGATGAGCTTGTCGCACATCGACTTGGCTTTCCTAAGTATATTGACATGCCCTACATGAAAGAGGTCATAAACCCCTGTAGTATAACCTACAATATTCTTTTTTGCCATAATTTACCGCCTTCCGCTGTTTGATGCATCTGATAACATAGACAGATCCGGCCATCTATCCGGCGCCTTGAATCCAAGATACTTTTTATTTTTATTAAAAAATTCGTCCGTATCATAATGTTCCGAAAGTATTTCTATAGTATCCGGGCCATGTCCTCTGTCCCCGAGGAGCCAGTCCAGGTACTTGATGTTCTCTATCCTGAAGTCCATCAATCGCGCGCAAACAGCGTCGACCGAGAGGAGGTCTTCACCCCCCACGAGCACATTCACCTTCTTTTCTTCCGTGCAGAAGGGACCGTTTCCTTCTCCTGCCAGGATGCCGTCAACGACCGAATAGAATTTCATAGGTTTGCCCTTCCTCTTGTTTATCAAACCGGTCACATCGCGGACAAATACATTATACAGATCTGCGGCCATCCGCCAGCAGCTGTCGTTTCCCTGCCAGGCTCCCCTGTGCTTCATGCCCGAAGGAGATCTTTCTGTCTGGAATATCCCTCCCAATGAAGTATTTTTAAATATCCTCGCGATACCGAAATATATTTTTTCCGGGAAGAGATCGTTGAATATATGCATCAACCTCAGCCTGCTTATGTCTTTTTTATTTTCCGGAGAAGGATACTCGTCACCCCCCATCTCGGGATAACCGATCCGCCAGTGAATCAGACAGTTTTTTTCTGTGACAGTGCCGACAAGGCCTTTAATATTAAGTGTCGCCCCCACCTTTCTGTGCGCTTTAAGCTTGGGGAGAGATATAAAAACATCTGAATTAAGGACAGAATTAGATACTACATACTCATGCCGCCCCTTCGAATGATGTTTTATAGTGTCCTTTCTATTGGTGTATATCCCCCTGAAAAGTCTTGAATCGATACCGTGAAAAGCTGATTTATCTGCCAGATCTATTTGGGTGCTGCCCTCGGGATCACCCGGAAGGCTTCTCATTTTATCCTTGAACCCGTAATATTTCAGATTATCGCACCACTGGCTCCTGAGGTCCATAACCCTGCATTCTATTCCGTATTTTTCCCTATATAATCTTTCAAACCTGTCAACGCCAGTAGCAGAACAAAGCTTTGCGAAGTCAGCATCTATACTGGGTGTATCTCCGATTATGATCTCACCTTTCCCTTTTAAGGCTATTGCGGTATAATCAGCCACAGCCCTTATTACCGAAGGATGGGTTATTACCGAAAACAGGTTGCCTTCACCGGGACAAGAAGCCCGGTATCTGTGCGCTACAAAATTCGGTTTTATAAAAACCCTGTCACCGGGTTTTATAAGAAAACCCAGGGGATTCCATCTTTCAGTTTCCAGGTTTTCTCTGTCATATCCGAGCATAAGAAACATCCTCCTAACCGCGTCATACACGTAGTTAGGCTCACCGGAGACTTCTCCCCTGTATTCAGGATACGCTTTTCCGGGATGATAAGGAAATTCTCCAGGATAACTCTTCTCGGTATTTATTACGGCGACTTTCACTTCTTGTACAATACCCTTTTCAAAAAATATTCCAGGCTGAATATGAGGTATTTCTGATCTCCGGAAAACTGCGACATATCAATATCCTCCAGGAACTCGGGCCTACAGGGACCCTCCCAGTCCTTAAGCCAGATATCCATCGGCCTGGCGAAAGCTATTTTCTCGGGCACCTCCATTCCATTAAAAAGCTCCCTGAATGCCTCCCTCAGAAGATACTTGCTTTCCCCGTTTCTGATCCTTTGCAGGTCCCATTCCCCCTCCATATAGATATGTTCGAACGGATTAAGTAAAGTTACACCGGCTGCTTCTACGGCATTAAAGAACGCTCCGCAGTTCTGCGTCTCCAGGATAAATCTCCTTAAATCAAAATTATCCCCGTCCCTGAACCTTGCGTATTCTTTTCTCATTGATACGGGTTTTTTCAGGACGAGTTCCGGGTTAACGAATGTATATCTCGGGATGAATTCCTCGAATTTCCAGTCTTTTGACAGCAGTTTATCCAGACCCCCGAACCTGGAGTCTGCTCCGCAACCACAGACCAGTAAGTCTATACTATCCTTCTTAGCCTGCATCGATGCCTTATACAGCGGCACTTCAACCGGATGAAGCGGTGACCCGCACCTGCGCATAAGCTCTTCTGAATGTTCTATATAATCCTCCCATCTTACATCGATTATCCTGTGGTCCAGCTTAAGATAGTCTACATATTTCGCGGCGCTTGATGGCTCATCCAGCTTCCAGTCAGCAATGAATCTTATAGTGTACGCGGGGGTCCCCTTCGGGAGGAAAGAAGCGACTATGGCTGAATCAATGCCTCCGCTTAAAAGTACGCCTACTTTTTTCCCCTTTGTTTCTGTTTCGATCACTTTTCTCAGATTCGTAATAACCTCTTCTTTTGTACGGACAGCCGTTTCTTCGTTATCAGAACACGTACTGGGCACTTCGGATTTTACATTCTCTGTCCATGCCGCTTCCGGATCCGCAACAAATCTGAACGTAAGAAAAGAGCTCATGCAATATTCTTTATTTATCATTTTTTCCCCTTCTACTAATATATTACTTTTTTTACGACTATTCTTAATCTGCTTTTCTACTCCGCTGAATACTTCATCTGCTGTTATAGAATTCAAACATTCGTAAGTCCTGCAGTCAGCCGGATGACAGTTTTTACATCCCGGATCATTCGTTACGATTAAATGACCCTCTCCCCAGGGCCCCCATTTTTTATAACTGTCTATCGGATGTTTATTGCCGAATATTGCCACAACCGGCACCTTTAGCGCTGCTGCGACATGCATCGTGCCCGTGCTATTGCCGACAAATAAATCACATTTTTTGATTATTGATATTACCATAGACAGAGGTAATCCCACAGCCTGAACAGCTTCTTTGCTTGTCATTATATTGATGACTTCACTGACTAAATCTTTTTCTCCTACGGAACCTAATATGATGACCTGCCCATTATATTCAGCAATGATCCTGTCGGCCACTTCGGCAAATCCTTCTTTCTTCCATCTTGTGTGTATACCTCCCGAGCCCGGATGAATAAGCACCAGCAGTCTCTCGGTATCGATCATATTATTTTTAAGGAACCTATCCGCTTCCTCTTCCCCTTCCTTTGTAATTGATACTGCAGGCTCCCTGTTCCCGGGCGTTATACCTATGGATTTCACCATATGTAAATATGTTTCGATTTTATGAGTATGAACCAATGTAAGGTCATTCGGACTTTTTTTTGTCAATAAAAAAGTCCCTCCAGGCGTTTCAAATCCTACCCTGTGCCGTGCGCCGCTTATAAAAGCCAATATATTTCCCCATATAGAGTAATTTAATACAAAAACCAGATCCGGATTAAGTTTTTTTAAAGCCGAGAATAACTCTTTTATTGATAATTCATCGATAATCATCAACTCATCTATATCGGTATTTTCCTTTACTAAATCCTTAGTATATGCCTTTAAAAGAAGAGCTGTTTTTGCGCCCGGGAACGCTTCGCGAACTGCCCTGAATACAGGCGTCGACAATACCATATCTCCTATTTTATCCAAACGTATAAAAAGAATCTTTTTTATATTTTCCGGGCAGAATTTCTTTTTCTTTCTTATAATAAAGAATGATCTGAGAATAAAGAATACCGCTTCGCCTGCGACATCCATTACAAATAGAATTTTGAATTTAAGCGGTCTTAAGATTCTTTTTAAATACATTTACACCTGTAACTTTGCTATATTTCGATATCACCGGCAATCTTTACAAATTTATTGACGATGTTTTTCCAGTCATAAGGTTCTACCATCCTGTTCCACAGCGGGTCCCACCTCATCCCTTTTGCTTTGAGCAGGGCTTCAGTCCAGCCCTTTGCATTTTCATCAGTAAATATTATATTAGGAAAATTCAGCCGCCGGGTCTCTTTCAATTTATTAGATACAATTATTTTATGCGCTGCGGTGTACTCAATAATCTTCAGATGGAAGGCCTTATCCTGCATGGGAGATACCCTGTGACACATCAATCCGATATCAAATACATTAAAATATGACTCGATATTCCCAAGGATCCCACCTGTGAAAATTATATCTGCTGCTTCATATTTTCTTTTTAACTCTTCAAAATTCGGCGATAATCCTATCCACAGCAATACTGCCTCGGGTATCATCGTTTTTATATTCCTGAAGCTCTCTACCACTAGTTCCACATTTACCCATCCACCCATATATCCTGCGTATCCTATCACCCACTTCCCCTCCAGTCCGTATTTCTTCCTTATATCAGCAGTCTCTTTATCGCTTACAGAGCGCATTCTTTCTAAATCTGCTCCATTCGGGACAAAATGAGCTTTTATTCCATATTGTTCTTTCATATATTCAACCATCTCATTCGAAATAACTGTCACAGCGTCAGCAACGTGGATTTCCTTTCGTACTTTTTCTTCTATGAAATGCCCCATGGTTCCTTTTTTTGCTGAAGCGGGCAAATCCGCAATATCATAGATGTATCTGAATTTCCTGTTCTTTATCCTTATGGGAAACTGGTAATATGATCCGTTTATTACAATGTCAAAATTGAGTTTTCTGATCACTCTATTCAGAAAAAATGAATTAAAAGAACGCAATAACCACAAGGGCCTGTGAAGACTGGGGATCTCGACAATATTTAAATCGTTTTCCCTGTATATTTTTGTCTTCTTGAACAGATCTTCAAGGCTTGTTATTACCCGGTTTTTCAATGTGCGCTCTCCTCCCATGCCGCTCCATATCAGGAGATACACCTCATTACCATTCGCAAGATATTTAGCGATTTCAATCAGCCTTATCTTTATTTTCTGTGAAGCGGGATGATGGGGGATTACCAGTATCCTTTTCATCTTCTTTATTATCCTGTCTTTCTCATCCAGAAACTGCTTGGATAATGCCTGTTACTGTATCCCTCCTTAACCGGGAACACATACGGCATCTTATCCGGGTATTTCTTATCCATGAAGTAGTCCGCATATATAATCTTATAACAGTTATTGCAGCATAAAAATGCCTGCAGCAGGTATTGCTCGTTATAATATTTATGTAAGCGCAAAAACCAATCTGAAGGATAATCGTATGGCAGAAATATATCATGTATATGCACTATAACGCCCTTATTCAGCCTGGGCAGTATTTCCAGATACAGGAAATTCACATCATTATTTGTTTTCGAAACATGCGACGAATCTATAAATAAAATATCATTTTCCCTAAGCTGCATAAAATAATCTTTTTCCATATCTTCCACATTCATATGCTCCAATCTGGAAAGGCCGGGGAACCCATTAATCAGAACCCTGTTCGGGTTTGGCTCTATGGCTATCAACTTCGCCGGATGCCCCTCCTTATTATTGATTATGCATGCCCTTGCTGACACATATGTCGACAATCCGGAACCTACTTCAATAACTGTTTCCGGCTTGTAGTGCCTTATCATAGAATGCAGTATTGCGGCCGAACGCAATCCGAAAGTATTATTGTTGAGATAATATTCATACGGGCATTCTGTCCTTTCTACAGGAAAATCATACTCGTCCTTATATGGCGGGAATATATCATCAAGCATTTTCAATTGTTCTTCCTGATTTATATCCAGCCCCATGAGTTCACTCTCTTTCTGCCAAAGATACTTCTTCATGAATAACTGCGGCCTTGGTACCGGACTCTCATAATTATCCAGAGACATAAGTATGCCTGCATATTGAAATAAGCGGTATACAATCCTGTACATAAAAATTCTCCGTATTATCTTCTTCAAATAACCAGGCATTTATTTCTCTTTATCATAGTCATTCTATTTGCTTTCAGGTTTTCTTATGATCCAGACAAGAAATACGCAAAGGATATACCTTATAAAGGGAATAACCTGCAAATATGGGCGCCTTACATCAAGATATCTGCTTTCGTACAATAAATTATTCTTCTTTATTATCCTTTCATATTTATTTTTGCTGATAAGACCGTAATGAGCTTTCACATCCCATGCGGATATCTTTTTTCTTAGGATCTTTTTAAATATCAAACCTATCTTATCCCTCACCCCGTTAGGTGTTCTTACATATATTACGCCGTTATTTTTAAGAACTCTCTTCATCTCAGCGAGCATCGTATCTTTTTCAGTATCTGAAATGTGTTCTATAATGGAATTTGCTATAATTTTATCAAAATAACCGTCTTCAAACGGCAGTTCATCTACCTTGCCGACGATATACTTTACCCTGTCTCCCACACCGTATTTATCCGTCATTTTTTTTGCCAGCTTTATTGACTCAGGAGAATAATCTATGCCATAGGCTTCCTGACATCCGGATTTCGCACAATGAAACGCCCACGTCCCGACAGCGCAACCGATATCAAGTATCCTGTCCGATGATTGCGGTTTAATAATATTCATCATGTAATCCAATGTTTTCTTCTTATCTTCACTTTCAGGATAATAATAGTTTTCTATGAAATGCTCTTCCTTTTTTTCCAATATTGCCTTATCGTAAAATTCCGGCGGTATATCTATTTTTTTCCCCTTCATATCTATATCTCCTTTTTCCTGAAAACAGCTGTTATATCCTGAAGATAATAACTAGAGAACCTGTTGAATATGCAGTTAAAGCATTTCATAAATATATTATATACATGCCCCAGCGCTTTTATATATATCCTGCTGCTCTTGCTCAGCTCAAACTCGTCGACCCTGCCTATTGTCTCTATCATCTCCAACCCGTTTATTCTGCCTAATCTCTTTAATTCATTTCGCGAATAACTTCTTTCCCATCCATAAGGCCATCTGCCCATCTTTGTCAATATAATCCTGAAAAGCGTATATATATTGAATTTCTGAGGAACGTCTATTATAAGATAACCATCGTCAGCTAAGATCCTTTTTTGTTCCTTCATTATCTTCTCGGGATCTTTAAAATGTTCGATAACGCCCTGGCTGAAAATTATATCGAAATTTTCATCAGTGAAATCAGTATATTCTGCATCCATCACATTTAGATTTACACTATTATTGAAATTCTTCCCTACCTCTTCTGCTAATTTTATCGCTTCTTCGGATATATCAATAGCCCAGCATTCTAGATCCTGCATATTTGCCATTGTGTATGAATCTATAGCCGTACCGCAGCCTATTTCAAGCAATTTAATACGCCGCTTTCTGTTTATCTGATTTACATACTTGTAGATCAACTCAAGAAATTGTTTTCTGTTATACTGCTGAGACCTGATCTTCACATTATAGTCTATGTTTTTTTCCTGAAGTCCTCGCCATACCCTGTCAAATGGATTTATAGACATTTATATCCTCTTAACTGCTTTTTATTATTACTTTCATCGTGTTGAATAACCATCTTATATTAAAATCTACCGCAAAATATATCATTGCCATATCCAGTCTGTTTAACACAGCAAATAAACATATGAGATATACTCTGGTATCCCAGGTTTCTAGGAATGTATATACTGACTTTGTTTTTTTTATTAAAGTGTTTACGTATAGAGTGGCTTCCCTGTTAAAACCTGCTGATTTATTTCTGCCAAAAGCACTGTTCTTCAGATTAGTCATCACCAGTATCATAAAATATCCCAGAAGAACCAGTAAACATATACTCAAGTGAATACTGTTATCTGACTTAAGAAATAAACCGTAGGAAATAGCTATTAAACTGAAACTTTCTACTACTTTATTTACCACTCCATCCAGGTACATACCGAAATCCGAACTCATGTTTTTCAGTCGCGCAAGATAGCCGTCAGCAAAATCCAATGTGCACTGTATCTGGAGAAAAAGAGCCCCCAGTAATATATACTTATATTCTGCCAACAGGAAAAAGGTACACGCCAAAAGCCCGGATACGAGTGAGATATATGTAATATGGTTGGGATGGACTCTGCTATTTTTAAGCGGTATTACAAATAATTTTGCTATTTCAAGATTTATCCGCGTTGCGATAGGATACATATGATATCTTAACAAAACTGTTTCCACATTCTTAATATCCTCTTCTGTTCTCATTTCCCAGCGTATTGCCTTTTCAAAATTCTTTTTTCCTTTCCTGAGCAATCTGGCTAATTTATACCAGTGATATATATATCTGGCTTCTATAACATTATCGCTTTCCGATATATCTATATTATTTACATATGTTATATTACCATTTGCTTTATAACTATTCGCAATTATATCTTTCACTTCACTAATATTTTCTGTACAGATGATTATTCTGTCATAATTTATATGACTTAAAATATCAATATACCTGTGCAATACCAGTTGCTCTCTTATCCGGGTTAATAGTATAGACTTAGAACCTACCTTATGATCCTTAATAATAAGCCTGCTGTTCAATTTATTTTTCTCCTGATACAAATACAAATTTCCAATCCATGATGATATCATCCCTTGTTATTTTCATGTTATATACCTTTTTGAAATTCTCGTCCGCGCAGATATGGAGGTTCTCTATCTTCCTGCATGCTCCGTACTGGAGCCCTGAATTATTCAGCCAGTTCTGCATGCTGACGTTCTTCATAATATATTCCTTTACCTTAATACTTTTGAACTTTGCTTTCTTAAACAGCCCGACCAGGTCCTCTATGAGAAATGTATGCCTCTTCTCTTTTATTTTAAAGATCTCCATATAGCGTTTTTTTACACTGGGGTGAGGAGGCACCCCTTCGCAGATGACCATCCTTCCTCCCTTCTTCAATACCCTTCGCGCCTCACCCATAGCCCTGTCCATCTTCTCTATGTGGTGAAATACCATCCTGGCAGTGACCAGGTCAAAGAAATTGTCAGGCAGTTTGAGCTCTTCTGCGTTCATGAGCTGGCACATGACATTGTTGTTCGTCAGAGCCTGCATTATCATGTCTTCCGATATATCTACGCCCATCACCAGGCCGACGTTGTCCGCGAGGTGCTGCGTAACCGCGCCGGTACCCGAGCCCAAGTCTAAAGCTATATCGGTTTTCCTTGGCCTGCAGAACCTTATCATGGCATCCATAAATTCGTGTTTACGCGTCCAGGATAGTTTATTATAGTCTTTCGCTCTTTTTTTCCAGTATGAGCTTTCTACCTTTTTATTCATATCATACTCCTATTTTATTACGCTGCTTTAACCAGGCTTCCCAACACTCTGCCTAGCAGTTTCCTGTAATATTTAAAATCACTTATTTTTACAATTAACGTATCGCTGAACCTGGATTTTGTATGTTTCAAAAAAAGGATAGTCAGCATCGCTGCCGTTGATATATATACTGATGCCGTAGCGACTGCCGCACCGTTTAATCCGCCTCTTTTTATAAACAGCATATACAAAAATGGGGTAACTAAGATCACAATTATGGATACATATGTATTGATTTCCGGTTTTCCTATTCCATAGAAATAACTCCGCATCACTCTTGTGACACTCCCTGCAGCAGTTCCAACAAGAAGTATACGGAAAGGTATGATCGCCGGAGAGAACACATCACCGTAAAAACCTTTTATCAAATACTTACTTATTATTATCAGCAGGATCGCGAAACAATATGCTATAAATACCGAGTTCCGGCAGATATCCCTGGTTAATCCTGCTTTAATCTCTGGCTCTGTTGAACTTAATACCGGGAACAAGGCTATATTTATCGCATAAGGTATCTGCCATAATAACTCCGCATAAAGTGCAATAGAATAAAAGCCCATAGATCTTACTCCAAGATAATATGTAACCATATAAGGCCCGATCCTATACAGGATCGAAGTCAATATCTGTCCGGGTGCGCCTTTAAAACCATAAAAGATCAGACTTTTCAATAATATCACATTAATTTTCGCACTTATTTTTCCCACATGTTTTCTTAAAAAATACAAACCGCAGAATACAGCCAGAAGAAAACTTACCATGTATGCCATAATGAAATACAGTATGTTTTTTGACATAAATAGCAGTATAAACACTATCATTATAAGAAAAGACAACGGACGCAGGACCCTCACTATATTCATTTTTACTATCTCATTCAGTCCCCATAACGCACTTGAAAGATAATAATTCATCAGAAGTATCGGTATAGAAAAAATAGCTATTCTGAGATAATCGCTATCAACATCTTTTAAAAAATATGTATGTATCGGACCGGAAAAGATGTAATATATACCTACCGTGAAAATACTTAAAACTATAGTTAATACAAAATATATTGTAAGGATTTCCCCTATGTTATATTTTTTCATACCTATGTGATATACACTCGATATATCCATATTCAGCCGCAGTATATCCAGCGCTGTTAGAATAACCACAAAAATAAAGGCATATACTCCCTTCCCCGCAGGGCCCAGCGCACGGGCTACGATTATGCTGATCAACATCGTAGTGATAAAAAACCAGCCCTGGAATGCAAATGTAACGATACTATTTCGACTTATACTCATATAAGAACAATACGTTTTTCCTGTAACCCTTTGATTTTTGGTAATGCTATAATCACTGCCAGAAGAAACCAGTATGGTTCCATTATCCTGATAACAATAAACGAATTACTTGTGGTTGCATGCACTAATAAACCGATATGAGCAGCCATAAATCCGGCAGTGATTCCTTTACCCCATCCGAAATCTATCTTTTTAAACACTTTTTTTGACTCTTTAAATATCATATGCAGCATGATTAAAAATACGACCATTCCGATTACTCCTGTTTCAACAAGTGTCTTTACATACATGCCGTCTATGAAACCCCTGCCTGTCACTCCCCATCCGAAGAACGGTTTTTTTGACCATTCTTTAGTCATATTCTTCTTATATGAGCTCAATCTCGCGGCAGATGAAGGGTCCAGGTTATATTCTCCGTAACTCCCGCTAAATGTAAATTCGATTCTTTTAACAACAGTTTTATAAATTCCGCTTGAAATAATAAAAGGCACCATCAATAACATCAATATTGTAATAAATATTATTTTTTTACGCCCTTCCCTGAATAGATATATTATTGCCACAAACATTGTTATAAATGATAGATAACTTGCCCTGGATTCGGTTCTGAGCAGTAATGGCAGACATATAATAAAGATTAGTATAGAAAACAGTCTCATTTCATTTCTGGGATGATATAAATACGTTCCCATAGCCACAGACATAACTATAATTAAATATCCTCCCATGGTATTGATTTCACCATCGAATGGCGCAACGATATATCTTGTTTGAGTATAGCCATAAATTATTACACATATTGCGGTAAAAACAGCGAAGCGCATAAAATAATCGACGTCATTCTTAGTTTCTATAAGGTTGTATGTCATCCAGAATATTATAAAATATTCCAGGTACTTAAATATATAGAACAGCCCTCTTAAATATGCGACATCTCCTGCTATTATGCCTTTTAAAGTAAAGATAAAACACACTCCTATATAATAAAAAATATATTTATTTAAAGGAGTGGCTTTAATAAGAGGAAGTTTTTTATTTATCGCAGATTTTGCCAGCCATACAAAGAATATAAGAATAAGTATCAGATCATCGAAACGGACTACTATATTTCTTCTTTCAGTGACAGCACCCAGGACTATCTCAGGCGAAAGCAGCATGCTCATAATGAGAAGTCCTATACCTATCTTTATATCTATCATGGCTACTATTATTACGGAAAAAGAGATTACCAGATACAGGGGGATGCCCATGGGATCCATGGATATCAGCCTGCCGAGAAGGAACGCCCCGAGGAGTATTATCACTGACAGAATGATTCCGGCCGAGCGCGTCATATGTGTGAATATTGTATATATATGCAGTTACCCACAATAAATTATGATAGTAAAGATAACCGATTATTGCAAGGTTTTATCCTCGGGCGGGATAGATTATTATATTATAATCTTTATAAATATTTAAATTTATATATTTAAGAGCGCTATATAGCAGATGAGGTTTATCACAAGCAGCTGAACCAGTATTAATAGTATATTTCTGTAATCCATCTTCAGAACCCGTATAAGAGAGATATTCTGAAAGTGTCCCCCAGTTCCCCGTAGGGGATCCATGCGAAATCGGTTGATATCTGTTTATGCGTTACCCCGAACCCGGCAGAAAGCCCGTCTATCGCCTCGAAATCGTTCAGCGTCTTATACCCCAGCCTGACGGGTATGCTCAGCATTCCCACCGAGAGGCCATATTCCGCCCCGACGTTCAGGTTGGCCCTGTTATCGTTAGGCATATTGATATCAGCCGCCAGATTCATCATTTCTGTCAGCTTGTAAGATGCCCCCAGCTTTATATTCTGAGGAAGTTTTTCTTCTTTCTCACCGACATCGTCACCATCGTATTTGAGATTCGTGCCGAGGTTCTGGATTACAAGAGCCGCCGTCAGCCTGTCAACGGGTGTTGCCATAAGGCCGAGGTCCGAAGCAAGTCCCGTCAGAGAGGCCTCTTCTATCTCGGAACTGATCACTTTCAGCGAGATCCCGGCCGAAACTTCCCCTACCATCCTTGAATACGCCAGTGCAGCGACGGAATCCTTTGCATCGAATTTGGTAACAGCGGATGTCTCGTTTTCCCTGCCTTCGATACTGTCCATCCACAGATGTGACAGCGATACGCCTATCGTGCCGAACTCGAACGGGCGCGCCGCGGATACGTTCGCATACTGTATATCTTCGAAATACACAAGATGCTGAAGCGATACCTGTGCTCCGTCAAGGCATGAGAGCCCGGCAGGATTATGGTAGATGCTCGTGACATCGTCGCTTACCGCGCTGAAAGCTCCGCCCATAGCCATGGAGCGCGCGCCTATTCCTATCTTGAGCACCTGGAGCCCCGCGCTGCCGGCACTGCCGTCGAGCGCGTAGGCTCTGGTAACCGCCGCCGCCAGAAGGACTAGAACAACTGATTTCTTAATTATTTTTTTCATTGTTATCACCTTATTATCGCTATTTTCCCGGTTACTCTATCGTTTATTATGTATATGTATACTCCCGACGCCAGGTCTTCGGGCTTCCTGCCCTCGTCCGGCGTGTCCTTCCATACAACCCCGTCGGTTATGTCGTCGGTCTTTTCTACCGTGGCCACATGTTCGCCGCAGATGTTGTATATCTTGACGTCGCCTTCGTCCCTCCATCCCCTGAAGGTTATACCCTCGGTATGTATGTAAGGCTTATAAGGCACCGGGAATACCTTCAGGTTGTCCTTGTCAGGCGCTCCCGGGACAGTGTTGACCGTCATAGAGAACACTTTGCTCCATTCGCTGACTTCATCATTATTTACGCTCGATATCTTGGCATTATTGTAGTATGACCTGGCTTTATAGTAATAGATGCCGCTGGGTTTGTTCTTTATCCTGATCCTGTTCTTTTTGCACCAGTAATATTTGGGGCTGGTGAAATCCGGGTTGTCGTCCTCAAGAAGCTCGTAGCCCGTGACGCCTTTCTTCCTGAGGTCTGCCCACGATATAATATAAGATCCGTCTGCGCTGATCCTCTGACTGGTGCCGTCTACGTCGGCGACCGCCAGATCAGGCGCGGTAAGCTTATAGAAGTTGTTCCCGGAGTACTCGGCCGCCTGTATCCCGGCCGGGAATATGATCACGGGTTCCTTCTTGTTCCTGTTATATACTATTCCCGGAGGATCACAGCTGGCAACGTAATTATCCGTAAGGATGGCGCCGCCCGCTTTCGCCAGAAGAAGGAAGAAATTATCCGGTTCGTCCGCATTATCGACCGTAAAGGAATATGCGTTCCCTCCGCCGAATACGTAAGTATCTACCACCCGGGTGAGATCGGGATTCACCGGGTCATTCTTCCAGAGCTGGACTTCAAGCCCGGACGCGTCCTGTACTTCTCCGGTAAAGGATATCAACCCGGCTTCGAATTCCAGGTAATTAATATTAAATGCGGAGGTATCTACAGCTAACCTCATCACGTGCTGACCCGCGGTCAGGCTTATTCCGCCGACCTCAACTGTCTGCCAGCTGCCCCAGCTACCGGTATTCGGGATGTTCACTTGTCCGGTCACCGCCGCCCCGTCCAGTTCCACATGCATTACGCCGCCCATACCGCTGGCTACCCGTAATATCGCTTTATATTCTCCCGTTTCGGCTACGTTCACTGTATACTCAAGCCATTCTCCCGTGTCTATCCAGCCCACGTTGTATCCGCCGCCCGTATCGGAGCATTCCTGTATATCCACGTTGTCGCTTCTGTACGCGCCGCCTTCGTTGCCTTGAGTCGTGTCCATGTACGCCACTTCGTCTCCGCCCAGGTCGTAGTTCTCCGCTTCTATCTTTCCCGGTATCGCCCACGCGGTCCCTCCATATGGAGTCTGTCCGCCTGTCGATACTATCTCAAAATCATTACCGCCATATGTTCCCCCTGTCAGTTCCACAGGATAGTTAATCATCGGTTCTCTCGGATCGCTGTTATCGGGAACAGCCGGCGGATCGCAGACTGCTTTATAATCGTTTTGCAGCTGCCCGCCGTTTCCGTCTGTCAGTATTATCCTGTAGTGCCACGGAGATATATCCGCAGGACCGCTAAAAGTATATGTGTTGTCAGCACCTTCGAACAGATGGGAATATACTATCTCGTTCAACTCGTGATCCTGGTCCAGTATCGTCCATACCGCTACCTGTAACCCTGACGCTGCTTCCACGCTGCCTGTCAGCGTGATCGTATCCGGCTCTGAACTCAGGGTAAAATCTATATAGTTCAGGTTGTACGCCGAAACATCAGTAAATAGCTTCATAACATGTTCACCGGCCTGCAGGCTGATACCGCTGACGTGTACCGTATTCCAGATACTCCAGCCGCCCGTGTCGGGTATATTCACCTGCCCCGTCACCGCCGCCCCGTCCATCTCGATGTGCATCGTTCCGCCCATACCGCTCGCTACCCTGAGCGACACGTCATAACTCCCGGACTGGGACACGTTTACCGTATATTCCAGCCATTCGCCGTTGTCTATCCAGCCCACATTGTATCCGCCGCCCGTATCGGAGCATTCCTGTATATCCACGTTGTCGCTCCTGTACGCGCCGCCTTCGTTGCCTAGAGTCGTGTCCATGTACGCCACGCCGTCTCCGCCAAGGTCGTAGTTCTCCGCTTCTATTTTCCCGGGTATAGCCCACGCTGTACCGCCGTACGGGGACTGGCCCGTTCCCTGCGGCAGCGTCACGAAACTTTCGGTCCCGTCAGCCCAGTCCTCGTCTCCCCACTCGGCTGCCACCGCATAGCACCTGTAGTAATACTGCGTCTCCGGTTCGAGTATTATCTCGTTTCCTTCGTTAAGATCAACATAAAAATCTCCGATGTCCACCTGGTCCAGCTGCTCGAAATGCTGCCACGCCGACTCATTCGTCCCGCCGTCCGACGTGCCCCAGTACACTCTCACGTTCGGAAACTCGGGAGGCGTCCCCAGGCTCACCAGAGTGCCGTTCAGCCTTGCGCTTACAGCAGTGATATCCGTCGCCCCTGTCCCGTTCGTTACCGTAAGAACATCCTGCGGCTCGTGGATGTCGGCCAGATACGCCCTCAGCGTCTCCAACTGCAGGATCTGCCCGGATGTCAGCCCGGCCCTCCCCGCGTAAACTATGTACAGATCCACTATGCCGATCATCCCGCTCACCATCCCGCTGTAATCCCCATCCCCGGGACTGCTCTCGCTGCCTTCATGCGTGATAACTCCGGTCATGAGATCCATGCTATACGTAAGATCCACATCCGGATTCGGGCCAGGATCCCAGCTATCCCGGTGCACCATCATCTGCTCATTTAATACCTGCACATGATAATGCATAAGGGTATACGCTTCATAAAACTCCGACTCTATGTCCATGTCTTCTATGTATCCCCAGTAGTATTCATCTTCCGGGGAATTTATACAAATGTAGTTCATATTGAAGGCCGATGCGTCAACACATACCCTCATCACGTGCTCGCCCGCATTCAACGATATACCGTTGACTTCCACTGTCATCCAGTTCTCCCAGCCGCCCGTGTCCGGGACACTGACCTGTCCGCTTATATCGGTGCCGTCCATCTCGACGTGCATCGCCCCTCCCACCCCGCTGGACATCCTCAGTTTCATGTTATATACGCCGTTCGATAAGACATTCACTGTGTACTCTATCCATTCCCCCTCGTACATCCAGCCGATATTGTATCCGCCTTCGCTGCATACCTGGATATCCACTCCGTCCGATCTATATTCCCCTCCCTCGTTCACGCCGTCTGAATCATGATATGCTATACCCTCGCCGCCTTCATCGTAGTCTTCTCCCTGGATAGTCCCGGGGACAGCCCATGCTGTTCCCCCGTACGGGCCCTGTTCCTGCTCTTCTTCAACAACTATGTTCTCTATATTGCTCCATCCGCTCGCCTGCCCGTCACTTTCCGGGGCCGCTGTCCAGCCCCTTACCCTGTAATAATATGTCCCGGCGGGCTTGTTCACCATCTCGTACGAGTTGTTCCCGGGCCAGTAAAGCGCCGGGCTCGTGAAATCCGCGTTATCGTCTTCCTGGAGTTCGTACAGCGGATACGGATCGTATGTCTGCGGATCACCGCCGTTGCAGATCCATTCGACAAGATAGTCTCCCGGTCCGCCGCCGTCCGCCTCGGGTTTCGCCAGAACGGGTACGGGAAGAACCGCCTCTGCTATATTAAAATCATTACTGCCGTAAATCCCGGCGGTCATCTGCGCCGGATAGTTTATTGAAGGTTCCCTCGGGTTGCTGTTGTCGGCTGCGGCAGGCGGGCTGCACACAGCTTCGTAATCTGTATCCAGCTGTCCCCCGTCACCGTCGGTCAGTATTATCCTGTAATGCCACGGAGATATGTCGGCGGGACCTGTGAAACTGTAGGTGTCGCCTTCTTCGAAAAGATGAGTGTATACCACTTCGTTGAGCTCGGGATCTGCATCCAGTATAGTCCAGACCTCTACCTGAAGCCCCTGCGCGGCCTCTACTCTGCCGGACAGATCCAGTACAGGATTGACTTCCGCACCGTTTTCTTCACCCGGCGTTCCGTAATCACCCGCACCGTACTGAATTTCGGCAGCCTGCCAGTTCGCGGGATTATTGTTATCCGCCGCCGGGCTCGAGAGTTCCGCCGATTTTCCGGCTTCGAGGGGCCAGCCGGCAGCGCCGTCATAGTCTACGCGGTCTATTTCAACTCCCTGTGGATTCTTCAGGACTATCTGGTCCGCCGTATTGCCCAGAGAGAAACTTCCATATATATAATCCACGGCCACGCCGCCGTTTACCGAGGTATCGGTGCTTCTTCCCAGTACAAGATAATCCTGCGCCGGGATCGTAAGCCCGCTTATCGTGTGGACGCTGCTCCCGTTATCCCTTATAACGCTGCCGGTGAGGTTTACAGGGTTGTTCGACGGGTTGTAAAGCTCTACCCACTCTCCGAGTGTATCGCTTACCGCAGCAGGATTAGATATGAATTCGTTTATGACTATGTCGCCGGGATGAATGCTCACTATCGATTCGGGTACAAAATTATTGTTGTCATATATACCCTGTTCCAGTCCTTCGGGGAACCTTATTATAGGTTCTCTCAGGTAATCATTGTCGGCCGAGGCCGGCGGGTCGCAAGCTGCATAGCAATTATAATCCAGCTGCGTGCCGTCTTCTTTCGAAAGGACAAGATAATAATAGTACGGGGCTTCCATCACGGGCAGGTACATAAAGCTGTAAGTCCTGTCGTCCGGGTCTTCGAATACGTGGCTGTCCACTATATCCGACAGTTCCGGGTCCTGGCTGTTCCTGTAATTGAGAACGACTCTGAGCCCCACATGACTCCCTCCTTCCGCCGTCACTTCTCCGGTGAAAGACACTACAGGAGGGGGGGTACCTCCTGTAGTAAAAGACGTTGCTTCGTCCGCCCAGTCGATGTCTATCCCGAGGTAGGACGCGTACCACCTGTAGTAGTACTGTGTGCCGGGCAACAAGTCCTCCGCATTATAGTAAAGGTCCCCCTGATCCGGGCTGACCGAATCACTGTATTCCCAGGCGCCGGGATCGGTTCCTCCGTCCGATCTGCCGTAATATACCCTGACTGTCAGGCTCTCTACAGGATACTGGGGGACTCTGTATTCGAAGTAACCGCCCAGCCTGGCGGAAGTCTCCCCTATGTTGTCGGCATCGTGATTATGAACATGAACATAACCGCCGTTGTATGCTCCGGGAGTGCCGTAGTCACCCAGACCGTACACTCTCATGCTTTCATGCCAGTTGGAAGCCACGCTGTTATCTTCCAGCATATGAACGAGCTCCGCTGATCTCCCCGGCACAATAGGCCAGCCGGCCGAGCTGTCGTAATTGACGCGGTCTATCTCCACTCCCTGCGGATTCAGGAGCACTATCTCATCATCCGTGCTTACAAGCGAGTAAGTCCCGTATACATACTGCACCGGCGCGCCGCCGTTAGCTGCCGTATCGGTACTCCTTCCCATAACAAGATAGCCGTTCGCGGGTATGGATACCGCCCCTATCGTATGCGTGTTAGATCCGTCGTCTTTTATTACGCATCCCGCGAGGTCTATAGCAACGGCGGTCTTGTTATATAGCTCAACCCATTCGCCGGTAGTGTCGCTTACCATCGTCGGATCCTGCATAAACTCATTTATGACCACATCCCCGGGTTTTATCGGGAGGCTGTTTAAGGGAACGAAATCATTGCCGGAATACGAACCGTCACTAAGCCCTTCGGGATACCTGATGACCGGTTCCCTCATATTGTCGTTATCCGGTACGGCGGGTGAGCCGCATACCGCGACATAATCAGTGCTCAGCTGCTGGCCGTTCCCGTTTTCAAGGACTATGTAAAAATAATACGGCGCCTCCATTACGGGTACGTTTGTGAATGTGTATGTGTTTACCCCTTCCTCTTCGAACAGGAACGAATCCACCCTGTCGGAGAGCTCCGGGTACTGGCTGTTCCTGTAGTTGAGGACTACCCTGAGGTCCAGCGCATTTTCCACTTCCCCTGAGAATGTTATCACGGGGATGCCGTTCCCGTTCTGCAGCCCGGGCGTACCCATGTCGCCTGCGCCGTAGGGCGTCGTGGCCTGGTGCCAGTTATCGGGATCGGCGTTGTTGTTACCAGGGCTGTTCAACTCGAGCGATTTACCGGCGGCCAGGGGCCATCCGGCAGCGCTGTCATAATTTACACGGTCTATCTCGAGCCCTTCGGGATTCAGGAACACTATCTGGTCCGACGTATTCCCGAGAGAAAAACTGCCGTACGTATACTGTACGGGCGCGCCGCCGTTTAACGCGGGATCCGTGCTCTTCCCCATCAGGAGGTAACCGTTTGCCGGTATCGATACGGCGCCTACGGTATGTGAGTTCGACCCGTCGTCTCTTATTACACAGCCTTCCAGGTTTATTGCGCTGCCTGTCATGTTATAAAGTTCAACCCATTCGCCGTACGTATCGCTTGCCGATACCGGATCCTGTATGAATTCATTTATTACTATATCTCCTGGCTGTATCGCCGCGTGCGCCGCAACAACGAATACCTCAAGGCTGATATCGCCGTAATTATTCCTGTAAGCCAGCCAGGCTGCAAGGGTATCGGTTATCCCTTCTTCATATATGATGGAGCATTCCAGGAGTTCGCCGTAGTTATATATATACTGATCGAAAAATTTATAAGACCATCCCTCCTGCCAGTAGCTGTCATCCGGGACAGGGGGTATGTTCACCGCTACCAGGCGGCAGTGTTCGGCAAAAAATTCGAGGTCATATTCTCCGTGATTGGCCCTGAATATCTTCCAGGCGGCCAGCGTATCGGAAATCCCCTCTTCGTACAGGATCGAACAGTTGAGCAATGTACCGTAGGTATAAAGATATTCTTCTCCATCGTCAAAATAAAGCCTGTAAAGGCACCCTTCGCTGAAAAACGTATCATCCGGTATCGGGTCATCCATGTTAACGTTATAGATATCGGGATTACCGGTCCCTTCGTCATCCAGCGAAAAATCGTCACAGTATACTATCCCATCCAGGTCGTCTTCGTGATGGATATAGCCGTGGACGTAAGCCGACTGCGCGTTCTCCGGAGCGTGAAAGTTGACTATATCCACATATACCCACCTGTCTTTTACCTCGGTGCGGGCTTCTATCCTGCCTATGTTGCTTCCCGACCCGTCGGCCGTCTCGTAGAAATATACCCTGAGTTCAGCCCAATCGCACGTGGAATCAGAATCTATATATATCCAGCCCGACGCATCGTACTGGTTGTTGCCCGTTATCCCGGTGACAAGCTGCCTTACGGAACCGTAGGTGCCGCCGACGTCTATCACCTGGCATGATCTTGAGCCTGAATGCACAACGCTGACGTCCGAAGTAACGGCCGATCCCCCGTAAGGAACCCACTCTTGCGGCGGTTCCCAGTCTTCGAAACCGGTGTTCACCAGCTTCTCAGCCGCGAATACCGGCATAGAATTTACAATAAAAGCCCCTATCAGAAAAGCAGTAAAAAACAATACCGACTTATTTTTTTTCATCTTGTATCCCCTTTTTGTTTCTTTCATATATTCGTATGTCATCTTTCCTCTGATATCCTTATACCAGACTGGGATGAATTTGTAATGAAAAAAAATATGCAGCCATTTACGGCTGCATTACATTGTATTCTGTATTATTTGCTGGATCCGGACTTTTATTGACGAGAAATATTGTGAAATATATGTAAAATCATCTGGATTTCTTTCTGGCTTTCGCGGGCGCGGAGACCGAACCTCTCTCTATCAGGCGTGTTTTTATCTCCATTTTCTGTATCCCCCGTATGTCTTCTTTAATTATATTTATTATAGTGTTCACTGCTTCCTTGCCAAGATGGAAGAGCTGCTGCCTTATAGTCGTAAGAGGCGGGCAAAGGTATCCCGAGATTATTATATCATCAAAACCTATAAGGGAGATATCGTCCGGTATTTTGAGCCCTTTCTCTTCGATAGCTTTCATCGCTCCTATAGCCATAAGGTCGTTCGCGCAGAAGACAGACGTCGGGTTGCGGTTATATTTATATTTTGTTTCCAGTAACTCCTTCATCTTCACGTAGCCCGAGTCCTGGCTGAAATCGCCTGACTTTATGTATTCTTCGTTCAGTTCCATCCCGTTATTTCCGAGCGCTTTCACATATCCGCCGTATCTTTCCTTCGCGTTGGACGTGAATTCCTTGCCGTTTATGAAGGCTATCCGCCTGTGACCAAGCGATATGAGGTATTCTACCGCCCTTATAGCGCCGTTTTCGTTGTCGGTATCAACGTAGTTGAGCCCTTCATACCTCCCGTTAACTACTACAGAAGGTATACCCATATGTTTTATCTCGGTAATATTTTTACCGGAGAGCACGGGCGCTACAATCAGGACACCGTCGATCTTCTTGTTTTCCGCGATATCCGCGTATTTAAACCACGGGAAATACTCGCTCACGCGCTGGACTAATATGTCCCACTGGAACAGTTCCGCCGAGGCTATGGCCCCTCTTAATATCTCCATGAAATAATAATTGCACGACCAGTTGGAGAAAAGATATGTCTCCTGGGGTATCATGATGCCGATCGTACCGTATTTTTTCATTATTTTCTCACCAGCTTATCTTGTCCATTAATTTTTTCATCCATTCAGTCTTCATCTTTTTTATGAATCTTTCGCTGTCCAGGAATATCCCGGGTATCACAAAAAGGGTCAGGAAAGTGGAAACAAGCAAACCGCCGATAACCGTCACCGCCAGGGGAGCTCTCATCTCGGACCCCTGTCCGCCTGCTATAGCCATGGGGATGAGCCCGAGGATCGTCGTGAGCGCTGTCATGAGCACCGGCCTCAAACGCGTGAGCGATCCCTTGAGGATGGTCTGGAGCCTGTCGGCCCCCTCCTGGGCGCCGCCCGCCGCTTTGTCAATCTCGTTATAATGGCTTATCAGCACTATACCGTTATTGACGACTATGCCTCCGAGCATGGTTATTCCCAGAAGAACCACGACGTTAAGCGATGTCCCCGTAATAAACAGGAAGATAGCCACGCCGATTATGGACAGAGGGACAGTGATGATGATTATAAAAGGCTGCCAGAGCGACTCGAACTGCGCGGCCATGATCATGTATACGAAGACCAGGGCCAGGACCAAAACGAATATAAGAGATGCGAACGATTCTTTCATCTTCTCTCTTTCACCCGCTATCTCGATGGTATAGGCAGGATACTGCTGGACCATGTCCTGGATGTCTTCTTCCACGGCCATCAGGACCTTGCTCAAAGTGGTCCCTATATAATTGCCCGAAACCGTTATTATCTTCTGCCCCTCCTTCCTCCTTATCTCGGAACTGCTTTCATCTTCCACGAAATCCACCAGCTGGTTGAGCTCGACATCGAACTTAAGGGGGGAATGGACCAGTATCTGCCCTATCCTGTCGAAATCCTTGCTCTCGGTGCCCATAAGGCTTACTTTTATGTCTATCTGGTTGTCTTCTTCCTTCAATTTTGTGGCCACGTATCCCTTTATTGCCGTCTGAGCCGTCACCGTCACGTTCTCGGTCGAAATATCATACAGGGAGGCCCTGTCCTTGTTCACTTCCATCTTCAGTTCCGGCCGGTACCCCCTGAAAGAGGTCTTTACTCCGTATATATTGGGATTGGCGTTGAACCTGTCTTTTATTATCTCGGATATCTCTATCAGGGTGTTCATGTCTTCGCCCATTACTTCCACTGATACAGGAGCTCCGCCGCCTATCGCGGCACCGAGTACTCCTGCCTGCGTGACATACTCTATCTCTCCCTCAAAGCTTATCAGCGAGACCCTGTCCTTCACTTTTTCTATTGTCTCCTCCTTGAAATTCTCCTCGCCTTTGCTCTGTACCATTATCTCGGCCTGGTTCGGTCCCATTATCGAATATCCGACGCTTCCCGAACTGCCCTTGGAAGAACCTATCGTCGTGGTTATATCTCCCACTTCAGGAACGCTGGCTATCGCGGCCTCTATCTGCCTGACCAGTCTATCCGTTGCTTCGAGCTGGGTTCCCGGCGGCAGCTCAATCTTGACCATGAACTCGCGCTGTTCGGTCTGCGGCATGAACTCCTTGTTGAGTCTAAGAAGAAGCACTATGCTTCCGAAAAACATGGCGGTTATTATAAAGTAAAAGAATAACCTTTTACTTAAAAACACCGTCAGCATCCTGCTGTAATAATCCTTCATAACCTCGCCCCAGGCAGGCTCCTCGTATTTTCCCCCTTTATTCGCTGAAGTCAGCCTCGGCACCAGCGATATCGCGACTCCCAGCGACGTCACGAGCGAGTATGTCACGGTATACGCCAGTTCTTTGAACAGCTGCCCGGCGACACCGGCCAGGAATATAAACGGGAAAAATACGGTAATGGTAGTAAGGGTAGATGAAGTTATCGCTCCCCCCACTTCGACGGTCCCTTCTATCGCGCTGAGCTCAGGCCCCTTGTTTTCTTCTATGTTTTTGCGGTAGATGTTCTCCAGAACCACGATAGAGTTGTCTACGAGCATACCCACTCCCAGAGCCAGCCCGCCGAGCGACATCATGTTTATCGTTATCTTCTGGAAATACATCAGTATGAATGTGCCCACAAGTGAAACTGGGATCGTCACCGAGACTATTATCGAGTTCTTGATGTTCTTCATGAAAATAAGGAGGATGAAAAAGGCCAGCACGCCCCCCTGTATCGCGGAATCGGCCACGCCCTTGATGGATTCTTCGACAAATTCGGACTGATCGTACACTATTTTCACCCTGTAATCGTTAGGAAGCTTAGTGCTCAGTTCTTCCATCTTTTTCCTGATGAGTTTCGTCAGCTTTATAATGTTCGCGCCCGACTGTTTTTTAACCGAGACGGAAAGAGATTCCTCGTTATTATGCCTGAATATACTCTCCTGCTTCTTAAAAGTGTCCGTCACCCTGGCCACGTCCGAGAGATGTATGATGCCTTTCGGCGTCTCTTCGCTGAGCATGGCAAGCCACGGGATCTCTATCTCCTCGAAGTACTGGACCCTGACAGGAGTATTTTTTATGTCTTCTATGGTCTCGTATTCTCCCATGCTTCGTATGAGATATTCGTAGAATCTCTTTTTGATAGTACCGGCAGGATACGCAAGATTCGCCTTTTTCAGGATATCCACTATTTCAAGCAGCGATACTTCCGTCGAGCCCAGCCTTGTCTGGTCCACCTCCACCACGATCTCCCTCTCCCTTCCGCCTTTTATTTCCACGGAAGCGACACCGTCCAGCTTTTCCAGATTGTTCTTTATGACATTCTCGACTATCTGTTTCATCTTGTAGAGCGATTCGGGATCGGTCTTTCCCGACCTGGAAGATATCAGTATCGACATTACAGGGAGTTCGAAGGGATTGAACTTCATCACGATAGGCTCCTGACAATTCCTGGGGAGCCGTCCCTTGATGAGGTCTATCTTTTCCCTCACATCCATTGAAGCGAAATCCATATTCGTGCCCCAGTTGAACTCCGCCATTACGAGAGAAAGTCCCTCGCGGGAGATGGAGCTTACGCCCTTGAGCCTGCTGACCGTACCGACGGTATCTTCTATTACCTTCGTGACCAGCTTTTCTATCTCTTCCGGCGTCGCGTTCTCATAGAGCGTTATGACAGTTATCTGAGGATAAGTCAGAGAGGGCAGAAGTTCCCTGGGCGTCTTGAAAAGGGAGATCATACCCATAATTATAACCCCGACAAAAAACATTATCGTGGTCACGGGTCTTTTTACAGCAAGCTCTGTTATTTGCATCCTATCTCCTCTTAAAACTGAAATACTCGAATATCAGATACGCGCACGGAACTATGAAGAGCACCAGGATCGTCGAACTCATCAGCCCGCCTATGACCGTTATCGCAAGAGGCTTCCACAGAGCGCTGCCCTCTCCGCCTTTTATGGCAAGCGGCAGCAGCCCCAGTATAGTCGTGGAGACCGTCATGAATATGGGCCTGAGCCTCTGCTTGCACCCGTCGACCACGCATTTAAAGACCTCTTCTCCGGATTCCCTCATGCCGTTTATTCTGTCTATCAGGATAATCGAGTTATTGACCACTATGCCCGCGAGCATTATGATCCCCATTATGACCCCTGTCGTCACCGTTGATTTCGTCGCCTTCAGGGATATTACGACGCCTATCATGGCCAGCGGAACGGATATCATGATGATGACGGGCTGGATATAAGATTCGAACAGGCTAGCCAGTACCAGGTACACAAGTATTATGGTAAGAGCCAGCGCCATCATGAGCTCGCTCTTATTCCTCATCATGATCTCGTATTCGCCCCCGACTTCCCAGAAATAGTCCTCGTCTACCTTTACTTCCCTGAGGTTTTCCACTATCTGCTTGACCGCCTTTTCCAGCGAAAGCCTGTTACGCGTTCCAGAAACCTGGACCATCCTCCTCTTGTTCTTGCGCCATATCTCCGAAGGCCCTTTATCGTCGGTAAATTCCGCCACCTGCGCCAGCTGTATGAATTCCTTATGCGGCGTAAAAAGAGCCATGCCGTAGAGATCCGTGAAATCCTTTACCGTGTCTATATCCTGCCTTACTATCGTCTCTATCTCTTTTCCTTCCTCATGGTACCGCGTCGCGACAAGCCCCCTGAGCCGCGCATGAAGCACATTTGCCACTTCTTTCACGTTTAACCCGTATGTGGCAAGCTTATCCCTGTTGAAATACACGAGTTTCTCGGGCCGGCCTTCCCTCATCCTTATCTTCACATCCGTGATATCCTCGATCGCCTTCATCTGTCCGCCTATCGTCATCGCCATCTCTTTTATCTTTTCATAGCTGTGACCGTATATCTCTATGAATACCTCTTTGGCGGCCAGTTCCTGGGACTCCTTGAAGTATATGAACGCGGGCTGTATCTCCTTGAATTTAGGCCTGAGCTCTTCCATTATTTCAGCTTTGGTCTTTTCCCTGTCCTTCTGCGGCACAAGATCCACGAATATCTTGCTGGACCATTTTTCTATCTTGGAAGATACGGTCTGGACTTCCGGCATCCTCTTGAGAATAGCTTCGACTATCTTTACCTTCTCGTCGGATACATCGAGCTTCGCACCGGTGGGAAGCTCGACATGCACCGTGAACTTCGTCTCTTCCTCGGCCTCGAACAGGTTCATGTCTATCTTCGTGAATATGACCACGGAAAGAGCGAACAGGACCAGCGCGAGCAGCATGCTCGGGACCCTGAAGCGGAGAGTGAACCTGAGAAGCTTTTCGTAGTATACGGGTATCTTTTCCTCTTCGTTTTTTGGCAGCGCCTTTATATTAAGCCTCGAAAAAAGAAGCGGTATAAGGGTAAGAGCGACAAACAGGGACGCCACCAGGGAATAAGTAATGGTGATGGCCATTCCTCCCTGCATCTGCTTTATATCGCCGCTCAGGAATATGAACGGGAGAAACACTATTATCGTAGTCAGAGTCGAAGCCACTATGGGAAGTATTATCTGCGTGGCCCCTATGATTATCGCATCGAATTTGCTTATGTTCTCGGTCGTCTCCCTTATCCTGAAAATATTCTCTATGACCACTATAGTATTATCAAGGAGCATGCCGACGCCGAGCGCGAGTCCCCCTATCGTCATAACATTCAGTTTCATCTTGTTGAAATAAAGCAGAGTCAGGGTGATAAAAACCGACAGAGGTATCGTAAAAAACACTATAACCGTCAGGCGTATGTTTTTAAAAAACAGCATAAGTATGGCTGTCGCCAGGAGCCCGCCTATAACCAGAGATTCTTTCATCGAATTCAGCGATTTATTTATGTAAACGGCGTCGTCTTTGACAAGTGTTATTATAAGATCCTGCGGCAGCACCTTCCTGAGCTCGTTAACTTTCTCGATGACGTTCTTATTCACCTCCACCGTGCTCGCGAGGGTCTCTTTCTGCACGTATATGGTGACGTTCTGGTTCTCGTTGAGCCTGGACAGGTTCTCCGGCTCCAGAAACGAATCCTTTATCTTGGCCACGTCCCTGAGGCGTATTATAGACCCTTCGTCGGATACCTGTATCCCCAGATTCTCTATCTCCGAAATATTCTCGAACCTGCCGGAAGTCTTGATAGTATACAGGTTATCCGCCTCGGCCACGTCGCCCGCTAAAAGCGAGACGTTGGCCATATTAAGGGAGTTTATGATACTGCTCATGGGCATCGAATAGGCCTTGAGCTTCTCCGGCATCACCTCGACTATTATCTTCCTCTCGCGCCCGCCGAAGACATCGACATTTGCGACCCCTTCGACCCTGGCTATCTTGTCTTTTATACTGGCATCGATAATCTTCCTTATATCTTCGGGGGTTCTTACGGGGGACGTTATCCCGAAAATAAGTATGGGTATATCTTCCTGTTCGTACTGCGCCACTATCGGCCTTTCCACTTCCTGGGGGAGCTGGTCTTTTATGAGCGCCAGCTTCTCCCTGACCTCCATCACCGATATATCCATGTTCGTCGCCGCGCCGAACATAAGCACTATGGTAGCGCGGCCTTCTTTGGCTATGGAAAGTATATCCTTGAGATTGCTCACCCCCCCGACGGCTTCTTCGACCGGCTTTATGACAAAATGCTCTACTTTATCAGGAGGGATGCCTCCCCTTATCGAATAGATGATGGATATTTCCCCGTAGGACGTATTTGGCATCAGCTCTATAGGGATGCGCAGCAGCGCGATAACCCCGATAATCGTTATCGCTATGAAAAGCATGAAAAAGGTTATCGGGCGGGCTAGGACTTTTTCAACCATCCTGCTCTCTGACTATCACCTCGATTATCTTGACTTTCATTCCGTCTTTCAGAGGCTGCTGAGTCTCCATGACTATCATATCATTGGGATCGAGGCCGTCTTTAATGTGTGTATACTGGTCGGAAGCGTACCCCAGCTCAACTTTCCTGAGTTCCACAACCCCTATCCTCTCTTCCTGGTTGAGTTCGAGCTGGTCGTCTATCTGGGCTCCTCTCATACCGACAAGCCCTTTTGTATCCTGATTCCCCACCATCTTAACCAGCGGGACCACAACCATCTGCCCCAGGTCTATCACGCTCGCCGTGGGCACTACAAGCGCTTCTTTTATCTCGGTGAGGTATATCTCGCATTCCGCGAACATCCCGGAATAAAGCCTCTGCTTGGGATTCGATATCCTCACCTTCACAGGCAGGGTCCTTGTCTTACCCCTAACCATCTTGGATATATTGAATATCTCTCCCCAGAATATGTCATCAGGATACGCATCAACCATTACTTTCACCTTCTGGTTCAGCGCCACCTTTTCTATATTTTTCTCGATGACGCCCATTTCGACAAATACGCTCTTTACCTCAAGGAAGGTGCCGACCACATCGTTGGGAGTGACAAAATCGCCTACCTCGACAAGTCTTGTGCCCATAACCCCGTCTTCCGGCGCCGGGACAACCGTCTTGTCTATCTGGGACTGAGCCAGCGCCACCTCTTCCCTGGCGCTGTCCACTTCGGACTTGAGGCTGTCAACGCTCAGTTCCATCTCGTTTATCTTCGTCTTGATTATAGCTCCCATCTGGTAGAGCTCTCTGTATACGCCGAGTTTTTCCTTGGCCGCGTCATACTTGGCTACTACCGACTGCAGCTTTGACTTGGCATAACGCAGCCTCGTCATCACGTCTTCGGAATCGAGCGATACGATGATCTCTCCCCTGGCCACCTGGTCGCCTTCCCTGAAATTGAAAGAAGCTATCTTACCGGATATTTCGAATTTCAGATCAATCTCCGAAGTCCCTTTCACCGTGCCCATTGCCTCGAGTATCTCCTTAAAATCCTCTCTTTCCACTTTAAAGACCTTAACCATGGGCAGCGGCTGCGCTTCTTCTTCTTTTTTCTCGACTTCCTTAGGCGCCGTTTTCTGCCTGTATATCGAATAACCGGTAAGCGGCAGCAGAATAGCAATATAAGATACCAGGATCATCTTCTGGTACTTCCTGATATATATGACACGCGGAAGCTTTATCTTCCCGATCATCCTGAAAAAATACCTGACAGAAGGAATCCTGTTTATCAGCTTTTCCCCTATGGCCATCTATCCTCCTTCCTTCTTAGTGAATACATCGACTCCGCAACTCCTTATAAGCTCGGCCTTTGATATTATAACGTTAAAAAGCGCCTTGAGGTACGCGTTCTGCTGGTTTACATGGTCGCTCTTTGTCTTAATAATCTCGTCCGAACTTGTCTCTCCAAGCAGTTTCTTTTTCTCTATTATACTTACCTGCTTGGTGCTGAGCTTCACTTTCTTCTCGTTGATATCTACCGCCCTCATATAGTTGACGTAGTTGTTATATGTCCGCTCCACGTCTATCATGACTTCCTGCTCTTTGTTGTTAAAGTCCTTTATGGCCTGCATGTAGACTATCTCGGCTTCCTTTTTCGACACGAAAACCGCCATGTTCGAAAGCAGTCCCAGCTTTATCGAATGGTCCTTGCTCTGGGTCCTGACAGAAATGTCTACTATCTCAGAAGGGTCGGTCTTCCGTTCCCCGTATTTGTATCCTACGACATTTCCCCAGAAAGACCACTGGAGGTTGGCAAATACATTCCATTCGGTAGCAAGCTCGAGCTCGTCCTCCACATACGCCTCCCCGCTCTTTCCGACGAAACCCTCCAGCGACAGGGCCGGCCAGTCGTCGCCCCTGGCGGATTTAAGGCTGTATCTCGTCTGATCCACTATGGCCCGGGCAGATATGAGCTCCGGCCGGTTCTTAAGAGCTATATCCTTCAGTTCCTTGAGCGAATAATTAAGGACGTCCAGATCCTTGTACAACCGCCCCTTATACAGGTACGTATCATCCAGGTCCCTCACGCCGCATTTCTGCCCGAGATCTATCTTCGCCAGGTCTATATTGTTCTTTGTAAGCTCTCTCTCCAGAAGGAGCTCTTCCTTGAGGTTAAGTATTCCCATGTAATCCACCTGGGTCATTATCCCCGCGTTATATTTCTTTTCGGCTATCTCGAACTCATCCTCGATATCCAGGAGCAGTTCGTTGTAGTTCTTCAGTTTCTGGATATTGAGCACCATGTCATAATATATGTTAGCTACGGTGAGCTGGAGCGCCTGCAGAGTCTCGTCATAACGTGATTCCACCACATCAAGCGATCTCATCTCTTTTTTCAGGTTAAAATATTTTTTACCGCCTTCAAATATGCCCTGTGCGGCGCTTATTCCGTATCCCTTCTGTTTGTAGGGATCTGTCTCGCTCCGGCCGTCGGAACGCCTGTACTCGAAATAGACGTTGGGGCCCAGGATACGCGCGGCGTTAAGAACCCTCATCTTGGCGAGTTTTATCTGTTCCTTGGAAATCTTAACTTCCTCGTTATTCTCATAGGCTATCTGAAGGTAGGAATTAAGGATTTCATCGGAATATGATACTCCGCGGATGATTATTAACAGTAAAATTATACCAAAAAGCCTTTTTACAACGTTTAGATGCATAATATTATAATAATTATAATACGTTAAAATTTCAAATATCACCTCTGCCTGTTATCGTTTGCGAGCGTTCTGCTGCTGCCTCATCCTGTAATTTTCGATCCATTTTTCCTGAGGCGAGACCTCTTTGGCTTCAGACGTGATTCTGCCGCCCCTGTAGTTGGGTATGAACATCATCAGAAGCATGTCTTTCATGGTAAAATCAGCTTTTTTTCTTATACGCTTCCATTTAACGGGTTTCAATTTCATCAATTCTTCGACGCTCATGTCTTTTTTTATCTCCCAGAGGGGAGTATGTATAACAAGACTCTGTATATTATCGAGATCGTAGTTTTTTATCGTCTGGGCCGCTATGAGAGCGATCTCGTGATCCGGGTCCACCTTATAGTCCGGGTCCTTCAGGCTGTACATGTCCCGGGTCACTTCTATTATGCTCTCCAGGTAATAAACATTTAGCTCTTTGAATTTGATCTTCCACTTCTCGTCGTTATCCTTGAACTTGAGCTTTATCTTTCTTTCTATCTGCGCCGATATGAACTCATTGAATTTTATCGCTTTCGAATAGGTCATACCGGGCCACATGTCTACGTTACGATATTCCCTGTACTCATAAGGCCACGCTTCTTCGCCTATTTCCCAGTAACCGGCGATGACTGGGTATGAAAGCGCCGCGTTTTCCTTTGCCGGCTCATCCGGCAGTCTGCCCGCTTTGCCGGCCTCGGCAGACGCCTCCTCTTTCTTGCTCAGGTAAAGGATGAGCAGGTTCTTCAGAATCTCGCTGAATTCCACATTTATGAGAAACAGGGATTTCCTTGCCGGGTATCCTGACTCTATATACACAAGCGCCTCGTTATCCCCTACTCGTACGGTATTAACCTTTTTTATCTCGCCGAAATCAGCGGGGAATTTCTCCGTGATCTCGTTTCGCTTCTTCAATAATATATATTTTCCCAGGTCCCTATCAGTGTAGCCGGCTTCCATCGTCTTGTTGATGAGGCTGTTCACAGTCTTAAGGCCTATGAGCTCGGGATTAAAATCCATCCTCACGTCCGAACGGTAATAAAAATCCTGGTAGGAGATATACCATACCCTGACCTTTTTCACGTCTTCTATGTGCCTGAGCATCCTGAGTTCGACCCCGTTGGCGTCATGGGTGATCATCGAGATAAAAGTAATATCTGAATCGGAACTGAGCAGTATCCTTGATATGGCTGACGATATCTGCCTTATTTTTTCTGCGGATTCCTCGCTGAGCTGGAACTGGTCGTCCATCAGCTGGTTGATGGGTATATATATCCATATACAGTTCCCGTCGATCTTCGTCTTCATGTTGTCTATATGGAATTCCCTGGAGACTATCCTGGAGAGGTCTTCGAGCAGCGTTTCTTTCGGGTATGTCGGCTTAAAACTGCAGCTTCCCAGGAAGAGCAGCAGTACGAACCCGTAGAGATATCTCATTACCCGGATTTCTTGACGGTCCTGGATCTTCTCCGCGTTATCTTGGATTTTGACCCGGATTTTTCCTTGTGGTCTACGTAGGTATTGTATATTTCTTCTATCTGATCGTATTCGAGCTCCTCTTTTTCCAGCAGCTCGTTCGCGAATTTATCCATGAGTTCCCTCTCTTCGACTAGAAGGCTCTCAACTTCCTTGTAACAGCTAGTGAATATTTTCTGCGTTTCGGCATTAAGTTCGTCTTTCAGCCTTTCCGACAGCTGTTCTTTCGGTATCATGGTATAATCGCCGAGGTATCCCTTCTCGCTCATACCGAAGCTCCAGACCATGCTGTGCGCCTCGGCCATGGCTTTCTGAAAATCCGAATATACTCCGTTTGAAGTGACTCCGAAGACCAGTTTCTCCGAAACATACCCGCCAAGCGACACCTGGATATTGGCAAGGAGATGGTCCCTGTCGCTCGTGTATAGCTCTTCCCTTGGCTGATGATATACGGCCCCGAGACTGTCTTTCCTGGAGATTATCGACGCTTTGAATACGTCGTCGGTAGGATGAAGGAAACACAGCACCATCAGATGCCCCGCCTCGTGGTAGGCGACTCTCTTCCTCTCCTCATCCGTCATCCTTCTCTTGTGCTTGATTCCCATATCTATACGTTCTATCGCGGCCGATATCTCCCTGAATTCCACTATGTCTTTTCCTTCCCTGGTCGCGATGAGTGCGGATTCTTTCACTATATTCTCTATATCAGCGGGACTCTTATATACGGTTTTTCTGGCTAGCCTGGATATATCGATTTTCTCGTCATATTTTATCTTGCTGAGATAATGCTCGAAAAGTTTCTCCCTGCCCTCCAGCCCGGGCTTTCCGATATAAAGTTTCCTGTCAAAACGGCCGGGCCTCATCAGGGCCGGGTCTATGACAGTTTCCTGGGCGTTTGTCGCTCCTATGACTATGATGTTCGCGTCTTCTTCTTTAAGCCCGTCCATCTCCACGAGGAGCTGGTTCAGAGTATTATTGGTCTCCTGCCCGCCGCCGAAAGAAAAAGTCCTCTGTCTTCCGATAGCGTCCAACTCGTCTATGAATATTATGCAGGCGCCGTAACCGTAAGCCAGTATCCTGGCCTTCTTGAAGAGTTTTCTTACTCTGCTCGAACCTACGCCTACGAATATCTCAGTGAACTCGCTTGCGGCCATCGAGATAAAAGGGATGCCTGCTTCGGTCGCGATAGCCTTCGCGAGCATGGTCTTGCCGCACCCGGGAGGGCCCACCATCAGTATTCCCCTGAGTATTTTCCCTCCTATTTTCATTATCTTAGTGCGGTCCTTTATCAGTTCCAGCACCTCCGCAGCCTCTTCTTTCACTTCTTCTATGCCTATGACGTCCTTCCAATGCACATCGACCTTCTCTCCCCTTATCTTTGATTCTTCGAGTTTGGCCATCCCGCCCCTCAGGAAGACCAGGTACATGGCTACGAAAATCGCGGCATGAAAACCTCCCATGAACAGCTGCACCGGGAACTGCGCGAGGGTTATTTTCCTGTAGAAAGATTCGAGAGAAGATAAACCTATCACAGCGAGTATAAGCAGTATCAGCACGGCGCCGATTATTATGATCTTCGTCTTGTGCATCATCCAGAACATTCTAGTTTTTCTATTCATAAATATATTCCTTTCAAAATTATCAGATAATTTATATTAACTTATAAAGAGAACTGTTTCAAGCCGGCCCCGAAAGAGTTATTACCGTATATTTAGATGTCAGGATATACGCCGGGATTCATCAGGTGGCGCCGGCGAAAGCTTCGGCGAACTTCAGCCTCAGCCTGTGGCTGTCCCTGTCGCCGCCGGCGAAAAATGTCTGCTCGAAGATATTACGCAGGATTATATATAAGCTCATTATCCCGAACCTGGATGTATCCGCTATAACATATGCGGGCTCTATTATCAGCTCGTCGGTTTCGTTCTTCTTCAGCGGTATAAGGAACTTCATACCGCTGGGTATATGGCCGGTGGTCCACATGAGTATCTTCTCGGAATACATCCGCATGAGAGCCGTCAGCCTGCTCAACCCGCTGAGATCATCTATATATATCTTCTCCGGCTCTATGTATCCTGCAGAACTGGTTACCTTTACTATCTGCTTTTTGCCGTACGGGATACCCGAGACTGCCGGAGAGACAAGGGCATCTTCATCTTCCCTTCTTTTTCCGCTTCTCATCTCATCTATAACTTTATTAAGCCTCTTACCCGCTATCGACTCCTCTATCTGTTCCGCCTCCCTGTGGAATCCCGGTATAAGGTGCAGATGCGAAGCCCTGAATTCCGCTATGTCTCGGTACCCGGAGCGTCTACCCTGCGCAGCGGTCTCTCTCAAGTAGTCTTCATAGGCCCTGTACCATTTCATGATCTCGTAGCCGTCATGGGCCAGGGCCGCCGCAAGAAGAACGGGATCATACTTTATCCCGTCGAAGAAAGTCTTACCCATATAAACCGTCTTTCTTCTCAATCCGGCATGTATCGACTGGTAATGGTCTTCGTCATCAAGAACCAGCAGAGGGCTGCCGCCAGGCAGGTCCACTACGACGATATTATAACCGTCTCTGAGGGACTCGGCCAGAACCGGATAGCCGGATTTTTCCATGATATCCAGCGCCGATTCTACAAGGGACCTGTTCTCGCCTCGCACATCTATATAGTCCCTGTCGGATACATCTATCTTCACCTGTTCCCTGCCGTGAACAAACATCAGTTCATTATCTCTTATCCTGCCGTTTACTTCTTCGTGAAGAACCCCCTTTCCCTTTGCGATGTTCGAGTCTTCCGGAACGATAATATAACCATTGAAATATTCCGTTATTCTTGATATCGGAGCGTTCATGTCCCAGCGCTGGCCGGTCCACCTGGACGGCGGGAAAGCCTTGATCATGTCTTTTAAGGCGGCAAAATCTTCGCCGTCTTTGCCGTGCACTATGTAACTTTTTCCTTCGCTGTCATATATCCTTGCCGCGGGTACAGGCATGACTTCGTTCTCTTCCAGGTCGACCAGGGGTATTCCCTGCCTGGCAAGCTCAGCCGCTATGCTCCCCGGATGCAGCGTCGAGACCCATATCTTCCTCTCGGGATCGTACTTGGGCCTTACAGGAAGCGCTTTCAAGGCAGCGAGCCTGTCTTCGAAAGTCCCATCAACGAGTTCATACTGTCCCCATGGGGTCTCTACGGTAATGACCTTGCCGGATGCGCGCCCGTATGCATACCTCCAGGCAGCGCGCCTCGAGAAAAGAGACTCCAGCAGGGACGGGGAACGCTTGCCCGTCCTGTAACCCGACGGCACGGCATCCAGCGGTGTATCATAGAATATCCTTGCATCCGCAGTCCGGACAGCCATCTCCGGGGTGCCGGCATATTCCTCATTCAAGTACATCCTCGCTATCCTGGTAAATATTATCGGGAACAGCAGCAATGTAAGCGCTGTCTGGATGAAATATGCAAGTCTTTCATCATTGAAAATACCTCGCCCGAACGAGTGGAATTTTTCGTGTATCAATATGCTGTACAATATGTACGCTTTGTTCAGAAAACTTCTTTCTTCTTTTATAAGGAACCCGGCCGGGATCCTGACTATCCCGTCGGCACTTACATAGAGACCGATGAATTTTCCGAAAAGATTTTCATAATCATCCGTAGTTATGATCTGATATTCCTCGCCGAAAAAGTCTCTCACTATGGCTATCAGCCTTAGATCTATAAGACCTTCTTCGGACAGCATCATTATCAGTTTATCTTCCGTCATATTCGCCGTATCAAGCTCCGGATACAGCCCTTTCAGCCGCGCGCGTATATTGTCCGCTTTACCGTTTGCGGAGATATCATTAAAATGCTTCAGGTTATCGCCGAAGAATGTTATCACGTATTCGACGACACCCTGAAATACGGAAAGGATGGAGAAAGTAACGATGATCTGCTCAATCGTATCCACGACCGGCCCGGCATTCTCGGGTATCAGCGCGCTTATTATCACAGGTACCGCAAAACTCATAATAATACCGGCGATTATACCGGTTCTTTTCTGCCTGAAATAGCTTTTCGTAAGTCCCTTCTGCTGCGTTTCAGGTTCAGGAACTGACTGGTAACCAGCCGCGGCGGCTTCTTCAGGCACCTGGATCTTATGGCTTTCCGGCTGGTGCCGTTCGAGTATTCTGCCGTGCCTTTTAACCACATACTGCTGCATACCGGCCAGCTCCCTGTTGAACCTGGACAACACGTCTTTGGCATATACTTTCCTGCGAGGCAGGACTATAGCCCTCAAACCGGTACTCATACCTTCGAACACGAGTTTCCTGCGGTCTTTTTTGTCTATACTGCCGTAAACAAGTGCCCGGATATCCTTCTTCTTCATACGGGCAAAATCACGCAATACCCGCATCATCTCGTCCTGGAGGACCCTTATTATCCTTTCTTCTTCCGGCAAGGAAAGTTCCCCCTCAAGACCGCTTTCCCTAAGGAATCCGATTATCCTAAGAGCCATACCTCCCTCTATTATATCGTCGATATATCCGCGCAATTCGGCTTTATCCGCAAAATACATCAGCTCGGTGTCTATCTTGAATACCTTTTCTCCGTCTTCGGAGACCATAAGGTTACCCTTGTTGCCCCTCCCGAACATATCAGCGTTACCCAGTATGCAGTCCAGTGCGGCCATCCTCGCCAGCTGGACGAGCTGCTCATCTTTCAGTGACAGCTTCACTTTCTCCTGCCTGCCCATATTGTCCCTTGCCGTTATCGCGTCCGGTATAAAATCCTGCACATGCACGAATTCGCCCTCGGGCGGAAGCGCAGTTGACAGTCCCGTACGGTTGCCGGCGCGTCTTATCCTGTAGAGTTCCTCGAGCGTCCCGCCTTCCCGGTCTATCCAGACCAGCCTTCCGTCAGGAACGGCAACGCCTGACCTCTGAAGCATCCTCTGGGCGACCATTGCATTGATGCCGGACACGGACAATGGATACAGACTTTCATCAAGAACAGATGAAAGCCTCATAAGGTTACCCATCTTCAATACGTGTTTCTTCTCTGAATCGGCTGCTGTTACGAAAACCGCAGCGCCCACTCCGCCGCGGGCGAGCTCGAGACGTTTTTCCCTGACCGCTTCGCGTATATATACCTGATCAGGCTCGGTCTTTTCTTCGGGAACGGTAAATGCCGCATATATGTTGATGTCGCCCGGCCTTCTTCCGGATCGGCGGTCGAGTTCTATGAGATCCACCGAATCCAGCATGTATCCCCCTGCCGTGCCGGGATCCACTTCCGCATCGAAATAAACACGTTCCTTTCCTTCTCCGAAATATATGTTGTAAGTGAATCCCGGCCCGCTGCCGCCGCGGTGATACCTTATGCTTATTTTAGTAAATCCTTTAAGCAAGCCTTCGGTCACTTCTTCCGCCCTGATATCCCTGAAGAAAGAAGTATCGTCTGTTCTCAGCATGACCCGCCGGCCTTCTTCAGCGGACATTCTTATCACCCCCGAAGCGTTCTCGAAAACAGCCGCGCCGGTCTGCCTGTCATGGAGAGATATCTTCCCTGATTCTATATCGAAACAGCAGACCAGGGTCTCGGAGCGCACGATTATATTGCCGTCCAGATCCATGTACTGCTTCGCCGCCTCCTCAATGCTGAGAACAGGCACCGCGGCGGAAAGGTCTATACGCGCGGCGCCGCCTTCAATAACCGGCCCCGCCAGAACGGGAACATGCTCTCCGGCTCCCTTAAACCATTCGCCTATGAATTTCCTGAGAAAATATCTGGCTTTTTTACGGGTTATTTCACCCGACCTGACATACTCCCTGAAATATCTGAGAGCAAACAATATCCATTCCAGCATTATCCTCGTCTGGCTCATATCCAGGAGGAACTTCTTCCACCTCAGGCCGAGCATGTGTCCCAGCGGCCTGTTAACTTCGAGCGTCTCATGATTTGAAGCAAGCACGGCGCCGCCCGAATCGATCACTCTTACATCCACAACGTACTCGCCTTCGGGAACAGGCTTGCCCGAAAGGCTGTTTATTGAAAGCTGTTTTCTTATGTCTTCCGGCAGCCGGTCTAAAGTCAGCTCTATCTTCTTGTTGGCGCCTATATCAATTTTGCCTTCCGGTATGAGCTCCCATAAAGGTATGACTATCTTCCTCGATACGCCTTCCAGCTCTTTTCTCGACGGTTTTCCCGGATAGGAATCCTCGTCCAGCCCGCTGACCTCTATCTCTACGGATAAATCTTCGGAGCTGTATTCGCCCGAATCGTTTATAAGCCATAATCCGTCGAACCAGTATTCTCCCGTCTTCCTCTGCTTACTATCCATGACTATAGACGGAAGCAGCGGCTGGTTCGCCAGCCTCACGGCCTCGGCGCCGGCTTTCGCGGGGCTTCCCGAATCGCGCTCATAATCCCATACTGACCAGACTATAGAATGCCATATGTCCGCGAAACAGAACATCAGCTGACCGTTATAATGGGAGTCTCTCCTGTACTGTTCTATCTTTCTCTTTAGGAACTTGTACTGGAATTCCTGGGAATTCCTGATGAATTCATCCAGCGTCCTGCCGGTATCAACTCCGGCTACGTCGAACATGTAATACGGCTGGAAATTATGGTAAACCAGCCTCATGAGCACGCGTTTCGCCAGCTTGTCCTTTTCGGAAAGTTTTTCGTAAGGTCTCTTCATGAGGTACCTGTAGCGCCTTATCCTCCTCCAGTCCAGGTCCTCCCATCCGTCTATCCCCGAGAGTATCTTTTCCATTATATGCCTGGCAGGCAGCGCCTGGGCGCCGAACTCTGACGGCATCTTCGTCCTTTTCTCGTTATAGAACCACGCGGGATTATACCAGTCGGGATAAAGATGCTCGTCGTAATCCGAACGTATTTTTATGAGTCTTGTCGGGTCTTCCTCCTGCACGGCCCTGAAGAGCAGTTCGTCCAGGCTGTAATCCTTGTCCGTGAGGTCAGTCATGCCGGGTTCGTTGTGACAGCACCAAAGTACTATCGAAGGATGATCCCCCAGGAGTCTCACCATATCCTTTATCTGCTTCACGGCTTCGGCCCGGAATACGTCGGAATCGGAATATTTCCATTGAAGTGAAAAATCCTGCCACACGAGTATCCCTTCTTCGTCGCAGCTGTCATAGAATTCTCCGGGAGAAACATGAGCATGTACCCTGACCGTGTTCAGGTTGGCCTGCCTCATTTTCTGTATGTCTCCCGTCATGAAACGCCCGGCCTCGCTGAGCCACAGCGTCGGCACGTAATTGGTGCCTCTCACCTCGACTTTCCTGCCGTTCAGGTACCAGGCCCCTTCCTCATCATGCTGAATCTCCCTGACACCCACCCTGGTACTGTACTCGTCCAGCATCCTCCCTTTCTCTCTTGTCACCACTTTTATCCTGTAAAGGTAAGGTTTTTTACCGGGTTTGAGCATGTCCCAGCTCTGCCATAATTTAGCCTGCGGAATATCAACATGCAACACGGCTTCGCCGCAGTTTTCCGCTACCAGGCCCTCTCTTTCCTCTCTCTTTATTTCCCTTGTGACACCCGAAGAAGGATCGTATTCTTCTACGATTATTTCGTAGTCTACCGTTTTTTCAGACCCGCTTTTGTTCTCGGTAAGCAGTTTTATCTCTATCCCGGCGTCGGCCACGAGGTTACCCTGCCCGTCTTCCTTTATATCCATCTTGCCTGCACCGTTCCGGGCGATACGCGTCTGCACTGCCGAACCGGTCGTCCTTACGCTGTTCCTCACCGTTATGGATAAGTCTCCCCAGACACCCCCGGTTATCATGTCCTGCCCTACATCCGCTATCCATCCCCAGTCATACGGAATCATGCGGGCTCCGGGCCTCAGATCCCATAACCCGAACACCCCTTTAATAAGCCGTTTCATGTTAGGCCACGGAGTATCGTACTGGTCCACGGATCCGGCTTCCTCATGAGGGGAATCTATCATTATCACTATGTCATTATCGCCTCCATTGAGGTAACCGGATATATCGGCTTCAACCGGCTGGAAATAGCCCTCATGCTGCACGACAAGCCTGCCGTTGACGTATATCCGTGAAATATAATCCGCTCCCTTGAGGTTAAGAAGGACCTGCTTCCCGGATCTCCTGAGTTCATCAAGTTCGGCAGAACTGATAGTAACCTGCCTGTGGAAGAACATTTTACCCGCATAGTTGCCTATCTCTTCGTCGAGCGCCCAGTTCTGCGGAAGACTCATGGTCTTATTGAGATCTCCGTAGCCTATCACACCCCATTCGCCGTTAAGATCCGTCCTTACCCCTTCTCCCGCTCGGTCTGCGGCGATGTTTATCCGGACCGGCTCTGTTTCCCTGAACATGGCTGGTTCCGGGATCACCGTTTCACCGGCAGCCTTATTATCAATGTATATCCTCAAAAGATCTTTTAGAGGATTGGGTCTGCCGAAAATCCTGCGCTGTATGCCCCGGTATATCTTCCTGTGATCATCATAGCTTTCCTCGCCGAACGTCGCCACATAGAGCTCGTGGAATATTATCTCTCCCAGGTGCGGCCTGAACCGCTCTTCGGTTACAAAATCCTCTGAAAGCAGTATTCCGCGCCCTTCGGAAAAAGCAAGCAGGTAATCTTCGCGGCCTTTAACCAGTGCGTCAAAAAGCCGTATATCTATCGGCACGCCGTTTTGCAGTTTCAGTTTCATCTCCAGCAGCTTCGCCCTGATTTCAGCGATCTCCTTCCTGTCTTTTCCCGAGACCGCGGGTATCAGGAAGAATATCCTGTGCCTGAGAAGCGCTTCCAGCCTTTCATCCAGGGCGGATATCTCGGCCGCCAGAATATCCCTCTGTTCGCCGGTCATATCGTCCCAGGAAGTGCTCGAACGGTACATACTGCCTGCCGAATAAAGAAGGCTGCTGCCCTTGCCTATGCCGCCTCCCGGCTCCGCCGGCACCGGCACAAGCTCGTCAAAATCGATGTAATCTTTCCACCTGGGCCCGTTACCGCTCCAGTCCGGATGAGTATACCTGTCACCGTTATATTCGTCATAATACCTCTGGATAGTGAGGAAATAATCCCGGGGCGACTGCTGCCCGAATACCAGGGCGTAGAATTCCGGGTCGTCATACCTGTGCTCGAGCGCATAACATCCTATCAGAGTTCTCAGTATAGCCATATACTCGGTGCCCGGATCTGATTTCTGCTGGACTTCATGATGCCCCAGCACGTCCCAGGGCCCCAGGTTCCACTGTTTCATTGAAGCTATGGTAAGAGATAAGACATTGGCAAGCTGCTGGTCGCCGGGCATGTTTGTCGGGAACCTGTAGGAGAATGATGTGCCTATCTGTTCAAAACTGACCGACATGTCATTCAGATCCCTCTTGTCCACATCATGCCAGCTCGTCTGCAGTTCCAGTTCGTCGAAAATCTGCATTGTTCTTTCATAAGTCATATCTTCCGGGCTTATACCCAGATGCGCTCCCGCGTAAGGATGAAGCGGATCCCCGCTCCCAGGCTGCGTCTGCAGTATGCCGACGCCCTGACTGATGTCATTTTCCGGATTCAAGGTTATGGGAAACCCGTCCACAGTCCAGTTCACGCTGGCCATTTTTTCGGGGGCGTTCAGGCCGTTCCATGTACTATAGGCATTTCTCATCCGGCCCGCTCGCGTCACGGCGGGACCTCCGTCATAATGGACTATTATGGCGGTCACCCGGTCCACCCGGTTCCTGTATCTCGTAGTGAATATATCTTCCATGAACGAGGCAGGCTCGCCGCCCGGGATTACCAGGTTCCCGGACCTGTCGAAACTCAGCGGCTGTACGAGAGATAGGATATCCTGTATCCTCTCGGGCACCATGATCTCGTTGATTACCGTCCTGTCTCCCATCACTTCCGTCGGGATGGTGAAATCGATGATCGGCGTCGGTTCGGCCTCGATCACACCTTCCGGCATGGCCACTTCCTGGATATCCCTGTCCAGCGTTTCACCGCTGGGCGGCACCGGCGTATACCTTCCGGTACCCAGGCTGTTGTATCCGTAAAGAATGCCCTTCCGGAGTACCGTGGCGGCAAACATGGAGATAATGACTATCACGTGCATTATCTTAAGTATCACCTTGACGACCTTGGCAGTCAGCGTTGCGATGATGCTGCGCTGGTACACTCCCGTTCTTTCGTTTATATACCCCCTCAGAAGAGGTTTCAGCCTGTTTGCCCTGCCAAAAACCCTGCGCTGTATGCCGCGGTATATTTTCCTGTGTTCGTTATAATTCTTTTCCCCGAACTCTGATACGTAGAGTTCATGAAACATGATCTCGCCCAGGTGAGGTCTGAACTTCCAGTCCAGGAAATCTCCGGAAAGAAGTATATCCTTCCCGGCTGAAAAAGCCAGCAGATAGTCTTCCCGGTCTTTTACCAGAGCTTTGAAAAGACGGATTCCCGCCGGTTCGCCGTTTTCAAGCCTAGATCCCATATCCCGCAGCCTGACCCTGATCTTAGCGACTTTTTTCCTGTCTTTTCCCAATAGCGCGGGTATAAAGAATAATATCCTGCGCTCAAGGAGACCTGTCAGCCTCTCGTCCAGCGCCGATATCTCAGCCGAGAGTATTTTACGCTGCTGCCCGGTCATGTCGTCCCAGGCTGTACTCGTTTGGTATATCCTGACGCAGTCAAGCAGGCTGCTGCCTTTGCCGATACTGCCGTTTATCCTGCCCTTATAGTGTTCCATGAGTTTCTTGCTGGCGTCATCCATCCCGCCGATACCATCGGTAAAATCGACCGGCATATGTATTACTTTTCGAGCCGAACCTTCCTGCTGTTCTATTATCGCTTCGCGGAAAAACTCTATTGTCCTATACATCTCAGCGAGAGAACTGTTCCCTCCCCCGCGGTCGCTGTGGCCGCCGCCTCGGACGGTCTCGAGCCCCGGGGCTGTCTTTGCAGAGAAAAATACCGTGGCACAGTTAACAGCCCCGTTCCCGGAGGCGCGTCTTATCCTGTAGCGTACAGTGAAATCGTTATTGCGCGCTTCCATAAGGGCTTCCGGATCCGGAGAATTCCTTAGCTCTCTCATGAACTCCCGGGTGTTTATCCCCTCTTTACCTATTACCTGATATATGACGACGACCTTATCCGCGTACTCCACCGAGTATTTTTCAGGTTCTTCGAGTATAAAATCGTAATCCGCGTCTATTTCATAGTCAACCACGCTCCCGGCCGGAGCCCTGGCAAGCTTGTCCGTGTACCTTCTCATGTTCTCTTCCAGCTGTTTCTTGATGTCGTTAAACCTGGCGAAAAGTTCTGCTTCGCTTTCTATCATCCGGATCGCCGCCTCGGGCGACTCGGCCGTCATGAGGATATTGACGAGCTTTCTTCTTATCCTGTCCATGTGCCAGAAGGTCTCGCCCCTGGTTATGTTTCTCGTATAACCGAGCACGTTAACCATCTCAGCGAGCCTGCGCAAGGAAGCATCCGCATGAGCGAAAGAGGACATATATGAAGGCCATTGCCCACTGTAGGTATCTCCTATCAGGCCCCCGGCGGCCAGCCAGCCGGTCGCTTTGGACCACGGCACATCGCCGGCTTCCCCGGAGAGCAGATCGAAAAGGAACTTGGAAGTGGTATAAGCACTTTCATTCTGCGGCAGGTAATTATATGTATTGAAGAAACCTTTCAATATATGTTCCATGGAATACTCGTAAAGAAGATACGAATGATGGTCGACTATATATATATCGAAATATTCCGCATACGGCCTGAAACTTTCCATATTCGACATGGGAATGTCGAACACGAATAATGTCTGGCCTCTAGAGGACTTTATCGAATCGAGCAGTTCTAAATGTTCTTTCTTGAGTTCTTTTTTCCCATCAAGAGAAAGAAGATGCACCCTTCTTTCCGTATCGCCTATCTTATATATCCCGTGATCCGCTGCTTCAGGAGAATCTTCACTGACCCTTGTAAGACGCACATCGCCCAGTTCAGCCTGGAGTTTCCGCATCATGAGTGCCGCGGTAGTTATACCGTCCATGTCCGGATCATAGATTATGACTATATCATCATGCTCCTTTGCGGCTGTCTTGACTGCCGATTTAAGCCTGAGCCTCGCATCGTTAAGGCGCATCCTTCCCTTCTTCTTTGTCCAGGCCAGGTCCACCGATCTCTCCATCTCCGATTTTTCGACTGTCTTTTCGGCAAGCGCGGGGACTTCCGGCTTCTCTTCGAGCGGTATGAGCTCGTCATCGTACAGGAGGTCCTCTTTCTTTGTATCGCGGGGCACCTCCTCCCTCATCTCGTCGACGATACCTATACCCAGCAGCCTCACCATGGTGTCTATGCCGGACTTCCTGGAGATATCCTTCCAGGTGCCGTAAGCGGCGGGCCGGCCGTTAGGCAGACGCCTGATTATCCTGTATTCGGTCCGTACAGTATTTTTCCTGGTCTTGGTCTGAATAAGCAGTTTGAAAGGTGGATCGTCTTCGCTGAAATAACTTTCATTGTTCCAGCTGATATTGAAAGTGCCCGCCCCGCCCTCTATAACCGCACCCATCGCATTAAGGGCTGCCAGAGCCGCCTCATCCCTGTTCGTGCCGGCGTATACGGTCTTTCCCATATACGTAACGACGACAACAGCCCGGTTATCCTCATACCTGAGGTAGATCATAGGCTTGGGCTGCCTGACGGAAGGATCCACTTCGCTGCGTTTCATCCAGCTTATGAGTCCTTCCGTATCCGCGAAATCGTTCTCGGTACCTATAAAAACGAACTTCGCCGGTACTCCGTACGCTTCGCCCAGAGATCCTTCCCTTCCCCTTAAGTACTCCATCAGGTCGACCCTGTATCCGTTGGCGCCGAACTGGATTCCCAGGTCCATGTACATTATGACCCCGTCTATGGTCCTGCCGACAGATTCTTCAAGGGTGGCCCAGGGCGACTGGAAATACTCGGTACTCTTAGTATAGGAAGAGAACTTGTATTCGACTTTATCCTTGAATACTTTTTCCTTATGGAGCTGCGTCCTGGAAGACTTTGACTCTACTATAAAGCATTTCCCCGGATAGGATTCAATCTCGTTCACGTCCTTTACGAAACCGAGGATATAGGCGAGCGGGCCTTCTATAGCAACGACCATGTCCAGTTCGGTAAAATAGCGGCCGTTCAGTATGGCGTCTCTTCCCGACTGGAGAACTGAATCCCTGACCATCTTCCTTATACCTTCCGGGCTCATGTCGTATCCGGCGCCGCGGAGCTCCGCTATCCTTCTCTGTGCAGCAGGTTTATCCAGCTCGGCAGTCAGGTATTCGACCCAGTTCATTATCGATCTTAATTCCAGCTCCACCCCGGTAAGCCTCGAATACAGCACTCCCTCCATTATCTTGGAGAGCTGTTCGTGGCTCTGGAACCGCCTCATCACGTCATGGAACAGCTGACCGAACTTGGCATCATCGGGAGGTATAGAGATAAGATTATCGGCCATTACAAAAACGAACCTTCCCCTGAGATCTTCTCTCTGCCGAAGTTCTTCGACGTATTCTCTTATCTCTTCTATGCCCTGACCGTCGACAGCTATGACTATCTTATCGAAACCACCCCATTCTCCCTCGGCATCCCCGCCTCTTCTGAAATGTTCATAGGCCTCGTTCCACCAGGCTTTGAACCGCCTGAGCGATTCATCCGCCTTTGATTCGTAGTCCGCCGTATCCTCGCCGGTACCGGGATGGTAGAAGACCCTGTGCGTGTGCAGCAGTATACGCCCGCCTTCAGAATCCTCGTATACGCCGTCCGCCCAGAGAAGTGTCCACAAGAGATGCCTGTTGGCTTCAAGCACTTCACTGAACCTCAGGTTGCCGAGTTCCTCGGCGCCCAGCATCCTGGCTACATCGGGGGTCATCTCCGAGAACAGCAGCTGGACGTACAGCTTGGAGAATATTTCCCTCAATGTATGATCGAAAACGTCCAGCGTTTCGTACAGTTCCTCGTACCTGAACCCGTATTTTTCAAGTTCCTGGATGAACGAATCCACCCTTTTCTTTGCCGCCGCCGCCTTGCCGATATAGAGCATCTCGTCCCCGCTGACAAACCCGGCTGATTCGTTGAAATAATAAGGCGCGCGGTCGAAATAGAGCTGCCTTCTGAGGCCTTTGTTCGCCTCGAGCAGCTCATCCTTCAGCGCCTGTGAAGGCTCCCTTGACTGCAGTATTATCAACCCTATTTCGCCTGTATGGCTCAGAGACTTCAGCTCGGGGATGAATCTGGAAAGATCTTCCCGGAATTTTCTTTCTTTTTTGGTCTTAGGATTCTCCAGAGAGTTAAGCATATTATCGTACTTGGAGATTATGCCCTGGGCATCTTCCCGGCTCAGCGAGTCTATACGGTTCTTTATCTCTACTACATACAGCTTCCCTTCCTTAGCCATCATGAGGTCCATTTCCCCAAGCCCTATCATCCCCGGGCTTAGCACCCGCGGCTCGAAACCCTGACGCTCGTATTTAAGTATCCCCATGAGCTCGCCTATGCATCCGCCTGCGACACCGAATTCTTTTTTATATATAACCAGCCTGGTGAGCATGTTATTTATGCCGGGCAGCCTCCTGTAGCGGTACATGAGAGGAAGTATGATATCTTCGTAATCTCCGGGTGGACAATTGTCTATTACATATATAAGTCCTTCGATGGTGACTCTTAGCCATTCTTCCCTTGCCATGGCGTACGCCTTCCAGTCTACTTTTCCCTTCTTCCTGAATCCCTCATAAACAGGAGGCGCCCTGGATGGGCTGAAAGAGTAGTAACCGCGCCGCTGCGCGCATTCCAGCACTCCGCCCAGCATCCCTGTTATGACCCCCCGGTATTTTTTCAGGTGAGCCGGCAGCGCCTTCTCATATATCTTTTTCATGAGCGACTTATCAGAATATTCATCAGGTATCCAGGAATTATAGGCGCTCATCTCAGGCGCTTCATCCGGCGGGGATGCCATGAGGCGCTGCACTTCTTCCCTTTCAAATTCCAGGGAATCCCACATACCCGAGTCCGAGGCATCTTCCGGCTCCGGCAGGTCGAGTTTGATGTAGGTCTTCCGCTGGGCCGGTTTTACTGACGGCGGTTTCTTCTTGAAGACCTTTTCAGGAAACTCCCGGGGAGCAGCGGCTTCTACCGTCTTATTGATCAAATAGCCCGAAAAGGCTGTCAGCATATCGGGTATGTCATCAAAGACGACGGAAACATAATAATTGTATTCCGCCAGGATATCTCCTAGTACGTCTTCCCTGAGATCTCTTATCTCGCTGGTATTCGCCAGGGCTATAAAAAGGAGCAGATGAGGAAGATATCTGCTCAATGCCGGGTCATTATAAACCCGGCTGGATATATAGATGTTCCTTTTTTTATCTATCGATATCAGCGCCTCCTCTCCGGGAGAAGGCTCGAAAGTGTGTATTCTTCCGTATTTCGCCGTCAGCTTGTTCAGCGCGTTCTTCAGCCTGTCATCCGTTGCCTGCTCCTTATCCACGAAGACAATCTGCTGAAGCCTTTCCATGTGCTTCCATAATTCGCCGCCGGAATGGTATATCTCCTCCGTATCCGGATGCAGTCCCCTCCTGAAGATGTCCTTTATGACATCCCCCGGAGCAGGATAGGTGTGCCTGATAACTGTCGCAAGTCCGGTGGCGAATCTTACCAGGTTCTTTTGCGTATCGTCACTGATGATATCTCTGTGTGCATTATTAAAAGCCGCTTCTTCGGAGAGTCCTTCGCTTATGTAATCTGACATGAGTTTCTGGAGGGTAGTTTCGCGGGTAACGAGCGCCCTTATCAGGTCGTCTTTTTTCCCATGTTCGTCATAAAGCGCATCCAGCAACGCTTTGCTTACATGGAATTCACCCCTGTTATCACCCCTCTTTATGAACGGCGCCATCAAGAACCTGTCAGGCCCTTCGATAAGATCGTTCCCTTCATATATATATATATCCACATCCCAGCCCTGCTCCCTGAAACCAGATTTCATATCATTGATGACTTCAGCATTCCTCTTATTAAGTTTCGAGGGTTCTTTCGCATACGCCCTGACAAGATAGATATTGAGCAATGTATCGAATATCTCGGTTATCGGCGCAGACGGGGATATCCCGAACGGTCCTTCCAGGTCTTTTCTGCTCCTTATCCCCAGCGGTCCGAGTATCGCCGCTATATCATTGAACGGCAGCGCCCTGGCCAGAAGCATCACGAGCTCTGCGAGCTCGCCCGCGTGAAGCGCGGAAACCAGATCTTCCCTATCCTGAGCCAAACCTTCGATTACCTGCGTGTCTCGGGAATAGACACTGACTTTTTCGATGTTCCATATACCAGACTGTACGCCGGACGCGCTGTCTGAATATTCAGAATTATTTCTCGTACCTGTTGATATAAGTTCCGTGATTACAAGCTGGGCAGTATCCCTCCCCGGATTAATTGAACCCGCAACAGCTGCACCCATCCATCGTGCTTTATCCAATATATACTCGGTAATATTGTCTTTGTAATCCAATCTTGTCGATGAGTATATCTTCTCTACAAAGATCACGGGTTTCCCGGACCGAGTCTTCATCAGTCTTATAATAGCCCTTGCGACCGGGACTCCGTCCTTCTTAATCAAAATGACTTTCTTATTAGAATCTGATAGATACGCAGGCAGGCACCTGCAATATTTCATCGCCGGATAATTATAGCCCTGGCAGGTGTTTACCGGTCTTTCTCCTATTGATATCAGGATGAATGGATCGTCGGTATCTTCAATAGAGAATTTTCCTTTTGCCATCAGACCTGAAGATCCTATCAATCCCCTGATATATTCAATATCTCTTACTACATTGAGTTCTCCTGATTTATCAAGTTTCCCCGACAATCCGTCAATAAAATGCATGACTCTCAGTCTATTATTACCTAAAGTAACGTAACCTGCCTGTACCTGGTATTCGTCCAAAGTACATAGAACAAGCATTTCCCTGACAATTTTCAGCTTATCCAGTATCCCAGCCCCTTCTTTTATATCTGTGATATTTTCAAATATCCTGTCTATCTTTCTGACCTGCTCTACGTTAACGTCTTTTCGATATAATATTTTGGAACTCTCCGTAATTACTTCTCCCAGGAAATCTATATTACCCTGCGGATCCGATATCATCTCGCCCATGATTCCGGCCATAAATCCGTCATTGATATGGCCCTCTGATACCAGCATCTCTATTCTCTCTCTTATCCTTTCCGGTTTGCCAGTATGCTCCAATCCGATATCATCAATCTCTATGGGCCTCTCCGCGTTCTCTTTCCACACCGCCTTCTGTGCTTCGTTCAGCATATCCAACTGGTCAGTATCGTATCTGTATTCTTTGTATGTCCCGTTAAGTACATTGCGTGCCATTTCTTTCACCAGTTCCCGCTCAACGGCATATTCCGCTTCGCTAAACCTGCGATAGAATGTTGTAAAAGCGATTATTGTGTTCCAGGGATCGTTATGGCTCATCCAGTTGTTTATCATATCCTCATTTAGCTCTATATTAAGATCCAGTATCCCGACCATATCCTTCAGAAGTTCCTTTCCTATATCCAGTAAAACGCTATCCAGATTTTTATAATCATTTTTCCCGACATACTCTTTCAGCAGTTCACTCTTATTCAAGAGCACGCAGCCCTGGACAAGCCTGATAATCTCGAGCAGATCACCATACTGTAATCTATCAACTCCGAGCATTCCTGCTATGGCAGATACGATTTCTGACTGTTCCCTGTCGCTCATTATTTCTCTCATGTCTTCCAGCAGATATGCGACCCGCTGGGGACCGCTGGCATACTCGCTTTTTATCCTGATAGTCTCTTCGAAGAACCTGTAAAACAGATCCCGGTCGGCAAGCATCATCTTCATGAATATATAGGAATATTTTTCCCAGAATTTATCTTTGTCATATTTCTGTCTATCCGGCAACTGTGAATTAACTTCATCATACAGCGCCATCGCTTTTTCATGAAGCATGAATATCTCTTCTGCGCGATCCAAAATATCTGCCTTTTCCAATCCCTCCATATCCGTACCTGATACTATGTCTGCGATTATAAGAAGTTTTTGCTCCCTGTAATGATCATTTTTATCCAGTCCGCTGAACCCCTGGTTCCTGTCCGCATCAATAAGGCCATACAGAGCACCAAGCCCCTCTGCCACTTCTTCACTGTTCAACTCTTCTATAAGCAGATGCATGATTGGGCTTGAATAGCGCGGATTGTTTTCAAGTAATCTTATCAGCGTCTGTATATATTTTTCTTTGTCATAAGCTTTCTTGTAGTATTTTATTATCAGGCGTACAGCTTCCTCCGACTGCCCGGATCCAATACCCGCAATTCCCTCAAGAACCTTGAGCCATTTATCAATATCGGAAAAATACTCTGCCCTGTTCATCAATGCAAACAGTCTTTCAATTACTTCTTCAGCCAGCCTTTCCGGAAATTGCCTGAGATAAACAGAGACCAGCGCAATAGCTGAATCAGCATCGGCATTTTCACTGTCAAGTATATTTTCGTAAATTTTTAATATCTTACCGGCTTCATCCGGCTTGAGTTCGATCAGAAGCCCCAGTAAATCTATGCAAAGAGGCGTTATTTTCTTATTATTCAGCCGTATCAGCCCGGAAAGGATATCGACAATATCCTTCTCTTCCTCAAGCAATTCAGGATACATGCGCAGCAGATTTTCTATCGCGGGCACAATAAGATATGCAGCGTCCGCATTGACAAGCTGCTTTATCAGTATATCGAATATTTTTTCTTTGTATTCCGGGTGCCTTTCAGCAAAATCAATGTTCGGATATGCCAATAAACTCATGTTCGAGATTATATCTACTACTTCATCCCTATGCATGTCATTCTCATCTGCGATCGCCATCAGATATATTGAGGTAACGTTTGATAAATGCACATTATTCATCTTTTCTCTGAGCAGGGTGAATACTTCTTCGGACAGTTCCGGCATATTATATATCTTAAGAAGCATCTCCTTTACTTCTTCATAATTTTCAGGTGCCGCAATAGTTAATCCGTAGATCACATCTTCTTTCACCCATTCTATAAATATTCTGACAACTTCTTCAGTTCTTTCTGAATATTCAGGATATTTTTCCGATATCATTATTATCGAAGATACTGCATTCACACCTGCTGCGCCGGCCCTTCCAGTTAAAATCCTCAAATACTCGAATATTTCTTCCCTGTACGATGGATAATTGAGAGCTATTGATGCAAGAGATTTTATGCATTCACCATGAAAATCGCCGAAATTATCGTATGTTGCCTTATCTATATACCCATACAGCTTGTCAATATGCGGTCTGATGGCAGTATCATCTATTTGATCCGGCGTAAGAATACTGTACAGTCCATAATGACGATCCACAAAATCTATGTTATTCAATAGTTTTATGAGTACATGCTTTGTCGCGGTTTCGGGATAGATATGCAGCATCTTTACCAGTAGTTCTGCTATCTTGGGCCCGGTCATCCGCTGGAGAATTTTTGAATCAAGCACAGGAGAAATCCTCTCAATATCTTTTTCGTCGAATAATTCAGGCTGAAGTTCCAGCAGATCAAGCATTATCAACAGTGCCTGCATTGAAGACTGTTTTATATCGACCACATCCCTTATGAGCCTGTCTATTAACTTTCTGGCAAATTTCCTGTCGCCTGAACTGTTTATTATCCGCACCAGATTCTCCCTTGAATTCGCAGTTCCGTCTTCAAGATAAGAGAGTAACAGTCTGACTGTCTTATCTATATCTTCTTCGCCTGTTATAGCTCTTGAAGTCAGGTATGTAAGGGCAGCGTCCCTGCGGTCCGGGTCCCTGTCTTTCTGTGCATCGGTGTAGAACCCGTCAACATACTCCAGGTACATGCTGCGCTGTATCTCATATAGCGCTTTAGCACCTGCATCCCCGATCGGCTCCGGCAATCCCTCCTGATCCTGAAGTGCCTTCCTTTCCGCAGCCCTGCCTATTAGCTCAGGAAGGACTATATCAAAATCCGCGGCTTCAGGTATGACCGCGCCTTCTTCCAGATACGAGAACAACGCTATGACATTATGGACCCCCGCCTTTCCCTCGAAGACTGGCATGGACATCAACCTGTACAGGCTCTCTATATGCCGGTCAGTGAATATCCTTCCGCCTGTCATCTTGTAGAGTTTCAGCATCCCGTCAGGGAACCTCAGGATGGATCTCAATATATCCCTGTCTCCTCCTCCCTTCTTATACAGAAAGAGCTGCCCCATTATAACCCCTATTGCGCTGTTGAGGAAATAGAGGAACTCGACTATCATTTCCTCCTCGAGTATTTCCTTAGGAGCCTCACAGATTCGGAGCGCTTCTATCACTGCGCCGGCCTGCTGTTTCAATTCTTCCGGTGAAGCTATCCCAGCCTCGAGCATATTTATCATCTTCTCGCATTCGAAAGACAGTCTTTCGAGCGGGCCTCTTATCATCGAGAATGCCCTCTGTATATTTTCCTGGGTATTTCCTTTTTTTACCTTCTTCCTGGCAAAATAGACGGTGGAGCCGAACACGCCGTCTATACTGAGTCCGGTTTCCTTCATCTTCTTTTCAAAATCACGTATGCCGCTGACATAAACGCTTCCTATTAAAAATCCTTCGGGCTCCAGTATGCTCCATATCTTTTTAAGGAAATTCATGGTATCTTCCTTGAAAACATCCGTGCCGGTGCTACCCGCATATACCACTGCGAATCTTGTATCTCCAAATTCAGATGTGAATATATCGTCTTTATGGAGGACTATCCTGTCCCTCTTTTCCGGTTCAAGGTCTGCCCATTCGCTCATAAGGCCGTCGAAACTCTCACTATTGAGTTCCAGCACATGTATTTTCCGCACGCCGGGAGCTCTTTCCAGAATTCTAAGCGCTTCGTAGAGGTTCGCCCCGGGGCCTATTACAAGTATATCTTTCCCGTTGGCAAATTCTTCGAATAAATACCCTTCGTCCTCAAAGACACCGAGCGCCGTAGTCATAGTGTCTTCTACCGCAGGCTGATAATCCGTAAAAGGTTTAGATACGGCTGCTATATCCGGTAGGTCTTTTTCGCCGATCGCCATCATTCCGAAAGTTTCATCCTCCCTGCCTATCTCTTTTAGAAACTCCCCCATGCGAGTGAAGAACAGGCTGAGCATCTCCTCAGGATCAATTATTATCTTTTTGACGAGTTCTAACAGCTCTGCCTGCATCGGCAGTTCTTTTATCATCTCATGGGCTTTATCAAAATGGATTTTCTGGGCAAGATATCTCTGCAGGTTCATTTCGCGGGCCACAAGGGCGTCTATCAGTTCCTCCTTCTTCCCGTCAGCCGGATAAAGGACTTTTAAAAGGCTTTCGTGTATCCTGAGTATTCCCATGCCGTTTACAACATCGAACGTTGCCAAGGCGTAAAGATCCCTGCCTTCTATTATCTCGTCTCCGGAAAAGACATCCACCTTCATGCCGGACAGATCCCCTGCCTGAATGAACCTCCGCTCCAGGTCTTCCCTCTCGCCGCTGTATTTTTCATTCAATACTTCTGTTTCAGGTCTCTTGACTTCGAAAAAGTAGTCATGCAGTATGGCAAATGACTTATACATGGGAAGCGGTTCAAGGAACTTCAGGATAGTACCCAAATCGTTTTTCTCTATAGCATCGGACAGAGACACCCGTTCTCCTTCATATTCCACGCCGTATGAGTCCATAATAATGAATAAGCCGTCACTCAACGGCAGGACCCCGGCAGCCCTCTCCAGCCCCCTGGCGAACAGCCCCGCAAGGTCCGCAAGGGTTCCTTCATGCAAAGCCGAGATACTCGACTTTACTTCAGTAACCCGAAGAGCATTTTCTTCCTGAATATATTTTTCTTTTTTTATATTGAGTTGCTTAATATATTCCGCTGTTCCTATTACAAAAAAGGTCTCAACCGCTATAATAGCCCACTGGAACGGTGTCAGCATAACAAGTCCGAGAACTGTACCCAGTCCCGGTATCAACGGAAGGAGCACCTGGAACACTATGAGCGCGGCAGTTGTGTATAAAAGGAAAGGATTATTTACTTTATATCGCGTTCTGCCGGAATCATCGCGGTATTTTGATACTATATCCTGCCAGGCGTACTTAGTTTTCGACTTGGAACTGAACGAATTGAACAGCTGTGCGATAACAATAAAATTGAATGCCATAGTTGCAGCCACAGCGACTCCCGATACAGGAAGAAATGCGGTAAACATGACTATTGCGAGAAGTCCCATCATCCCGCCGACAATTGATATATTTTTCCAGTTCGACGGTGTTATAAGCGGTTCAGAAAGCTCCAGCGGTTTTTCTTTCATTATAGTTGTCTCGGGTTTTTCCTGAGCTATGCCCAATGCGGGGAGCGAGTCCGTTATGACATTAATAAACAGTATTAAAAGCGGCGTGAATATTGCTCCGGGAAACCCGATGGCAAACGCTCCCAGCACAGCTCCGATGACCATGCTTACGAGTTCTCCCGTATTACTGGACATTATGTAGTAAAGGAACTTCCTGAAGTTCATAAAGATCCCCCTGCCCACTTTAATAGCTTCTGCCAGCGAGCCGAACGAATCATCCATTAGAACGACGTCCGCAGCTTCACGGGCAGCTTCGGTACCGGTGATGCCCATTGAAACGCCCCACTGGGCTTTCGTTATAGCGGGCACGTCATTTACGCCGTCTCCGGTCATCGCTACCGGCGCGCCCAGCTCATCCTGAAATGTCCGGACAACCCTCAGTTTATGTCTTGGTTCCACCCTGGCAAAAATCGCAATTTTTTCAACTATGGAAAGGAAATCATCGTATGAATAGTAGCCCTTCTTTATCAGTTCATCCGCTTCCTCCGAAGACCCGTCTTCAAAAAGGTCCATCCATCTTCCCGTTATAATAAGCTTATCCGCAGCATGGGCTTCTTCCATCCAGTCAGAGAGCAGACCGGCGCGTACCGTTTCAGGCGCTGTTTCCAGTTGTGCCATTCTTTCATCATCAAAAGCGAAAAGTGTCTCATCTTCCCTCACTATTCCGGCTTTTCTTGCAATGGCGGTAGCTGTCAGGAACTGGTCGCCGGTTATCATTACGACTTCTATACCGGCCCCCTGTATCTCTTCGATCTTTTCTCTCACATCCGGGCGCAGGTCATCCATTATCGTGAGGAGCCCGTCGAATACTACTCTCGATTCCACGTTTTCCGGGTCGGAAAGATATTCCTCATCCAGAGCTTTAAATTCCCTGTGCGCAACCGCGATGACCCTGTATCCCTGCGAGGCAAGCCTGTTATTCGCTTCTGTAACCATCCGTTTTTCCTCTTCCGTAAGATCAGAGACCTCTACCACGCGGTCAGGAGCGCCGCTGATAAATGCAGTCGCCTGATCCGAGGTAGCATCGGGAAAAATATCCTGTTTATATATTATTGAATGTCTTTTACGGTCAGCGTTAAATGAAATGTCTTTAATGATTGATTTTTCCCTGAGTGACTGGAGCAAAATCCTGAGTTTATCAGATTCTGTCCGGGCTTGCTGTATCTGCGCAATAACCGCCTGATCATTTAGTACAAAGCTGCGCCTTATCCATTCCCCTTCTATGTTTATAAGTATATCTACCTTGCCGTCACTGACTTCTATCCTCGCTCCGGCACCCATCATCTCATAAAGATATCCCAGCATGGCCTGCTCTGTCATCTCGCCCGAATATCTGCCTGATTCATCAACCAGAGCCATATTTCCCAAAAACGCCGAGATTATAATATCCGCTTTTCTCTGCGGATCTTCTGTCAGTGACCACACATCTTCTCTGACAACAGACATCACTCCTCTTGTCAGCGTACCTGTTTTATCGGAGAAAACGCGTTTGAGATATGACGCTGTCGCCAGGACCTGGGGATTCTTTATGACAACATTAATGTCGGACAGCCGTTTGACATTCTGCATAAACACTACCGTGAGCACTGCAGGCAGAGCTTCAGGAACAAGAGCCACCATGGTCGCGATAGCTATCATGACAATATGCATGATAGCCGTAAAGGAGAGCACGGACATTATCCCTATAAACGAGAAAAACGCCACCAGCACTCCTCCGGCAAAACCTATCCGTGTAAGCAGGCTTGTCATTATCCTGTTCTGGTACTCAAGCGGCGTTTCTCCCTGATACGCGGACTGAGCCAGCTTCACGATCTTCGCGTATTCCGAATACATCCCCGTAGCCACTACGATCGCCCTGGCGTTACCCGAGTTAACTATCGTACCGGAATACAGCATGTTTCTCCTATCCCCCAAAGGAGTACCCGGGCCGGCTATAAACAGATGATCTTTCTTTACCGCAGCGCTTTCTCCTGTCAGCCCGGCCTCGTTTACCTTTAGGTCAGTTGCAGAAATAATACGGGCATCAGCCGGAACGATCTGACCCCTGGAAAGAAGAAGCGTATCTCCGGGAACTATTTCTTCCTGAAGGATCTCGATTATACTGCCGCTGCGGATTACATTATATTTATTGACTTTCGTGCTCGTAAGGCTGTCAACGGCTTTTTCACCCTTTATCTCGAGTAACACGCCTATAAACGCATTTATTCCCAGTATCACGGCAATTGCAATGGCATCGAGAAATTCCCCGTTAATACTGGAAAAAGCGGTAGCAGCCAGAAGTATTTTTATCAGCGTGTCCTGGAACTGCGCGATTATCCTGCTCAGCAGGGTTTTCTTTTCTTTCACTTCGAATTTGTTCGGACCGTACTTTTCCAGGCGTTGTTCAGCTTCGGGACCGCTCAATCCGTACTCGGGATCGGAAACGTCCAATTCCTTTCTTATTTCTTCAATGGTCAACTCGGAAAATTCTTTTTTCTGATCTTCGGGCTGACCCGCCTCCATCCCAACCCTATGAACTCCCTTTGCTTCTGCCGCAAATCCCAATACCATATCGCTCCCGCGGATCCTGTTCATCAGTATAGCGTAGGTGTCGTAGCCAAAATGCACGAGTATCGCGGTAAGAAGCCCCGCGGCGAGGCCTCCCAGCACCCCTATCCCCGGGATGAGAAGCGGCAGCAGGAAGACAAGGCTGAATGACATGTTCATCGCGAACAGCCTTCTCTTCAGGCTCTTCTTCTCCCCTTCGGTGAGATCCTTCATATTTATCGGCGGCGCATTGGTATCGAAATATACCGCGGGATGGTCCTTAATGAATACTTTCGTACCTATCAGGGCGGCAGCGACCGATGTAAGCATGATGACGATCGGCCAGACCACGGCGCCCAGGGCCAGCGAAAGACCCAGCCCGAGCAGCCCGCCCAGAGCCACCCCCAGCGTCATGAATATACCCTGGTATTTCAGGCCCTCCCAGCCCACGCCCACGAACAAGGCTACCCACGAGAGGACCGGGTGTTTCAACACGTCCCTTCCGAACCTTTCCTCCCAAGCGGGCCGGAATCCGGATATATGCCGATTATCCCGTGTATCTTCTATTCCTGCTACTTGCTCCCTCCGACCGAGATACTCTATAACCTTGTCGATGTAATCAGGTTTATATGGCTCAATTATTTCAGGGATAAACCTGACGGATCCGTGTATTGACACATCGCCTGATATCAGATATTGGACAAACGACCAATGATCCGCCAGTTTATGCTGGAAATAAGTCACAGTAAGCTCATCATCGGATAATCCTATTTCTCTCATGGTATACATCCTTCTGGACGAATATATCCTCGGTCCATGGATATTAAGATATGCTTCCCCTTTAGTCGTCGTAAACGGCACGATTACATGAACTCTCACATCCATATCTCTCAGCATACCAACTATAGATTCAAGCTGTCTCCCTGAATATGCCCCATCATCTATAACGAGCACATCCTTTACATGGGACCACTCGCCGGAACGCAGTACATCCTTAAGATCATCGATCTCCATTCCGGGAAGAGCTGCCGGTTTCATTCCTCTCTCTACTGCAAGGTTATACACCCAGTCGTTGCTTCTGTCACTGCCGATAGACAGCATCATATACTGTCTGTCACCTATTTCATCGTGAAACTCTGATGCATTCTTTTCCAGTTCGTCCTCGAACTGCTCCTGATCGACATATTCTATGGCGGCCATTATTTTTCTAGCATGGCTCCTGAGATTATGCGGCCAGTCATTTTTTTCCTTATGCATCATTATCCATTCTTCAGCTTTATCAGGATAGATACTCCCATCCAGAAGAGGCCTCATCACTATCCGCTCCGCCTTTACTTCTCTTTCCCTGTTCTTTAAATATGTTTTCAATATAGCATGACGGCTGGATTCAGGCATCCGCCAGCCGCTATATACTTCTCCAATTCCTGTATTACGCTCTATCTCTTCTATGATCCTGTTTATCTCTCCGATCCTGTCCTTTAATTCTCCAATATCTCCATATCTCCGTATTATATCTTCCTGTGAAGCAGAGTCCTCTATACCCTCACTTTCGAGGGCCTTGCGCATATCAACCATATTCTCTCTACCCGCGGCAAAGCCCAGCACTATCTCCGTCCCGCGCAGGCGGTTCATGAGTATAGCGTAGGTGTCGTAGCCGAAATGCGCGAGTATCGCGACAAGTATCCCCGCGGCAAGTCCGGTAAGAACCCCCACGCCCGGTATCAGGAGAGGAACAACGAAGACAAGGCTGAAAGCCATGTTCATCGCGAACAGCCTTTTCTTCAGATGTTCCCTCTCCCCGGGAGTGAAATCCCTCATATTTATCGGCGGCGCGTTCGTATCGAAATAGACGGCCGGGTGGTCCTGGACGAAGACCCTGGAACCCAGCGCGGCGGCCGTGATAGAAGTGAGTATCACAATCGGCCAGGCCACGGTCCCCAGCGCCAGCGCCAGTCCGAACCCGGCGAGCGCTCCCAGCGTCATGAATATCCCCTGGTACTTCAGGCCCTCCCAGCCCACACCCACGAATAGCGCTACCCACGAAAGGACCGGGTGCTTCAATACGTCCCTTCCGAACCTCTCCTCCCAGGAAGGAAGAAACTGTAATTCCAGGACCCGTCCGGGAATTCCCGCAACGATATTGCCTGCGCCCGTTCTCATAGTGAGCCATGAAGGCAATCGGGATACCTTAAATATATCCTTAACTTCATCTTCGTCTACAACCGGCGCGAAAATAAAACTTTCCTGATACTCCCCCACCATAAAATTCTCTCTGACATCGGTAAAATCTTCTGCATTCAATACGACCGCACTCGATAATGATATATCTTCGAGGATAATCGAAGGATCCTGGTTCAATTCCCTGTTTGATTCATTAAGTTCCTTGAGAGCATAAGACAACTGTCCGTATGACACCCTGTCGTAATTTCCCGTTGAAACCACTACAGGCAGTTCGCCGGTACGCTCATTCAGATAGCGGAGCAGATTTACGCAGAAATTATACGAATAGCAGGCGTCGAATACCAAAGTCATATTTCCCAGATTACCGCGCGCGATGAGCCTCCGGCCGAGTTCCTGGTATGAAATAGATGTATCTATACCGAGCTGGAAATAATCCTGTTCGTAAGTATCTTCTCTGCTTCTTTTATACTGCCCCCCATGTCCTCTGAAATATACTGTAACAGGAGCCTTCTCGTTTTCTATTGCGTCAAGTATTCTATATTTATCTTCCGCTCCCCGGAATGATGTTATATCTTCTCTGTTCACGCCCGCCTGGATCTCTAACTCGGTAAGCTCTTTATTGTCGAATCTGTTCTCAGAATGAGCGGCATTTATAACCTTCATACCTTTTCCGAAAAGAATCCTGCCCATAACTCCGTGTCTTTTCCCAAGAATGTATTTTACGGCTTTTTTTACATTTTTTTCGGTTTGATCTATATTATACCTGACCATAAACCTGTAAATCGATCTTGCTATAGCAAACCTTGTTTCCGGCAAAAAGGATAATGTTTTTCTCAGCAGATACCTGTTTTCGTATATTTTATAATGTGGAAATGACTGATAGCATACACTATCAGGAGCCCATTTAATGGTGAATGACAAAGTCCCCGGCTTCGCCAAGCCTCTTCTTGATCTCGAAAGTTTCTTTATTGCATAGGATGCATTTTTATACGCTTCCCGCGTCAATCCCTCTGTCATCATGATATTTTCTAATCCTGCCATGGCTCTCCGCGCCAGTTCCTCATCTCCGGCAGCCATTACATAGATAAGGTCTCCTGCCAGTTTATATAACCTGTCGCAGTTTACCCTCAGAGAAACATCTCCCCCGAATGTATTATCATATGATTCGGCAAATATCCTGATCAGTTCTGATATATCATGGTATATGATCTTTTCCGGGTTTCCGGTTTCGGCCGCATTTTTTACTTTATCAAGTATTCTCACGAAACCTTTCCGATGCACCTCGGGTATCAACGGCAGCAGTTTTTCAGAATATCTTTCCATATATAATATTTCTTCATATACGCTCATTTTATGCATTTTTATCTTTTTTATAAGCGCTATAACCATCATAGACGCACCCAGTATACCCAATCCTGCAGCTACCTGCACTGCCAGCACCATGCTGAATGATAAACCCAGGACTATTATGATACCTGCGCCGAATACAGCCGCGATATAAGGGGTACTTCTTCTTTTTTCTCTTGAAGGAAGATAGCTTTTTATCTCGTGTTTCTCATCAAGTTTCCGTACAGTCTGTTCCGCTTCTTTATCTTCGCCCGGAGCTGCAGGAACAAAGCCCAGCACTATCTCCGTCCCGCGCAGGCGGTTCATGAGTATCGCGTACGTGTCATAGCCGAAATGGACGAGTATCGCGGTGAGAAGCCCCGCGGCTATGCCGCCCAGCACCCCTATACCCGGTATGAGCAGCGGCAGCAGGAAGACAAGGCTGAATGACATGTTCATCGCGAACAGCCTTCTCTTTATGCTCCTCTGCTCCTCCGGGGTGAAATCCTTCATCTTTATCGGCGGCGCGTTGGTGTCGAAATATACCGCCGGGTGGTCCTTAATGAATACTTTCGTACCTATCAGGGCGGCAGCGACCGATGTAAGTATGATGACGATCGGCCAGACCACTGCGCCCAGGGCCAGCGAAAGACCCAGTCCGAGCAGCCCGCCCAGAGCCACCCCCAGCGTCATGAATATACCCTGGTATTTCA
>JAFGSA010000009.1 GCA_016934855.1 Elusimicrobiota bacterium
ACCTAGTAAAGTCCACGAGCGCCAACGGGATTCCCGACTTATCTTCGAATCCCACGATTTGAAATAAATTTCAAATGCGCCAACGGGATTCCTCCTCGCTCACTACCCAACCTCCGTTCGCTCGGAGCCGGGACTTTTCCTGACGGCCGCCCGCCTTTTCATGCTTAGGCATGCGGAAAAGTCCTTTCGAATCCCTCGAGTACCAAAAGCAATCAGCGGGTCAACCGCTGTTTGCTTTTGGTAGCGCCAACGGGATTCGAACCCGTGTCGCAGCCTTGAGAGGGCTGTGTCCTAAACCAGACTAGACGATGGCGCCACCTAAAGAATCTTCAACAATATATTACAAGAACAGTGAAAATTCTTCAAATCTCATCAGCTGTAAGTTGTAAGTTATAAGTTTTAAGATTCCCAACCTAAATCCAACCAAGTATATGGAATATTATTGTATTTTACATTACACATTTCACATCACACATTACACAACTTCAAATCGATTGCATCTCGAACATCTTATTGTAGAGGCCCTGCATCTTCACCAGCTCATCGTGGGTGCCCTTCTCTACTATCCTGCCCTCGTTCAATACGATGATCTTGTCGGCTTTCCTCACTGTCGAGAGCCTGTGCGCGATGACGAAAGTGGTCCTGCCTTTCATGAGGTTGTCCATCGCTTCCTGCACAAGGTACTCGCTCTCGGTATCCAGGTGCGACGTCGCTTCATCCAGTATGAGTATCTCGGGATCCTTTATGAGCGCCCTGGCAATGGATATCCTCTGTTTCTGGCCGCCGGAGAGTTTGACCCCTCTTTCTCCGACCACAGTATCATAGCCGTCAGGCAGCTTGACGATAAAATCGTGAGCGTTCGCCGCCAGCGCGTATTTCTCTATCTCTTCCAGGGTGAACTCCCCCTGCCCGTAACATATGTTATCCCTGATGGAGACATTAAAAAGTATGACATCCTGCATCACTATGGCTGTCTTATGCCTGAGGGATTTCAGGCTGAACTCCCTGATATCCATCCCGTCGATGGTTATCCTGCCCGAACACGGGTCGAAGAACCTGGGAACCAGGTTGACGAGCGTGGTCTTGCCAGCGCCCGAAGGGCCGACGAAAGCGACTATATCGCCCCTTTTTACCGTCAGGTTGATATCTTTCAGCACTTCCGCTTCCGGCCTGTAGGAGAAACCCACTTTCTCGAACTCTATCTTTTCCCTGAACCGCTCCAGGTTCAAGGGGTTCTCTACCTGGAGTATGTGTTCCCTGTGGTCGAGAACACCCAGTATGCGCTCGGTGGCGGCCATGGCCCGCTGGAGCTGCTGGTTGATCTTGGCGAAATTCTTTGCCGGAAGGTACATCCCCGAGAGCGCCGCGAGGAACGCGAAAAACGTGCCCGGCGACTCTCTGCCGGTCACTACCGCCATCCCTCCCAGCACGACTATCGCGGCTGTGCCCGAGTAGCTCAAAAACTCCGTAAGCGACGACTGGAAAGCATCTATCCTCTCGGACTTGAGCACGATGTCCATGAATTTCTGGTTGATGGAGTGCATTTTCCTCTGCTCTTCCTTTTCCATAGAGAACGCCTTGATGAGGCGGACGCCCGATATCTTCTCGGTCAGGAAATCGTAGATATCCGCCATCTTCTGGTGCCCCTTTTTCCCGATCTTGCGCAGCATCCGGGAGAACTTCCCGAAGGGAAGGACTATTATGAAAAACCCTATTATTGAAAACAGCGCCCATTTCCATTTCATATGGAAGATCAGCGCCACCAGGAATATGAGCTGGAACCCGTCTTTTATGAGTTTCGCCGGTATCTTCACTACGGATTTTTCCAGGTACTGGACATCGTTGGTTATCCTGGAAAGAAGCTGGCCCGTGGGATTGGACATATAGAAAGCGAGGCTCAGGTACATCAGGTGCCTGAAGAGCCTGTTGCGTATGTCCTTGGTCACGTTCTGCCCGATGTAGGCCATGTAATAGTTGGATATATACTCGAAAACGCCTTTGACCACCGCCAGGATTATTATTATATTGGCGAGGTAGTATATCACGTTGACCCTGGACAGCTCTATGCCGACGATCGGGATGGCTACGGTCTCTGCCGCGGCGAATATGCCGTCCATCACCGGTTTGACCATGTATACGATCGCGGCGGTGAGCGCGCTCACCAGCGACATGCTGAAGAGCGCCGCGAAGAACCTGCCCCTATGGGGTTTTACGAACCTGTAGACCCTGCTTATTATCTCCGAGTTTTTCACTTTATGCGGAGCCTACTTGCATATTCCGCGTTTGGAGTTCTTTATGAAATCGGCGAGGTACCTGACAGGCTCCGAGCCCAGCAGTCCGGAACCATCCAGCTTCTTCAGGGCCTGCGTGGTATTGAGGCCCGACCTGAATATGAGCTTGTAAGCGCGGGCGAGCTGCCTGCGGTCTTCTTCGGAGTAGTTCCTGCGCTGCAGCCCGACGACGTTCAGCCCGGCCATCACCAGCGGGTTCCCCGCGGCGAGGCAGAAAGGAGGTATGTCCCTGGGCACCCTGGAACCTCCTCCGATATACGACATCCTCCCTATGCGCACGAACTGATGTATCGGGGTCAATCCCCCGATGCCGACCCTGTCTTCTACCGTCACGTGTCCGGCCAGCGTAGCGCAGTTCGCGAGTATGGATTCGTCGCCTATCACGCAGTCGTGCGCCACGTGGACGTACGACATGAGAAGAGTGTTGTTGCCGATGACCGTTTTCTTCCGGTCCATCGTGCCCCGGTTTATCGTAGCGTATTCCCTTATGGTGTTATTGTCCCCTATCTCGACGGTCGTATCCTCGTTGTTGTACTTGAGATCCTGCGGCGGGTTGCCTATTATCACCCCGATCCCTATCCTGTTATTTTTACCCAGCGTTGCCCGGCCTTCTATCACGGAATGCGCGCCTATGACGGTGTTCTCCCCTATGGTGACCCCCTTTCCTATGATGACGAACGGGCCGATCTCGGCGCTCTTCGCCACGGCGGCGCTCTTGTCTATGACGGCTGTCGGATGTATGTTCACCTGTCCACCACCGAAAACATGAATTCCGCTTCCGCCACTTTCCTGTCCTTTATGTAGGAGACGCCCCTGACCCGCGCGCCTTTTTCCCTGGCTCTTACCAGCTCCACCTTGGATACGAGCGTATCCATAGGCCTGACCTCGTTGAAGAACTCGGCGTTTTCTATGATTATGAAATACGCGAGCTTGTTCATGAGTTCCGGCCTGGAAAGGAGCATCACCGCAGAGGACTGCGCCATGAACTCCACTATCAGCGACGACGGGAAGATGGGGTTATCGGGGAAATGCCCCTTGAAAAACGGCTCGTTTATAGTTATGTTCTTGTACCCCGTTGCGACTTTCCGGGAATGGCCCATCGTTATCCTGTCCACCATCAGGAACGGGTACCTGTGCGGGAGTATCTTCAGTATCTTTTCCGCGTCCAGCTCGACGTCGCTCCCTTCGCCTTCGGCTTCGAGAAAATTCTCCCTGAGCCTCCTGGTGAGCTCTATGTTGGAAGCGTGGCCGCTGCGCACCGCCATGATGTTCCCCTTTAACCTCACGCCGAGGAGGAATATATCGCCTAAAAGGTCCAGTATCTTGTGCCTTACGAACTCGTCCTTGAACCTGAGTTTTGTGTTGGTTATGCCTTTCTCGCCTATCACGATGGTGTTCTCGTAGGTGCCGCCCTTGCCGAGTCCCCAGTCTTTTATATGGGCTATCTCGTCTTCGAAGCAGTAGGTCCTGGCGGAAGCTATCTCCTTTACGTAAGTGTCGCGGTTTATCTCCAGGCTGATGAACTGGGAGTTCAGGACGTTGCTATGGTAATGTATAGTGGAGCTCACCGAAAGAGAATCGGAAGGCACCACCACCAGCTCCGTGTCGTCCTTCTTGTAGTTGATGACCCTCGTCGGCTTGAAATATTTTTTCGGCTTGTCCTGCTCTTTTATCCCCGCGTTCTGCAGGACTTTCGTGTAATCCTTGGAACTCCCGTCGCCCACGGGGAGTTCCTCCGTGTCTATCTCGACTATCATGTTGTCTATGCCCAGGCCGTACACGGTCGCCAGGAGATGCTCTATAGTCTGGACCTTAGCGGACCCTTTCTCTATGGTCGTGCCGCGCTTGACTCCCGTTACGTAATCTATGCTGGCGGGAACGCCCGGCGAGCCCGGCAGGTCCACCCTTACGAACCTTATCCCCTCGTCCACCCCGGCCGGACGGAACCTCACGTTAGCCATCTTTCCGGTATGTATGCCTATACCGGATATCGTGGCTTCGCTATCGATAGTGCATTGGTTATCGCTCATTTTTTC
>JAFGSA010000010.1 GCA_016934855.1 Elusimicrobiota bacterium
CAATGATTCATAGAAAAAAGATTTTCATAAAAATAGGCGATCTTTCCAGGGTCGCGGGAATCCCGACCTCTACGATAAGGTACTACAATCAGATAGGTGTTATAAAAGAGGCATACCGTACGCCCGGGGGCGTCAGAATGTTCGACAGGATCGATACTCTCGAAAAGATAAACATGATAAGGTTCATCAACAGGGGATATACTCTGAAAAAAATAAAGGAATATCTAATTTCCGGTGAAGGAGGTGAATTGAATGAGAATTAATATCAACAGGCTGATCATCTTTGCGCTCATGGGGATTCTTCTTCCGGTAAGCCTCATGGCTGCGGACGACGTGGAGATAAAACTCAATTCGGCCGACGGGTCTACGAAGTTCGCCGTGCGCGACTCGGCGGATGCCAAGGTGGCGGAAATAAACTCCGACGGCAGTGCTGTCTTAAAGGGTTCTGTTACCGTATCCGGTATCGGGGACTACAGCATAAGAACGAGCTCGAGCATATACATCCACTATAGTTACGGCGGTCTGAGGATATACGAAGGAGGGGTCAATAACGTGGCGAAACTCGATCTGGGCGCGGACGCGGCCGTAGCTAAATGGCTGGGCCTGGATGCATCATGGTATCACAGCTGCGCCAACGATGTCGGTTTCAGGTGGTACAGGAGTTCGGGGAAAGCATGGGGGACGCAGATAGGGCAGCTGACCAATACCGGGCTCTACCTCGGAAACCAGACGACCAGGTATATTGCCGATGACGGGAGTAATATAACGGTGAACGGGGGAAACGTCTCGATGAGCGGTAACCAGATACTCGACGTCTCCATGGTGGGCAGGACGACTACCGACAGCTCCGTATTGATATACGGAGGTCCCAACAGCGGTTCCGGCGGCGGCCTGGAAGTATACGGGAACGGTGGAGGAAACGTCGGAAGAACCAGGATCCTCGTCGGCAAGGGCGGCGGCGGATTTGACATAATGGTCGGTACTGACTGGACTTCGGTGATGACGGTGAGTACAAGCGGCGTTACCGTAATATCGGGCGACCTGAAGCCGGTATCGAACAACACTCTTTCTCTCGGTTCCGATGCCCTGGAATGGAAAGAATTGTGGGCCACCGATACATCGATAAATACCGGTGACCTTGCGGAAAGGTTCTTCCTCCCGGAAGGCATCGAAGAGGGGACTGTCGTTACGGTGGATACGGAAAAGGACGAAGCCATGGTGCCGACGCGCAGCGAATACCAGGTCGTGACCGGTATAGTGTCGAAGGGGGGAGTCAGGATGGGGGACTGGAAGAAGTTCGGGAAGAAGGGTCTGCTCGTCGGGGAGATCGGTAATATGCCCTGCAGGGTCACGGGTCCCGTAAAGAGGGGCGACATACTCGTGGCGTCGTCGAAAGAGGGGCGCGCGATGGCCCATAGTTCAGATAAGCCGCTGCACCCCTATATGATAGTGGGCATAGCCCTTCAGGAAAACGAGACAGGCGAAGGGATAATAAAGGTGCTCAGGCAGTAAGATAATAAGTGGGCGTTATGCGTGCCGTAAAGTTATCTGCAAAAGTTCTATTATATCCGTATCTGTTTCTTTTAGCCGTTACTGCGGCGGCTGCCGGAGATAATTTCAGGATAAATGCCGGCACGGTCGCACTGGATAATTCGTCATCGCTCGATGTCGGCGGTTCGCTTGGCATCGGCGCCGGCGGAGCGCTCTCGGCGTCAGGAACGGGGGGAGTGACGATATCGGTCTCCGGGAGCTGGGAGGGCACGGGCGTTTTCAGCGCGGGCGATTCGGATGTCATATTCTACGGTACCGGGGTATCTACGATATCCGGAAACAATACTTTCTATGATGTGGGATGCACTCAGGCCGGAAAAGAGCTGCATTTCGCCGGGGGAAGCACCCAGACCGTCGGCGGCACGGCGACGCTCACCGGAGCAGAAGGGAGCTTCATCAAGCTCAGGTCCGCGTCGGGCACTCAGAAGTGGTATATCAGGTTTCCCGGCGGAGTTCAGGGTGCAGCCTATGTGGACGTAAAGGATGCATCCGCATCGGAGAACCCGATAATCTGCAGCACTTCCCTGGATTCGGGAAACAATAACGAATACTGGGTATTCAAGGATACGACCCCGCCCGCTGCGATAACCGTTCTGTCCGCATCTTCTTATTCGGCTTCGGGGGAGGTGCTTTTATCGTGGACTTCGCCCGGGGACGACGTGTGGTCCGGGGAGCTGGGGACTCCGGTAGACAAGGCCCAGTTCAGGATACAGTATGAGACTTATACAGCCGTGGCATGGAGTACCGGAACCTACGACATCAGCATCGATACTTACGCGGTTGTCCCGTATGACAGCATATCAGCTGTCACGAAGCTTGTGCAGGAGACGTTCTACTATTTCAGGATATGGGCTCGCGACGGAGAAGCCTCGGGCAACTGGTCCGGGCTCTCGGGCGGGGCAACCGCCTGGTGCAGGATAAGGCCGGGGGATATAACCGACCTTTCTTCCGCCGCCGAAGACGACGGGAGCGTAACCCTTTCGTGGACCGCACCGGGTGACGACGGGACTTCAGGGCAGATCGCGGGCGGCAGGTACCGCATAAGGTGGTCCACTGTTTCAGGTACCGATTTTAACGTCGGCACATGGGAGGACTACGACGATAAATACAGCCTGGAGTTCTCGACCGACATAGTGCCGCAGGATACCCATTCCTTTTCCGTTACGGGCCTTCACGGGGGAAAACAGTACTATTTCCGTGTCTGGACCAGGGATGAAGATGCGGGAGCCAATTCCCCCGGCAACTGGTCCGGGATTTCAAGCGGCTCTACCGTCACGGTCACCGAGGTCATAAGCATCAGCGTCTCTACGGACTCGTACAACTTCGGGGGTATCAGCATAAACTCGTCTACTACCACGCTGACCTCAGTCGACGTGCTCAATTCGGGTAACGTAACCCAGAATTATTCAATGCTTATAGACACGATAACTCTTTCGGACAGTACCTCTTCGCTGTGGAGGTCGACGGACACTTCTGTCGGGCATGACAGGTTCATCCTATACGGCGTATTCCACGGGGCTCAGGCAGCGCCGGCGAATTTCGATTACCCGAACGATATTATCGGGACTGTTTCTGCAGCATGTTCCGATACCGTGTTCTCGGACGATGACGGCGGCGGGGCCAAGCAGGCGGGAAGCGGCGTGCCCAAGGGCGAGACAAGGAACCTCTGGTTCAGGCTGGATATGCCCGAGTCCATAACGAAGGGCGGCGAGGAAAAAATATCGATAAGGATAGACTCAGCCAAGGAATGATGAGAAAGACTGCAGCATTAATACTTATATCGGTTTTTGCCGCTGCGGCGGCTGAGAGCGCAGGACTTCTTACTCCTTTCACGGAATGCAGCATGGAAGGGATAAAACCGGGCAGGGAGTACTCCGTAAAGCAGATAAAAGACAGGCCTTATAAAGTGAAGAACTCCGGGAAAGACAAAACCAGCGTAAAAATGAAGATATTAAAACCGTCTCATAACGAACTCCTCGAAGGTTACGAAGAGATCCGGGATACATCCTGGATAAGGCTCGAGAGGGACAGCTTTATGCTTGAGCCTGGAGAATGGGGAGTAACGGATATATACATAAAAATTGATGGAGACAGCAGGGTATACGGGAAAAAGTACCAGGCCGTACTGCTGGCGGAGAATCATGACGCCCCGGGCGCGCTTAAGATAGGGCTAAGGAGCAGGATTCTCATCGCTGTGGCTGAAAAGAAGAGTATATTTAAAAAGATTGTCCCATGGGGCCGGGCAGGAGGGTGCAAAAATAAGGAGGTAGAAACAGAAAAGAGGGGGGGCGTGGGGGAGTCGGGTAATAAAGGAGGAAAGTTATGAGTATGAGAAATTTATTGTTTGCGGTGATCGTTTTACTTGCAGCCGGTTCGTCAGTGATGGCGGGTACGCAGGATGTGTACATCTATGTGACGCCCACCGGTCTTACGACCACACTTTCGAAGACCGGTGACGTGGCTTTCGGCAACCAGGCAATAGCTACGTCCACATGCAGTGAAACGGGAGTGGTCATAGAGAATACGGGCAATGTCAACGTCAATATGGACAAGACGGTGCTCTTTGTAAGACTGGGCGGAGTCACCGAGAGCTGGACGCTGGCGGAGTCGACGGGCACGGTAGACCAGTGCGTGGTATGGTGCTACGCGAACGGAACGAAACCCGCGCTGGGAGACTACGGTACGCCGGGCAGCTACGCGACGGCGGTTTCTTCGTTTTCAACCACGAAAGGCACGTATAACACGCTGAATAACGCGAGCGGTACGCAGATAGCTCTCACGCCGGGTCAGGGAACGACGACCTGGTTCAGACTCGATATGCCGACTACGGTTTCGCAGTCGGGCGAACAGCATATCGGGGTAAGATTTCAATCGGTAGCGCAATAGAACAGAAGTAGAAGAAAATACTGCTGCCGATTTGCGATCCTCTCTGTCATGCCTTCAGGCATGATGCAGGGAGAGTATCGGGTTTGGAAATGGAGCATGAGTACGCTTTTTTGAAGGCGTATATGCTCTGAACGGATACGTACGGAAAAAGGAAGGTAATGTGATGCATGCAAATGCAGGAGGAAGATCAATGGAGAGTAAAAACAGAAGGAGGATCTGTATCATGAAAAGAATCTTGTTGATGGGGGGCATCCTGCTCGTTATGACAGGAGCGCTGGCATTCGCGGGCACGCAGGACGTCTATCTCTACGTGACGCCGACCGGTATAACGACCACTCTGTCGAAAAGCGGGGACGTGGCGTTCGGCGACCAGGCGATAAATACTTCTACGTGTTCTGCTACAGGGGTATTGATCACGAACACCGGGACCGTCAGCGTGGAAATGGACAAGACGGTGATGTTTATTAGAGATGATGGCGTAGGTGACGACGTGTGGGCTCTGGCGGAATCGACGGGCACGGTAGACCAGTGCGTTCTGTGGTGCTATGCCAACGCTACGGAGCCCGCGCTGGGGGATTACGGCACGGCGGGCAGCTACACTACTGCCGTATCGTCGTTCTCGACGACCTTCAACACGTTCAACGCGCTGAAGAACGGCGCAGGGACGCAGATAACGCTGACGCCGGGACAGGGGACGACCACCTGGTTCAGGCTCGATATGCCGAACACCGTCTCGACTTCAAATGAGAAACATATCGGCGTCAGGTTCCAGTCGACGATGCCGTAACGTGGCAAGAAGGGGGAAAAAGGGGAAGCAATAGAAAGACTGGCGTAATTATTTGATGACGGCCGGCCGTAAGGCCGGCATGCAAAGCCGTAGGACGCGTTAAATGCAGTCTGCATGTAACCGTTTACAGGCGTTTGCGATTGTTTGTCCGGAGACGGACAGAAGGAGGAAGATGATAAGGAATAGGATATTTTTTTCCGTACTTTTATTCTGTACGGTATCCTGCCTGTATGCGGGAGATAAGATAAGCAGCCTCTCCACGGTGTTCAGCGACGTCATACTCTCGGGCATGCAGCCCGGGATGGTCTACAGCATCAAGAAGGAAAGGGGGCTCCCGTACGAAGTGAAGAACGAGACGGAAGATGACGCGCAGGTCGAGGTGATCGCGCAGGTGCCCGCCAAGAGGCATCTCAAACCTGGTTACGAGGCGATCCCCGACGCCAGCTGGATAAAAGTGGTACCCTCGAATTTTGAACTGAAACCAGGAGAAGCCACCGACTGCGACATAATAATATCCATACCGCCGGCCAGCGAGTACGAGAACAGGCACTACCAGGCGATGATCGTGACCCAGGCCGCGGATTCGCCGTACATGCCGGGTGTATCGATCGGGTTTTCGCTCGCCACCCGGCTGAGGTTCTCGACAGGCGCCACGCCGGAGGAGGTCATGAACGAATACCGGGCAAAGGTGATGGATTCGCTCAAGATAGACATGATGCCGCTGAGCCTGAATGTGGGCGAGATAACGGCAGGCGAATATCATGAGCTCGATGGCGAGGAACTCGGGGTCATACAGATGGTGAACAGGGGGCGCGAGGATTACAGTGTGGAATTCGAGATATCCGGGCATCCGGAGCGCTTTAATATCGCTTCGGGTTATGAATACGCGCCCGGCGACCTCAGGGTGAAGATAGCCCGTAAAAAGATAAAGCTCAAGGCGAGGATGATAGAAGACGTGAAGATGAAGCTCATGGTTCCCGAGAACGAAGAGTATTACGGAAGGGATTTCGGGATAATAGTGCTCGCGAAGATAAAGGATCTGGAGATACCGCTGGAGCTTTATTCGAGGATATATTTCAGCGTGAAGGAGAAAGCGGAAGAATAAGACTTTAGGAATGAAGAAGTACCTGTACAACTTGATAAGAAATACGGCCGCACTTTTATTCATTGTGTGCGCGGGTACTTTTATGCCTTTGAAAGCCGGGGAGATCGATGTTTATCTTTACGTAAGACCGACATGCAGCACTCCGCCGGAGAGGGTGACCGGGCTTGCGGCGGTCACGGACGATTACCAGGCCGGCGGGAGCGAAGGGCGCGTGAAGCTCTCGTGGACGGCGCCTATTACCCATCCTGATGATGCGGAAGTCCTGGGCTACTGGATAAAATGGTCTACTACCGGTCTGGCGTATTTCATTAACGATACCACCGCCTGGTGGGAATGGGAAAAGGCAGACGGTGTGCAGGATTATACTTTCCTCAACGAGTCGGGGGATTTTGCCGAGTATACCGTCGGAGGGTTGACTCCCGGCAGCACATACTATTTTTCTATCAAGGCGCGGGACGAGTTCGGCAATGACAGCGACATAGACATGAATACTTTCCTGCTCGATCAGGCCTACGCCAAAGCCTCCATTGACGATATCGCTCCCAACGCGGTCACTGACCTTGTGGCTCTGAGCGGCCCGAAGGCGTACCAGGTGAGCCTCCTCTGGACGGCCCCCGGGGATGACGGCACGTACGGCGCGGCGTCTAAGTACTACGTGAGGTACGCTACTTTCAGCGCGGAGGAGCTGGGGGAGGGGACTTCTACCTGGTGGCTTGCGGCCGAAGACGCTGCAGGGAAATCACCTGTCGTCAATCCCGGCGCTCAGGGGGATGAAGAACTCTATACTATAACCGGCCTTACGCAGATAACGACTTACTATTTTTCAGTAAGATCCGAAGATGAAAGGGGTAACCTCTCGGATGTAGATGTATATGCTTCTGCCATGGCGCAGGCGGAAGCGGCGTCGCCGGACCACGATATCAACCCCGAAGCGGTGGGCAACCTGAACGCGGCGGCAGTACCCGGGAAAGTACAAGCCCTTCTGACCTGGGCTGCGCCCGACGACGGGTACGGCTCGGCCGTGAGCTCCTATCTCATAAGATACGCCACTTTCAGTGTAGCCGGGCTTTCGGGCAACACCACTTTGTGGTGGGACAGGGCGAAAACCTGCGGCAACGCGATAGTCCCCTCGGCCCCGGGGGCCGCACAGCAGTTTACCGTTGTTAATCTGAAAAAGGAGACGCCTTATTATTTCGGTATCAGATCATATAACAGGCTCGCCGCCGTCTCTCCTATGGACCTGAAGTCCCGGAATTCCGTTCAGGACAGGGTATATATAGAAGAAAAGCCTGATAAAATACGTCCCGATCAGCCTCCGGGGTTCAGGCTGGGCAAGGTGAAGAGAACGGGAGAGGTCACCCTCATATGGAAGAAGGTAAGGCTCAACGAGGACGGTACCGAGTATAAGGACCATAAGCTTTACAGGGTAATGAGGAGCAACAGGTACGATGGCGACTGGACCGAGATTTATTCAACGACAAAGGATGAAAAAGAATACAGCTGGGAGGACGAAACCGCAAAAGCCGACAGGAAGGTGAGATACTACAAGGTGCAGGCCGTAGATTTAAGCGGTAACAGGAGCGATTCCACTACGGTACTGGAAGCAAGCGCCGAACCCAAGATCATAGTAGAGGATACGGGCGGCGGCGCGAAACTGGAAATACCCCTTGAGGATTCGGGTATACTCTACAGCGAATCCAACGATTACAGGGCGGACCTGGTACTCGAGATAAAGGAAAAGGCTGCGGAAGAACCGGCAGAGATCGCGAGGTACCGTTTCAGGGCTGTCAACTCGAAAAACGGGAGAGTCGAAGACTCGGTGTATTTCGCAAGCCCGTTCCGGCTCAGCATAAGCTACGGTAAAACGTCCTGGCGCGGGGCCCCTGTGTCAGATATCGCCGAAGACGGGCAGGCGGAAGATCTTTCGCTGTACTGGTTCAACGGTATCGAATGGATAAAAATCGGCGGAGAAGTCGACGAAGATGAGGAAACTGTCTCCGTGTATGCCAGGGCCCTGGGCGAGTATTCCCTGCGGGCGGATGAGCGGTCGGATACCTTCGATATAACGGCCATTCATCCCGACAAGATATTCACTCCGAAATCGGAGTACATGAATTTTATAGAGTTCAAATACGATAATCCGAAGAACGCGGATATCGAAGGAGAGATATTCGATATCAGGGGCGCTTACGTAAGCGATATGTCCGAAGGTTTTACCGCAAGCAGCGTGTCGGGCTCGCTCATGTGGGACGGAAGGGACACGGACGACAACTACGTGTCCGGCGGTGTGTATATATATATGATAACCGTCTCGGGCAGCGAGAGTAAGGTCATGACGGGGACCATAGTAATAGCAAGATGAAGAACGTTAAAGCCTTATTATCACATATACTTGTAATCATAATAGCCGCGACGACGGCGGGTCCCGTCTGCGCGCAGTTCGAAGAGAAGGGCTGCGGTGCCCGGGCGGCCGGGTTGGCTAACGCTTATACGGCGGGGGCGTCCGGTCCCGAGGCGATGTATTATAACCCGGCCGGTCTGACCGGGTCAGATAATATTCAGGCCATGTCTTCATACAGCAGGCTGTTCTGGGGGCTCACCGATGATTCCAATCTTGGGAAAGGTTTTATCGGTATCTCGATGCCTGCGGGACCGAAGACCGCTCTAGCTGCCGGATACGACAGGTTCTTCCTGGCGGAATATTATTCCGAGAGCATCTACTATCTCAGCGCCGGCAGAACGGTATCATCTTCTATCTCGCTTGGATTGAATATAAAGATACTTGAAAAGAGATACGAGAGCAACGCGTATACGCAGAAGAGCGTAAGACTCGATACCGGGCAGGTGTTAGACGATGTCAACCCGGTTTTCAGAGACGGCTATTCGGTAACCAATTACACCGTTGACGCGGGATGCACGTACGGTATTGCGGATAACGCTGCCGTAGCCCTGATGCTCAGGAACATCACTTCTCCGGATATGGCGCTTTCACCCGATGACGAAGACCGGCTGCTGCCCGCGGTTAAAGCCGGTTTCGAATATGATAGCGGAAGAATGAAGATACTTTCCGATGTGGAGAGCCGCGGCAGCGATATCGGTGTGGCCGCAGGCGCCGAAAAATGGTTCTTTGACGATTCGATAGCCCTGAGGTCCGGAGCCGCGGTCGGGTCCAGGAGATACAGGAGCATGTCATTAGGCATGTCTTTCAGGCATAAGGATATGTACGGCATAGACTACGGGTTCTCGTACCCGCTCGGCGGGATAAGACAGACTTACGGCACGCACGAGATATCATTCACCGTGGAATTCGGGAAGGGACCGCCGGTACCTGTGAAAACCGGCGAACGGCAATAAAGGCATTAATATGAAGATAAACCCTGAAGAGGTAGAGAACGCAGGCTGATGTCCGGGACGGTTGTCCCGGGATATATACGTAAGAAAGGCAGGAAAATATGAAAAGCGTATTCACAACAAAAGAAGTAGGTAATCTCTGCGGAGTGGACCTGACTACTGTTATAAACTGGGTAAAGAAAGGGAAGATGACGGCTTACAGGACGGCAGGCGGGCACAGAAGGATAAAACTGAACGATCTTCTGGATTTCATGAAGGAATACCAGGTTCCTATACCAAGGGAACTGGAGGAATCGGCAAGGGCAAAGGTGCTCGTGATAGGAGACAGGGAAGACGTGCTTAAGAGCGTCAGGAAAGTAAAGGACAGCCTCCTGGCGGATTATTATATCGATTTCGCGGCCGACACTTTTGAAGCCGGCAATAAACTCGCTTCTTTCGGGCCCGATATAATCATAGTAGACGAAACGTTCGAAGGCCGAGGGGCAGAGTTTATAATCGGCCGTATAAAGAAGGCCGGGGGCGCCCATAAGATCATAGTGCTGATAGAAAAAGAAGGCGGGGACAGGGAGCGTATGCCGGCGGATGCCTATCTGCTGAAGCCGTTTTCGATAGACAACTTCTATTATGCCATAGAGCGTCTGAAAACCGGCTGAGCAAGCATATAAACATAGTTTGACTTAATCTCAAAATTTCTTAAAATTAAAATCTATGAAACAGAACGGATTTGTCCATCTGCATGTACATACCGATTACTCGTTCTTAGACGGTGCCTGCCGTATAGAGCCTCTTGTCCAGAAGGCTTCCGAACTGGGGATGCCGGCCCTCGCGATAACCGACCACGGCAACATGTGCGGAACGGTCAAATTCTATAAAACATGCATCCAGAACGGCATAAAACCGATAATAGGGTGCGAATTCTATGTCGCGCCTACGAATCTGAAAGAAAAGAGCAAGGAGGTCAAGAGGAATTTCCACCTTACTCTGCTGGCAAAAGACCTTCAGGGCTATTCTAATCTTATGAGGCTGAACGAGATAGCCTATAGCGAGGGTTTTTATCACAGGCCACGCATCGATATGGAAGTATTGAGAAAGTATTCGCGGGGAATAATAGCTCTTTCGGGATGTCTCCAGGGAAAAGTGGCCAGGCAGATCCTGGATGGCCTGCCGGACAGGGCATATGATACGGCGGCGGAGTTCTGCAGCATATTCGGCAAAGAGGATTTCTATGTCGAGATGATGGATTCCGGCATACCGGAACAGAAGAAAGTAAACGAAGAACTGTACAGGCTGTTCGGGCGCGAAAACATTAAGTGCGTGGCAACAAACGATTGCCATTATATAGAAAAGAAAGACGCTGATGCCCAGGAGATACTCATGTGCATAGGGACGGGCAAGACTATAGACGATCCGAATCATATGAAATTTTCCACCCAGGAATACTATCTTAAATCTCCGGCGGAGATGTCGGCACTTTTCGGGAACTACCCGGAAGCACTGGCCAGCACTCTGGAAATAGCACAGAAATGCAACCTGAGGCTGGATTTCGGTAAAACTTACCTTCCCGAATACCAGGTGCCCGGCAATATGAGCAAACAGGATTACCTCAGGAAACTGTGCCTGACCGGCATCAAGCAGAGGTACGGCAGGGCCAGCGGACCCATAAAGGACAGGCTGGATATGGAGCTGGAAATAATAGAGGACCTGGGATTCGCGGGATATTTCCTCATATGCTGGGATTTCGTCAATTACGCAAAAAGGGAAGACGTCTCGGTGGGGCCGGGAAGGGGCAGCGGCGCGGGAAGCATCGTTTCATATTTGCTGGGCATAACCAATCTGGACCCTCTCAAGTACGGCCTGCTGTTTGAAAGGTTCCTGAACCCGGCAAGGAAGACCCTCCCGGACCTGGATATAGACTTTGCCGATGACGGCAGGGACAAGGTAATTGAATACGTACAGGAGAAATACGGGAAGGACAAAGTAGGCCAGATCGGCACGTTTTCCACTTTGAAAGCCCGCGCGGCCATAAGGGATGTGGGCCGGGTCCTGGGCGTCCCTATCCCCACAGTGGACAATATCGCCAAGAAAATACCGAATGACCCGAATATCACCATTTACAGGGCGCTTGAGGAATCCGATGATCTCAGGAAAATCTATAACGGAGACGAGTCCATAAGACAGCTGATAGACATTGCGCGCAGCATAGAAGGCTCTAAGAGACAGCCCGGCGTTCATGCGGCCGGGGTCGTCATAGCGAAGGATAAGCTCTCCAATTTCGTGCCGAGGGGAATATCCAGCGATAACAGGACGGTGACACAGTACGAAGGCGACGACCTCGTTGAGCTGGGCCTGCTGAAAATGGATTTTCTGGGGCTGAGGACACTTACTATTATAAAAAAGGCATTGGAGAACATAAAAGAGCATAAAGGGGAGGATCTCTGTATCGATAAGATCGATCTGAACGACGAGAAGACCTTCGAGCTGCTCTCGAACGCGGAATCCCTGGGAGTATTCCAGGTGGAGAGCACCGGGTTCCAGGACCTGCTGAGAAAGATGCGGATTACGGCGTTCGAAGACATAATAGCGCTCGTCGCCCTGTACCGCCCCGGAGTCATGCGCAGCGGCATGACCGACGAATACATAGAAAGGAAAAAAGGAGCCAAGGGTATAAGCTATCCCCATCCATCGCTGGAAGAAGAGCTCAGGGAGACCTACGGAGTCATCCTTTACCAGGAGCAGGTGATGCAGGTGGCGCGTAAACTCGCCGGGTTCAGCCCGTCCCAGGCAGATGACATGCGCAAAGCCATGTCCAAGAAGATACCCGAAGTTCTGCAGAAGCTCAAAAAAGACTTTATCGACGGGGCCGGCAGGAACGAGCTCTCGCAGAACGACGCGGAGAATATTTTCGATACGCTCTCCAAGTTCGGGGCCTACGGGTTCAACAAGAGCCACTCGGCGGCCTATGCCACACTGGCATACCAGACGGCGTACCTCAAGGCCCATTACCCTACGGAATATATGTGCGCCCTGCTCACGTGCGAAATAGAGAATACCGACAAGGTTACCGTATACATAGAAGAATGCCGGCGCATGGGAATAAAGATCGAGCCGCCCAGCGTGTTGAAATCGGATATAAATTTCACTATAGAAAAAGAGAGCGTTATAAGATACGGACTGAAAGCCATAAAGAATGTCGGGGAATCGGCTATAGAAAATATTATATATGCCCGCGACAAGGAAGGGGGATTTAAATCGTTCTACGATTTCTGCACTAAAGTGATCCTGCAGAAAGTAAATAAAAGGGTAATAGAGAGCCTGGTAAAAGCCGGGGCTTTCGATGCTTTCGGACGCGGGCGCAGGCCCCTATTCCAGGCAATAGACACTGCCATGTCCCAGGCGGCGTCACAGCAGAAAGACATTAAGCTGGGGCAGACCTCTTTTTTCAAGCTCATAGACGGAGATGACGTTCCGGAAGTGGAGATAACGGACCTCAAGGAGTGGCATGAGAACGAACTCCTGTCCAACGAGAAGGAAGTCCTGGGCTTTTATTTCTCGGGACATCCCCTTGCAAAATACGCCGAAGATATAGTAAATTTAACAAGCGGAAACCTGAAAGATATCCGGGAAAAATCCGCTCCGGGAAGCCAGGTCGTGCTGGGCGGACTGGTGAAACACCACAAGAACATACGCACCCGCAGCGGAGAGAAGATGGCGGTGTTTATGTTGGAAGATCTTTCTGATATAATGGAAGCAGTGATATTTCCGTCAGCTTATACAGCGGACGCCGAAGACAAGATCAGGGAGGATGCCCTTATCGTCCTTAAAGGCAGCCTGGAGATGAGAAAGGGAAGGCTTCAGTGTGTCGTTGACAGTATAATACCGTTTGACGAAGCGAAGAGCAAGCTTGTCGGGAAGATAATTTTAAGACTGAATACTGTCGGTACGGACGCCGAGGAACTGAGGCGGATCAAGAAGATAATAGAAAAGTACCCGGGAAACATTGACGTGGAATTCGAAGTGAAGACCAATAAGTTCGATACGGTCAGGATCTCCACAAATACAAGGACAAGAGTGAGCGAGTCCCTGCTCAGAGAGCTCGGGCACGAGATAGGAGAGGAATCCATAACCCTTATAGGCAAGGTAAAGCAGATAGCCTGAATGACCCCGGGCCGTATAAATTCGCCCGGCAGATGAAAGAATAGAGAGGAAAGGATATATTATGAAAAAAATAGAGGGAAATCTATTGATCGCTCAGGGCGGCGGCCCTACGGCCGTGATAAACCAGTCTCTGGCGGGCGCCGTGATTGAGGCCAGGAAATACCGGCAGGTAAAGAATATATACGGTGCCGTAAACGGGGTGAACGGCATAGTAAATGAAAATATAGTTGACCTTTCGTGCGAGACTGATAATAACCTGCTCCAGGTGGCGGCCACTCCCGCATCGGCACTGCTTTCTACGAGGGACAAACCCGACAAGAAATACTGCGGCAGGATATTCGAAGTCCTGAAGGCGCACGATATCAGGTATTTCTTCTACATCGGCGGCAATGATTCGTCGGACACATTGCGCATAGTCAAGGAATTCGCGCTTGGCGAGAATTACGATATAAGGACCGTGCATATCCCCAAGACAGTTGACAACGACCTGGTGCTGAACGATCATACCCCGGGTTATCCGTCGGCCGCCAGGTTCGTCGCCGAGGCTTTCGTCGGGCTGGATCAGGATAACAGGTCTCTTCCCGGTGTCTATATCGCCGTGATAATGGGAAGGCATGCGGGATTCCTCACGGCTGCGAGCGCTCTGGCCAGGAAATACTACGATGACGGCCCTCATCTGATATACATGCCAGAGAGGCCTTTTTCCCCGGACAGGTTCCTGTCCGACGTAAAAGAAATCTATGGGAAATATAACAGGTGTATCATAGCGGTCTCCGAGGGGATACAGGACAAAGACGGGGTTTCCATAGCGGCCAAGCTGGCGGATGTCGTAGAAAAGGACGCTCACGGCAATGTGCAGCTGTCCGGCTCGGGCTCGCTCGCCGATTCTCTTAAGGACCATATAAAGCATAACAGCGATATAACCCGGGTCAGGGCCGATACGTTCGGCTACCTTCAGAGGTCGTTCAGGGCATGCGCGAGCCGGGTAGACCAGGTGGAAGCCTGGGAAGTCGGGCAGAAAGCGGTACAGTACGGAGTTCTTGAGGACAGGGACGGCTCGGTCACTATAAACAGGATAGGCGACTATGCCGTGGAGTACGGTCTGGCCGAGCTGGCTGCGGTTGCGGGCAAGACAAGAAAGATGCCTGACGAGTTCATAAATGAAGCAGGGAATAACGTGACAGCGGCTTTCCTGGATTATCTGAGACCTCTTCTGGGAGAAGGGTTCAGGGGCGGAGAGAGGCTCAGGGCAAAGAATATTAGAAAAAAGATAAATAAATAAAGGAAATATTCATGAGAAAAAAAATAAGGATATTTGCAGGAATAATTTTCATGGTATCCCTGGCCTCGGTCCGCGTCCGGGCGCAGGAAGAGATCGTGGACGTGATAGATACTCCCACGGCCGCTTCGGTCGAACTGGGGTCCTACGCATTTTCCATGAGGCTGTATGACCAGGGCTCGATAATGACCAGGCTTTATTACGGGATAATAATGAACAACCTCACATTAGGGCTCAGCTTCGACGCAGAGAATGTCGTGGGGACCGGGGATATTAATGCCCACAGGCCTTACCTGTATATAAAGTTTCCCCTGTATACCGGCGATTATACCTGGCCGGCGCTGAGTATGGGCTTTGACGAACAGGGATTGGGAGTGTATAACGACGAGACGGACCAGTACCCGATACCGCCTTTAGGGTTCTTTTTCGTGGCAACAAAAAAAGGACTCCTGTCGGGTCTGAACCTGGGTTCCGGTCTGAATGCCAATTACTCCCTCATAGATGATGCGGAAGAGAAGATCCAGGGTTTCGTGAATCTTGACTATACCCTCGGGCCCGAGTTCATGCTGCTTGCAGAACTCAAGGAGATCTCCAGCGGCAACAAGCCGCGGTTCAACGGCGGCGCCAAGTACATGCTCAACCCGAGCCTGCATTTCGATTTTGCGGTACTCAATATAGGCGGTTCTTATACGACAGAGCGGATAGTGAGGGTGACTTACAGGGGAGAGTTCTAAGGCGATGCCGGGTGTAAAGAGCAAAAGAGCTTTTCCTGATTTTGAGAAACCCATCGTAGAGATAAACGAAAAGATAAACGCTGTTATCAGGAAAGATCCTTCTTCCCCTGAACTGGAGGAACTGAACAGGAAGCGGAACAGCATAATAGACGATATTTTTTCCAGACTGACGTCCTATCAGAAAGTCCAGCTTGCCCGGCATCCCATGAGGCCCCATACGATGGATTACATAGAAGGGATATTCGATGATTTCGTGGAGCTTCACGGTGACAGGAAATTCGGCGACGACAAAGCAATAATCGGGGGATTGGCTTCTTTCAAGGGAGAGACGGTGATGGTAATCGGTCACCAGAAGGGCAGAACAGCCCAGGAGAACATCGAGAGGAACTTCGGGATGCCTCATCCCGAGGGATACAGGAAAGGCCTGAGGCTCATGAAGCTTGCTGAAAAATTCGGGTTCCCCGTGATAACGTTCATAGATACTCCGGGCGCGTATCCCGGGGTCAAAGCCGAGGAAAGAGGCCAGTCGGAAGCGATCGCGACCAACTTGAAAGAGATGATAAACCTCCGGACGCAGATGATCGTCATCATAATAGGAGAGGGCGGTTCCGGCGGCGCTCTTGGCATCGGGATAGGAGACAAGATCCTGATGCTGGAGAACGCCGTATACTTCGTGTGCACGCCGGAAGCCTGCAGTGCCATCCTGTGGAGGGATTCTTCCAAGGCGGAACAGGCCGCCGATACCATGAGGGTTACCGCGGCCGATCTCAAGAAATTCGGTATCGTTGACGAGATCGTCAGCGAACCTGTGGGAGGGGCTCACTGGGATTACGAGAAGACGTTCGGTGTACTTAAAAAAAGGATAGGCTACAACCTGGGGATACTCAAAAGGACGGGAAAGGAAAAGCTTTTCGAGAAACGGTACAATAAATTCAGGAATATGGGAGTATATGAGGAAAACGGAAGATCTTAATCCATACAAGATAGCGCTCGAACAGCTCGATGAAGCGGCAAAAAAGATCGATCTTGATAAGAATCTTCACGAAAAGCTGAAGTATCCGAAAAGAACCCTGATCGTATCCATTCCCATATATATGGATGACGGCACCGTGCGTGTGTTCGAAGGCTACAGGGTTCAGCATTCCCTGGAAAGGGGACCTGCCAAAGGGGGAGTAAGATATCATCCCGATGTCACTCTGGACGAGGTCAAGGCCCTGGCCATGTGGATGACATGGAAATGCGCTGTAGTTAATATCCCGTTCGGGGGGGCCAAGGGAGGGGTCGTATGCGATCCCGCGGCGATGACGGAGAGGGAGCTGGAGCGGCTGACAAGAAGATACACATCCGAGATCGGTATAATAATCGGGCCTGAGAAAGACATACCCGCTCCGGATGTAAACACTAATCCGAAGATCATGAGCTGGATGATGGATACTTATTCCATGAATAAAGGGTATTCCGTCCCGGGGGTGGTTACGGGGAAGCCTCTTGATATTGGAGGTTCCAAGGGAAGGCTCCATGCGACGGGGAAAGGGGTCGCCGCCGTAACCGAGGATATACTCAGCCAGAAGGGGATCTCTGTCAGCGGCGCAACAGCGGCAATTCAGGGGTTTGGCAATGTCGGGAGCTGGACGGCAAGATTCCTGTACGATAAAGGATGCAGGATAACGGGGATCACTGATATTTCGGGGGGAGTATTCGACCCGAAAGGCATAGATGTGCCGAAGCTCATAGAATACACGTCCGGCAAGAAGATCCCTTCTCTGGAAGGGTATCCGGAGAGCGAGTTCGAAAAGAATCCGGAAGAAGCAAACAGGCGTCTCATCGGATCCGAAGTCGATGTGCTTATCCCGGCGGCGCTTGAAAGCCAGATAACAAGCCGTAACGCGGAAATGATCAAAGCCTCGGTGATAGTGGAAGCTGCAAACGGCCCGACCACGCCGAACGCCAGTAACATCCTGGAGAAAAGAGGAGTGACCGTAATACCGGATATACTGGCGAACGCGGGCGGCGTCACAGTCTCTTATTTCGAATGGGTCCAGGACCTTCAGTCGAATTTCTGGAAAGAGAAGGACATAGACGCAAGTCTCATCGATATTATGAAAACGGCTTTTAAAGACGTGTCGGATATCTCCCGCTCGGAAAAAGTCGACATGCGGATGGCCGCCTACATGCTGGCTGTCGGCCGTGTCGCCAAGGCGGCAAAACTCAGGGGTCTTTACCCGTGATATCCCCGGTATTGCGGTCCGCCGGGTTCCCGAGAGCGGCAGATTTCCCGTGCGGGATGATCCCGGTATAGGTGCTTTCTTTGAACAGGATACTGATCAAAGGCGGCCGGGCGGTAACAGAGGAAGGCCTGGTAAATTCCGATGTCCTGATCGAGGGAGAAAAAATAGCCGGGATCGGGCCGGCCCGCGAAGATGTCCCGGGGACGCTCCTGATAGATGCAACGGGCAAAATAGTCATGCCCGGGATAGTAGACCCGCATGTGCATTTCGAGCTGAGTGCCTATAATTCCCTGTCGGCCGATGATTTCTATTCCGGATCCTGCGCTGCCGCGGCGTCGGGTATTACCGCATTTATAGATTTCGCGATACCGGCGCGCGAGCAGAAATTGAAGGATAGAATACTCGAAAAAAATGAATCAGCATCCGCCCAGTCCGTAATAGACTATTCTTTTCATGCCCAGATAGTCGGGTGGGGAAGTGAAAGGGCAGCACAGATGAAAGATGCAATGGATATGGGCGTCACGAGTTTCAAGGTCTTCATGCCTGCTACGGAAGGATGGGGCATAGGAGACGCGGGCCTTTATGAGGCGCTGAAAATCTCGGGTGAAATAAAGGGGCTGGTGATGGTCCACGCGGAGAACGGCGAACTCACCGGCCATTTTACCAGGATGATGGAAGAGGCCGGCAGGACTTCGATAAAAGATTATCCCGGATCGCGCCCTGCCTTTACCGAAAAAGAAGCTGTCTCAAGAGCCGGTATTTTCGCAGCCGAAGCCGGGGCACCCCTGTACGTATGCCACGTGAGTTCAGCGGGGGCTGTCTCGGAGCTCAGCCGCCTTAAAAGAGAGGGCAGCGATATTTTTGTCGAGACATGTCCTCAGTATCTGCTCCTTACCGAAGATTTCCTCAAAGGCCCCAGGGGGTATCTGTTCATGTGTTGTCCTCCGCTCAGGAAGGAAAGGGACAGGTGCGAGCTGTGGCGGGGAATCATGGAAGAGACTGTCGATGCCGTAGGTTCGGACCATTGTCCGTTCGCCGCCGACCGGAAGAGATCCGGCGGAGAGAATTTTATCAAGACCCCTATGGGCCTGCCCGCGATGGAAAACAGTTTCTCCCTCATATTCACCGAAGGCGTTCTGAAAAGGCATATAGACCTTATGCAGATCTACCGCATTATGTCGCTTAACCCGGCAAAGATCTTCGGTCTTTATCCGCGGAAGGGTACTTTGAAAGAAGGTTCGGACGCCGACATAGTGGTATTCGATCCGGATTCCAGGAAAAAGATAAGGACGAGAGACCTGTATTCGGCCTGCGACTGGTCTCCGTATGAGAATACCAGGATAAGCGCCGGGATATTGTGGACAATTTCCAGGGGAGAAGTGGTCTATGACGGCTCCCGTGTCCTGGCCGCGAAAGGAAGAGGAAGATTTCTTCAAAGAGAACCTTCTTATTATTACCAGTAATACTGCTGTGGACGGCAGTATTACTTCCGGCTTTTTCCGTAGATCTGGGCGTGATATCCTGCTCGCAGGGCGATACTCTGAAGGTAGAGCTCGGGGATTTTAACGCGAAATTGGATTACCGCGCGGAATTCATGGGAAAAGACTATGCCGTTCTGCAGGCAGACGGGTCCTGCCGATGCTATATAGGCATACCCGCCGATGCGGCTCCCGGAAATTATTATCTGAAGATAACAGAAAAAAAGAAAAAAAAGACGGTATCCATATCTAATATAGTAGTCGATATAGCCATGAAAGAATTTCCCGCGGAAAACCTCGTGTTCACACCTGATAAGAAAAGCATCATGGCCCAGGATAACAGCGGTGAAAGAGAGACGATCGGCGGCGCCGTAGCAAACGAGACTCCCTGCGGAATGTGGACTTCCAGCTTCAGCATGCCTGTCCAGGGCAGGATCAGCAGCGCTTTCGGGGCTGTCAGGAAGAGCGGCAGCGTCGTACTGTGGCGGCATAAGGGGATCGATATCTCGGCAAAGAGCGGAACGGAAATAAAAGCTCCCGAATCCGGGAGAACCATCCTTGTGAACGGGGATTTCATATTTCACGGCAAGACCGTGGTACTTGATCACGGCCTGGGCATAACGAGCATATATATGCATATGGAGGAGATTAGCGTAACCGAGGGGCAAGTACTGAAAAAAGGTGACAGGATCGGGACCGTGGGTAATACCGGACTGTCGACCGCTTCGCATCTTCACTGGGGGATATATGTCCACGGTATCCCCGTAGATCCCGTTTGGTGGACGGAGAACAGATGACAGGCGCCGCCGCGATAAGAACAGAAAACCTCACGAAGAGATTCGGCAGGGATACCGTTGCGCTGGCAGACCTCAATCTCGAAATCAGTGAAGGGGAGATATTCGGCCTCCTGGGCCCCAACGGCGCGGGAAAGACGACTACAATAAAGCTCCTGACGGGTCTTTTGAAGCCTACATCCGGAAAAGTATTAATAAAAGGCATAGACATAATGGAGAACCCCGTGGGCGCCAAGAGGAAGTTCGCTCTTCTTCCTGACGTGCCGTATCTTTACAAGAAACTCACCGGATGGGAGTTCATGAAGTTTGTGTCGAAGATATACAGGATTGACAGGCCGGGCATCGACATGGAAATCGACAGACAGCTGCGGGTGTTTAATATAAGGGAGATAGCCCATGATCTTACCGAATCCTACTCGCACGGCCTGAGACAGCGGCTTCTTCTCGCATCGGTGATGATGAGAGACCCGGATATAATAATCCTTGACGAGCCCATGGTGGGGCTGGATCCGCAGGCTGCCAGGATGGTCAAAGACATGTTCCGGAAGCTCGCGGACAATAATAAGACGATATTCCTGTCGACCCATACCCTTAACGACGCCCAGGAACTGTGCGGGAAAATAGCAATAATAGACAGGGGAAGGCTTATAGCGCAGGGAACGATGGACCAGCTTAAGGAAACAGCGGGTGCCGGTCTGGAAAGCCTTGAAGACATATATCTGACTATCACAAAAGATGAATGAGACCCTGTCGTCACTTGCAGTCTATCTTCAGATATGGGGCAAAGAACTCGTACATGAAATAAGGGACCTCCTGGGGAGGAAGGTCATCCTGATCGTATCACTGGGTTTCATGCTTTTCTTCTTCATGCTCTTCTTTGTCGGTTTCTACAGGATACTCTTGTATATCAGGGGTACTCCTATAGTAGGGATGGCACTCGTGGGAAGGCTTGTGGGCACGGTGTTCCTGGCCATGCTCACCATGCTTGTCTATTCGAATGTCGTAACCGCCATATCCGTTCTTTTCTTCTCGGACGATAACAGTTTCCTGGTTGCTTCCCCTTTCGATATATCGGGAATCATGATAGGCAAGCTGGTCAAGACCGTTTATTATGCTTCGTGGATGAGCCTTCTTGTGATAGTGCCTCTGTTTATGGCCATAATGGCTGTCTTCAGGCTGCCGGCCGGCTCGTACCTGGTGATGACTGCCGGGGTGATACTTTACTTTCTGATAATAAGCGAGATCAGCATGGTTTTCGTAAATGCGGCGGTAAGGGCTTTTCCCGCGCACAAGATGAGGGACATGCTCATACTCGGCCTCGTACTTATCGGTGTATCCCTTTACGTAGTCTTCAGGCTCATGAACATAGAAGAGATACTGCGGCCGGGAAGGGGCGCGCTGGCGGCAAGTTATCTGGAGATATTCGAATTGCCGAAGGCGGCGTATCTGCCGTCTTACTGGGTGAGCAGCATCTTCGTCGAGTTTATTAACGGCAGGAACGGGTGGCTGTGGCCGTTGACAGTTCTCGTATTAATGTCCGCGGGCGGTATGCTTGTCTATGTTTTTGTGTCCCGGCGGATGTTCTACCCTACGTGGGAAAAAGTGCAGAGCGAAGAGAAAAAAAGATATTATTCCGAGAAATTTCCGGATAATCCTGTGCTCGCAAAAGACGTGAGGGCATTTTTCCGCGACAGCAGGCAATGGACCCAGATGATACTCATAATCGCGCTTATAGTCATCTATATATTCAATATATACAAGATGCCGCTGGATATACCATACCTGCATTACCTGGTGGCTTTTCTCAATATAGGGATGATCGGATTCGTTATATCTGCCGTAGGACTGAGGTTCACTTTCAGCGCGATCAGCCTGGAAGGCAGGTATATCTGGCTTCTCTTGTCGTCGCCGTTCGATATAAAGAAACTCGTAAGATATAAATACGTGCACAATCTTATACTGATAGAAGCGATCGCGGTACTCCTGGTAATATTTTCGAACATCATCCTCCGGCCCCCGGGCATGCTCAATGCTCTTTGCGTCGTCACCGTGATCGTTTCGGGCATAACCGTTACGTCCATCGGCATGGGTATGGGAGCTCTTTACCCGAAATTCGATATGGCGAGTCCCGCAGAGATAGAAACGTCCTGGGGCGGGATACTGTATATGGTGTACTGCATCCTGTATTTCGGGATAACGATATCGCTGGAGGCGGTCTGGGTGAGGATGTATTTTTTCAGCAGGATGAGGGGGATAGATGTACATGTCCCGGCCGTAATAGTGATAGTCTTCCTGCTTGTCGTTATCAATATAGCCGCAAATCTTATCCCCATGGCAATGGGTATCAGGAACCTGCGGAATATTGAATTTTCCGCATGATATTGATAGAATAAAATGACTGCCGGCCCGGCGCCGAAAAACACGATAGACTTCCTAGACTGGGAAAGGACAAGAACAATGGATAAAAAAAATACAGACGGACGGCACATGTCCGATATGCAGTTCAAGGCCGAACTCGCCAGGTGCGAATATTGCGAAGAAAAACCGTGCAAGACGGCATGTCCCGCCGATTGTTCTCCGGCGGATTTCATAATGGCCGCCAGGGGAGGCTCTCCCGCAGATATAATGAGGGCGGCTTCGATAATCATGAAGAACAATCCTCTGGGAGGCGTATGCGGGAGTGTCTGCCCGGACAGGCACTGCATGGCCGAATGTTCGCACAGGCTTTTCGACGGGGCGATCAGCATACCCGATCTGCAGGCCGAGATCATACGAAGGGCCAGGGAGCTCGGGGGAATACCGGATTTCGATGAGGCGGGAACCAACGGCAGGAAGGTAGCGGTTGTAGGTGCCGGACCGGCCGGGCTCGGCGCCGCGGCGTTACTGGGAAGAAAAGGATACAGGGTGGATATATACGAAGCCAGTAAAAAGGCCGGGGGCATGTGCGGCCTCATCCCTTCGCACAGGCTGAGCCGGGATATGCTTGCCGAAGATATCGAATTCATCATGTCGCTGGGAAGGATCACGCTGAAATCCGCTGCCGAAGTCGGCGATATAGCCGTTATAAGGAAGGATTACGACGCCGTTATCGCTGCTACGGGCTTATGGGAGCCTATCAGGCTCAATATAGACAACGAGGATAAAGCGCTGACAGCGATAGATTTCCTGAGTTCACCCGACAGGTACAGGTTCCGCGGTAAGACAGCCGTTATAGGAGGAGGCGCCACAGCCCTCGACTGCGCGGTTACTGCAAGGAGAAAAGGGGTCGAAAACGTCGAGATGATCTCGCTGGAGAAGTTCGGGGAGATGCCTCTTACGGAAAGAGAGAGAGCGGAGATAATCGAGTACGGCATAGAGACGCAGGGGAGAACCAGGCTGGCTGCCATAACCTGTAAAGACGGCAGGATAACGGGGATAGAAACGGTAAAAGTCGCACTGAAATCAGATAAATTCAGGCTGGATGCCGTTGAGGATATACAGGGGTCTGGGCAGAAGAGGAACGACATAACCGATATAATAATAGCGATAGGGAGCAGGCCTAAGTCGGCGAAGAAGGATATAGAAGGCGTGTTCTATGCGGGGGACTGCCTGAGCGGACCTTCGACAGTTGTCGAGGCAGTAGCGTCCGGGAAGAACGCGGCGCTTGAAGCGGACAGTTATATTACCGGACAGGATATGCCCGGGTTCGACAAGAGGACCAAGAGCACGGCAGCGCTTGAAGGATACAGGCCTCTTCCTGTATCCCTGGAGTGCGATTTCTTCGGGAGGAAAATATCCACGCCATTCCTGCTCTCGGCGGCTCCTCCGTCTGACGGATATGATCAGATGAAAAAGGCTTACGAGGCGGGTTGGTCGGGGGGTATAATGAAGACGGCCTTCGACAACGTGGATATCCATATCCCCGGGGAGTACATGCATGTCTTCGATGAAATCACGTACGGCAATTGCGATAACGTATCGGGACACAGTCTTGACAGGGTCTGCGGTGAGATCGGGCGCCTTATGAAGGAGTATCCAGACAGGCTGACTATGGCATCTACCGGAGGACCCGTAACCGGCAACGACAGCCAGGACATGAAGGGCTGGCAGTCGAATACGAAGAAACTGGAAAAAGCCGGAGTCATGGGGATCGAATACAGCCTCTCCTGTCCGCAGGGAGGCGATGGTACCGAGGGGGACATAGTATCGCAGAACGCGGCGCTGACGGCCAAAATAGTATCCTGGATAATGGAAGCGGGCAAACCGGATATTCCCAAGCTTTTCAAGCTGACGGCGGCGGTCACGTCCATAGTGCCGATAATAAAAGCGATAAAGGAAGTGCTCGACAGGTATCCCGGCAGTAAGGCGGGGATCACTCTGGCCAACACTTTCCCGGTCATGGATTTCCAGGACAGGGGCGGGAAGAAATGGGAGAACGGGGTCCTTCTGGGCATGAGCGGGGACGGTGTCGCGCCCATCAGCTATCTGACTCTTTCCCGGGCCGTTCCGATGGGAGTGTACGTTTCCGGAAACGGCGGCCCCATGAACTACCTGCAGGCGGCTAATTTTCTGGCACTTGGCGCCTCGACCGTACAGTTCTGCACGATAGTCATGAAATACGGCTACGGGATATTCTCCGAGCTGACGTCCGGCATCAGCCATCTAATGGAAAGAAGGGGAATAAAGTCCGTTGCGGAGCTCACGGGCATCGCGCAGCCCGATCCTGTGACTGATTTCATGGAGCTGGACCCGACGAAAAAAATATCTTCTGCGGACAAGGATCTTTGCCTGAAGTGCGGAAACTGCACGAGGTGCCCGTACCAGGCTATAGAGCTCGACGAAGAAGGGTATCCCGAAACGGACCCTTCCAAGTGTATCGGGTGCTCGATATGCACCAAAAAATGTTTTTCGGGAGCTCTGTCCATGAGAGAGCGCACCGGCGAAGAGTTGAAACAGCTCAGGGAAAACTGATAGTGTCGTGAAAGAAACAAAAAGAGTCAAACGGGATTCCGACATAAGGGTGGACGCACGAATAAAAGTATCCGGAAAGGCCCGGTTCATAGAAGATGTCGAATTTGCGAACATGCTCCACGGCGCGACGATAAGAAGCCCGATCCCGCACGGCAGGATAGCATCCATCGTCAATCTCGAGAAAATAAGAAATATGCCCGGAGTCAGAGCTGTAGTAACCGCGAATGACATACCGGGGGAGAACATCGTTCCTTTCGTTAAGCAGGATTATCCGTGCCTGGCCCCGGACGAAGTTAAATTCCACGGGCAGGCTGTGGCGCTGGTCGCCGCGGAAACCGTCGAGGAGGCAAGATCGGCCGCGCGGTCTGCCGAGTTCGAATACGAAGAGTATCCGGCGGTTTTTGACGCGGTCCAGGCCATGAAACCCGATGCAGTCCACGTGGGAGGAGAGGACAACGTGCACTCGTATTTCAGGATAAGGAAGGGTGATGTGGATAAGGGTTTCAGGGAGGCCGATGTAATCGTCGAGGGAGTGTTCAATAATAAACACCAGGTGCACTGCTACCTGGAGAATCAGGGTGTCGTGGCCGTCCCGGAGTCCGGGGGAGGGATCTCTGTATACGGTTCGATGCAATGCCCTTTTTACGTGCAGAACGCCCTTGTCAAGGTGACCGGGATAAGGTATTCCGGTATTAAAGTGGTGCAGACGGTCACGGGGGGAGGTTTCGGCGGAAAAGAGGATGTTCCTTCGATACTGGCTTCTCACGCGGCGCTCCTGGCGCTGAGGACACAAAGACCCGTAAGGATAATATACGACAGGGAAGAGGACTTCATATCGATGTCCAAGCGGCATCCTGCCAGGACCAGAGTAAAATACGGGGCTACGAAAGAAGGGAAGATAACGGCCTGCGAGGCGGAGTATATAGTCAACGGCGGTGCTTTCTGCACTCTTTCCCCTATCGTAGCATGGAGAGGGGTCGTACATATTTCGGGACCGTATGATATACCGAATGTAAAGGCCGACAGCTATGCCATGGCTACCAACACGGTGCCGTGCGGCGCTTTCAGAGGTTTCGGGCAGACGCAGGCCAATTTTGCGAACGAATGTCTTATGGACGAACTGGCGGAAAAACTCGATATGGACCCGGTGGAACTCAGGAAAAGGAACATACTCAAGACCGGGTCAAGGACATCCACGGGCCAGGTCATAGGCGAATCATGCGGACTGGAAGAGACGCTTATAAAGGCGGCGGAGAAGATAAATTTTAAACAGCACTTTGGAAGAGACAAGGGGATCAGAAAAAAAGGGATGGGGATATCCACTACTTTCTACGGGGTAGGATTGGGAGCCGAGGGGGAATATTTTGCCAAGGCGGGAGCACAGGTTTATGTAAAGGAAGACGGTTCGGTGATCGTCGCGATAGGAAACGTGGAGATGGGGCAGGGTTCCAACACGGTATTTAACCGCATATGCGCCGATACACTGGGGTGCCCCTACGAGTCGGTCGAGGTGCTTCAGCCGGATACTACCAGGGTCCCGGACTCCGGCCCGACAGTGGCATCAAGGTCTACCATGGTGGGCGGCAGGGCGGTGCTCGATGCGGCCAGGCAGGTGTGCGATACTTTCAGAAAGGTCGCCGCAGATAAGTTGGGGGTTAAACCTTTTGATATAGAAGTGGACGCGGTGGACAGCAGGTACAGGTGCAGCAGAGGGGAAATGAGTTATTTCGAAGTCGTAAATGAAGCATACAGGCGGAGAGAGAAAGTCGCCGCCCAGGGCTGGTACAGGGTGGAAGGATGTACGTTCGACCAGGAGACCGGGCAGGGGAATCCCTACTCGGTTTATACGTATTCCGCCAATGCCTGCGAGGTCGAAGTCGATACCGAGACCGGGCAGGTGACTGTTACTAAATTCGCGGCTGCGCACGATATAGGCAAAGCCATACATATGATATCGGCCGAGGGGCAGATCCAGGGGGGCACCGTGCAGGCCATAGGATATGCGCTTCATGAGAACCTCGTGCTTGAGAACGGGAGAATACTCAACCCATCTCTTACGGGGTACACCGTGCCCACGAGTCTCGATGCGTGTGACGTGATCCCCATAATAGTGGAGCATCCTCACGGGGAGGGTCCGTTCGGGGCCAAGGGGCTGGGCGAACCTCCCATGATAGGTTCAGCCGCGGCAATACTCAACGCCATATACGATGCGACCGGTATCAGGTTCAGGCATACGCCCTGCCTTCCCGAGGATATCGTAAAAGAGCTTTCTAAGCTGAGCATATAATGAAGATAAATTTTATCCTTAACGATAATATAGTCAATATCGATATCCGGCCGGATAAACCGCTCCTGCGCATGCTGAGGGAGGACCTGGGAATAAAAAGCGTCAAGGAAGGATGCGGGAGGGGCGAGTGCGGTTCGTGCACGGTGCTGGTCGATAACAAACCTGTCGCGTCATGCATGGTGCCTGCGGGACAGGTGCATACCAGGAAGGTCACGACACTGGAGGGTCTGGAAAGTTCGGGCGAGATAAAACAGATACAGGATGCGTTCGTAAAGTCCGGTGCGGTCCAGTGCGGATTCTGCACGCCGGGGTTCATGATCAGCGCTTACAGTCTGCTGACGGGCAACCCGAACCCGGAAAGGGAAGAGATCCGGGCTGCGGTATCGGGCAACGTGTGCAGGTGCACGGGCTATACCAAGATAATAGACGCTATAGAACTGGCTGCAGAATATATCAGGAGATTTAAATGAGTATCGGCGTAACAGGAACCATGAATTTAAGTATCGCATTATACGTTTCAGGTTACACATCATACATTATACGGTCATGGACTATATAATACCCGGCAGTGTCAGAGAGATAAAGAAGGAACTCGGAACGAGACCCGGATATTTTGCCGCGGGATGCACGGATCTTATGGTGCTGAAGAAAGAAGGACAGCTCGAAGACCGGCCGTGGATCGATATATCACGCCTGGAAGAGCTTAAGGGGATACGGCTGGAGGAAGGCTGCCTGAGGATCGGTGCGCTCGCAACCATGGCCGAACTGGCAGCGGATCCGCTTGTAAAGGAACATGCCCCGGCTATGGCTGCCGCCGCGGGACAGATGGGATCGCCGCTTATAAGGAACCTCGCCACAATAGGGGGAAACCTGTCAAATTCGAATCCTGCGGGAGATACTATACCGTGCGTGAACGCGCTTGACGCGGTTCTTGTACTTCAGAAGGAAAATGATATTAGGGAGGTCCCCGCGCACGAATTCTGCACCGCTCCCTGCGAGAACGTTCTTTCACAGGGCGAGATACTGACTGCCGTCAGGATACCCGTACGCCCCGGGAAGTCGGCTTTCATCAAACTGGGGCCCAGGAGAGCGCTCGCGATCTCCAAGGTTTCTCTGGCAGTCCGCTGGGTTATTGAAAAAGGGCTGATAGAGGACATACGTATCTGTATGGGCGCGGTAGGGCCCAAATGCATGAGGGCAAGAAGGACGGAAGAGATGATGAAAGGCGGGCGGCTGAATGCCGAGCTCGTATCCAGGGCTTCGCATATGATAGGGAATGAAGCCTGCCCTATCGATGATTTCCGCTCCAGCGAGACCTACAGAAGGCAGATGCTGGGAGTCCTTCTGAAGAGGGTATTCTAGCCGGAGGCAGAGGCTCGAAAATCAGTGAGACAATATTTTTTCAGGATAGAAGAAGGCGAACCGCTGATAAGGACTCTCGAAAAAAAGCTTGCCGAAAAAGGTATCGGGAACGCCTTTATAGTATCGCTTGTGGGCGCGATGAAAGATTTCAGCCTGGTCACTATCAGGCAGGCATCGCAGAAGATACCCCCCGAGCATTACGAGGCTTTTTTTGACAGGAAGTGCGAGATATGCGGAAGCGGCGTGATTAAGGAAGGTAAGCCCCATATACACGTGGTCTGCGGCCAGGACGGGGGACAGGCGCTTGCGGGGCATCTCGTCGAAGGGACAGTCACGTATTTTGCCGAAGTCGGGGTGATAGCGGAATGACAGAACAGGAGGAGCGCTATGAAGTTCGTCGGGGGAAAGGACGCCGCCGATTTCCTGGATAACTTCGTTTACCGGAAGAAGCAGGTGAATAAGTATGCCGTTGATCTTACCGCCGGCAGAATATACAGGGTCACCGGCGTGGGCGAGCTGGATTTCGGCGGAAGCGAGTTTAAAAGTGCAGGAAGGAAACTTATATCTCCGGTCAAGAAGAAAAAGGAGGACAGTTACGGCTGGTGGGAGCTCGAGCCCGGGGTTTACATGGCAGTATTTAACGAGGTTTCCAGGTTTGCGCGGGGCCACAGGGCGGTTGTACAGCCTCACGAACATCTGATCGCCAGCGGCAACAGCCACCCGGTGCTGGTTCTGCACGAGGGGGACAAAATGGAGGTGCCGCTGAACATCGCGGCCAGGGTCAGGATAAAACAGAACGCCAGGATCAGCAGGATGTACCTGATAGGATGACCCTTCTCTCAAAGATTCTCATAGCCGCGGGATCGGTGCTTGTAATAACAGGGGTACTGCTCAGGTTAGGGCTCGGGAGATTGCCCGGAGATATATATATAAGAAAAGATAATTTCGTGTTTTATTTTCCCGTAGTTTCGGCGATACTGGTCTGCGTGATCGCGACCCTGGCTGCCTATTTCATCAGGAGACACTGAATACAGTTGCGGAGAAACCGATGACCAAACCGAAAAGATTCAAAAAAGGCGATCACATGTACGTTGACTGGGGAAAAGGTATAAAGGAGGTCAAGAAGATGCAGGAAATACCAAAGATACAGAAACAGCAGCTCAATATAAAGATGGACGCGGAAACGGCGAAAGGCAATTATACCAATATGGCCTCGGTTTCTCATACGGGGGACGAGTTTATCATAGATTTCATGCTGAGGTCTCCCGGGATAAACCAGGCCACGGTTGTATCCAGGGTCATAACAGCTCCGGCCCACATGAAGAGGCTGCAGATGGCTCTTAACGAGAATATATCGAGATATGAAAAGAAATTCGGCAAAATAGTACTTAAGAAAGAGGCAGAGAAGGAGGTCTTGCACTGATATGACTTTAAGCGTAATAATACTCCTTTTGATAACCGCTCTTCTGTGGGGGAGCACACCCGTGATAGAGAAAGTCGCGCTGCAGACAACGGATCCGCTGGTAGGACTGACTATAAGAAGCGTCTTCATAGCGGCGATACTCGCCCTGGTATGCGCTGTCTCGGGAAAATGGCCGGCGGTATTTTCAACGCCTTTAAGAGACAAATTTTTCTTCGGGCTTTCAGGATTCATGGCTGGTCTGCTCGGCATGTTCACCTATTACCTGGCGCTCCGCGTTTCTCCTTCTTCCAGAGTTGTCCCGATAGCTGCGGCATATCCTCTATTCGCCGCGGTACTCGGAGCCATATTCCTCAGGGAGGAAGTGACTTTGGTCAGGGTGCTGGGAACTGTTTTTATAGTAGCCGGGGTATGGCTGGTTAAATAATGAAGGATCCCGATGCCTCGCGCAAGGCGCATTTCTTAGTCCGGTTATCACGGATCACCGCAGCGCATAACCTATGCCCAAGTTCGTAATCCAGAAGCACAGGTCGAAGACCCTCCATTATGATTTCAGGCTCGAGATAGGCGATGTTCTCAAGAGCTGGGCAGTGCCCAGGGGCCCCTCGCTGAACCCGAAGGAAAAAAGGCTTGCCGTTGAGGTGGATGATCACGCTCTGAGTTACATGCATTTCGAGGGAGAGATCCCCCAGGGCAGCTACGGCGCCGGGGAAGTTATTGTGTGGGACAGGGGAGACTATTCCTGTGCGGGAGAAGGGACTGCTCAAGAGCAGTATGAGAAAGGCAGCCTGCTCTTCGAACTCAGGGGCAAGAAACTTAAGGGCGGGTTCAGGCTGCTCAGGATGAAATGGGAAGAAAAACCCGTAAAATGGCTGCTTGTAAAGCAGGATGACGAGCATGCCTCGCCGGTCGACGTGACAAAAACCATGCCGGGTTCCGTGCTGAGCATGAGAAGGCTCGATTGAAATGGCGCTGAAACTTTTCCATCTCCGGGACTGTCAAAACAATTAGAGGAATATGCCTGTACCCGATCGGACTGTTCTTGACGCGCAGAGGGGAGACCTCGAGGCTATGGGGCAGATATATTCGGCGTATATAGACCTGGTCTGGAATATCTCGCTGAAGATGACGCTCAACAGGACGCACGCCGAAGAGGCTGCATCGGAGGTATTTCTCAGGATTTTCAGGAAGATATCCAAGTTCAAGTTCCGGTCCTCCTTCAAAACCTGGGTATACAGGCTGACGGTCAATACGGTCATCAATTATATCGAGAAGGAAAAAAGAAGGAAGACGTGGTATATCGATGAAGAAAGACTCGAAAGGGAATACGGGGTTCCCGCGGCGCAGGAAGACCCGGCGGAAAAAGACATGTGCGGGAAGCTGCTGGCGGGACTCAGACAGAGAGAACGCATGCTGCTGATCCTGAGGGAAATAGAAGGGATGTCTTACTGCGATATAGCGGAAGCTGCGGGAATGAGTATCGGGGCCGTAAAGACGGGTATATACAGGGCCAGGGAGAGCCTGAGGAGAGCATACAAGTCGATGGAGGCGTGATATGGGATGCGGAAAATACGATAATAACCTGATAAATCTCTACATTGACGGCGAGCTGGACGGACCCGGCGCGGAAGAATTCTGCAAACATCTTGAATCGTGTGGCGTCTGCCGGGGGGAACTCAAAGAACTGGAATCCGCTCTTTCCGGGATAAAAAAGGCGGTTTTACCGCCGGCGCCGGAGAATATTCGCCGCCGCGTTATGGAAAAACTGGCAAGGGTCAGAAAAACCGCGCGAACCCTGTACCTGCTTGTGCCGGCCGCGGCGGCAGCTGCTGTCCTGCTGGCAAGCTATATAAGCCTGAACAGGACAAAACCGGGACACGTTACGGATTACGTGAACACCCAGATAAACTATCTGTACGGCGAGTCGCTTGTCGATGTATATGCCGATGATGACAAGGATAATACAGTAATAGGACTTATCCTCGGCGGTGAAGACATATGATATTGCAAGGAGGAAAAATGAAAAGAAGAATAACCGTTTTTTTGTGCGGACTGCTGCTTATCGGTATCGGTTCTGTCAGCGCTTTCGGCGGCAAGACGAAGAAAGAGCAGGACACCGGGATGCATGAGAAAGGAAAGCACTGGGAAAACGTGATGGAAGACCTGAAGCTTACCGACGAGCAGAGGGGCAGGATCAGCGATCAGCGGCACGAGAACATGAAAAAAAGAATAGAAGTAAAAGCGAGTCTCGATCTCAAACAGCTCGATCTCAAGCATGAACTGTCAAAGGCAAAACCCGACAGGGCGGCCGTAGACAGGCTCGTCGACGAGATATCGGCCGTTCAGAAAGAGATGCTGAAAAACAGGGTGGACTCGATCCTGGGTTTCAGGGATATACTTACTCAGGAACAGTGGGAAAAAGTCAAGGACAGGAAACTTACGGGTTTCGGAGAAGAAGGACGGGCGCCGTCCGACCGGCACGGCAAAGATGAGTACAAAAGGAAAAAATAACGGATCGCAGGCGAAATAAGCCTCCTGATTTATAATCCGGGCAGCCGAAACCGAAGTGCTTCAGCAGCCCGGATTTCTTTATGGCTGAATAATTGAAAAACACGGAAATTCATGTAAAATAGAAATAGAGCCTTATGAAAGAAGAAAAATCAAAAACGGGCAAGATAAAGGTGATTAACTCTTATCTTACTCCTATGGCGCTTATACTGGTCCTGATGGCTGTGATCTTCAGCCAGCCTCTGGGGGCGTCGCTTTACGTATCCTTAGTGCTGCTGATCGCCAGCCTGGGAAACAACATACTTCTCGCGGCATTTTCGGGAAGGATCCCGACTCTCAGAAAGACCAGGATGATCGTCAATGTCGTGATAAACATATTGCTGGTCTATACGCTCGTCGTGTACTGGGGGCCTGTATGGTACCTGTTCCTTCTTACGCCAGTTGCGACCGCGGTATATTCGGGCAGACTTAAGACTTTTCTCGTGAGCCTGGGCATGTCGGCTCTTCTTGCGCTGATTTACATGGTCCGGGGAGCGGGGTCGGCCGCGGAATGGGGGCAGATACTCTCCAAGATACTTCTTATAATCTTCATCAGTTTGTTCATCAACGAGCTGGTAAATACGGATTGTACGTGATGCCGAAGTACAGCGTGATAATACCGACTTATAACAGGATCGGATATCTGAAAAAATCAGTGGATTCGGTGCTCGGCCAGACATATGATGACCTGGAACTGATAGTCGTAGACGACGGTTCCTCTGACGGCACGGAAAGATTGATCAGGGGGTACGAAGACGTGCGCCTCAAGTATATATATCAGGAAAACAGGGGAGTAAGTTCCGCGAGGAACAGGGGGCTTGATGAATCATGCGGCGGGTATATAGCCTTTCTTGATTCCGATGACTGGTGGCACAGGGATAAGCTCATGGAAACGGAAAAGGCTATCGCCAGGGACCCCGGTTTCATGGTTTATCACACGAAAGAAAGATGGTACATGAACGGCCGGCACCTGAATCATAAGAAGAAGCACGAAAAGAAAGACGGCTATATTTTCCCCGATTGTCTGAGAATATGCAGCGTCAGCATGTCCACTGCTGTCATGAAAGATGAGCTTTTCGAAGAGGTAGGCCGCTTTGACGAAGGTCTTGAAGTCTGCGAAGATTACGAATTCTGGCTGAGGGTGACTGCAAAGCATCCCGTGCGTCTGATAGACAGGGAGCTGACTCTGAAGAACGGGGGGCATGAAGACCAGCTGTCGCGCAGGTACTGGGGCATGGACAGGTTCAGGATCAGGGCTATATGCAGCCTGCTGGACTCCGGAAAGCTTGACGGAGAATCCTATTCGCTGGCGGCGTCACAGCTCGAAGAGAAGTGCAGGATATACGCCCATGGCTGTCTGAGAAGGAACAGGGCTGACGAAGCCGGAGTTTATCTGTCTATCATGAAGAAATACGCGGCATGATCGGGCCTGCGGCATCGGGAAGAAGGTATATAATGCTGTCTGTTCCGCGGGAAAGATAAGGGCCGATGAATAGAAAATCCCTGGGCCTTATAGAGGGATGGGTATCCATCTTCATCAACACGGTACTTTTTGTTCTTAAGATGTGGGCGGGGATATCGGTCAATTCCGTATCGATGGTGGCGGACGCGTGGCATACAATATCGGATTCTCTTTCATCGATAGTGCTCGTTATCGGGTTCTGCATATCCGGTAAACATGCAGACGAAGAACACCCTTTCGGACACGGCCGGGCCGAAAGCATAGTATCGGTAATAATAGTAACGATACTGGCTTTCGTGGGATTGAATTTCATAAAAGAATCCGTGATCAAGCTGAGGTCCCATTCGCCGGCCGTCCTGGAACTGACGGGAGCCGTGATATTTCTCGTATCTGCGGCGGTGAAAGAGCTGCTGGCTCAGTTCTCTTTCTGGGCTGCCCGCCGTGCCGAATCCGTGTCTCTTGAAGCGGACGGCTGGCACCACAGGTCGGACGCCGTTGTATCCGTGCTTATCGTGGCGGGGATGTTCTTCGGAAGGAAGTATTCCTGGATAGACGGGGTCATGGGGCTGGTAGTGTCTTTCATGATACTTGCCGCCGCTTACGATATGATGAAAAGGGTCGTGGGTTCGCTTCTCGGCGAATCCGTGGGCAAAGACCTCCGGGAGAGCATTATCCGGATACTGTGCTTGACGGAGCCGCGCGTAAAGAACGTGCATCATATACATATACACAGGTACGGCGATCACGTCGAACTCACTCTTCACGTGATCCTTCCGGGAGATATGGCGCTTGACGAGGTACACGGCATAACCAACAGGCTCGAGGATGCCGTTAAGGCAGGGCTCAATATGACAGTGACCATACACGCCGAGCCGGAAAACAGGTAGAAATCGCAGGGCCCGGCATGAAATTCCTACTGATAAACCCTTACGTATATGATTTCGCCTGCTACGATTACTGGCTCAAACCGCTGGGGCTGCAGTATATCTCATCTCTTCTGAAAGAGAAAGGCCACGAGGTGGAATTCGTAGACTGCATGGACAGGCATCACGAGTCTCTTCCTGAAGCATCTGACGGTCCGTTCGGGACGGGAAGCTATGTAAGCACGGAAGCAGAGAAGCCGGCAGTACTAAAGAAATATAATAGGAAATATAGAATATACGGTATACATGGCAAAAAACTTAATAAAATACTTGAAAGTATTCCCAGGCCGGACATGGTGCTTATGACTTCTTCCATGACATACTGGTACATGGGTGTAAGGGACATCGCGGTCATGATAAGAAAGACATTCCCGGGTGTCCCGCTTATTCTCGGCGGGACGTATGCAACGCTTTGCGGAGAACATGCCGGGCGGACTGTCGGCCCGGATTATATCTTCGGGGGAAGAGAGCTTGACGGGTTCTTCGAAAAGACAGGCTGCAAGGCTGAGAGCTTCAGCAAATGGCCGGCTCCGGACTATTCTTTCTACGGGAAAATACCGTACCTGGCTATCAGGACCTCCGTGGGATGCAGCAGGAACTGTTCATATTGCGGTATAGGGAAGCTTTCCTGCGGCTTTGAGTATAAGTCGGGGGACAGGATCAAGAAGGAGATTGAACGGGCCGCGGGAAGCGGGAACATTAAAGATATTGTCTTCTATGACGATTCACTTCTGGAAAGCCCCGGGTTCATCGAATACCTGGAATCCTTTCCCGGGAATCTCAGGTTCCATACGCCGAACGGGCTTGAAGTAAGAAGGATCACCGCAAAAACCGCAATGCTGCTTAGAAAGGCGGGATTTATACAGCCCTGCCTTTCAGTCGATGTCCTGGGCGCCGGCCGGCAGCGGGATAAGCTGACTGAATGCGACCTGGACAAGGCACTGGAGAATCTGCGCCTTGCGGGGTACCGTGAAGGAGAGATATCATGCTACCTGATATTCGGGCTCCCCGGGCAGGAACTGGACGGGATCGAAAGGACCGCCGAATACCTGCATCTGAAAGGGCTCAGGATAAACCTGGCCGAGTACGCCTTGGTGCCGGGGACCCGGGACGCCCGGGAATTCGCAGTTGAGACAGTTTCCGAGCCTCTTTTGCACAACAACTCCCTGTTCCCTTCGTATGAATTGAAATGCTGGGACAAAATATTTAAAATAAAAAACAACGTAAGAGCGCTGAACAATGAGTTTTGATCTGAAAAAATGCAATATCTGCCCTATTGAGTGCGGTGCGGACAGGACCAGGACCCGCGGATTCTGCGGGGCCGGAAGATCGCTTGAGATATCTTCGTGGAACCTGCATTTCGGAGAAGAGCCGCCAATATCGGGACACAGGGGGTCTGGAACGGTCTTTTTCACTCACTGTTCTCTTAAATGCAAATTCTGCCAGAACTATCCTATATCGCATCTCGGGAACGGGAAGAAATACTCGAAGGAAGATTTTATGGAGATAATGCTCGGGCTTCAGCGAGACGGCGCGCATAATATAAATCTCGTTACGCCGACGCATTATGCTCCCCAGATAATAGAAGCTCTTTCCATGATAAAAGGGGGCAGGCTGAAGATCCCTGTAGTTTATAATTCATCGGGTTACGAAAAAGTGGAGACCCTTGAAGCCCTTGAGGGGCTGGTAGACATATACATGCCGGATGCGAAGTATTCGGATTCCAGGAAAGCTTCCGGTCTATGCGAAGCGAAAGACTACTGGAAGGTTAACAAGAAAGCCATAAAGGAGATGCACAGGCAGGTGGGCGGCCTGATGATAAACCGCAACGGTATCGCTGAAAGAGGCCTTCTCATTAGGCATCTCGTGCTGCCGGGCGACCTGTCGGGTACGGGAGCCGTCTTGAAATTCATCGCCGAAGAAATAGGCCCCGATACGTATCTGAGCCTCATGTCGCAGTATCATCCGGCCCACAAGGCCGTCAAACACGAGACACTCGGAAGGAAGATCACCAAAAAGGAATACGAAAAAGCGGTAGACGCCGCGATCGGCCTGGGCATGAGCAACGGGTATTTTCAGATCTTTTAACGCCATGTGGATAACCCTCTCGGTCCTCACGGCGTTCTTCTACGCAGCGGTAGGCGCCTGGAACAAGAAGATCACGGAAAAGGTGAATTACCATACGGCGACATGGTCTATGTTCGCTTTTGCCGTGCCGTTTCTTGCGGCGGTACTGCTTTCCGTCGGGGTCCGGCGTCCGGAAACGGCGTTTTACCCGAACTGCCTGGCTACGCTTATGCTCAATATGGTGGGAACGACGCTGTTCGTCAAAGCGATAACAATATCGCCGCTGAGCGTGGTCTTCCCTTTTCTCGCATTCACTCCGCTTTTCCTGATATTCACGGGATTCGTTTTCCTGGGAGAGATGCCGGGCGCGTACGGTATAGCAGGGATTATGCTGATCGTATCCGGCACTTATGTCATGGGGATGAGCAGGGAGAGAAGGGGTATCTTCGCTCCGTTTGTCTCTCTGAGGAAAGAAAAAGGGGCCCTGCTCATGATAATAGTGGCTTTTATCTGGAGTTTCGCGGTTTCGTTTGACAAAAGATCCGTTCTGTCATCCAGCCCTGTTTTTTTCATGTTTGCCTTCAACGCGGGTTTTACCGTGATGTACCTGCCTTTCGTGTACGTGAAAAACCCGGGTTTTATCTCGGAGATCAGGCAGAACCTGCCTGCGCTGGGCTTTCTCGGCTTCCTTATGGCTCTGCTCTTCATATGCCAGATGAACGCCGTAAAGCTGGCGCTTGTGAGCTATGTCATATCGATAAAAAGGGCGGGGATGCTTTTTACTCTTCTTTTCGGCTGGATATTCTTTAAAGAGAAACTGACGGTCTACAAGACAGCGGCAACTGTGCTTATGCTCGCCGGAACACTTTTGATAACCCTTAAGAGCCGATGACGGCGATAACTGAAATTTTCAGGAAAAAACAGAACGAATTCAGCTGCGGCAGGTGCGGCAAATGCTGCGCGATGGAAGGTTATGTTTTTCTGAACAGGGATGACGTGGAGGCGATAGCGGCATATATGGGTATGGAAAAAACGAGTTTCCTGAAAAAACATACTCTGAGGTACGGCGACAGGATAAGGTTCCGGGGAGAATATGCCAGGGGCTGCCCGATGCTTGAGAGTTCCGGGTGCGCCATATACCCGGCAAGGCCCAGGCAGTGCAGGACTTTCCCTTTCTGGTATGAAAACTTCAGGTACGAGTCAAGTCTGGAACATTGCATGGAATACTGCGGGAGTCTGCGGAGAATAATCCGGCCGCAGCGGTAAGAAGGGGTATTTCGTAAAAACTGGAAAAAAACTCTTTAAAAACTATAATTATTCATTATATAAACGATGGACGAGCTGAAAAAAACACCTTTATACGAAGAACATGTACGGTTAAAAGCGCAGATGGGCCCTTTCGGAGGGTGGATTATGCCGATATATTACAGCGGCATACTGGAAGAACACTCCAGGTGCAGAAAAGAAGCCGCTGTTTTTGATATAAGTCACATGGGCGAGTTCACGGTCAAAGATGCGCTGGGAAGCGGTATAGATAGGGCAGTGACGCAGCCGGTAGAAAGGATCAGGCCCGGACAGGGAAGATACGGATTCATACTTAACGAACAGGGGGGGATAATTGACGATCTGATAATTTTCCGCCTGGAGGATAACAGCCTTATGCTGGTCGTGAACGCGGCTACTGTAGGAAAAGACATGAAAGTGCTCGGGGAAAGAATGGCCCCCGGAAGTCTTGCTGATATATCTTCCGAAACTGCCAAGCTCGACATCCAGGGACCTCTATCCAGGGAAGTGCTCGAAAATGTTACGGGAACAGGGCTGAAACTCCCGTATTTCGGGTGCGGTTATTTCACTGTAAAGGGCAGGCGGGCGCTTATCGGAAGGACGGGATATACCGGCGAATTGGGATACGAGATATATTCCGACCCGGATACAGCCGGGTTCCTGTGGCGGGAATTACTGAAAGACGCAAGGGTTTCCCCCGCGGGGCTGGGTGCCAGGGATATATTGCGGCTGGAGATGGGATACAGTCTTTACGGCTCGGATATCGACGAGGGAACTACACCTCTGGAAGCCGGGCTCGAATATTTTATTAACTATGACAAGGAGTTCATCGGCAGGGAAGCTCTCATAAGGCAGATGAAGGAGGGATTCGAAAAAAAGAAGATAGCTTTTATCTCTGATTCGAAACGTTCGCCCAGGCAGCACTACCGGATACTGTCCGCAGATAAAGATGTAGGAGAAGTCACCAGCGGTACATATTCCCCGATGCTTTCGGCCGGCCTGGGAATGGGATACGTCGAGAAGGGCTATGAGAAGATCGGGTCCGAGATAACGGTGGCGGGAACCGGCGGGGTCAGAATAAACGCCCGCATAACGGGACTGCCGTTTTACAGAAACGGGTCTCTGAAGAACTAGAAAAAGAGGGGAGAACAAGATGTATTACACAAAAGACCACGAATGGGTCAAAGTCGAAGGGAATACGGCTACGGTCGGGATAACCGAATACGCGGCAAAACAGCTCGGCGACGTCACGTTCGTGGAAAAACCAGTGACGGGAAAAGACATTAAAAAAGGGCAGGTGTTGTGCGATGTGGAATCGGTCAAGGCCGCAAGCGAAGTGTATTCTCCCGTATCGGGGAAGATAGCGCAGGTGAACGGCAGCATGGAAGAGTTCCCGGGGATCGTGAGTTCTCTTCCCGAGAGCGACGGCTGGATAGCCAAAATCGAGATGAGCGACCCTTCGGAGGCCAGCCAGCTTATGAACGCACAGCAGTATGGAGATTACATCAGAACGATAAAATAACCGATGAAGTATACTCCCCATACCAGGATAGACATAGAAGATATGCTCAAAACGATCGGTGTACCGGCCGTGGAGGATCTTTTCAGGGATATCCCGGCTGATATGAGGGCCGCAGGATACGGTCTGGGAGCGGGGAAAAGCGAGTATGAGGTTCTGGGTCACCTTAAGCATACTGCCGGAAGGAACCGCCCGCTGCGGCTGAATCTAACGGGCGGCGGTTTTTATGATCATTACATCCCTTCGGCGGTTGACAGGCTTGCGGGCCGTGCCGAATTCTATACGGCGTACACTCCTTACCAGCCGGAATGTTCCCAGGGCACGCTCCAGGCGATTTTCGAATACCAGACCGCAATATGCAGGATAACGGGGATGGATGTCTCGAACGCCTCGGTATATGACGGAGGCACCGCGCTGGCAGAAGGGATACTGATGGCTATGCGTGTGACCGGGCGCAATAAGATAGTGATCGATAAGTCAGTCAACCCGATATACAGGGATATGATAAGAACTTATCTCGGCAGCCAGGAATGCGAACTCGCGGAAGTAGGGCCGGACGGGCTTGCTCTCGACATGAAAGGTTTTTCCGAGAATATAGGCAGGGATACCGCGGCGGCGGTAGTGCAGAACCCTAATTTTTTCGGGACGATAAACGATTACTCGGAAATATCCGCCGGATGCCGGAAAGCCGGAGCGCTCACGATATGCAGCGTTTATCCGCTTTCGCTGGGTCTGCTCAGGACTCCCGGCGAAATGGGGGCGGATATAGTGACGGGTGAAGGGCAGAGCCTGGGAAATCCGCTGAGTTTCGGCGGGCCGTACCTCGGGTTCATGGCCGTCAAAAGAGAATATATAAGGCAGCTTCCCGGAAGGATCGTCGGCGAGACGGTAGACAGGAACGGGAAAAAATGTTATGTACTGACCCTCCAGGCCAGGGAGCAGCATATAAAGAGGCATCGCGCTACGTCGAATATCTGTACCAACCAGAGCCTTTGCGCGCTCAGGGCGCTGTTATACCTGTCCTGTCTCGGAGAAAAGGGTTTCAGGGACACTGCTGTAAGGAACTATACCTTGGCGAACTACGCGGTCAGGGTTCTTTCGGATATAGAGGGAGTGGAGTTCGTCAACGGGAAGCCTGTTTTTAACGAATTCGTCCTTCGTTTCAAAGACAAGGCCGATGTCGTATATTCAAAGCTTCTTGCCAGAGGCATTTCGGCCGGAATACCTCTGGGCGGATATTATAAGGGAATGGACGACATGATGCTGATGTGCGTAACGGAAAAACTTGGCAAGGACGACATATCCATGCTGAGAAAAGAGCTGGAGGAACTTTGAATAGGGAACTGCTCTACGAAAAATCGATCGAAGGCAGATCGGGTTATGCTCTTCCCGTATCTGGCATCCAGGAAGAATTCCCGGGCCCGGAGTACCTCAGGAGCGGCCCGTGCGGCTTGCCGGAGCTAAGCGAGCTGGATATCGTCAGGCATTTTACGGGCCTCTCTAGACTCAATTATTCGGTCGACGGAAACTTTTATCCGCTCGGATCCTGCACTATGAAATACAACCCGAAGATACTCGAAGATGTATCGTCGCTCGACGGTTTCAGCCGTCTGCATCCGATGCTGCCCCTGCTGCCGGGCGCAGCGGAATATGTCCAGGGTGCCCTCGAGGTGCTTTACAGGCTACAGGAAGCGCTGTGCGATATAACAGGGATGGACGCGGCTACCCTGCAGCCTCTTGCCGGCGCGCAAGGCGAACTTGCCGGGATACTCATGACGGCGGCGTACCACCGCATGAAGGGTAATGCCAAGAAGACAGTCATCGTGCCGGATGCCTCTCACGGCACCAACCCCGCATCGGCCGCGATGGTGGGCTATGACGTGATAACCGTGGCGACCGACAGCCGCGGGCAGATGGATACGGCCGAATTCGCAGAAAGAATCAATGACGAAGTGGCTGCCGTCGTAATGACCTGCCCTAACACTCTGGGGATATTCAATGCCGACATAAGAAAGATATCCCGGATGGCGCATTCCGTCGATGCGCTCATGTATTATGACGGGGCCAATATGAACGCGATACTGGGTAAGGTGAAGCCGGGAGATATAGGATTCGATATAGTCCATCTTAACCTGCATAAGACCTTTGCCACTCCGCACGGCGGGGGCGGGCCGGGGGCGGGACCTGTATGCGTAAAAGATTTCCTCGCGAAATTCCTGCCTTCGCCGCGCATAGTAAGAGACCGCGGCGGCAGTTACATGCCCGGTGAAGGGGATGCCAGTTCAATCGGGAAAATGGCTCCGTTTTACGGCAACTTCGGGGTCCTGCTCAAGGCGTATGCGTATATACTGCTCCTGGGAGAAGAAGGTCTCAATGACGTGAGCGACAAGGCTGTTCTGAACGCGAATTATATACTGGGGCTGCTCAGGGATCACTACGAAGTGCCATATGACAGGAAATGCATGCACGAATGCGTGCTGTCAGCTGCAAGGCAGTCGGAGAAAGGGGTGCACGCGCTGGACATAGCCAAATACCTGATCGATATGGGCTTTCATCCTCCCACGGTATATTTTCCCCTGATAGTAAAAGAGGCGATCATGATAGAGCCGACGGAGACCGAGAGCAGGGAGACGATTGACAGGTTTGCCCGCGTCATGATAGATGCGGCCGGACTGGCTGAAAAAGAACCCGGTGTGCTCAGGAATGCCCCGGTCACGACCCGTATAAGCAGGCCTGACGAGGTCCGTGCCGCGCGTGACCTGAATGTGAGGTACACGGGATGATGCTTAAACCTGCATGGCTTGATAAGAAAATCAGCCTGAGAGAATGTTATGGAACCGGAAGCCTCCTCTCGGGACTGGGACTGAACACCATATGCGCTGAATCTTTGTGTCCGAACATATCGGAATGCTATTCAAGAGGATACGCAAGCTTCATGATACTGGGAAGAACATGCACCAGGTCCTGCCGCTTCTGCAACGTAGACAAGGGGGTGCCGGACGGGATTTGCGCCGACGAAGGCGAAAGGATAGCAAAGGCCGTGCTGGAGCTGGGATTAAAACACGTAGTCATAACGAGCCCGACAAGGGATGATCTGCCCGACGGCGGAGCGGGAGCGTTCAGCCGTACGGTCAGGACACTGAGAAGAAATGTCCCCGGACTAGTGATAGAACTGCTGATACCGGATTTCTACGGAGACCCGGAGAGCATTAATGCGGTCGCGGCGTCGGAGCCGGACATAGCCGGTCATAACCTGGAAACCGTCAGCCGGCTGTATCATATAAGAGCAGGGGCAGATTACGCAAGATCGCTGGAAGTTCTTCGAATACTCAAAAAATTCAACTGTTCGCTGAAGACCAAGTCAGGCATCATGGTGGGCCTGGGGGAGACGCAGCAGGAGGTCCTGGGGCTTATGAGGGACCTGCTCGGAGTAGGGTGCAGGTATATGAGCATAGGACAGTACCTTTCGCCCGGCAGGAACCATCATCCCGTAACGGAGTATATCGAACCCGGGATTTTCAGGAAATACAGGGCTGCCGCTCTTGATATGGGATTTATCCATGTAGAGAGCGCTCCTTATGTCAGGAGTTCGTACATGGCTGACAGGTATCTGTCGGCAGACGTGCGGGAGGTCTCGCCGGTAACATGAGATACGATGCCGTAATAATAGGCGGCGGCCCCGCAGGATACAAGGCGGCAGAAAAACTGGTTTCGCTCGGCAGGACGGCTTGTATCGTAGAAGCAGGGGAAGATAATATCGGAGGCGCCTGCCTTAACGAAGGGTGTATACCCGTAAAATCTTTTCTCCGGGCGGCCGATCTTTACGAGAAAATAAAAATGAGTGAGGAGTTCGGGATAGATTCCGAGTTTAAGAGTCCCGATTTTGAAAAGATAAGGAATTCAGTCCGGGCCAATATAGAGAACATAAAGTCCGGACTTGTCTCGATGCTCAGGTCCAAAGGGGTAAGTTTCGAATTCGGAAGCGCGTATTTCGAAGAACCGGGAAAAATCGCGCTGGATGGCGGTAAAAACGGTAAGAAAGAGATAGAAGCGTCGGATATAGTCATCGCTACGGGTTCCCGCCCGGCGGTACTGTCTTTCCTGGAGCCTGACGGTGAAAGAATACTTACCAGCACGCAGTTCATCAAGAGCGACATGTCGGGAGACGAGATACTCATAATCGGGGGCGGCTATATAGGATGCGAGATAGCTACGTTTGCGGGGAAACTGGGCAAAAAGGTCACGGTGATAGAAATATCCCCGCAGCTGATCCCCGGTGAGGACGGCGATATAGCCAGAGCTCTAAAGAGGGAACTCTCAGGGATAGGGGTGGAGGTCGTACTCGATACGGGAGCTGAGAGATGTCTTGTCTCAGGAGATAAAGTCGAGACGGTCATAAACGGAAACAGGAGAAGCTTCGATAAAGTCCTGGTAGCCGCAGGGCGCATCCCCGACATAGAAAAGCTCAACCTGGCGAACATAGGCGTGAAGACCGATGAAGGTTTTATAATGGTAGACAGGAATATGAAAACAGGGGTAGACGGTATCTATGCTGCGGGGGACGTTATCGACACGCCTATGCTGGCCCATACTGCTTTCAGGGAGGGGGTAATTGCTGCGGAGGCGATAGCCGGCCGGAAGGGCCCCGGGATAGACTATAACATAGTACCGAGGGTCATTTTCACTGCGCCCGAGATAGGTGCAGTCGGGCTTACCGAAGAGAGCGCAAGGAAGCTCGGTTTCGAGATAAACGTACATAAAAGGCATTTCAAGGCTAATTCCAGGGCAATCATCATGAAACAGGATTCCGGGTTCGTAAAAGTGATAGTCAACTCCCGGACAGGAGCCGTACTGGGCGCTTCCGTGATAGGTCCCTATGCTTCTGAAATGATACATCTTTTCAGCAGCGCCGTAAGGTCAGGCTCGGCTCTGAGCGAGCTGACTTCTATAATATACGCTCATCCGACGTTTTCGGAGATGATAACGGACATGTTCTTATAGCGCACGGAGGATATGATACAGGAGGAAAAATGTTCAGGGAAAAGATAAAGGTTCTGGATTGCACCATCAGGGATGGCGGGCTGATCAATAATCATAAGTTCGAAAAACGGTTCGTCAGGGAGATATACAAGGCCGTATCTTCATCGGGTGTGGATTATATGGAGATCGGTTACAAGAATTCAAAAAAGCTGTTCTCGCCGGATGAGTACGGCGAATGGAAATTCTGCGATGACGATGTCATAAAGGAGATAACGGACGGCGTAGATTCCGACACCAGGATCTCGGTCATGGTCGACGTAGGGCGCGTCGACCCCGACGAGATCAGGCCTGCGGCCGAAAGCCCCGTGGACATGATACGCGTGGCAAGTTATGTGAAGGATATAGACAAGGCGATCTTTCTAGTGAATTCTTTCAGCGATAAAGGATATGAGACGACAGTTAATATCATGGCGATTTCCCGGGCTCTGGATAACGAGCTGAACGAAGCACTTCACCAGCTGGAGGAAGAGAGCCGGGCGGAAGTCATATACATCGTGGATAGTTTCGGGGCGCTCTATCAGGAGACAGCGGAATTTCTTGTGAAAAAATACAAGAGCATACTCAAGACCAAGGAAGTGGGGATGCATGCCCATAATCATCAGCAGCTGGCGTTCTCAAACACGATAGAAGCCATCATCCATGACGCGAATTTCGTCGACGGGACGGTCTACGGCATAGGACGCGCGGCCGGCAACTGTCCCCTTGAACTGCTGATCGGATTCCTTAAGAACCCTAAATTCGATATACGCCCCATTCTCGATGTGATCGCAAGGGAGATGATACCGATGAGAGAGCAGATAGAATGGGGATACATAATACCTTACGCCATATCGGGTATGTTCAATGAGCACCCCAGAAGCGCCATGGCTCTGAGGAACAGCATAGACAAGGATAATTACAGGAAGTTCTACGAAGCGCTCCTGACACAGGATACGGAATAACTTGGTATTAACCGGATTCGCCAGGCTCCCGTTTATCGGCATAATAAGAGGTGCAGGGCCGCGTTACATAGACGGGCTGGTGGAAGCCGTATGCGCCGGCGGGCTTAAGACAATAGAGATAACCATGAACACGCCGGGAGCAGCCGGTGTTATAGAGAGGGCGGCCGCTGCCGCCGGGGGCAGGCTCGAAATCGGGGCCGGGACAGTGACGGATATGAAAGAACTTCATGCGGCGCTGGGTGCCGGAGCATCGTTTATCGTCATGCCTGCTTCCGACCGCAGGATTATCGAATACTGCAGGAGAAGATCCATCCCCGTTTTTCCCGGCGCCATGACTCCGGGCGAAGTGCTGCAGGCATGGAGATGGGGGGCCACTATGGTAAAAGTCTTCCCGGTAAAATTCTTCGGTCCCGGGTATATCAGGGAGCTGAAAGGTCCGTTCGACAAAGTGAAACTGCTGGCCTGCGGGGGAATAAACCAGGAAAACATGGAAGAATATTTTATGAGCGGCGCGGACGGAATAGCTTTCGGGGAAAGCGTCTTCAGAAAGGATTGGATAGCTTCCGGTGAGTTAGGGAAGATAACGGATAAGATCAGGGCAATGATATCCGCGTTCGAGAGAGCGGTAGGACCGGCCGGAAGCGTATTTGATAAAAAGGAAAAATTTGTATAAAATCTACTCGGACAGCACGCATAAGGGAAATAATGGATATATATATAGGAAACATATCTGAAGATACGACAGACAGGGATCTGGAAAACCTGTTCGCCGGTTACGGCCGGGTAGTTTACGTGAACATATTCAGGGAGAAAAACCCGTCTTCGTGCCACGGTTTCGTCGGAATGCTGAATGACGTCGAGGCCCTGGCTGCGATACGCGAAACCGACGGGACCGAGCTGAAAGGAAATATCCTGTCCGTGAGACAGGCTCATGCGCGTGTGGCCGACAGAAGGAACCTGAACATAAAATGGGGAGACGGAGAAAGCGGGAAGCCTTCGGAAGAAGACATAGATAAAAACCGCAGGCAGGGCCGGGACCGCAGGAAATAGGATCCGGCTTACCGGCGCAGGAATAATTCAAAACCGTCCCAATCGGAATCCAAAACACTCAAGACAGCATCTAAATGGAAGAAAACAAGATTAATACGGATATCGGCGACGAAGCGCTGGTCGAAAAAGCGCGCAAGGGAGATAAAGAAGCTTTCACTAAGATAGTAGAACGCTATGAGAAAAAAATCTATAACCTTGCTTTCAGGATATCCGGAAATGCGGAAGACGCCAGCGACATACTCCAGGAAACTTTCATGCAGCTTTTGAAGAAAATTGATACTTTCAAGGGAGAATCCAAGTTCTCGACATGGCTGTACAGGATAGCCACGAATACGGCCCTGATGAAAAAACGAAAGGATAAGAAAAGACCCAGCGTATCCATCGACAAGCCGCTTCTCACGTCCAGGGGAAGCGAGATAACAAGGCAGCTCAAGGACGACTGGGCTGAGAACCCGATCGACATAGTGGAAAACAAGGAGCTTAAGAAAGTGCTCAATAAGGCGATCGATTCGATGCATCCCGAATACAGGATACCGCTGATTCTGAGGGATATAAACGGCCTGTCGAACGAAGAAGTCTCAAATATACTGGATGTTTCAGTAGCTGCCGTAAAATCCAGGGTTCACAGGGCCAGGCTTTACCTGCGCAGCGAGCTCAGCGGTTATTTCAAGGAAAAAAGGTAGTTATGGATTTCGAGGATATTTTCAGATTGATATCGGATTATATAGACCGGGAACTCGAAGCCGATATCTGTTCCGAAATGGAAGAGTTCTTCTGTATGCACGAAGAGTGCAGGTGTTTCCTGGACTCTTTCAGCGAAACAGTCAGGCTGTGTAACAGTATTCAGGATATGGATGTCCCCGAAGACGTGCATGTAAGGTTATACAAGTCACTAAAAATAACGATCAGGAAAAACATAGAATAACCGTCCTGAATCCTTTCTTTAGCCGGCGCATCTAAATTATCGGAGAAAAAAATATGCGACTTGATAAATTGACTATAAAAGCCCAGGAAGCGGTCAGGAAGATGCAGGATATAGCGGAAAGCCGCCAGCATCAGCAGATCGATGCGGAACACCTGTTCCTGGCCCTGCTGGATCAGCCTGACAGCGCGGTAGCCGCCGTCCTCGAAAAGGCCGGAGCCGGAACGGAAGCGGTAAGGAAGGAACTGCTGACGGAACTGGATAAAAGACCCGGGATCACGGGCGATGTCAAGGTATACCTCAGCTCGAGGCTCGAGAACGTCCTGAAAAAGGCTTTCGAGGAAGCCGCGGCGCTCAAGGATGAGTATGTGTCGGTAGAGCATCTTTTCCTGGCCCTGGCGCAGGAAAAGCATGGGAAGACCGCCGAAATAATAAAAAAATACTCGCTTGACAAAGACACCGTGAAAAAAGCCGTGCAAGAGATACGCGGGGGCAGCAGGGTTACCGACCAGGACCCCGAAGGGAAGTACCAGGCGCTTAAAAAATACACGGTTGACCTTACGGAGCTGGCGAAAAACGGAAAACTCGATCCGGTAATAGGCCGCGATGACGAGATAAGGCGGATAATCCAGGTCCTTTCCAGAAGGACAAAGAATAATCCCGTTCTGATAGGCGAACCCGGTACCGGAAAAACGGCGATAGTCGAAGGGCTTGCCAGGCGGATTGCCGAGGGAGATATACCCGATACCCTGAAGAACAAGAGCGTTGTCTCCCTGGATATGGGAGGCCTGCTCGCCGGAGCGAAGTTCAGGGGGGAATTCGAGGAAAGGCTCAAGGCGGTACTGAAGGAAGTAACCGGAAAACAGGGGCAGATAATACTCTTTATAGACGAACTGCACACGGTAGTGGGCGCGGGAGCCGCGGAAGGAGCGGTTGACGCCTCAAATATGCTTAAACCCGCGCTGGCAAGGGGCGAACTCAGATGCATCGGCGCAACCACCCTCGATGAATACAAAAAGAACATAGAAAAGGATCCCGCGCTCGAGAGGCGGTTCCAGCCCGTAATCGTAAAGGAGCCGGATGTGGAGAACACGATTGCCATACTCCGGGGCCTTAAGGAACGCTACGAGGTGTTCCACGGAGTCAAGATAACGGATTCAGCCCTGGTTTCCGCGGCGGTGCTGTCGGACAGGTACATATCAGACAGGTTCCTGCCGGATAAAGCCATAGACCTCATAGACGAAGCCGCGTCAAGGCTTCATATAGACATAGAGAGCATGCCTTCGGAAATTGACGAGGTCGACCGGGAGATAAGAAGGCTTCAGATAGAACAGACGGCGCTGAGAAAAGAGAAGGACAGCGTGTCGGCGCAGAGGCTGAAGAGACTCGAAGAAGAACTGGATGAGCTGAAAAAGAACAGCGAGAGTCTCAAGGCCCACTGGAACAGGGAGAGAGAGCATATACTTAAGATCAGGGAACTCAAGGACAGGGCGGAGAAAGCCAGGATAGAACAGGAAAAAGCCGAGAGGAATGCCGATCTCGAACGTGCGGCAGAGTTGAAATACGGCGTAATAACAGGGCTCAGCAAAGATATACAGAACGAAACCGAGGCGCTGGAGAAGCTTCAGCAAGAGAAGAAAATACTGAAGGAAGAGGTAGATGAAGACGACGTCGCCGAGGTGGTCTCGAAATGGACCGGTATACCGGTCTCCAGGATGATGGCCAGCGAGATGGAGAAGCTGCTCAGGATGGAAGAGGAACTGGGGAAACGGGTCGTCGGCCAGGATGAAGCGATAAGGCTGGTCAGCGAGGCTGTCAGGAGGTCGCGTGCAGGGCTGCAGGACGCGGACAGGCCTATAGGGTCCTTTATTTTCATGGGGCCGACTGGCGTAGGCAAGACAGAGCTGGCGCGTACGCTTGCCGGGTTCCTTTTCAATGATGAAAGAGCGTTAATAAGGATAGATATGAGCGAGTATATGGAAAAACACTCCGTTTCCAAGCTGATAGGTTCGCCTCCGGGATACGTCGGCTACGAAGAAGGCGGGCAGCTCACAGAAACGGTACGCCGAAGACCGTATTCGGTCATACTCTTCGACGAGATGGAGAAAGCCCATCACGATGTCTTTAACATACTCCTGCAGATACTGGATAACGGCAGGCTGACTGACAGCCAGGGCAGGACCGTGGATTTCAAGAACACGATAATAATAATGACATCAAACGTGGGGGGAAGGTATATGACTGAAAAAGGGCAGGGGGCATCCTCCAGTCATGTGATGGATGAGCTGAAAAGCATCTTCCCTCCCGAGTTTCTCAACAGGATTGACGAGATAGTCGTTTTCAACGGCCTTACGCAGGAACACCTGGAGAAGATAGTGGAAATCCAGCTCGAAAGGCTCAGGAAACATCTCGAGGAGAGACATATTAGACTGAACCTGAGCGGCAAAGCCAGGAAAGCCATAGCGCGGCTGGGATACGATCCTGCCTACGGGGCGCGTCCGCTTAAAAGGACCATCCAGAGAATGGTGGTCAACCCGCTCTCGAAGAAGATACTTGAAGGCGTTCTTGGCGCGGACAAGGTCATCGAAGTCGAATTCAGCAAGGAAAAACAGGAGATGGTATTCGGGGAAGCTCCCGTTTGAAGCCCGCGTCCTTCCCGCAAGAGCTGGCCCGTCAAAGACAGCCGGGGCTTGTATTTGCCAAAAAGTCGCAAATTTAATAATATCATAAACTAAATAACAGGAATGTAGTAAAAAGAGGAGGAGATATGTCTAAACTCAAAGGTACTGAAACCGAAAAGAATCTTCTGGCATCCTTCGCGGGCGAATCCCAGGCGAGGAACAGGTATACTTATTTCGCCGGAGTGGCAAGAAAGGAAGGGTATGTGCAGATCAGCAATATATTCCAGGAAACTGCTGATAACGAGAAGGAGCATGCCAAAAGGTTTTTTAAGCTCCTGGAGGGAGGGGAGCTCGAGATAAATGCCTCGTACCCGGCCGGAGTCATAGGCACTACCGCGGAGAATCTTAAAGCGGCAGCCGACGGGGAGAACGCCGAGTGGAGCAGACTTTATCTCGATGCCGAGAAGAAAGCCGATGAAGAGGGATTCCCGGAGATAGCCGAACAGTTCAGGACCATAGCCCAGGTGGAGAAACAGCATGAAAAGAGATACCGCAGGCTTCTTACTAATATAAAGGAAGGCTCGGTGTTCAAGAAGGAGAAACCGGTCAGGTGGAAGTGCGACAACTGCGGCTACGTACACGAAGGCTCGGCTGCACCGGAAGTCTGTCCCGCCTGCGCTCATCCGCAATCGTATTACGAGCTGCTTTGCGAGAATTATTAAACACCCGGCACAGTTTAATAAGTAAACCAAATATTGTATAATTAGGGCCGTTAACCGCTGTCAACGGGGTCGGCGGTTCTGTTTATGAAAGACGCCTGTGGTAATGCTTAGTAAAAAGATTTTAGACACTATATTACTGATACTGCTGATTTTCCTTGTCGGGACGGCCGGGTACATGGTCATAGAAAAATGGTCTTTTCTCGAATCCCTGTACATGACCATCATAACCCTGACCACGGTGGGATTCATGGAAGTCCGGCCTCTTTCGCCTCAGGGAAGGATATTCACGATAATAATCCTCATGGTGGGTTTCAGTATAATACTCTACGGGTTCGGCAATGTCACGGCGTTTTTCGTAGAAGGTCAGCTCATGGGGATACTCAGGAGGAAGAAGATGGATAAAAAGATATCAAGACTGAACGACCACTATATAATATGCGGTTCCGGCGACATGGGGAGGTACGTCATAAGCGAGTTTGCGAATACGCAGAACCAGTTTGTGATAGTAGAAAAAGACGAGGCGGAAATAAAGCTGCTCGAAGAGAAATATGACAAGCTGCTGTATATCGCGGGCGATGCGTCATCCGACGCGGTCCTCGAGAGCGCCGGCATCAAGAGCGCGAAAGGGCTCATTACGACATTCGCGGATGACAAAAAGAACCTTTTCGTGGTGCTCACGGCAAGGAGCCTGAACCCTGCACTGCGGATAGTAGCAAGAAGCAACGAGGAAGAGTCCGAAAGAAAACTGAAGCGTGCCGGGGCCAACAACGTGGTATCGGCGAATTCGATAGGCGGCATGCGTATGGCTTCGGAGATGATAAGGCCGACAGTCGTTTCGTTCCTGGATGTGATGCTCCGGGCAAAGGACGGGGTGCTGAGGGTGGAAGAGGCAGTCGTCCATGAAAATTCAAAAGTGGCAGGCGTAACAATAGGGGAATCCAATATATTGAAGAATATCGGGCTTATAGTGATCGCGGTAAAAGATTCCCAGAGCAGGGAATACGTCTATAATCCGAGATCGGACCTGAAACTCAACCCGGGGGACACGCTCATAGTACTGGGAAAAGTGGAGCAGGTAGCCAGGCTCAGGGAATATACCGGCGCATAGGGACGCTTGTTGAAATAATAAATAAAGTTAATTAAAATTTAAAATATGAATGAAAAAGAACTATTCGATCACGCGCTGAAGAATACGCGCTTACTTAAAATACCCAAGCGCAATATCTCTACGTTCGGCACGACTAACATAGACTATTATCTCCTTACAAAGCTCGAGACCGGGACGAGGGTCAGGGAGGGAAAAGTAATATCCCAGAGGCCGGAAATCATAAAGCCTTCCCAGGTCGCGGAGCTGTTCGAAGGATTCGGCGAATACGGAGAGAAATACTCCGGAGATATTTTCGAGATATTCGGCAAAAATCCCAAGATACTCAATTATAAATTCAGGAACAGCCCCAAGACATCCAATGATTCGAAGCTGCCTATACATGAGGTATTGAGGAAGATAAACAGGGAGCTCAGGAAGAAGGATAACGACATGGCCGCCATAATAAAAGGGGAAGACGCGACATGGCAGATATCCGTAATGAAATTCATCGTCGATATGACTCTCAAATCCGCAGAGGGCAATATATCCGACCTGGAAGAAAAAGGGTTGTTTCCCGACGAACAGGGTATACCGGAGTATATAAGGAACAGGATAGAGTTCCTGTTCAAGGATTCCAGGAAAAATAAAGGCAGTATAAATAAGCTCGGAAAACTCCTTAATGATTACGGTCTGTTCAGAGAATACGAAGACAGGTTTTTCAGGTTGTTCAGGTAGAGAAGGGAAAAACATATGGTAAAAGGAAGAAGAGCAAAACTAGGGAAGATAAGAAAACATAAGCTTAAAAAACGGCGTAAAAGAAACAGGCACAAAAAAAGAAAAAGATAATAACTCCAGCTTTCTTAAGGACCCACTGGTACCGCTGTCATACGGATTAGCTATCCCGGTGAGCATGATTTTATCTTAGTTATAATATGAAAAAAGACGAGTCGAAATTAATAGAAAAACTGGCTGAAGCGCGCAGGGCCATTTTTAATCAGCTTGAAAAAGTGATAATAGGCCAGAAAGATATAATAGACCTCATACTGACCAGCATGTTCTCAAGGGGCCATTGTCTTCTGATAGGCGTGCCCGGGCTGGCAAAGACCAAGATAGTCAAGACCATAGCGGATATACTCAACCTTGATTTCAACAGGATACAGTTCACGCCGGACCTCATGCCCTCCGATATAACGGGAACCGATGTCGTCGAGGAAGATCCCCAGACCGGTAAAAGAGGGTTCAGGTTCATAAAGGGTCCTCTTTTTGCGAATATAATACTGGCAGACGAGATAAACAGGACTCCGCCCAAGACCCAGGCGGCGCTTCTGCAGGCTATGCAGGAATACGCAGTGACGGCGGGAGGAAACACATTCGAACTCGACCTTCCTTTCTTCGTGCTCGCGACCCAGAATCCGATAGAGCAGGAGGGCACTTATCCGCTGCCTGAAGCCCAGCTGGACAGATTCTTCTTCAGTATATTCATCGATTATCCTACCGCGCAGGAAGAGAAAGAGATAGTGAAACTGACCACGTTCGGAAAAGAAGCCGAGGTAAGTAAAGTCCTCACTTCGAAAGAGATCATAAAACTCCAGGAGATAGTCAGGGACGTCCCGGTGAGCGATGAAGTCATAGATTTCGCCGTGAGGCTCGTCACTTCTACGCGGCCGGGTAAAGGCAGTTCATATATAGACAATTACGTATCCTGGGGTGCGGGCCCGAGGGCGTCCCAGTATCTTGTGCTGGGCAGCAAGGCGCGGGCGATCCTGCGCGGCACTTTCAACGTGTCGGTGAACGATGTGAAAGCCCTGAGCGGGCCTGTCCTGAGACACAGGATAATACCTAATTTCAATGCCGAAGCCGAAGGCATAAATTCAGAAAATATAATAACCCATCTACTAGACAGTGCCATTTAAACTGGATGCTGCGTTATTAAAAAAACTCTCTTCTATGACCCTGCGTGCCAGATACGTGGCGGAAGGGTTCATCTCCGGTCTTCACCAGAGCCCCTATAAGGGATCAAGCATAGAGTTCGCCCAGCACAGGCAGTACGTCCCGGGTGACGAACTGAGGTACATGGACTGGAAGGTATATGCCCGAAGCGACAGGTATTATATCAGGGAGTTCGAAGAAGAGACGAATCTCAGGGGCTATAATATAATTGACACCTCTTCATCAATGGGATATACATCCGGCAGCGTAACAAAACTCGAGTACGCGTCATACCTTAGCGCGGCGATAACCTACCTTATGATGAAACAGAGAGATTCGGCAGGTCTTATAACCTTCAGCGGAGGGGTAAACGAGTTCATCCCGCCGAGGAATTACAGTCTACATCTTAAGTTCATAATGGACCGGCTGGAGCGGCTGTCGCCCGCTGGAAAGAGCAATTTCGAGAGCAGTTTCAACGAGATTGGTAAAAGGATAAAAAAAAGAAACCTGCTGGTAATCTATTCCGATCTCCTGGAAGATCCCGGGGTATTAGAAAGATCCCTTAAATTCTTTCCCTATCTGAAGAACGACGTGATCGTCTTCCATATACTTGATCCGGAGGAGATGAAGCTTTCTTTATCCGGAGAGATAGAATACGTAGACCTGGAAAGCGGGTCAAGCATCTTCACGAGGCCGGAAGTCATAAGGAACGAATACAGGAAGAATTTCGATGAATACCTCTCCCGGACGGAAATGGGACTGAGATCCCATAAGATAGACTACTGCCGTATCACGACGGACATGAAGCTGGACCATGCTCTCTCTCTGTTCATGGAGGGGAGGGGGAGGATACTCCTGTGACCTTCATAAATCCGGTTTTCCTGTGGTTCATCCCGATCGCCGCTGCCCCCGTCATAATACACCTTCTGAACCGTTCGAAAAGGAAGAGGGTAATGTTCTCTACATTGAAATTTCTGCAGGCGGCAACGAAGAGGACTCTGAAGAGATTCCAGTTTTTACAGTTACTTCTGCTTCTGGTAAGAGTCCTGATAGTGATGCTTCTCACCCTGGCCTTTTCGAGGCCGGTATGGCAAGGCTACACCGGAGAAAAGGAAGTGCTTTATAACGTGATACTGATAGATAATTCATACAGCATGCAGTACAGGATGGGCAGGGAAGACGCACTGGCCCTTTCCAGGGAGCTGTCTCTTCAGCTTGTCAGGGAACTCGACGGACAGTTTTCTGTAGGCGTGATGAACAGGGGACTCGAGGAACTTTCGGAATTTACGGATGACAGGAGATCGGTATTCGAAAACATCGACAAGATAAGGATATCCCCGTACGAAACGGATATCAGGAAATCTCTAAATGATGCCGCAAAGATGATCAGGTCGAGGCTTAGCAGGGACATACCGGTCAATATGATAATCCTTTCTGACCTTAACAGGGATGCTTTCGGCGGCAGCCAGGACCTGCGCGGCGCGGAAAATATGAAGTTCCTGCTGATAGACACGTGTGACGGAGACGACAATGCATGGATAAGCAATGCAAAAAACGAACCTGCATATAAGGATATACCCTGCAGGATCACCGTAGAAGCGGCTTCCGTGAAGACCTCGGATACAAGGATGTCATTCTTCGTGGGAGATACCGTAAGGGACAGGAAGTCCCTGCGGATAGACAGGGTATGCAGCGCTGAATTCGGGTATACCTTCAAGCAGGCAGGTACTTTCGCCTGCCGCCTTGAACTCGAGGAGAACCCATCCTCAAACAGGATATCGGCGGATGATGCCTATTATTTCCATATAGAGGTAAGGCCCCGGATCAGGATACTGATCGTTGACGGCGATCCGGGTTACACTCACATGGAAGGTGAAAGTTATTTTGTCACCAGGGCCCTTTCGCCTGCAAGTTACAGCACCCCGGTCGTGCAGAGAGTGATAAACCCCGAAGAGCTCGGGTCTATCGATGAGAGAGACTATGACGAGCTCTTCCTGCTGAACGTAAATCTCGACCACGCGATAAACAGCCGCGTGATCAGATTCTCCGAGCATGGCAAAGGCATAGGAATATTCCTGGGAGATAATACGGAATATGACATATATAACGAGCTCTTTTCATCTCTTCTTCCGGTGCGTATAGTCTCTTCTTCACCTGCAGATACTTCCGCCGGCAAAGTGCGGCTTTCGGAAGGATGCGGGGATATGTTCTCAGAAGACGCTTTCCTTACAGTCGGGAAGGCGGTAAATACGGTAGGCGAACCCGGTGAGAAACCGTGCGTATTTGCCGGAGAGACACCTCTGGTATGGCTATACAGCCCGCGCCTGGTCAAAAGAAGGGTAGCGCTTTTCACTTCAACTGTGGATATGGACTGGAATAATTTCCCTGTCAGGCCGTCCTACCCGGTATTCATACAGAAAATATCCGCATTCCTGTGCCGCAGCGATTCGGCGGATCACGGACGGGTGGAAGCCGGATATGCCCTGTCCGAAGACGAGACCGCGGCCGGGATATCATCGGAATTCCCGCTTTCCGAGGGAACAGGCGGCCCAAGACTACGGTACCCGGGCAATTATACGGTCATAAAAGGGGATGAAAAGAAGTATTACTCTGTGAATCTGGTTACGGAAACGGGCGAGCCCGGGCTGGAAAGAGCCGGACCCCAGGAAATAAAAAAAATCTTCAGTGAAGAAGAAATCCATTTTCTGCCGTATTCCGAGAACCTGAAGCAGGATATAATAAAGACTATCACGGGCGAAGAGAAGAGCCATTTGTTCCTTTTTACCGGGTTTATACTCCTGGCAGCGGAAGAGTTCCTGAGAAAATATATAAGGATTCATGAGGACTGAGATAAAGATATCAGCGTTAATGGCTGCAGCGGCATTTGTCTTTCTGGCGCTCCAGGTATTCCCTGCGGTTCATGCCGGGGACAGCGGCGAGCTGATAGCCAGCGCCGGGATACTCGGCAATGCGCATCCTCCGGGCTATCCTCTTTTTTCACTGCTGGGAAAGATGTTCCTGGCGGTCACTTCGGGAAACCCGGCCGGGAGGATGAACCTCCTCCAGTCCTTTTACGCGTGCATCTGCGCCGGTATCGTCAGTCTCATGGTCTCATGGTTTATCTTCTCAGGAGAGGGTACGTATGCGAAGGCTGCCGCTGTTTTCGGGCCGCTTTTCCTCTTTTCCGGAAGACCGTTCATAGAGCAGGCTACGGTAGCCGAGGTCTTTATGCTTAACCTGCTGATCATTCTTATAATCCTTCTGGCGGTATCAGGGGGAAAATATTCACTCGCAGGGCTGGCAGCAGGAGTGGGTCTCGGGAACCAGCACACACTGGTGTTGGTGTTTCCCGTAGTTGCCTGTTTCATGCTGTTTGAAAGAAGGCCGGATAAAGTCTGGAACTTCCTCCTGTGGATGGCAGTAGGGTTAAGCGTTTACCTTTATCTTCCCATAAGAGCGGCAGTCTCGCCCGGCATCAACTGGGGAAATCCCGGCAGTATCAGGGGCATGCTGCGGGTAATTACCAGGCAGGATTACGGTACGTTTTCGCTGCATCACAGCGCCACGGGATTCAGCCTGAGTAAAGCCCTGTCTATCCTGAGTTATTTTTTCCTGAGTATGATGCGGACGGCAACGCTTCCCGGGTTTGCCCTTTTCTTGTCCGGGACATATCTTATATGCAGAAGAAACCTTAAACAGGGTGCAGGCATAATCATCTTATTCGTTCTTTCGGGGCCGGTGTTTTTCCTGATGACCAATATGGAGATCGATTCGGCCGGGGAGTCGATACTGGACAGGTTTTTCCTTCTTCCTTATGCGGCGGCTGTATTGGGGAGTACGGGGATATTCCTTGCCAGGAAAAAAATCGTATACGCGGCTTACGCGATACCGCTGTATCTTATGGCGGCGAATTTCGCTCCCGGGAGCAGTAAACCCGCCGTGCTTTATGATTATATAAAGGATATCGAAGATACCTTGAGACCCGGAGACAGTCTTTATATCGCCCGCGGCGGCGTAGGTGACGATATAGTTTTCGGAATGGCCTACCTTAAATGGGCGGAAGGCTCGCTTAAAGAAACACAGATATACAGCGAGTACGGGAGCATTTTCCCGGGCCCTTCATTGCTGAAAGGAAGAACAGCATTCGCGACGTTTTCCCCGGAAAAGATACCCTCCAGATTATATCAGTCCGGGCTGCTTTATAAGAATTATCCCGATCCGTTCCCGTTTGAAAAATACAGGGGGTACCGCGCAAAAGGCGGCCTTGATTACAGGCAGAGGAATATAGCGGTGAATTATCCTTTTTTCATGGGTAAATACCTGTTCGGTATGGGCAGGTATGAGGAGGGAGAAAAAGAGTTCGACAGAGCGCTCTCGATCGGAAGCGATATCCCCTGGCTTCTCAACAATATAGGAAACGTCTACGGGGATCTGGAGGACAGCGAAAAGGCGTACCGTTTCTACAGCCTGGCTCTTGAGAAGGACCCGCGGATGGGAGAAGCGTATAATAACATAGCCAATATTTATTTCGAGAGAAAAGAATTCGAAAAAGCGGTGGAATATTACAGCAAGGCCATAGCCGTAGAACCCGACGAAGTCAGGTACTATAACCTGGCCCTCACATATTCCGCCATGAAAAACAAGGATAAAGCCGAAGCGAATTTTATTAAAGCCATTAAAATAAACCCCGGATATGTTAACGCATATAACGACCTGGGGCTATTGTATTACAGGGGAGGGGAAACGGAAAAAGCAACAGGTATATTAAAGAAAGGGGCCGCCATAGACCCTGATAACCAGAATATAATATTCAACCTGGGGCTTTGTCTTGAGAGAGCAGGTTCCCCCGATGCCAGGAAGTACTGGAAGAGATTTCTGGACATATCGCCGGCAGATGATCCGGACCGGTCTGCGGCGCAGAGGTACCTGTCGAGATGATGGGCGCGCAATACTCAGGATATTCAAAATGGCTGCCGCCGGCAGGTAAAAAGGCTTGAAATCCCGCGGCATAGCAGGCATATTGCTGGTATTGGGCCTGTTTTTCCTCAGTACGCCTGCAGGAGCCGACGGGCAGGGAAGCTGGTTCGTGTATGCGCAGCTCGAGTATCCCGGGAACTGGGATCCGTATCCAGACGCTTTCCGTCACATATACCGCTACCTGACAAATACTACTTCCATCAGGACAATGGAAGAAAGGCGCGTACTGTCGCTTGACGACAAAGAGCTTTTCTATTCTCCTTTCGTAATATTTACCGGCCGGGGCGGCTACCCGGAATTCACCGAGGAGCAGATAGTAAATCTGAGAAGGTACATCGAGGGCGGCGGGATAATACTCATCGATACATGCGGCGATGCTGAATTCGCCTTCTGTGCGGACAGGACGATTAAAAGGGCTTTCCCGCGCGACGAGTACCGCAAGATCCCTTCGGATCACGCCATCTTCAGGTCTTTCTACCTGGTGGACTACGTGTCCGGCAGGGTTCTAAATTCGCCTTACCTGGAAGCGATTACCGTCGGTTCGCGGGCAGCCGTTATAAAAAGCACCAACGATATACTGGGAGTATGGCCCAGGGATCAGCTGGGCAACTGGGAGTACGAGATAATGCCGGGGAAATTCGGACAGAGAAAAGAAGCGATAAAGCTGACTCTTAATATGCTTATCTATTCGGTCTGCGGAACATACAAGAACGATCCCGTGCATGAACCATATATAAATCAGAAATTGAGAAGGTGACCGATGGACTTTGGTTCAGGCATATCAGTCGTTTTATTGATCGTTTCGGCGGCCGCGGCCGTTTCCGCGCTCATAATAAAACCGCGCGACCGGTGGGCTGCCGCAAGGGCGATCATATACATTACGGCGTATTTTATAATGCTGAAGCCCAGCGTGTCGCTTGAAGAGAAGCGGATCTCGAAGAAGAAAGTGGGCGTTTTCCTTGACGCGTCCCTGTCCATGTCGGTCGAGAACAGGCCGGAAGATGCGATCAGAGCCGCGGAAAGCATTATCAGGAGGCTCGAGCCGGACGCTGATGTGAGGATATATAAATTCGGCAGCGCTCTAGAAAGCGTAAAAAGACCGGAATTGAAAAGCGTTCATCCGGAATACGATGCGACGGACCTGTCCTGCGTTATCAAAGAGCCTGGACTGGACGCGCGCATAATAGTAACCGACGGGAGAGACAATACGGGAGTGAATCCGCTGGTATTAAACGAGCTCAAATGGGGACCGGTCTTCCCGGTCGGCGTCGGAGGAAAGGAAGAGGTCCCGGACATAGGAATAAGCGACCTGAAGGTGCCCGGTTTCGGTTTCAGGGAGCAGGAGATAAAAGTGCAGTTCGATGTTTTTAATACGACCCTTTCTCCCGGCAGGACAAGAGTTTATCTCAAGGAAGGCGATACCGTGATGTCGCGCGCGGAAATAAACCTGGGAAGCAAGGAGCGGGTGCCCGTAGAGATGGTTTTCACGCCGATGAAGATCGGGCTGAAAAACTACGTGATCTCTGCGGATAAGATACCCGGGGAGGTGAACCTGGCGAATAATACCAGGAATTTCCAGGTGCAGGTAAACAGGCAGAACGTCAGGATACTCTATGTGGCCGGACAGCCGTCCTGGGAATACTCGTTTTTCCGAAGGCTTGTTAAATCCGATCCCAAGACCGACCTGGTGTCGTTCTTAATACTCAGGAACCCGGAGAACGTTACGATAGTAAACGAATACGAACTCTCTCTCATACATTTCCCCGCCAGAGAGATGTTCACCGAAAAAATATATGAATTCGATCTTCTTATATACGATAATTTCTCTTACAGTAAATTCTTTCCGAAATCCTATCTGACCCATATAAAGAATTTTGTCATGAAGGGCGGGGCTTTCGTCATGCTGGGGGGCGAAGACTCTTTCGGGCGGGGCGGATATATCGGGACGGCGATAGAAGATATCCTCCCGGTCTACATGAAGCAGGACTCCGAATGGAAGCTCGGCAGGATCCCTGCGAAGGTAACAAAATCGATAAACCATCCCGTGCTCAATCTTGCCAATGATACGCGGATATCACTTGGTGTCTGGGGAGCGATGCCCGCTCTCGAAGGCTATGACGACGGACTCAAAGCCAGGCCCGGCGCCACTGTTCTCCTGGAGAACGACGCGGGGGTACCCATCCTTGCTGTGCAGGATGCCGGGGAAGGAAGGGTCATGGCTTTTAACTCAAACACAACCTGGAGGTGGTGCCTGGGGCTTGCGGGACAGGGAAAGACACCGTTCTACTATAATCTTTTCTGGCAGAGGCTCATCAGGTTCATGATCCAGTCGGAAGAGCTGAAAAACGTCCAGGTATTCCCCGGAAGGGAAATAGTGAACAAGGGCGACGATATAAATGTGAATATCAAGGTGGTGGACAGGTACTGGCAGCCGTCAGGCACAGCGGATGTCCTGGTAGATATAAAAACGCCCTCGGGGGGGAGGGTGCCTATGGGCCGCGCCGAGGTTTCGGGAGAAGACGGTTGGTACAACCTGAGTTTCACCGTGAACGAAACGGGAGTGTACCGGATAAATGCCAAGGCATATTTGGAGGACTCGCTCCTGGGCGAATCAGCGGCTGAATTCGCCGGGATATCCGCGGACAGGGAATTTCTAAACACATCCGTCAACGATAAGCTCCTGGCGGAGCTGGCCCGCATCTCCGGCGGCGTCTATTATACGTCCGGCAATGTTGATGCAGGAGAGATATCGGAGATCATAAGGAAAAGGGACGCCGGCAGCAGAAGCCCGGCAAGGAAAATAAGCTGGCACGCATGGCCCGTTTATCTTTTCCTGATAACTGTGATGCTGGCCGAATGGTACTTCAGGAGGAGGAGAGGGCTTTCATGAACGGGAGTTTCGTATACTTGAAAAGGAAAGTCGATGCATACAGGGCCCGGCAGTTTTTGAGGACCTATGCCGACAGGACCCTTGCATCACTTATATATGGATTGTGTCTTGCGGCTTTTTTCATCTCGCTGGAGTCCATTTTCAGGTTCCCGGCCGGTTATCTCAAAACAGCGGTAATTGCTGCCGCAGGATTTTATGCCGCGCTGTTCATATGGCAGGTATGGAACCTTCGCGGGTCAACACCGCTCAGCATCAGGAGCCTGAACGAAGACCTGGAGAAAGAGTATCGGCCGCTGGAAGACAGGCTTATTAATGCTTTCTCCCTGTACGGGCGAAGGAATATTCTCGGAAACCGGCTCTCCGAGTTCATGGTAGACGGGCTGGTAGACGAGACTCTCAGGATAACGAAGGATATGCCGGCCGGTGTCCTGTCCCTTAAAATGTTTTACAGGAACCTTGCGGCCTTCGTAATAATGTGCGGACTGATGTATACACTTGCCTTTACGGGCAGGGGGCCATTGAGGGATTCTTTGGTCAGGGTTGTGAAAGCAGTCTCCGAGAAGCAGGTTTTTTACATGGAAATATGGCCGGGAGATACCGGGATTCCTGCAGGGAGCAGCCTTATGGTAAAAGTGAGGACAAATATCTCGGGATATCCCCTTTTGGAGATGGACAGGCTGGACCAGAGATACCGGGAAACCGCGAGTGTTACCAGAGATGACATGTTCGAGTTCAGCGTGAATAATATTAAAGAGGCTTTCAGGTACCGGGTGCTGGATAAAAAAGGCCGGCCGAAATCGGGGTGGTTCAGCGTGGAAATAGTGCGTCCGCCGGCAGTTGAAGGCATTGCAGTAACCTACCATTATCCGTCCTATACCGGGTTTGCCGTAAAAGTCTCCTCGGTTCCGCAGATAAAAGCGCTCCGCGGCACCACGGTCGATATATCCGCGGCAGCATCGTCCGGATTCGCCAAAGCGGTCCTGGTGACGGATAATTCGGCGGCACCCATGAAGAAGGCTCCGGATAATTCGGCATCCGCAGGCATTGTCCTGGAGGACCAGACTTATTACAGGGTGGAACTGGAGGATGAGGGGGGGCGCAGGGACGAAGGCGCTCCTTCATATCCCATCAGCGTGCTTGACGACGGGCCGCCGGCCGTAACAGTCAGGTCCCCGCAGGAAAGGCTCCGTGTCTCCCCGGAAGCCAAGGTTGAGATCTCCGGTGAAGTGAGTGACGACATAGGCCTGGGCAGGATATATCTTACTTATTATATAGACATGGCAGGGGCTACGAAAACGGTACATATAAAGGATTCTTCCGGCAGGAAGAAAGACGGGTTCTCTTTCGTATGGGATATATCCGCGACCGATGCCGCCAGCGGGAACATCATAACCTATTACGTGAACGCGGATGACAATAACACGCTGTTCGGCCCGGGCACGGGGCGGTCCCAGATGATGCAGCTTGAGATAACGGGCTTCAGGGAAAAGCATAAGGACCTGCTCGAGGAGGCGGGGAAGCTGGAAGAGATGATACTGGATGCGTTGTCCGAAAGCTACGACTTGACCGCGGTACTGGAGCAGCCGGATTTCGGGACTGCACCGGAAAAGCTCGACAAGGTGCAGGATAAACTGGAATCGCTTGAAGAGTTTATGGAAAAACTCATCGACCGGATGAAAGAGGATCCTTATATAGAGAAAAACACCATAGACGAATATTCCGCCATGAAGGGGATAGTAGGGGATATAACGGGAAAGGATATCCCGAAAATAGAAGATTCGATTAAAAAACAGGAGAAGGGAGCCCTGGAGCAGTCAAGGCAGATGTCGGATGAGCTCGAGCGTCTTCTCAGGCTGGCCGAGGACTCGGCCAAGAGGGAGAGGATGGACGACATACTTTCTTCTGCAAGTGATTCTCTCGAAAAAGCCAGGGATCTTGCAGACCTGCTGAACAGCGAAGACATAACGCCTCAGGATATATACAAAAAGATGGAGAAACTGGGAGAACTTCTCATGGAGATGTCAAAGGCGCTGAGGGATTTCCCCCAGGATCTGCCGGACGAATTCATAAACAGCGAGAGCCTTAAGGATATGGATATAGAAAAGGCCCGGCAGCAGGCCCTGGACTTCCAGAAGGCGCTTGCGGCCGGGGATCTCGACGCTGCGAGGAAATATCTGGACGATATGATAAAATCTCTCCAGGACGTCCTGGGTTCTCTCCAGGAGGCCGCCTCGGGGATACATTCCGAAAGGAGAAACTCCCTGGTTGACAGGACCGGCCAGTTGAGAAAAGCGCTCGAATCTGTGATATCAAGGCAGGAAGACATCATCGATGATACCTCCGAAGTCGAGGACCGGGCGCGGATAAACAGGAACGATTATAACAAGGAGCGGTTCGTCGAGCTTAAGGGCGAGTATAATGTACTCAAATCATCGGTAGGATATTCATATAAATTCAGGGATATAGACAGGGAATTCGCGGACGGCTATCTTTACAGGGCCGGAGAGATGCTGGAGAAGATAGAACAAGAGATCAAGCCGGAATGGAAACAAAGGGCTGTCAGGAGGTATATATCCAGGCTCGGGGAGCAGTCTCCCGAAGAACGGTTTGTCGGCGCACAGGGCCGTGAGTACATGGTGGAGATATCCACGCGGCAGTCGGATGTCAGACAGGACACGGAAAAGATCAGGGAGGGTCTTCGGTCGCTCTCCCATATGACAGCCCGCATAGGCAGCGGAATGACGGGAAACCTGGACCTGGCCGCAAGGTACATGGGTTATGCGGTAGCGCAGCTGGATACCGTTCAGCCGTCGCAGGCGCTCGCAAGCGAAAGGCAGGCGCTGGCATACCTGTCCGAGTCTTCCCGCCAGATGGAGACGCTCGCCGCGCAGCTCGAAGAGATACCGCAGGGGCTGGGGGAAGGCAAGCTGACGAGAGGTTACCAGACGGTCCCGTCGATGGGCGGTTCCGGGGGAAGGTCAGGCTACAGGGAGGGGTACGTCGAGATACCGGGGCCGCAGAAGGAAGAGCGGG
>JAFGSA010000011.1 GCA_016934855.1 Elusimicrobiota bacterium
AGATGGATAAGAGATACCAGATTCCAGATATGAGATACCAGATAGCTATAAGATGATTAAATTACAAAAGACAAATAACAAATATCAAACAATCTTTAAGTTATAAGCTGTAAGCGATAAGACTGTGAATAGAACTAATTCGTATTATAAAAAGGGATTGTATGGGAATCTTAAAACTTATAACTTACAACTTATAATTTTTCTTTCGTTTCACGCTTTCCGAGATACACTTCACGTATTACTAGCAGCCAGCAACCAGCAACTTCTTATGTTTACCACTTATGCACGCCCTGGTTCCTGACGTCTCCTATCTTGGTCTCGACCCAGACCTCCATCGTAGCGTTGTCATAGGCCCAGCCGTTGTCGTTCGCCCCGTCCAGGCTGTTGTTGGTAGTCCCCCTGCTGCCGTACGCGCGGAAATCCGCATCGGTAGTCCTTATATAGGTATCTTCCCCCCAGTATTCCACGAGCGGCTCGGCGGCTGTCGGCACCCTGCCCTCGGGAAGTTTCTTTATGTAATCCGGCTTTATAGATATCAGCTCCTGGGGGATGCCCTGTTCTGTGACATAGTAGAGCGAGACAGCGCTTCTTATCGCCCCGAGGTTTCCTTTTGTCGTAGCTTCGTGAGCATTGTTCATCAGATCGATGTATTTGACGACAGTGACGGCCGACAGGAAACCTATCACCGCCACTACGATCATAAGTTCTATCAGGGTAAAAGCTTTATCTTTTCCCGAACTCATCTTTGACCTGGGGGTCTTTTTCTGATATGTTATTGAGTTTTTCCGCTATGGAGTTTATCTCTTCGGAGAGCTTCAGGAACTCGTCGCCTTCCCTGAGCTTAATTCTGACGCTGAAATTACCTTTGTTTATGTTTTCAAGGGCCTCTTCTATTCTTCTAATCGGCCCGATTATCTTATGAGACAGGAATATACCTATGAGGAACGTGGCTACCAAAAGGAGGAATATCCTTATTATATACGCGTCCCACCTGAGTATCTCCATTGCCTGGATCTTACCCAGGTTGCTCGAGATGTCCCAGAAAGTCAGGCCTCCCACTATTATGGCCATCACGCACATCGAGGATATTATGACCAGCGTATACCTGAGCTGGTACTTTTTTTCTGTCAGATAACTTTTTCTTCTGTATTGTTCTTCCATCTTCCCTCCGGGAGTTCAGGGGGATACCGCGTGTAAGCCGGATTCTGTTCTAACGGTCATTTATCTGATGCAGCCTACCCGAGCCTCGAACGCTGCGGGCAGCAGCCTCGGCTCCTATTTGGCCTTGCTTCGGCCGGGGTTTAGCCTTTTCACTCTTACCCTGAACCTGATACGGTTCAGGGCAGACCTGGTTTCTGTGCCACTTTCCCGACCCGCCCTGCGAAGTCCGGACTTTCCTCTTCCTGATAGATACCAGAAAGCAACCGAACAGCGGTATCCCCTGATACTGTTACTGTCTGTTTTTTAAAATATTTTCCGCCAGTTTATGCGGGACATCCGTTTTTTCTCTTTCCAGGTGCCTGTACTCCAGAAAGCTGAATTTTCCCGCGACGACGGCGATCTCTTTTTTTATCGAGCCGAGCTGTTCGGATTTTACCTTGTACTGGTTGTTCAATTGCCTGATGACCAGCTCCGAATCCGAGTATACCTTGAGGCTCGTTATTCCCAGCCTGCTGGCAGCCCTTAGCCCCTCCAGTATCGCCGTGTACTCGGCGATATTGTTCGTGGCCTCTCCTATATATACGGCCCCCTTGTATATTTCCCTGCCGGCGTCGTCATATATAACCGCGCCGGCGGAAGCAGGCCCCGGGTTCCCCCAGCACGCGCCGTCAGTGTAAAGCTTGCAGGATGCGCCCTTACTCATCCCTGATGTAAAGGAACCTGTTGCAGTTCTCGCACTGTACTAACTTGTCTTCGGTAAGGACGTCGTTTATTATCTGCGGAGGCAGCTGCATATGGCATCCGCCGCAGCTTGAATCGCCTACCTCGACTACGGCTATGCCTTTTCTCACGTTCCTCACCTTGATGTACAGTCCGAGCAGTTCAGGCTCGATTTTTTCCTTCAGCGGAGCTATCTGGATTTCGACTTCCTTCTTGTTATTATTAAGGGCCTCTATCTCCTGAGCGAATTTATCTTCGTTCTGCTTAATTTCGGCTTTTTTAGCTTCCAGATGCCCCTTGAGGTCTTCTATCTCTTTCTGCTTGGCTTCTATGCTGTCGTAAAGCATGAGAATAGCCTCTTCGTGCACGCCGACCTCGCCGTCCTTGTCGCTTATCTCTTTCTGCATCTTGGTATACGCCTCGTTGCTCTTGAGCGTATTGAGCTGCTCTTTCAGTTTCCTTATGGCATCTTCGGTACTGCGCAGCTCCAGTTCCTTGTTCTTGAGGTCGAGGTTGAGCTGGTTGAGCTCGTTCTTGGCGTTTTCCACTTTCTGCTCGAACTCGCGGGACGTTTCCTGCTCCTGTTTTATCAGCTCCGGTATCTCTTTTATCCTGTTGTCGATACCGGAATTTATCGTATCGAGTCTCTGAAGTTCAAGCAGGTTTTTAATGTCTTCTCTCATATTTTATGTCCAATCAACTATATATATAGATAACAATGTATTAATATCCGTATCTTATAAATCTTCCCAAACCCTGCCCAGTTTTAAGTTATAAGCTATAAGCTGTAAGACTATTTGCCCAATAGTGAAACGCATTTAACTTTTAATAATATATTCACTTTCAACCTTCCACTTTTAACTTTCCACTAATCTCATCTCACATCTGACATCTGGTATCTCTCTTCACTAGCAACTAGCGACTAGCAACCAGCAACTTCTTTCGGCTTCAAGTCCTTATTTTTTTTGCCCGTGTACCACGTCGGGTACAGGGCATGCACCATGGCCCGCGCCATGCACCCCACGTGGTGCATGGTGGGCAATGCAGGACTTTTCCTCGTCAGACCGCTTTACTCCCGTCTCTTGCAGTCGCTCGCTTCATCTGCCTCAGGCAGCGCTCGTTCCTTCACAGACGGCCAAGCTCTCTGACGCGCTCCGCGCTTATCATGCACCGCATGCGCTCGCTTGGCTTCAAGTCCGGCCGACCCACGCTATAATGGTGGGCAATGCAGGACTTGAACCTGCGGCCTTTCGGATGTGAACCGAACGCTCTAGCCACTGAGCTAATTGCCCTTCAGATTATCAAAAAACTGTTTAAAATCGTTTGCCAGCGACCAGCGACTAGCAACAAGCAACTGATTATTGGCTTCAAGTCCTCCCACCTCACCATTTTCTCCGCCCCAAATCCCAACCAGAAAATGGTGGGCCCACCAGGACTTTTCCTCGTCAAACCGCTTTCCTCCCGTTTGACTTCGGACGGCCAAATTCACTGCCGCGCTCCGCGCTCTTCTCCCTCAGGGAGCGTTCATTTGGCTTCAAGTCCTCCCACCTCACCATTTTCTCCGCCCCAAATCCCAACCAGAAAATGGTGGGCCCACCAGGACTTGAACCTGGGACACCCTGATTATGAGTCAGGTGCTCTGACCAACTGAGCTATGGGCCCATTAAAGATAAAATTTAGTTAATTTTAGACGAATTGTCAAATAGATAAGACGTCTATTCTTCGAGGTTCAGATACTCTCTCAGATACTTGCTTCTTGACGGGTGTTTGAGCTTCCTCAGGGCCTTTGCTTCTATCTGCCTGACCCTCTCCCTGGTCACACCGAATATTTTGCCTACTTCTTCCAGCGTCCTCGGATACCCGCCTTCCAGGCCGAAGCGGAGCTTGATTATCTTGGCTTCCCTTTCCTTGAGGGAGTTGAGCACCCTTTCTATCTCTTTCCTTCTCATCGACTGCATAGTGGCGCTGTCGGGAGTAGTGCCTTCCTTGTCTTCTATGAAATCTTCCAGCCGGCTGTCCTCGTCGTCGCCTATCGGCGTGTCCAGAGAGACAGGCTTCTGCTTTATCTCCATTATCCTTCTGATCTTGTCTTCCTCCAGCCTCAGCTCGAAAGCGTATTCTTCCACGGTAGGCATCCTTCCGTGTTTCTGTTTCCATTCCCTGGAGATCTTGGATATCTTGTTTATTATCTCCTTCATGTGGACAGGTATCCTTATGGTCCTGGCCTGGTCCGCGATTGCCCTGTTTATCGACTGCCTTATCCACCATGTGGCGTAGGTGGAGAATTTGAACCCCTTGCGGTATTTAAACTTGTCGACGGCTTTCATCATCCCGATCGAGCCTTCCTGTATGAGGTCCAGCAGCGACAGGTTAGGATTCGTGTTCTTCTTGGCTATGGAGACGACGAGCCTGAGGTTCGCCCTGACGAGCGTCATCTTGCCCTCGTTTATGCTCCTCTCGTGGTTGTATACTTTCTTTATCTTTTCCCTGAGATCGGAGAGGTCTATACTGAGGCTCCTCACCTTTCCCTGCATGCTCAGTTTTATTGCTTTTATCTCTTCCTTTATTATCTCCATCCTGCGGATAGTGATGCCGGTGACTTTCTTGAAATAATACATGTTTATCTCTTTTTTCTGGTACTTGCTGTGCAGCTTGTTAGCCACGGCATACGGTATCTTGATATTCATAAATATCCTGTCCATCTTCCTGTCGAGCATGCGGATGGGTTCCGCCTTGTCCTTGAAGACCCTGATTATCCTTTTTATTATGGATTTTCTCAGGTTGAGCCCGAGGATTATATCGACTATCTGCTGTCTCTCTTTGTCGACTTCGATTTCCAGCCGCTCCCTCATGTTCTTAGACAGGTTCTTGTTTCTGAGTTTCTTGAGGCGCATGTCCATCTTGCGCTGGCGCCTTTTTACCGCGTTGTATGCCAGGTTCACCCTCACCTTCATCTTCTGGAGTATCTTCTTGGTCTTGCGGCCGCGCTTCATTATGTCCCTGGGAGAGATATGGTTCTTCTTGAGGTTTTCGGCTATCTTCCTGAACTCTTCTATTCCTATGGTGGTCCCGAGTACGAGGCGCATAAGCCCCTGCTCGTTTTCCTGTATGTTCTTGGCCAGGTACATCTCCTGCGTCCTGGTAAGCAGGGGTTCCTTGCCCATCTCGCTCAGGTACATCTTTATGGAATCGGTAGATGACAGCGAGGGCGGCGGGACGCTCTTTGAGCCGGGGCTGCTCTTTTTTCTCTCGATCTTCGCTTTCTTCCGCTTGTCTATTATGGTGATATTGGCGGCTTCCAGCCTTTCGAAAAGCTCGTCGAACTCTTCGGGCTCGAGTTTATCTTCGTCAAGGTAATCGTTTATTTCCTGATACGTAAGAACACCGTTCTTCATACCTTTAGAAATCAGTTTGTCTATATCAGCCAATACTCCCTCCTAGTTTTATCTTCTTTTTAATGCCCTTAAGGTCTTTTTTCAGTTTGTCGTATATCTCTTTCTTTTCTTTGTCTACCGGCTGATTGTTCTTAATCATCGTATTTATCTCCGCCGATACCTTCTCGAACTCCTTTTTAACGCCGAACCTCTTGTAGTCTTCCTTGAGGCTCGCCAGGTATACTTCGGGCTCAGTCGAATTCAGCGGCTTGCACGCCAGCTCCGATACCACGCTCTTTGATTTTTCGTCTTCCATCATCCTGTGCGTATCGGCATTGTACGTATATATATAATCTTTAAGCATGTTATAATACATATTTTTACTGTCTAAATCAATACTGACAATGTCTTTGACATTCACCGTCAGTTCCGGCTTCTTCAGGAGGATATGGAGCATCTCTTTCATGAGTTTTTCCTCTTTTTCCGGGATGCCGGACTGGGGAACGGAGGAGGTCATTTTCAGCTCCTGCCTGTACCCGGACGAGGTTTTTCCGAGCACTTTCGATATCTTCTCTTCCAGGGCCATGTAGCCCCTCTGGCTCAGGTTCATCTTATGGCTCAGAAGACGCGCCATCTCGTGCCTCTTGATGGGGTCGAAACTGACTATGTTTATCACCGGGTTCAGGTCCTGGATTATCTTTTCCTGCATGAATACCCTGTCGTCGAGATGGCTGAACTTCTTTATGCTGTACCCTATCCGCCAGTCAAGTATCGGCTGGGCTTCGTTCACGCATTTTATGAACTCGCCCGAGTCTTTCCTTATTATATCCTCGGGGTCCTTCTTGCTCGGCAGCTCGCAGACCTTACCCATGACGTCCGACCCCAGGAGTATCTCCATACCCCGGGCCGTCGCTTCGCTTCCGGCCTCGTCAGCGTCGAAGGACAGCACTACTTCTTCCACCCAGTGCCTGAGCTTGTATATATGGTCCTGAGTCAGCGCCGTGCCCAGCGTTGCTACGGCGTTGCTTATGCCGAACTGGTGGGCGGCTATCACGTCCATGTACCCCTCCAGAAGCAGCACTTTCTTGGTGTCCCTTATCTTGTTCTTCGCGTGGTAGAACCCGTAGATGAGCTTTTTCTTCTCGAACACCTCGTTCTGGGCGGTATTGATGTATTTCGCCAGTTTGGCGGAATCCTCCATGATCCTGCCGCCGAACCCTGCGACCTGTCCGTTTTCGTCGAATATGGGGAACATTATCCTCGACCTGAACTTGTCAAAAAGCCTGTTATCGTCGCCTTTTCCCGCAAGTCCCGACTTAACCAGGATATCCTCGCTCACTCCTTCCTTGAGAGCCTGTTTCACTAGGCTGTTGTCGTCGGGCGCGTATCCGAGCTGGAAACTCTCTATGGTTTCCGGGTCCAGTCCCCTCTGCTTCAGGTAGACCGCCGCCTTCTTTCCCCTGGCCCCGTCCAGCATCTTCCTGTAATATACCGCGGCCCTCCTGTTCAGGTCTATTATCATATCCCTGAGCTTCTTCTTTTTCTCGTATTTTTCGTCTTTCTCGAAATCCAGCTGTATCCCGGTCCTGGCGGCCAGTCGTTTCACCGAATCGATAAAATCCAGCCCTTCCATCTTCATCAGGAAATTGAAAACGTTCCCCGACTCGCCGCAGCCGAAACAATGGAATATCTGCTTCTCCGGGGAAACCACGAAAGACGGGGTCTTCTCCTGGTGGAACGGGCAAAGGGCCTTGTAATTGACGCCGGCCCTCTTGAGCGGGAAATACTCTTCTATCGTGCTTACGATATCTACGGATTCCCTTATCCTGTTTATCTTGTCTTCACTTACCATCCCTTTTTACTCTTGTGAACCCGCTGAACTCGTTTATCTTCACTTTCGGGCCGAATATCTTGTCTAATATCAGGTTCAGCCCTATATTGTCCGATGCCATGTGTCCGGCTATTACCACATTCAGGTTGGCTTTCTTGGCGGCCTCGTAATGTTTTTCGCTCATGTGCATCGCGACCACGGTGGACACGCCGGCTGCCACCAGCTTCTCCAGCACCCCGGCGTCGTTCTCGGTTCCGCCTGTCATATCGACGAATATTTTGCCGCACCTGTTCTTCCTGTTGCCTGTGAGTATCTGCGGAGCTATGCCGTTCCTGGCGGATATCCTGTATTCACTGACATCCAGCAGGAGGTCTATTAGGTCTTCGAGCTTTCCGGGTTTTTCTTTCGCCACTACCCCGTCGAGATATTTTTTTACATGGTTGTCGGCGGGCGTATGTATGTTCATCACCGGTATATCGAGTATTCTCGCTGCGTCCCGGGCTTTCATGTGGTTCATTGGCGCGACTTTCCTGGCAACCTCGTGTTTCCTTTCCCTCGTCAGGTTGTCGCTCACGCCTGCGGCAACGCCCAGATCCTGGAGCACGTCGGACTGCATGTCCATCACCTCGTAGAAATTAGTGTACGCCCTCCCGAGCGGATGGTGCGCTATCACTACAGGTTTGCTCCGGGACTTCTCAGTGATCTTCTTTATCATCAGCAGCTCCGACGTGTCGACGTCTATGCCCGCCCAGACCTCGCTGACATCGGCTGAAGGGTCACCCCATATTATCCTGGAGTCGGCATATGGGCTTTCGAGCGTATGGAGGTCGAATATCTCCTTCTCCACCCCCTTGAGGCCTTTATACCTCTCGGCGGCGGACTTGAGCAGCCTGTCTATTTCCTTCTTAGGCCGGGGATCAGCCTTTATTCCCTCAGCGACGGCTTTTGCCATAATATCCTTAAGTTTCATGGTCAACCTCCTGTTCTTTTATCATAAAGATACGGTATGTATGTAAATTTCCCCCGGTAATTTACCACTTTACGGAATAAACAGCCTTTTCAGCATAAGTGAATTAGTTAAAATTTTAAGAAAACGAGGGCACCGCCGTTGACGGTCCCTTCACGCAGGTATTGATTCTGCCGTATGTTTTATATTTTAACCGCGGCGCTTTTTCGTCTTAACTTGTTTGAGTCTCTGCACCTCTTTTATCTTCATCCGCATCCTCAGTCTTCTTTCCTTGGACTGCTCCATGTTCTTCAGTTCGCTGGGAGTCCTGTGGAAACGCCTTTTCTTAAGCTCGGCTTTTATACCGGCTTTACTGCATTTCCTCCTGAACCTCCTGAGGATGGAATTGAGAGACTCGTTCTCTTTCTTTGTCACAACCGGCCCAGTGGCCATTAGATATCACCTCTCTTTTTTATATTTAACCCGGTGGCCACTTCATCTGCCTGCCTCCCAGTAGATGCACGTGCAGATGTCTTACTTCCTGCCCACCAGCTTCGTTACAGTTCACTACTACCCTGTACCCGTCCTGCG
>JAFGSA010000012.1 GCA_016934855.1 Elusimicrobiota bacterium
GTGTAATGTGTAAAGTACCTGTTTTTTTCTTTCATTACACATCCCACCTTACACTTTACACAGCTATTATGGAGCGGGCGATGGGATTTGAACCCACGACCCTCACGTTGGCAACGTGATGTTCTTCCACTGAACTACGCCCGCCCTGTAAGGTTAGAGTATATAATATTTATGCCGATAAATAAAGAAAAGGTTTCCTTATCAGCCCAGCACTTTTATCCCGGGAAGCGCCTTTCCTTCAAGGAACTTCAGGCTCGCGCCCCCGCCGGTTGATACGTGGCTGAACCCATCCTTGCTGAAACCGAGGTTCTCTATGGCCGATACCGTATCCCCTCCCCCCACTATGGATGACGCGCCTTTTCTCGTAGACTCTATGACCGCTTCGAGTATACGCCTGGTACCCGAAGCGAATTCATCCTTTTCGAAGACACCCATGGGCCCATTGAGAACTATGGTCTTCGCTTTCATTATGCTCTTGATATACTTGTCTACGGTCTTTGCGGCTATATCAACACCTATAAGATCGCCCGGTATCTCGTCATCTCCCGTCTGCTCTATTTTCTTCGGGTCCTTGAAGTCATCGGTAGCGATATGGTCGCTCGGGAGCTGGAGATCGACCGACTTTTCCCTGGCTTTTTTCAGGATATTCTCCGCCGTAGATATATTATTCTCATCCACGATCGACCTGCCGACCTTCTTGCCCTGAGACTTAAGCAGAGTATACGCCATCCCTCCCCCGATGAGGATAGTATCCGCTTTTTCCAGCATGTTTTCTATTATAGGTATCTTCGTCTCGAGCTTTGCGCCTCCGAGGCATACAAGAAGCGGGCGCTCGGGGTTCAGCCCTTTTGAAAGATACTCTATCTCCTTCTGAAGAAGCAGACCCGCCGCAGAAGGAAGTATTCCGGGAACACCTACCATCGACGCATGTTTCCTGTGTACTGTACCGAACGCGTCCTGAACAAACAGCTCTCCCATGGACGCAAGGGATCTCGCGAACCCGGGATCGTTTCCCTCTTCACCCGGATTGAACCTGAGGTTCTCCAGCAGGAGTATTTCCCCCGGCTTCAGCCCCGATGCGAGCTTTTTTGCGGAATCTCCGATCGTGTCTTCCGCAAACTTGACTTCCCTGCCGAGCAGCTGCGAGAGTCTCTCCGAAACGGGCCTGAGAGAATATTCGGGTACGGCTTTGCCGTCGGGCCGGCCCAGATGGCTCATGAGTATGACCGCGGCCCTTCTTTCAAGAAGGGCTTTTATGGTCGGAAGGGCCTCGACTATCCTTGTATCATCCTGAACCGCCGCGCCCTTGAGCGGTACGTTGAAATCGCACCTTACAAGTACTTTCTTACCTTCTACATCAAGATCCGCTATCTTCTTCATCACTTTATATCCGCCATTTTCTTGAATAAATCAACGCATCTGCATGAATAACCCCATTCGTTATCATACCACGATACGACTTTTGCGAAATTACCGTCTATAACGCTTGTCAGCTGGGCATCGAATATGGAAGAAGCGGGATTGCCTACTATATCGGAAGACACTATCGGATCTTCCGTATATTCCAGTATGCCTTTTAACGCGCCCTGCGCCGCTTCCTTCATAGCCTTGTTTATATCTTCCGCAGTGACTTTCTTTTTGAGTTCAACAGCGAAATCCACTATGGAGCCGTCTGTGACAGGAACCCTCATAGCCATCCCGTCCAGCTTTCCCTTGAGCTCGGGGATGACTTTCCCTACAGCTTTGGCGGCACCGGTCGACGTGGGTATTATATTTACAGCTGCCGCCCGCGCCCTTCTCAAATCGCTGTGCGGCAGGTCCAGTATGCTCTGATCGTTGGTATACCCGTGTATAGTCGTCAACAGCCCCCTGACGACACCGAAAGTCTCATGAAGCACTTTTACAAGCGGGGCGAAACAGTTGGTAGTACATGATGCGTTCGATATTATCTTATGTTCGGGTTTTATAGTATCATCGTTGACTCCCAGTACTACCGTCGCGTCTATTTCGTCTTTTGCCGGGACAGACAGCAATACTTTTTTGGCTCCGGCAGCTACATGTTTCATTATCTGTTCTTTTTTCCTGAAAACGCCTGTCGATTCAAGAACGAAATCCACCCCCATGTCCTTCCAGGGCAGTTCCGCAGGGTCTCTCATGCTCAGTATCTTTATCTCTTTCCCGTTCACCACGATGCTGGCTTCTTTTGCCTGTACCTGCCCGGGAAACCTTCCGTGCACAGAGTCGTATTTCAGCAGATGGGCCAAGGTTTTTGCGTCGGTCAGGTCGTTGATGGCTTTTACCTCGAACCCGCCGGTTTCAGTCATCCTTTTCAGAACCTGTCTGCCGATCCTTCCAAATCCGTTTATCGCTACGTTAATCGCCATAAATACTCCTTTCGTCTAATACGTTTTACCTTGTCATGATCCCGATTAATTTTTCAATTATTTTAAGAAAATTTTATACCGTGTCAACTCCGCTACTTGACATCGATATCCGGTATCCCCGATTCCAGGGGTTTCGGACTGACACCGAGCGCAGCAAGCCTTTCGGATGCCAGAGTGCCCCAGTAAGTGTTGGTATAATGCGACTGTATGCCGGTATACATGCCTATGGCGCTCTCCATGTCATTCTTTATCTCATATATCCTGGCCTTTCCGGTGAGAGCTTCCGGCTTCAGGTAATTGCCTTCTTCTATTTTGTCATACAGTTCCAGAGCTTTTTCATATTCCTGCATATCCTCGCATACCGCAGCGAGGGATATTATTATCTCGGCGCGGAATTTGCTTTTCTTATGCTCAGACAGTATCTTTTCCAGAGTCGCTTTTGCCTGAGGCAGGTTGCCCTGCCTGTAATAGGAAAGCCCCTTAAGATATCCGACCTGGTCCACTATCCGCGAAGAACCGAAAGACTTCTCTATTGTGCTGAACTTTTCTATGGCATCGCCGTAATTGAACCTGTAGAAATCGTTCTGGGCGATAGCGAATATCCTTGATGCCTCCCTGTTCTCGCTTATCCTGTTCTTTACGATGACACCGGCGAACAATCCGATGACGCCAGTCACCGCCAATCCCATGAGGAAGTTGTTCCTGTTGTTCTTTATGTAATCGATCCCTGAATAGACCAACCTTTCCAGAGGATTATTTCTCAATTCGTCTTTAACCCATTTTCTAGTCATTTTTCCTCTCACTTATCTTTTTCAGGAGCTTTTTAGAGTTCTCCGTAAGGATGCTGCGGTATTCGGCCCCGGCTCCGCATTGCTCCAGGACCGACATTACCTTTTCTTCGTCAAGCAGGTCGGAAGGTGCATGAGAATCGGTGTTCAGCACAAGACCGGCAGCGTTCCTGACTGCCGCTTCGTATACTTCTTTATTCGTATCCCTGTGCCCGTTCCTCGTGGTTAATTCAAGGAATACGCCTTTTTCCGCGGCTATCCTTGCCGTTTCATCCGTTATATGCCCCGGATGCGCGAGTATATCGCAACCGGCTCTTACTGCGGCCATATTTGTTCCCGCGGGAACGACTTCCACCGGACTTTCACCGTGAACGACCACTATCTCGGCTCCTGTTTTCCGGGCTTTGGCTACCATATTATGCATGTCATCCGGGGGTATGTATGTCAGCTCCACTCCCGCGAGGACTTCCAGTTCGTAGAACTTTTTCAGACTGGCAGTGGCTTTCCTTATGGATGTTATGATAAACTCCATATTAGAGTAATCAGCATGGTCGGTAAGGGCCACTGCCGCCGCTCCCCTGTGCTTATATCTGTAAACAAGTTCGGAGGGGCTTAAAACCCCGTCAGAAAAAAAAGTATGCATGTGCAGGTCTATTATATCCATTTTTATTTCCGTTCATCTTCGTATTTATAGGGCGATTTTATAATAATCCAGCAGGAAAAATCAACTCTTTAGAAATTATAATTCACTCCCAGAGAAAATATCTGCAGGTTTTTGCCGAATTCATAGCCGGTATAATGGTATCTGGCGGAGATCTTCATCTCCACTCCTTCGTCCAGGATTACCTTCAATCCGGCTCCCGAATTCATGCCGAAAGAAATCTCGGAACCCGAAAACGAAGCGCCGTATACCCGGTACCAGGCAGTCTCGTTTTCGTATTCAGGAACATCGACGTCTCCGATATATATATACATTCCGAACCCGCCGGATATAAACGGGGTTACGGGTTTATCCAGGATATCCACTTCGCCGGAAAGATAACCCGCGATTACCTGCCCCGTGAATTCTTCGTCGAATTCGCCTTCCCTCACGAGTATGTACGGGTAATACATCACATTGAAATGCCCGCTGAATCTCGGGACTATATCGTACCCTATCCCGCCTTCCAGTATCATGTTCTCCGATTCCCACTCCGCCAATCCGGCGCCGAAAGCAGCCCATACCGACATGCCCGAAGGTTTGCCGGGTACAGAAGATTTCATATCGGAGACCGACGTGATATCGCCTCGGTTCGCGGGCATGACATTCAGCTCATTTATTTCGGTATAATCCTGTTCGAGTTTCCTTATCGCCTTCTTTTCCACGATATCCTTCTGGGCCTCTTCTATTTTAGTGGCCCATACTATATCACCCGATTTCGCGTCTACCAGGCGGAGGTTGACGACCGCGGACGCCGTTCTCTCTACGGAACTGAGGTCAGCTGATTTCCCGTATTTCACGGCACATTCCAGCAGTCTGTAGGATAATATATAATCCGGGGTCCGGTTCTTTTCTGCGGTATATGTCCCGAGCGTATTCATCATGCTGCTGTCTTTTTCCATGACCGTTATCTGGTTTTCCGTAAATACGAGGATCAGCGCGTCTTCCAGCATCGTGTTGTACCTGTCTCCGGAAAACTGCGGGCGGGATGCATCCAGGTCGCTTATAAGTATCCTCTTATTTTTTTTTATATGCTCTTTTCCCTGCATGTATATATCCTGGGCGGTTTTATCTATGGTCGCCGAGATAAGCTCGGAATTAAGAGGATAATCTTGGACCGTAAGGCAGCCGCCCGACATCAATGACAATATAAACGGAATATGGTATAGAAACTTTTTCATCAGTCGCTAGATTATATCAATTTTATCTTTTTTTATCCAAATCTTAAGGTTCTTCTCTTTTATACCTATCTCCATCCAGTCTCCCTTATCCTGTACGATGAGCACCTTGCTCGCTTCCGGCAATGTACCCTGGACGGCAGCGTTATCCGAAGGAGAGTCATATATGTCTGCGGCTGACAGGACGACCCCCTCCTTTATCTGCCCGTTTCCTATCTGGACGAAAAGAAGACCCGCAGCTATAATAAATATGATCAGAAGCATGGCACCTGCCCACAGATATACCTCTTTCCTGCTCAAATAGAAGAGCATGAATATGAACAGCGTGATCCAGCCTGCGGCGGAAACGGATATTATCATATTGTTGAGCCCGATGAGAGAATCGACCGAGTCCATCAGTCCTTCCAAAAAGCCCGGTTCGGTCTTCTCTTGTATGGATTTAGCTATAATCTCCCTGTTGTAGTAAGCGTCGGCATTTCCCGGGTTCAGCTCAAGGGCCTTTTCCCAGAAGAGCCTGGCTTTTCCCTGTTCTCCAAGCCTCCAATATGTATTACCTATATTATAATATATACCTTCATATCCGTGCTTTCCTTCAAGTAGTTCTTTATATATATCCAGCGCTTCCCGGAACCGGCCGGTCCTGTAATTCTCGTTGGCTTCATCGAATTGCTTTTTTATGCTGCTCTGCGATGAGAAACAGTCGGTACCGGCGAGTATCAGCAGGGCTGCAGCTATCTTCAGTCCCTTTCTGAGCAGCCTTATGAACCTGTTAAGATCCGCCCCTGCATCTCCCGGGGACTCCTTATCGGGAGAATAGACCGCGGCCTGGGCCCTCTTTATTATATCGCCGAGTTCCCCCACGGAAGGTCCACCGATGTTCTTTGACAGCTCGTATATTCTCCTGTATACTTCCGGGCCGTGGCCTTTTGAAGCATGCTTCCTGGCTTCTTTAATAATACGGTTAAAGGCCTTCTTTCTCTTTATTTCTTCGGACCTCGGCTCAAGCACTTTCTTCCGGAAGGCTGATGACGCAAGGAGCACTGCCAGCATGTACAGCGGTATCCCTTCGACCTGCCAGAATCCCTTTCTCCTGTACAGCGGTTCTGCCGCTTCGCGGCCCATGCCGGAGGATATGTACCTTATATCTTCCCTGACCACGCGCAGTTCCTCTGCAACCGTCTCCGAACCGCCCGAGGTGTCTTTCCTATCCGGCACTGTCACTTTCATATTCAGCAGACCGCTCTTCTTTACAACATATCTTCCTTTTACCGGATCGAAGTAATTGAATTCCACGCCCGGTATGCTTATCTCCCCGGCTACCTGAGGTATGACCGGGGTCTTGAACGAACGGCTTCCCCCTACCCTGTAATCTTTTTTACTTATGTTGTATGAAGAGACCGTCTCATATATTCTGAAATTATTCAGTCCTTTCAGCTCGGGAGCCTTTATCGTCTTGGGA
>JAFGSA010000013.1 GCA_016934855.1 Elusimicrobiota bacterium
AATAAAAATCAATTTTATTCATATGTCTTATCGCTTACAACTTATAACTTAAAACTTGTTCGATATTGTTTGTAATTTGTTATTTGTCATTTGTTATTTCGTCTAACATCTCATATCTGGTATCTCTTCTTATAACTTAAAACTTATAACTCTCTCTACGCTTCACATTTCACTCTTCACGTTATACTCTTCACTAGCAACTAGCGACTAGCAACCAGCAACTTACATTCGTATCCCGCAATATATGTGCTTCGTATATATGAATCCCGTATCTGTTATGTGCATCTAATATATGGAGAGGGAAAATGGCGAAGCATAGATATAAAAGGAGGAAAATAAAATGAGATACCTTACAATAAGAGAGCCTGAGAGAGGATTAAGGGAGTTCGACGGTTTCTTCGGCGGGATCTTCGATGATTTCCGCAGGTCGATGAAGGCGTTCGGATCGGCTTTCGCGGGGAACGAACTGGAACTGAAGGAAGAGAAAGATAAATATGTCGTATCCGGGGAACTCAAGGATTACGGCAAAAAGGACCTGAAAGTGACGGTGGACGACAATGTGCTGTACGTAAAAGCCGAGAAGAAGAGCGAGGACAGGAAAACAAAAGAGACTTCGTACAGCAGTTACTCCAGGGTGCTATACCTGGGAGATAACGCAGACGCGAAGAAAATAACCGCTTCATTCAAAAAGGGGAAGCTGTCGATAGAGATACCGAAGACAAAGGAGCCTGTTAAAAAAGTAACAGAAGTTACGATACAGTAACAGCTCCATGATATAGAAGGCCGGCCGGATACTTGATGGAGTACCGGCCGGCTTTCTTTTTTATACCTCCCTTACTGCGCTCGCTTGTCACTCCCTGAGCCATTTTGTATACTTAGTCTGACTCTGCCGGGGAATATACATTCATGTTAATGGCCGCAAAAGAAAACGATAATAATAACAGCGATGTCGAATCCGCCATAAGAAGGTACAAGAGGATACCGCTGTCGCTCGCGGTGGCCAAGCGTATCGAGATCGATATGACGCTGGAAGGCCGCGCCGGCGGCATGCACGGCATACTGATGAACATTTCCGCGGGAGGCATGGCGGTCATAGTGCCTGAGCCCGCGGCGGAAGGCTCCGGGATGGAATGCGAATTCAGTTTTATGGGAATAAAAGAGCACGTCACCGGAAGGATCATAAGGGCCGAGAAAAAATATGCCGATACCTATATGCTGGGTGTGCAGTTCAATAAGGTGAGTTTCCGGTTCGAAGAGACACTGAACCATATGGCGGAAGATCACGATAAATGCGAGTTCCGCTATCTTACCATGATAGAAGAAGCCTGTTTCAGGGGCTGTTTCTTCAGGCCGCTCTGCGGCAAGAGGATAAAAAAAGATTTCTGAAGATGTTCGATATCCGGCTCATCATATTCGACCTGGACGGGACGCTCGTAGATACTAAAAAGGACATAGCGATAGCCATAAACCATACGCTCGAGGCCTGCGGCATGAAGAAGCGGCCGCTGGAAGACATATCCGAATGCATCGGAGGCGGGTTCGTCCAGACGCTGGAATGCGCATTCGGGAAAGAATATTACAGATCCGAAGCGCTGGAGATACTCCGGGAATACTACAGGGCAAACTCAGTCGTACACTCGAAGCCCTACCCGGGTGTCAGGGAGGTACTGGAGCATTTTTCCGGGAAAAAACTCGCCGTACTCACAAACAAGGAAGAGGGAATATCCGTAGATATACTTAAGAAACTCGGGCTCTACGATTATTTCGATATCGTCGTGGGCGGAACCGAGGGGCGCAAGAAGCCCGACCCTTACGGCGTTTACGTTATTCTGGGCAAGCTCGAAGTCAGCAGTTATGAAACGCTCATCGTGGGAGACATGGATATAGACGTGCTGACCGGCAAATATTCGGGAATAAAGACCTGCGGGGTGACCTACGGCATAGGGAACAGAGACAGGGTGGAAGCGTCGCGGCCTGATATACTCATCGGGGATATATCCCAGCTCAGGGAATTCGTGAGATAGCGCGATGGGTATATGGGGAAGAGGAGCGGTTTTTTGTATTGTAATTTACGCGCTCAATCCGGGTATCTGCGCCGGCGGCGGTGACGGGGAGTTCAATAAAGTCCGGATTTCGGAGTCCGAACTTGCCAACAAGCGGGAGGGCAGGTATGCCGCGCTCTTCGGCGGGCCCGGGTACAGTCCGGACATGGGGTTCATCCTGGCTGGCATAGCCGGGTTCTACGACGGCGGCGCGAGAGAGGACAGGTATTTCGGGTATTCCCCATACAGGAGCGCGCTTCTCTTATCGTCTTCGTGGTCGACCAAGGGTATGGCCAATATCCTGGCAGACTGGGACGCGCCTTTCTTCAGGGAGAGCTTCTACCGGATAAGAGCCAGGGTCAATTATTTCAGTAATCCAGTCGAGCAGTATTACGGCACAGGAGAGGCATCGCTGGAGGATCTCACCACTCCCTTGGGAAAAAGTTACTCTGAATACGAAGACTACAGCGAGGATATACTCATGATAGAAGACGGGTATACCGACGCGTATTACGATTTCTTCGAAGAGAGGGGGTTCGTCTTAACGGCAAACCTGGAGCGCTCGGTGTTTAAGGGCGTTTCGCGCGTGACGGGCGGGTTTTGTTTCTCCCGGGAATGGATCGGCGATTATACGGGAGAAAAAGTCCCCGGTACGGAAAAACGCGGTGACGACGACAGGGAAGAAGCGCTTATGCGCGTCACCAGGCTCTACAGGGATCACCTGGCCGGCGCGGTCGACGGGTTCGGGGGAGGCTGGGATAATTCGGTCAGGGTGGGGTTTGCCTACGATACCAGGGATCTCGAGACTTATCCCAGGCAGGGCATGTTTCACGACGCGGTCTACACGCTGGCGTCGGGCGCACTCGGATCGGATTTCGATTATACGGATGTCTGCGTGTCCGCGAGGTGGTACTGGAGCCCGGCGCGCAGGCTGGCGGATGCGGTCATAGCCTCGAGACTTCTTTATTCGGTCAAGAACGGCGAAATTCCTTTTTTTGCCATGAACACCCTGCCCGCAACCGATAAGACAATGTACGGGCTGGGAGGAGAGACAACGCTCAGGGGATTCAGGCAGTCACGGTTTACCGGGCCCGTGATGGCGGCGGGGAACCTGGAGGTCAGGTTCAACGTGCTGGATTTTTACATAGGGGAACATATGGTGGAACTCGTGCTGGCCCCGTTTGCGGAAGCAGGCAGCGTATTCGATAAGGTGGAAAATACCGGATTAGACAGCTTGAAATATTCATACGGCGTCGGTGCCAGGACCGTCGTGAGCCAGTCGTTCGGGCTCTCTTTCGATTTCGGGTTCAGCGAAGAGGAATCGCTTCTGTTTTATCTTAATTATGGTATAATCTTCTAGGTAACAGGTATGAGATCGCTGATAAAATATTTCATAGACCGGAACCTGCTCGTGGGGCTTCTGACTTTCATAGTGCTCTCCTGGGGGATGGTCAATATGGTGTTCATGCACAGGGAAGGGTATCCCCAGGTGGATTACGGCATACTGAATATAACCACCACCTATCCCGGCGCGTCGCCCGAAGACGTGGAGCTCAACGTCACCATACCCATAGAAGAAGCGATAAAGGGACTGGAAGGAATAGACGAATACTACAGCGCGTCCTACGAGAACATATCGGAGATAACGGTAAACATAGACCTGACGGTCAGCGATATAGAAAAGGTAAAATCCGATATAAGGAGAGCCGTAGACGGCGTCGACGACCTCCCTCAGGACGTAAAGGACAGGCCTTCCATATTCGAACAGAAAATAAGCAATTTCTCGGTTCTGCAGATAGGCGTATTCAGCGATACGCTGACGGAAAGCGAGCTCCGCACCAGGGTGCTGGACCTGGAGAAGAAACTCAAATCCCTCCCGCTGGTATCGCGCATCAGGAGGCGCGGGGTGCGCGACAGGGAGGTGCACATAAAACTGGACCTGGAAAAGCTCAACAGCTACCATATATCGCTCGACGAGGTCATGGAGAGCATACGCGCCCATAACGTCCAGGTCTCGGGCGGCACTATCGAATCATATATATCGGAGAAGACCATAGTAACCATATCGAAATTCAAGAACCTGACCGACGTAAAGGACGTCATAGTCAGGAGCAACTTCGAAGGAAAGCGCATATACCTGAAGGACGTGGCCAGGATCGAAGACACTTTCGATGAAGAGTTCGCGAGGGTCCGGTTCAACGGGAGGGACGGGATGGCGCTCTACGTGATAAAGAAAGAGAATACGGACGTGATAAAGGCCGTGGATTCAATAAAGAGGGCGGTCGCCGAATTCGAGGATACGCTCAAGGGTACGGATATAGGTTTCGCGTACCTGTGGGATATGTCGGAAGAGACGAGAACCAGGCTGGATATAGCGCAGCGCAACGCCGTCATAGGTCTCGTGCTCGTGGTCGCGGTACTGTTCCTTTTCCTGAATACCAGAAACGCGTTATGGACGGCGGTGGGACTGCCGTTCTCGTTCTGCTTCGCCGCGATATTCTCACCTCTTTTCGGGGTGACCATCAACAGCATAGCCCTGCTGGGGATCATCGTTGTGCTGGGCATGGTGGTGGACGACGCCATAATCATATCCGAGAACATCTTCAGGCACAGGCTGATGGGCGACGACCCGAAGCAGGCCGGCGTAACCGCGACGATGGAAGTGGCATTCCCGGTCATAACCACGATCCTCACGACGATAGTGGCTTTTGTGCCGATATATTTCATAGAAGGCGAGATAGGCAGGTTCTCAAAGGATATCCCGACTGTTGTCATACTGGTGCTCACGGGGAGCCTGCTGGAGTCGCTTTTCCTGCTCCCGAACCACGTCACGGCCGGCCGGGTCAGGCCGGGAGGGGAACTCCGGGAGAAGAAATTCATAATATGGATGAAGGACAGGTATAACAAGCTGCTGGTGCATATACTGCGGCTGAGGTACCTTATAATAATCGCCTTTATCGCAGTCGCAGCGTCTACTTATTTTTTTGTTTTCAAAAACATGAAGTTCGATATGTTCCCGGACGTCGACGCGAACACTTTCTGGCTGTACGGCAAGACGACGGAAGTGAAATCGCTTGAATATACCTCCGATATGGTGAAGCAGATAGAGGACACCATAACGTCGGCATACGATGACAGGACGATAAAATCCTACGAGACTTCTATAGGCGGAGGCGGCCGTCCGGAAAAATTCAGCATGCAGTTCTTCCTTTTACCTTCCCAGAAAAGAGACGCGACCTCGGATGACGTAATAAACACTATACGCAACAAGATAGACGATATGGGGGTCTTCGAAAATGTCCATATAGAAAAAGATACAGGCGGCCCGCCTACGGGCAGGGGCCTTTCCATCCATATAATAGGTAACGACGATATAAGGCGGAAGAAGACCGCGGACACCATAGTGAAGTACCTCGAGAGCACGTCGGGGGTGTATGACCTGGAGCGGAGCGATAAGGAAGTTAAGACCGAGGTGCACATAATACCCAGGCAGGAGGAGATAGCGCGGCTGGGGATAACCTCGCAGGATATAGCTAACGCGGTGCGCGTGGCGTACGACGGCTACATAGTGACCGACCTCCAGCTTTCCGACGAGCTCGTGGAGTACCGCGTAATGCTCGATGACGATTACCGCAGGAAACTGGATACGCTGAAAAAGCTGAAGGTCCTCAATAACCAGGGCAAACTCGTCGTTATATCCAACCTGGTCGACATCCGGGAGGGCAAGACGGAGACCGAAGTGCGCAGGTACGAGGGAGACAAGGTGACTTCCATAAGCGCGGACGTTAAAAAGGACGTCATAACTCCTGCCGAGATATACGCGAAGATCAAGGAAGATTTCAGTAATTTCGAAGCCGATAACCCGGGGTTCCGCCTGAAAATGGGCGGCGAGGCGGAAGAGACCGCCCAGTCAATAGGGAGCCTCATGCGGGCGCTGGGGGTGGCCGTGGCGGGCATAGCCTTCATACTCCTTCTTTTCTTTAAGTCGGTGACCAAGCCCGTGATGGTGATGCTCGCCATACCGTTCGGACTTATTGGCGTGGTCCTGGCTTTCTATACGCACGGAATACCGCTGAGCACTATGGCGCTTCTGGGAGTAGTCGGGCTTTCCGGCGTTGTCGTTAACGATTCTCTTGTCATGGTGGAGTTCATCAACCTTCTCAGGACCAGGCATCCCGATAAGCCGCTCGTAGACCTGGTCCGCGAGGGGGCGGTACTGAGGCTCAGGCCCATAGTATTGACCACGATAACCACGGCTGCCAGCGTCATGCCGACGTCGTACGGTATAGGAGGAGTGGACATAATGATAAAACCGGCCACTTTCGCGCTCTTCTGGGGCCTCATATTCGGCACGACGCTCACGCTGATACTCATGCCGTGCCTTTACGTGATAGAATCGGATATCTTCGGCAGGTTCCGTAAAAACGGCGTTCCCGCCGCCTTGCGCCCGGGGGCTTGACAAATAAATGATAATGATTATCATTATTAATAGGAGATATGTATGAGAGGACATGGACACGGCAGGCGTTTCAGGAAGATGGGCAAGTGGACCGTCTCCAGGCAGGCGATCCTCGATGTCTTTGCTAAAAAAAGCGGCCATCTCACCGCTGACGACGTCTATATGTGCATAAGGAAAAACAGTCCCGGCATGGGCATAGCCACCGTTTACAGGAACCTGGAGTTCCTGAGAGAGCAGGGACTGCTGAGCAAATACAACTTCGGGGAAGGGTCGGCCCACTACGAGCTGAACGACGACGAACGAGAGCACCATCATCACCTGATATGCAAGTCGTGCGGGAAAGTCATAGATTATTCCGAATTCGTCGACAGGGAACTTAAACTCATAAAAGACACAGAGAAGGAGCTCTCGAAAAAACATAAATTCGACATCGAGTCGCACGAGCTCTGTTTTTACGGGAAATGCAGCAGTTGCGCCGGCAGATAAAAAAATTTCTCAATGGATGATAATGATTATCATTCCCATAGGTAACAAAAATAATACAGGGAGGTGATGAGATGCTGGAATGTGAGCTTTTGAATGTATGCGGGTTCTTTATCAAGTATATGGATTCGAACAACCTGGCATGCAGAAGTTTTATCAATAAGTATTGCCGGGGAGATATGATGGATCGGTGCGAAAGGAAAAAGTACCGTAAGGAGCACGGTGAGGCTCCGCCTGACAATATGATGCCTAGCGGCAAGATGCTGAACATATAAAATAAAAAAGGAGGTGATCAAGATGCCTGGAGGAGACAGAACGGGTCCTGAGGGTATGGGTCCGATGACGGGCAGGGGCGCAGGATACTGCGCCGGTTATGATGTGCCGGGTTATATGAATCCCGCGGGATGGGGCGGATATCCGCGCTACGGACGGGGTTTCGGCGGACGCGGTCGCGGATTCAGACACAGGTTCTTCGCTGCCGGGATGCCGGGATGGGCCAGGGGCAGAGGCTGGTACGGATGGGGCACAGTGCCTTACGATGCGCCGCAGAGCCTCGATCCGGCGTCGGAGAAGGAAGGGCTGAAAAGAGAGAGCGAGTATCTCAAGAAGGAACTTCAGGAGATACAGTCCAGGATAAAGGAACTGGAGAAAGACAAGGTAAAAGAAAAGAAGTCATGAAGTGGTCGACAGGGGGCAGCTTTTAAAGGCTGACCCCCTGTCAGGTATTCTCAGAGGAGATTATATATGAAAATATGCCTGACTGCAACAGGAGAGGGACCTGAGTCACATGTGGACCCGAGGTTCGGAAGGTGCGGATATTTCGTTTTTCACGACACAGGTACGGGCGGATACGAGGCGGTAAAGAATAATGCCGCGGGCGCCCCTCACGGCGCCGGGATACAGTCGGCGCAGCTTGTGATAGAACGCCGGCCGGATGTGGTGATTACCGGGAACATAGGCCCCAACGCGAGCAGCGTTCTTTCGGCCGCGGGTATAAAAGTCGTGACTTTCGGCGGCGGTACGGTAGAGGAAGCCGTAATGGCGATGGCTGCCGGGAAGCTGAGAGCCGCCGAAGGCCCCACTGTGCCGGGGCATCACGGGACGGGCGGCGGCATCGGACAGGGAAAAGGCCGCGGGGGGAACAGGAGCAGGGGAGCATAGATTGCCTATTTTCGAATATCAATGTATCAAGTGCGGGAATAAATTCGAGTTCCTGACTATACCGGGTAAAGAAGAGGCGCCGGTATGCCCGTCATGCGGCAGCGGGGATATAAAAAAAGAGCTGCCTCTTTTTAAGTCCGGCAAAAGATCAGGAAACGGTCCGGCGGGAGCAGGGACGTGCTGCGGGACGCAGACACCGTGCGATAATCCGAAAAGGTGCTGCGGGGCATGAAGCTCACCGTCATCTACGATAATTATCAGTACGCCGCAGGCTGGGAGACCGGATGGGGGTTCTCCTGCCTGGCGGAGAACGATTCGGGAGAGAGGCTCCTCTTCGATACGGGCGATAACCAGGGAAAACTTCTCAGGAACCTGTCCTTGTCGGGGACCGCTCACGATAAGATAACCGCGCTCACTTTCTCGCATTCTGACTGGGATCATGTCGACGGGGCATGGGAACTGCTCGGGCTTCCCGGGAATATGCATGTATATACACCGGGCTGTTTCGGCAGGGAATTCATAGGTAAAGTGGAAAGCTCCGGGAAACAGCAGACAGTCATCGGCGCGGAAAAGAAAGAAATAATAAAAGGTATATACGTGACGCCCGTATTCGCAAGGCCTTTCAAAAGGAAAGAGCAGAGCCTGGTCATAAAATCGGCTGAAGGGCTGGTTCTCGTCACCGGGTGCGCGCATCCGGGTATACTTTATATAGCCGGGAAGGTAAAGAAGATGTTCTCCGAAAACATCTACATGGCGCTGGGAGGGTTTCATCTTATGGATTACGGTGTTCCGGCCGTATCCCGACTTGCGGACAGCCTGAGAAGCGAAGGCATACGCAAGTTCGCTCCCAGCCACTGCACCGGAAAAGAACAGATCGAGGTTTTTGAAGATAGATTCGGGGACGATTACATAAAAATGGGAAGCGGAAGGACAATAGAACTCTAAGAAGGAGGAAGAAACATGAAAGTAGCGATAGCGACTGAAGGGACCGGCGTATCGGCTCATTTCGGAAGATGCAGCGGGTATACCATATACGACGTTGACGAAGGCAAGGTCAAGTCGAGCGTATTCGAGCAGAGCCCGGAACACCAGCCCGGTTATATACCCAAGTGGCTTAATTCTATGGGCGTCAACGTAGTGATAGCCGGCGGCGCCGGCGCGCATGCCCAGGAGCTGTTCGACCAGATGGGTATAAGGCTCTACCTCGGCGCGACGGGTGAGATATCGGAAGTGATAAAAGACTACACCGAAGGGAAGCTGGAGGCCGGAGAAAGCTCCTGCGACCACGAAGGCCCGTGCGAAGGACATTAAGCGAATGAGCGGCGATTCCTGCCGCGTCGATGACCCGCGCGATGCCGGGACAGACAGGAATATCGACTGGATACTCGGGAAAGCCCGGAACGTGGCGGTCGTGGGCCTGTCGCCTAAAACCTCGCGGCCCAGCTACCAGGTATCGGAAGTGCTCAAGCGCGAAGGGTACCGGGTGATACCCGTGCGGCCCGGGGTAAAAGAGGTCCTCGGGGAAAAAGCGTACGGCGACCTGGAGGAGATCGGGGAAACAATCGACCTCGTGCTAATCTTCAGGAGAAGCGAATTCGTCCTGCCCATAGTGGAAAAAGCGGTGAAAAAAAGAGCCGCCGCGGTCTGGATGCAGGAAGGCATAGTAAACGAGGAAGCAGCACGGCTCGCCGTTAATAATGATATGAAAGTGGTTATGGACAGGTGCATCAGCAAAGAAATATTCAGGAGGAAACAACGATGAGAATAGCGGTAACGGCTACCGGAGGGTCGATGAGCGCCCAGGTAGCACAGAATTTCGGAAGGTGCGAGTATTTTCTTATAGTAGACAGCGATACAATGAAGTTCGAACCGGTGCAGAACCCGGCCGCAGCCATGGTGGGAGGCGCCGGCCCGGCCGCGGCAAAGACCGTAAGCGACAGGAAAGCGGAAGTGCTCCTTACCGGGATAGTGGGGCCTAACGCGCAGAGCGTCCTTGCTCAATATAATATCAAGGTGATAACGGGCGTATCGGGTACGGTAAAAGAAGCCGTTGAGAAATATAAGAACGGGTAATATCCCCTGGTGAAGAAGATAGCCGTTGCTTCCGGCAAAGGGGGCACGGGCAAAACCAGCGTTTCCGTTATGCTGGCCCGCGCGCTCGGCGAAAACCACAGGGTGGGCATCATAGACTGCGATGTCGAAAATCCCAACTGCCACCTCTTCTTCGGCTCCGGCATAGAAGAAAAAAGGGACATAGAAGTCTTCTTTCCCGATATAAACCCGGAAAAGTGCGTTTACTGCGGCAGGTGCCAGGAAGTATGCGCGTTCAATTCTCTGATCGTATTAAAAGATAAAGTTATGTTCTTCCCCGAGATGTGCCATCCGTGCAGGGGGTGCCTGCTGGCATGCCCCGCGGGCGCTGTCGGAGAGGGGAAAAGAAAAGTGGGCGAATTGATAATACTGAAGGAGACGGACGGCATACGCCTGGTGTACGGCATTATGAACGTGGGGGAAGCCCGCTCCATCCCCCTGATAGACAGCGTCAAAAAGGAATCTTGTGCGGGGGCTGATTATATTGTTCTGGACTGCCCTCCGGGAGCCGCGTGCCCTATGGTGGCCTCGGTGAAAGGCAGCGATTACGTTATCCTGGTCACCGAACCGACGCCGTTCGGGCTGTATGACCTTAAAATAGCGGCAGAAGCAGTCGGGAAGCTCGGCATCCCATCGGGTATAGTCATTAACAGGTCCGGCGCGCGCGATCATATGATAGAAGAATACGCGGCCGCGGCTGGGATGCCGGTGCTGCTGAAAATACCTTTTTCCAGGAAATTCGCGGAAGATTATTCCAGGGGGTCCATAAACACAAGAGCGTTCGAGGGGCTGGGCGTCAGGATAAATAAGATGGCCGAAGGATTATGAAAGAGATACTCGTAATAAGCGGCAAGGGCGGGACCGGGAAAACCACCATAACCGCGGCGCTGGCCTCGCTGTACCGGGATATAGTCGTTGCCGACTGCGACGTGGATGCCCCTGACCTTCATATACTGCTGAAGCCGGAAATAACGGAGCGCGAGACGTTTTACGGCGGAAAGCTGGCCGTTATAGAAAGAGATAAGTGCACTAAGTGCGGAAAATGCCGTGAATTATGTCAGTTCGACGCGGTTTCCGGCAGTTATGATATTGACGCCGGTTCGTGCGAGGGATGCGGGGTCTGCGGCTGGAACTGCCCGGAGAAAGCGATAAAAATGGTGCAGAAAAAATCCGGGGAAAGTTATATCTCCGGTGTTCGATGCGGGACCATGGTGCATGCGCTGCTCGATCCCGGGGAAGAAAACTCCGGAAAGCTCGTTGCGGAGGTCAAGAAGAAAGCGAAGGCTCTTGCTGCCGGAAGATCATCCGCAATCCTGCTGGTAGACGGGCCGCCGGGCATCGGCTGCCCGGTCATCGCTTCGCTGGGCGGGGCGGATACGGCCTTGATAGTGACCGAACCTTCGAAAAGCGGCATACATGACATGGAGAGGGTAATAAATGTAGCGGAGCATTTCAAAGTGCCCGTTAAGGTCATAATCAATAAATTCGATATTAACCGCGTAAATACCGGGGAAATCGAGAAATACCTGGAAAAAAGAAAAATAGAAGTGCTGGGAAAAATACCTTTCTCGGAAAAATTCGACAGTGCTTTAAAACAGGCGAAAACCATAAACGAATTCGACCCCGGATGCGCCGAGGCGAAGATGGTGGAAGAGATAAAGATAAGGATGGAGAGCGGGTCGCAGGCGCGGTAGAGGAAGAGTCGGTTATATTAAGTTACATCATGGAAGAACAGGGATACATTAAGGAGGAAAAATGAAATATTCTGCGCAGGTTCTGATAATCGGAGGCGGCCCGGCGGCCGCAGTTTCGGCCGCAACAGCAAAAAAATACTATCCGGATAAAGAGATAACTGTCATTAAAGACGTCGAAACCTCCGTGGTCCCGTGCGGCATACCGTACATGATAAGCAGTCTCGACAGCCCGGAAAAGAATATCATGCCGTTCGATCCGCTGAAAAACGCCGGGGTAAAGATAGTCATAGACAAGGCCGTCGAAATCGAGAGAGACGGGAAAAAAGTGATTACGGCCGCAAAAGACGAGTATTCTTACGAAAAGCTCATACTGGCGCTGGGGTCGACGCCCGTGGTGCCCGGGATAAACGGGGTGGAGCTCGAAAACGTATATTCCGTGAAGAAGGATTTCGATTATCTGAAGAAAATGATAGAAAGCGTGAAGAAAAGCAAAAATATAGCCGTGATAGGGGGAGGATTCATAGGCGTGGAATTCTGCGATGAGATATCCAGTCTCGACGGGAAGAACATCTGCCTTATAGAGATGCTGCCCGATATAATAGGTAACTCGTTCGATAAGGAATTCGCGGAGATTGCTAAAAAGAAGCTGCTGGATAAGGGAGTCAAGGTCCTGACGGGGGTAAGAGTCGAAGAGATATCGGGCAAGGGAAAGGCGGAGAAGATAAAACTGTCTGACGGGCAGGTCATACCTGCAGACACGGTGATCCTGAGCATCGGAGGAATACCTAATACAGGCCTCGCGGTCAAATCCGGACTGCGGCTGGGTATGGGTAAAGGCATATGGGTAGATGAATATACCAGGACGATAGATACGGATATATTCGCGGTCGGGGATTGCGCCGGCAAGAGGGATTTTTTCACGCGGAAAGACAACCCGGTCATGCTGGCGTCCGTTGCTACCGCCGAAGCCCGGATAGCCGGTGCGAACCTTTATAAGCTAAAAGTCATAAGGGAGAACAAGGGGACCATAGCGGCGTACTCCACTTACCTGTCGGGCCTGGTGCTGGCGTCCGCGGGATTGACGGAAGAGACCGCCCTGAGGGAAAATTTCGAAGTCGTCGTCGGAAAATCTGAAAGCCCGGACAAGCACCCCGGCGCTATGCCCGGCGCCGGCAAACTTATGATAAAACTTGTTTTTGCCAGGCAGTCGGGGATACTCATCGGAGGGCAGGTCGCCGGCGGCAATTCTGTCGGGGAGATAATAAATGTGATAGGGCTTGCCATACAGAAGAACGTGAGCATGAACGAGCTGGAGTCTTTCCAGATGGCGACGCATCCCTACCTGACCCCGCCCCCGACCAAGTACCATATAGTCGAAGCGGCGATGAATGCTATCGGTAAATAACAGGAGGTGATATCATGCCATTAGGTGACGGAACAGGCCCGCTGGGTAAAGGTCCCGGTACGGGAAGGAGATCCGGAGGTATGGGAAGGGGCAGGGGGATCAAGCCCGGGCAGGGGCCCGGGATACCCGCCCCGGCCGCCGCAGATGCGGATAAAAAGGCGGTTGTCAGCGCCGACAGCTGTATAGGTTGCGGCGCCTGCGCAAGCGCGTGCCCTGTCGGCGCGATAAGCATCGATAATACGGCCGTTATCGATAATGCCAAATGCACCGGCTGCGGAGAATGCGTATCATCCTGCCCGGTAGACGCCATAAAACTGAAGTAAGCCCCGTGGTCCGTTCAAAAAGGATATGACAGCGCCCGCAGCTTTTCGCAGCCTGCGGTGTATTCTTACACCGTGACAAAAAAGATCGAAAAGATAAGAAAACTCGTGGAATCGGAGATATGCGATGTGGTCGGGTGCACAGAGCCCGCGGGCATAGCATACGCGTTTTCCGCGGCTTCCCGGACGATAAGGAAAAAGACCAGGAATATAGATATAGAAAAGTTCAAGGCAAAGGTCGAACTGTCGCACGATGTCTACAGGAACGCCAGTACAGTGCGCGTGCCGGTTATAAGGAAGAAGGGAATAAAAGCCGCCGCGACCTACGGAATACTGAAGAACGGTAATGCCCTAAATATATTCTCAGGCATAAAAGGCGATTCCAGGAAAAAGATGAACCGGATGATAAACAAAAAAGGCTGGTTCGAGGAACTGCAGCTCAAGAAAAGGGGGATATATATAAAAGCCGAACTCGAGTACCTGGATGACAGCGCCGCGGTATATATAGAAGACAGGCATGATAACGTGGTGAAAATAACCTGTAACGGGAAAACCGTCCACAGGAACCGGCCCGAGAAACAGGCTGTCATAAGGAGCCTGGAACATGCGGCGGGTATAGTAAAAGCAAAGGACAAGGCGCTCGAGAGGATTGCAAAAGATTTTATCCTGAGTCACGGGCATAATAACAACAGGTACTGCAGGCTGAATACGATAGCCGCCGTCGATAAGCTAATAAGAATGAGGATGGAGGGGGAATATATACCGGTGGCTACTATAACCGGTTCAGGAAACCAGGGCATATTCCTCGCGATGCCGTTTTACGAGCTATACGGAAGGGGACACAGGGAGGCCGTCAGAGCCGCGCTTTTCGCCATACTCGCGCAGATATATTTTACTCAGAAGATGGGCCGTATATCCGGAGAATGCGGACTCGTTAATAAGGCCGCGCCGGCTCTCACGGCAGGGTTATCCTTCTACAGGAACAAAACCGCAAGTAAGATAAAAAGGGATATAGGGGGGCTGCACGGAGTGCTTCCTCCCGTGAAGTGCACCGGGGCGAAGGTAAGCTGCTCGCTGAAAGCCAGCCTCATACTCAGCAGGGTATATAGTCATATGCATGTAGGGCAGGATACTGTATGAAAAAAGGCAGCCTCGAAAAACTGCTCAGCAGGTGGGCCTCGGAGCGCCTGGCGGGAATAGGCGTGTACGAAGGAAACGTGGACTGCTTCGATAAACTAAGGAAAACCGTCATCTCCGATCTGAGAAGTGTTTATTCCGACAGGGCCATAGAACTGTTCCTCGAGCCGGTTAATATGAGGGTGCTTAAAAATCCCGACGGTTACGCCAGGATAAAGGGGCCGTGCGGCGATACGATGGAAGTATATATCAGGGTAGAAGACGGCAGGATATCAGAAGCTTCTTTCAGGACCGACGGATGCGAGCCGTCAATAGCTGCGGGAGGGATGGCGGCGGAACTTGCGACGGGAACCGGACTGGCAGAAGCTGCCGGGATATCCCGGGATGATATACTCACAGCGCTCGGAAGGATACCTCAGGAAAACCATCATTGCGCTCTCCTGGCTTCTAATACTCTCCGGAAAGCTGTCGAAGACTGCATAAAAAATAAAAAATAGCGGTTGTTTACACGGATTATCTCATTTTGTAACATATCCTGAAGATAAATTGTCTAATATAAGCAAAAGAAAATGAAGACAGCTTTGTATTATTTCTCGGGGACCGGGAACACCCTCAGCGTAGCCAGGAGACTGGCGCGCGAACTGGGAGATACCGATATTATACCCATAGCCAGGACGCTGAACGTGGGCATAGACGATGACACCGATGCCATAGGGATACTGTCTCCCGTATACTGCATGGACCTTCCGTGGACGGTGCGCCAGTTCATCACTACTTTACCCCGTTTCCGGGACAAGTACTATTTTTTCATATTTACCTGCGGAACGATGCCGGGAGGCATAGTCAACAGGGCCGTGGATATATTCGATCTGAAGAAGATGAAAACATCCGCGGCTTACGTGATCCCGATGCCCGGAAACGTGATGACGATGTACGATGAATGGGAAAGGGAAAGACAGCTGGAGCTCTTCAGGAAAGCAGGCGAAAAGATAAAATACATCGCGGAAGTGGTAAAGAACAGGAAAGACGATGTTCTTGAAAAACAGGGCCGCTTCAGATACATGCTGTCCAGGATCTTGAGCTGGCTCTCCAAGAGGGTTCTATTCGGAAAATTCGACAAGAAGTTCTGGGTAGACGACAAATGCAACAACTGCATGCTCTGCGGCAGGGTCTGCACTACGGGAAATATAATAATGGCTTACGGAAAGCCGACATGGCAGAACGGCAAGTGCGAGCGGTGCCTGGCCTGCCTGAACTGGTGTCCCGAACACGCAATACAGTACGGTAAAAAGACCGCCGTCCGCGGAAGGTATACCCACCCCGATATCGACATAGAAGACATGCTGGATTCGTTCCCTAAAAAATTCGAGAACGAGAAAAGGTATGTCTGACAGTGACCCGAAACACGGGTATATCGACATCCGCGCTAGTCAGAAAATATAAGCTCAAATGCGTCAGTAAGATGTTATTGTGTGACTGACTGTATACCTGTAGTTTAGGCCGGACTATTTAACAGCTTCCGGGACCTTTACCGGCTCCAGCTCGGGTATTTCGGGTGTCTCCGGAGGCTTCGTGTTGTCTATGACTGCCGGCGCCGCCGGGGGTTTCGGGATCTCGACCTTGGGCGTTTCCGGGACTTTCTGGACCTGGGCCGCCTTATCGGTTTTCGGCGCTTCCGGGACAGCATCCGCCGGGTTTTCTATTACTTCAACCTCTGGTATTTCTACCTCGTCTTCGGCAGTGCCGGCCAATTCCACCTGGCCCGCCGAAGAGCCGGGCTGCGTCTGGTCCACCTGCTTGAGAAGGGTCGGGTCTACGAGCGGATTATTGAAATCAGCGGATTGTGTGACTGCCTGCTCTACTGAGATCATGTCATCCGTGTTCCTCTCGTGAGGCGGTTTGTCGAGCGCCAGGGAAAAACTGCATAAAAGCAGAAGCGCCGCCGTGACCTGTAAAGCGATCATAATATTTTTCCTCATTTTATTCCTTCCTTTTATTATTATGTCAAGATATACCCATAATAACAATACCGCATAAGTGTAAAATTATAAGGAATTACGTGTAAAAATACTGTAAATCCCGGGAGCGGATTTGTTTAAATAGGTTTAAAAAGTTGTATAATGATATGAAATCCCGGATTAAGAAAAAGAAAATCCGGAAGGAAAAACAAAATGACAGACAGGATTGACGAAAAGATGACGATTGTCAGGGCGGAATCCCGGACAGGACAACTATGGATATGGAATATAATATAACATGTTCCGGCCCATCCGGCCTGTTCGTAGTAAAGACCGTCGGCTCCATGACAGGCGCCGGGTTAATAAGGATGGCGGAGAGTATACTGAGCCACCAGAGATGGATTAAGGACAGCAGCGTGGTTTTCGACAACAGGGAGCTGGATTTCAGCGCGGCTACTTTGGCCGATCTCGAAGAGATAAGAAAATTTCATAAAAAAAACGACAGCAGGATAGGATGCGGAAAATCGGCCATAGTGCTGGGCGAAGGGATGGCAGCTAAATGGAGCGCGCTCTGGGCGCAGGGGGAGAAGGCCGATGTCAAGAATATGGTGCTCGTGTTTGAAGATTTCGACAAGGCACTGAACTGGATACAGCCCGCGGCATGAACGGGAGGCTGGTATTATCGGTATTCATGCTGGCTGCCGCAGGCACCAGCCACGCGGGACTGCATGTGGGGATGGTCAGCGCGGTAAAGAAAAAAGCGAAAGAACTCAGGGACGAAAAGACATCGGTCGAACGCAAGGATTACAGGCAGGATATGAGGGATTTCGTGAAAAAAATTTCCGATTACTCTAGAAACCTGGACGGAGATTTCATCGTCATACCTCAGAACGGTCAGGAACTCGTCACGCTCGACGGTACAGAAACGGGCCGGCCCGCTGCAAAATACCTGGGCGCGATAGACGGCGTGGGAAGAGAAGACCTCTTTTACGGGTACGAAAAAGACAACAGTCCCACTGACGAAGAAGATACCGAATACATGAAGGCGTTTCTGGATGTAGCCGAAGAGAACGGGCTGACGATACTGGTTACGGATTACTGTTCGGATAAATCTTCCGTTCTGCGTTCGTACGAAGAGAACGGGGAATCCGGATATATATCTTTTGCGGCGGACAGCAGGGAGCTTGACGGTATACCCGGTTACCCCGAAGCGCCTTTTAACTCCAACGACGACGATATAAAAGATCTTGCGGATGCGGAAAACTTCCTGTATCTGCTCAACCCCGATTCGTACGGCTCAAAAGGAGATTTCCTGAGAGACCTGAGAGCGACCGATTACGATATACTTATAATAGACCTTTACTTTCAGGGAGAAGATATACTGACGGCTTCCGACGTCCGTTCGCTCAAGAAAAAAGATAACGGTTCGGACAGGCTCGTGATAGCGTATATGAGTATAGGAGAGGCTGAAGACTACCGCTATTACTGGGATGAGGACTGGAACGACCATCCGCCTTACTGGCTGTGCCGGGAGAACCCAGATTGGGTCGGCAACTATAAGGTCATGTATTGGGCGGACGAGTGGCAGGATATCATATGCGGCGGGGATGATTCTTACCTGGAAAGGATAATCGGAGCCGGATTCGACGGCGTGTACCTGGATATCATAGACGCTTTCGAGTACTTCGAGGAAAAGTAGCCCGCGGCATGCAGCGATGAAAGAGGCGTATTCCCCTGTCAAAGGATATCTGCATAGAGCGGCCCGACCCGTACTGCTTTCCACGGCATCGTTCTGGTTCGTCTTTGCGCTCTTTTCCGGCTCCCCGGAAAAAGGCAGCGGCCTGAAAGGGGTTATACTCAACAGCCCCAATTCCTTTCCGTGGATGATGCTGATTGCCGTCATAATCCTGTCTAAGAGGTATCCGCGTATCTGCGGGCTGCTCATACTTGCTATGGGCATTGCGTCGGTATTTTTTTTCAGGACGTACAGGTATATCCCCGTGCTGTTTCTGGTCTCTATCCCTTTACTGGTCTTCGGCCCGGTAATAGCGCTGGGGGCGGGAAAATAAGATGATAAAGATAAGAGAGATCAAGCTGGAGCTCGAAGAAGACGAGTCGCTTCTGGCGGAAAAAGTTTCCGCAATGACAGGGATACCGACCGGAGATATCCTGTCATTGAAGATAGTCAGGAAATCCGTAGATGCCCGGAAAGGGCATGTCTGTTTTTCATATACCCTGGAGATATCCGTGAGAAACGAAAAAGCGGTCACGGAGGGCAAGAATATAAGTATTATACCCGATCCTGCACCCGGGCCTTTTCCCCCGGGGGAAATAAAAAGAAAGCCGGATATCGTTCCGGTGATAGTCGGGGCGGGTCCCGCCGGGCTCTTCGCGGCGCTGACTTACGTGCGCATGGGATACAGGCCGGTGATACTCGAAAGAGGGCAGGGATTGGAAAAAAGAATAAAAGACGTGGACCGTTTCCGGTCTGAAGGCAAGTTCGACCCTGAATCCAATATCCATTTCGGGGCGGGAGGCGCGGGCACTTTTTCAGACGGCAAGCTTGCGACCGGGATAAAAGACCAGCTTTGCGGCCGCGTCCTGGAAGAGTTTGTAAGATTCGGAGCGCCGGAAGAGATATTGTATGTGAATAAACCGCATATCGGCACCGACAATATAAGAAAAGTGGTAGGCAATATATGTTCTTACGTGACGGATAACGGCGGAGTTTTCCGGTTCGGGACGAAGGTGACCGGGCTGTCAATCGAAGAAGGAAGGATAACGGGTTTGTCATACGCCGCCGGTTCGATCGAGACGGATACGGTGATCCTTGCCGTTGGAAACTGCGCCAGGGATACCGTCAACATGCTCTTCGGGTCCGGCATAGAAATCAAGCAGAAGAATTTTGCCGTGGGTATAAGAATAGAGCATCCGCGCAGGGTGATAGACACGGCCCAGTATAAGAGATACGCCGGGCATCCCAGGCTGGGCGCGGCCGATTATAAACTCGTCAGTCATTCGCCGAAGGCCAGGTCGGCTTATACGTTCTGCATGTGTCCCGGGGGTTACGTTGTGCCGGCCAGCTGTGAAGAGGGTACCGTGGCCACGAACGGCATGAGCGAGTACAAAAGAGACGCCGTTAATTCCAACAGCGCCATAGTCGTCGGCGTGGGAAGCGATGACCTGGAAAGCCCTCATCCCCTGGCGGGAATAGAATACCAGAGAAAGCTGGAGCGGGCCGCTTTCGCGGCAGGCGGCTCGGATTACCGCGCACCGGTTCAGCTTGTCAGGGATTTTATGTCGGGAAAGCCTTCGGTCTCCATGGGATCCGTCATTCCGACATATATGCCGGGGTTTGTTCCGGATGATATCGGGTCATTTCTTCCCGGCGTAATAACGGCCGCTTTAAAAGAAGCCATAAGGTCGTTTTCCGGGAGGATAAGCGGGTTCATGATGGGTGACGCGGTGATAACCGGCGTAGAGACGCAGACATCATCGCCTTTCAGGATAGTACGGGACGATGATCTAATGACGGCAATAAAGGGTTTGTATGCCGCGGGAGAAGGTTCCGGATATGCCGGCGGTATAATGTCCTCGGCCGTAGACGGGATAAAAGCCGCGCTGGCCAGCGCGCGGGAATAAACTCTACTCGCCCGAACTAATGTGTTTTATTTGCCTGTAGACTTCGGAGAAGTTCCTGGTAAGGCAGACGTAATCGGCTTTTGCGAGGTACTCCGGATCTGATGAATTGAACGCTATGGCGTAGCCGGAATTGTCCGCCATGGGGACGTCACCGCTGCCGTCGCCGACGCAGACCGTCTCCACTTTCTTAACCGAGAGTTTCTCCATGACTTCCAGGAGTTTTTTACCTTTCTCGTCAAGTCCTATGTTCACCTGGACCTTCCCGGTAAGGAAGCCGTCGGAGGAATTCAGCCTGTTGGTTATTATTATGTCCGCTCCCGTGTCCTTTTTTATAAGTTCGGCCATGTACTGCAGTCCCGTAGATATGAGCGCTACGGAGAACCCGTCTTTCTTGAGCTTCCTCAGGGTTTTTACGGCGTTTCTGGTGTAGAGCCTGCGGGTGAAGAGCCTGCGGACTTTTTTCTCGGGCGTGCCTTTCCATAGCGCGGCATCGAGTTCGCAGAACCTGCGGTAGTCTATCTGTCCCCGGAAGAACTGGTCCTGGTACTGCGCTGCCTGGTCGTTCCAGAGTCCGAATCTCTCGTGTATATACTGCCAGGAGCTTATATGCTTTGTAAGAGTGCCGTCTATATCGAATACGGCCAGCCTGTATCTCATTTTGTCCCCGCAAGGCATAACTGCCCGCAGGCAGCCATTATCTCGGATCCCCTGGATTCCCTCAGGGTGACTTTAGCGCCCGTTTCCCTTATCTTGCTTATGAATACGGATGCCCTGCTTGATGACGGGCGGCCGAAAGAGAGCCCCTTTACGGGATTATAGAGTATAAGGTTTATCTTGGCGTTTATCTTTTTCGACGCCCTGGCCAGAGCGTACGCGTCTTTCGGAGCATCGTTCACGTTTTCCAGGAGCACGTATTCAAGCGTGACCAGCCGTCCGGTCTTCTTGAAATAATCGGAGCAGGATTCGTACAGCGCCGCAAGCGGGTATTTCCTGTTTACGGGAACAAGCCTGTTCCTTAAGTCGTCGCGCGCGGCATGCAGGGATACCGAGAGGTTTACCTTTATTCCGGAATCCATCAGCTTTTTTATGCCCGGGACCAGCCCGCAGGTGGAAAGAGTTATATTCCTTATACCTATGTTGAGCGCGTCCGGGCTGTTCATCAGCCCGATGGCTCTCAGTACATTATCATAGTTATCCAGCGGTTCGCCCATGCCCATAAAGACGTAATTTGTTATTTTCCTGTTCTCGGCCGTTTTTAAATAGAGCACCTGGTTTAGAATCTCGGCAGCCGACAGGTTTCTTATGAAACCTTTCATGCCGCTGGCGCAGAAGGCGCATCTGAACCTGCATCCGACCTGGCTGGATACGCAGAGCGTATCCCTGTCGCCGGCGCGGATATGCACTGACTCTATAAACCGCGAATCGTCCAGGCGGTAGAGGTATTTGACGGTCTTGTCGGAAGAAGGTATCTTTTTCTCGCACCTGTCGAGCGCGGCTGTGTGGGCGGATTTGATGTGCGCGCGTATGTCTTTTGAAAGGTTTGTCATATGGTCGAAGTCAAAAACACTTTTGCGGTACATCCATTCGAAGATCTGTTTCGCGCTGAAAGGCCTGGCTCCGATCCCGGCCAGCTCTTTTTCGAGTTCCTCCAGAGTCAGGTTCTTTATGTCCGTAACAGCCATATGGCCGCCTACCTTATCGCATGGCATTTTTCGGCGTTCTCCGGCTTCAGGCAGGATTCGAGCGTTTGCGAATAGTATATGCTGCCGTCTTCGTCCACAAGTATTACCCTGAATTCAGGGCGGGTCTTAAGAAATTCGAGGATCTTTTCTTTTCCCATAATGAAAAACGCGGTTGCCCAGGCATCGGCCATGACGGGGTCGTGATGCACAACGGTCACGCTTATGAGCCCCCTTGCCGGGTATCCCGTGCGCGGGTCTATTATATGGTGATAGCGTATACCGTCCTCGAAAAAGAACCGTTCGTAATCGCCAGATGTGACAACGGCGGTGTCGCTGAGTTCAAGTATCCCTAGTATGCCTTCCTCCCGTGGGCTGCGTATTCCTATTTTCCATAACCTGTTTTTCGGCGATCCCATGGCATATATGTCGCCTCCCGCATCTATAAGGGCCGCGGTTACCCCGCGGAGCTTCAGTATCCTGGCCGCTTCTCTTACCGCGTATCCTTTGGCTATACCGCCAAGATCTATCATGACCCCGGGGTCTTTTTTCTCCAGCGTATTCCTGTCGAACAGGAGTTTTCCGCGGCCGGTATTCTTCAAGGCTCGCTTGATATCTTCCATATCCGGGACTTTGGGCGTCTTGTCGTAAAAACCCCACAGGTCCAGAAGGGGGAAGACGGTTATATCAAAAGATCCGCCGCTCTTATCATATACTTCGAGAGAATCCTTTATTATATCGGTGACTTCCGGGTCATTTATGGGGGCGCCTTCGCGGTTGAACCTGTACACGCAGCTCGAGGGGTCGTGGATATTGAATTTGGACCCGATCTCAATCATCCTGTCAAAAGCGGTATCCGCATATTTTAAGGCTTCCCCGCCGCCGGGTACCTGGATGGTACAGTAGGTATCGAGCAGGAACCTCGTCTGGCTGCGGATGGGTTCATCCGCGATGTATTTTCTGAATACATAGACCAGCGCGATGACAAGAAGCAGTATTACCGGTAAAAATTTCCTGATATTACGCGACATAAATCCTTATTTGTACTGGCATGCAAAAATATACATGGCTTTATTTCAGACATTATAATAGTTTTTCGCGAAATATAATATATAAGTGTCATAATCCGCGTAATTATGTATAATAAATCATGCGCTGCAGCATTGAGAGGTATCAAGGTATATATTATGAGATGCGGCATTAGTCTGAAAATAATATTGTTCTTTATTCTCCCGGCGGTCTCGGGATGCCTGGCTGTCAGAGAAAGGCTTGAATATGAGCCTTGCAGCGTGCAGGATACGGGAGGGCTCGAAGTGTCTGCATTTATAGATATGAGGGATAGGGATCCGAGGATCGTAGTTGACATCACGAACTGTTCAGAAAGGGATTATTTTATACGCAATGTTCTCTTATATTGTTCCGGCGGGGAAGTCGGCGTGAAGAGTTTCGAGGAGGAGGAAGGAGAGTTCCTTAAAATACCTCAGGGCGAACGGATGCAGGATATAGTGGATTATTTCAATTCCGTGTACGACAGTCCTGATTTCATAGATTTCGTATGCTCGGGCGCTTCGGAAGTCAGGGTGGAAACAGTGTCGCAAAAGGAATTTTCCGCCCCGGTAGAGATAAGAGAGTAAATAAGAGCCCGCAATATGCCTGTTTTCAGTCAGAAATGCAAGAGCTGCACGGAATACAAAAACTGCCGCGGTTCGTACCTGTCGTGGATTTTCTTTATAATAGGCCTCATAGCCACCGTTGCCGTCAGGCTTGTCACAGTGCTCATGCATATCGATCCCTTTTACGGTAAACTCTCCTGGTATGTCGGGGTCGGCGGGTTCTTTATCTTTTTTCTCTACATGTACGCCGTTATACGGAAAAGGTCGGAAGTCATATCCCGAAACATGCTTATAAAAAAGCTCGATGAGAAAGAAGGGCTGTCTGACGATGATTACGGCAGGATGAGGGAGATACTCTGCTCCCTGAGCTCCGGTAAGGAACGCATAAATTATATCTTCATCTTCGGGGTATCGGCTGTAGCTCTTCTGGTCGCTGTCTACCTGGACCTGCTGAAATAGCCCGACAGCAGGGGGCCCGGATACGGTGTATCCCGGCCCCCTGTTCCGTCTCGTTACTTGATATTTATGTCTATCTGTTTGGGCTTGGCTTCCTCTTTTTTCGGGAGCGTTATCTTCAGTACCCCGTTCTTGTAGGAAGCATCTATCTTGCCCGCGTCGACGTCAGCCGGCAGGCTGACCGCTCGCTGGAATGATCCGTAGACGCATTCCCTGTGATAATAACCCTTGTCTTTATCCTCTTTCTCATCTTCCTGTTTTTTCTCGCCCTTTATTACGAGATAGTTGTCTTCCAGGGTTATCTTTACGTCGTCTTTCTCCATGCCGGGAAGCTCGGCTTTTACAACCAGCTTGTCCTTCCTGTTCTGTACATCGATCGACGGCGCCCAGCTGTAACTCGCGGGAAGTGTCCCCCTGTTCTCATCAGGCCATTGCGAGAACGAGAGATTGAAGAGCTTGTTCATGTCCTGATGAAGGTTCTCCAGATCCCTGAAGGGATCCCATCCGTAACTTTTTTTCCAAGGAATCATTGCCATAATCATTCACCTCCTGTTGATTTATCCCATATGACAGTGACTTATTTTCTGTTTATTTAGATGCAGGAACATCTGAAAAGTTTCAGCCTGCGTAATATGCCTATACGGCGCAGAGGACCTGCCTCATCACTGTAAGGTCCGGTACCACGGAGACAGCCGAAGATACAGTCTCGTATGCGCGGTGTCTGCGGACGGATAAAACCAGTGTCTTCACAAAGCTTCTTACTGCAGCGGTTATAGCCGAACCGTAATCCGATCCGGGCAGCGCCAGAGAAGCGGCGCCGGCCGGGAAGCTCAGAATATGTCCGATGAACTCTTTAGCGGGGCGCTTATCCTTTCCGCCCGGGTGCCGCCGGCCGGATGTGTCGTTTGTCAGACCGTTTCCTTCGCGGTCCGGAGACCGGCTGAAAATATTTTCGGCCATGCAGCCGGGCAGTGTTTCGGGAAGTACCGTCGCATCGGAAAAAGTGCATGCGGATATGTATATTGCCGCCGCCAGGATCAGCGTCCTGGCGCTGCGAGCCGCTTTCATGCGATATTCGGAAAAGTGTATAATCTTCCTGTTCATGTTGGATAATTAGATGACAGGAAGTAAAATAGGATTCGGAGAGGCCGGGACCGTTGCGGGGCCGGGTTTTTTTACGGATAAGCTGTGCTATATATGCCTGGTAGAATTTATGCTTTGTATTACGGGAAAGGCAGGCGGCCGCTCAGGTTTCCAGGCTTATTATGCCCCACCTTTTTCTTATCTGCTGTTCTATCTTGCCCAGCACCGCCCTGTCGACTGTTATCCCTACGGCGACTATCAGTATCATCACCGCAAGGACCTGTTTCATGTCGTTGAGCTCCCTGCCCATCATCAGAAGATGCCCCAGCCCCAGGCTGACGAAGAGCATCTCTCCCGCCATCAGCGAGCGCCAGGCGAAAGCCCAGCCCAGCTTCATCCCCGTGACTATTGACGGGAGAGCGGCGGGAAGTATGACGGTCAGGTATCTCCTGGGACCTTTCGCGCCCATAGTGGAGGCGACCTTCAGGTATATCGGGGGTATATTCTTGATGCCGTCATCGGTCGCCAGAGCGATAGAAAACGCCGCACCCATTATAACTACGAAAAGTATGGCTTTTTCGCTGAGACCGAACCACAGTAGTCCTATGGGCAGCCAGCATATGCTGGGCAAGGTCCTTATCCCGAGAAGAAGAGGGCCCGCCATGTCGTCCAGCACCTTGAAACTGCCCAGCAAAAGCCCCAGAACCACGCCCAATACCAGCGAGACCGAATATCCCAGGAGTATCCTTTTCAGGCTTACAAGCAGGCCTATTATGAAGGTCTTGTCGTATATGCCTTTTACCAGGGCCGAGAAAACACCTGCCGGTGACGGGAAGAGGTAATCCGGCCATATGGAAGCCCTGAAAAGGAGCTCCCAGAGAACCAGTATGAAAGCGTAGAACATTATATTTCGGAATCTCTTATTCATTGTCCGTTTCCGACCTCATGGCCAGGTCTATCTCGTCTTTTATCTCCTGCCTGATACTGTTGGTAATTCCGGCCAGCCGGAGGTCGTTTATGGACCTGGGCCTGGGGAGGTCTATCCTGAACTCTTTCTTTATCCGCCCGGGAGCGGCCGTAAATACCAGCACCCTGTCGCCCAGGAACACTGCCTCCCTGATGTTATGCGTCACGAATACCACGGTCTTCCCGGTTATCATCCATATTTTCTGGAGCAGGTCCTGCAAAAGCTCGCGCGTCTGCGCGTCGAGGGAGCTGAAAGGTTCGTCCATCAGCAGGACAGTGGGGTTGAGCACCAGGGCCCTGGCAAGAGCCACCCGCTGCTTCATTCCCCCGGAGAGCGTGTGGATGTAGGAGTCCCTGAACCTGAACAGGTTGACCATCCTGAGGAATTCTTCGGCAAGGGGCCTGATCTTATCCCTGGGGAATTTCTTGTTCTTCAGCCCGAACTCCACGTTGTTTATGACATTCATCCAGGGAAGGAGAGCGTCCTGCTGGAATATCAGCACCCTGTCAGGTCCGGGCAAGCTGATCCGGCTGTCTTTAACCGCCGCGTACCCGCCGCTGTCGGGCTTTTCCAGCCCGGCTATTATGTTGAGGACCGTTGTTTTTCCGCATCCCGAGGGACCCAGAAGACAGACCATCTCTCCTTTTTCGACATCAAGATTTATGTTCTCCAGGGCCTTTACCGGCCCGTCTTTTATGCAGAAAGTCTTGGAAATGTCTTTCAGCGCGAGTTCCATGTCTATTTTACCGTCCTTTTTTCCGCAAGCACCTTGTTGAGAAGGGTCAGGTCATATATTCCGGAGAGGTCCGGTTTAGCGTCTCCGAGAAATCCCGATTCAAACGCCCATTCGGCCGAAGTCATCAGGGATTTTTGTACGGGATCCCAGGTCAATGATGTCCTGGAGAACGCGTCTTCGAGGACATCCGGTGCAAGCTCCTTGCCTGTAATTATGCCCAGCTCCCGCCTGATAAGGTTCCTCGCTTCCTGCGGATTGTCGTTTATCCAGCGTGTAATATCGATATGGGCTCTTATCCATTTTTCGACCAGGTCGGGATGGGCGTCCAGGAATTCCTTCCTTACTATCACGTGTGCGGTCACGAATTTTCCTTCCGGCCAGATATCCCTCTCGTCCAGGAAAAGCCTGCCGTTACCTTCCTTGATAAGGCGCGCTACCCAGGGTTCCTTTGTCCAGGCGGCGTCTATCTCTTTCTTGATAAAAAGCGTCAGCTGGTCGGGGTTCCTTACGGGGATCACGCCGACCGTTCCTCCTTTTTCGGAGACCTCGAATCCCTGCTGCCTGAGCCAGGCGCGGCAGGCTACGTCCTGCGTATTTCCGAGCTGAGGCGTAGCGATCTTCCTGTTATTGAGATCCTGTATGCGGTTGATGCCGGAATCCTTTCTGACAACAAGCCCGGCGCCCCCGCTGGAAGCGCCGCAGACTATCCTCAGCGCTCTTCCCCCGGATTTAATATAGCCGTTTATCGCCGGGTTGGGGCCTATATATCCTATATCTACTTCGCCGGCAAAAAGCGCCTCGATAGCCGAGGGCCCGGCATTGAATATCTTCCAGTCTATATTGACGTCCGGCCCCAGCTCTTTTCCGAAAGTGCCTCTTGCTTTTCCCGCCAGCGCGGCCGAATGCACTATGTCGGGAAAATGCCAGGCTCTTACGGTGATCTTACCCGGCGGCAGTTTTTCACCGCCGCAGCCGGATATGATGAGTGCAAGAGGCAGCAATATGGATGTTCTTATGTTCATTATATTTTCCTTATAGAGCTATTTTAAGGTTCGTGCCCGCTACATTCGTATTGTCCCAGTCTCCGGCTGCCTTTTTACTGTCGAGAAGATAGAATATTTCCAGGCTCGTGCCGCTGAACAGGTCTTTTCCGATCCCCGCGCCGACACGGTTCTCCTTTATCTCGCCCAGGTCCGTGTCATAGAAAAGCTCTTCTTCCAGATACGCAGATGCGGCGTAACCGAAAATGCCGAGATTCTTCCTGGCCTTCAGCCTGTTCCTGTAAACATACGTTTCCTTATCCAGGCTGTATTCCAGGCGGTTGCGCTGGCTGAAGCGCAAGCCGGTGATTTTCCAGCTGAATTCTCCGTCGAAAATCAGGATGTCTTCGCATTCCCAGGATCCCCCGGATTTCTTGTTCTTATAGGAATATAGCAGGCTTGTGCCGAAAAAAGCGGCTGCTTTTAGAGTGATTCCCGCATCGGTTTTATTATATGTGTATTCGGAGATGCCATCGGTCAACCTGAATTCCGGCCTGACGCAGAAAGAGAGCCGGTCGGAGGCTTTTACCGACAGGTCGTATTTGCTCCAGTATTCGGAATCGGCACAGGAAGCCGGGGCAGTAAGCGCTGCCGCGAGCATGAGGAAAATCGCCGGTATAATCCAGTTTTTTTGAGGCCCGGGATAAGTATTCATAATTTAAAAACCTCCATTTAGTATAACTAATTGACCTACAATAAGTATAACTTATAAGACTACATAAGTCAATGGCAGATAGATCCGATGCCGCGTATTATTGAGAATAAGCGGCATGGCGAAATATTATGATACTTATAGGTTTGAAGCATAAAGGGGAACATGGGCAGGTTCGCAGGTAACGGCAGTCTATCAGATGTAGCCCAGTTTTTCCAGCCTCTTGCGTATCTGTTCTATTTCTTTCTTGGTGAGCGCAGAATCTTCCTGGACCGCCCCGCTTGCGGCAATATCTCTCATGACATATATTATGAAATCGGTAACGGAACTGAAACCAGTACCTTTTATCCGGTCTTTAAGGGAATTGTACAGCGTTTTGGGTATCTTAATGGTCGCTTTGTCAGGCATTTGTTACCTCCGATCAGCCTGGAATTCTATAGATACGATATTCTACTTTTATGTTTTTGTCAATAGCCCGCAGATCATCCGCCTGTGGAATTGCCGTGGAAAATTTTCTACAATAACTTGCATGATAAAGGATGCTAAACTGAAAAAATGGTTCGAGTCGCAAAAAGACAGGGAAAATAACGAACTGCTGAAGATACTGGGAGTCGAGTACGCCCACCTTATCCTGGATAACGGGGATGACCTGTATGTCACGGCATACGGGCTTCCTTTTATGGAGAACCTCCGGCCCGAGAACTACTGGCTGGATAAAGAGTGGTTCGGGAAGAATTCATCAAAACTGTCCGGCACAAGTTCGCTGTACAAGGTCAGAACCAAGACTGTAAACGGAAGATACAGGGATATCGTAATGAAATGGAACAGGATGGGGCAGGATGTGCCCGGTGTGGATGAGTCCAGCGACCTGCTCGACGCGGAGTTCAACAGCCCGTTCGAAGAGTTCTCCATGGTCATGGAACTGAGGGAGTCCATATACGGTGCCGGCGAAAAGATCGCGCTCCAGAAACCGCTTGCGATATATGTCCCTAAAGACCAGGCAGATCCTTCCATGCTGGGCAGGAAGGAATACAAGATGAAAGAAAAGATAAGGCTCCACAAGGAAGTGTCTTTGGATATATGCCGGTCGTACGCCATGATATACGAATGGGTAAAGGGAATAGATATAACGCAGGCTTATACGGGAAATGCGCTCAAGGAGATGTATCTTCAGCATCTTACTCACAGGGCTGACAGGGATTTCAGGAAAATGGGTTTTATAGTCAGGGACAGGAAGCCCCATCACGTGATAGTGAAGCCTACCAGAAACGGAGGATTCCTTAAGAATAAGAAGGGCGAATTTCTTTTCGGCGTGGTGGATTACGAGCTGCTCGAAAGGCTGCCTCACCGCGATCTGCTGGTCAAGAAAATAAGGAGGGCCGATTATCTCAAAAGACAGAGGGACAGGTTCAGGATAAAAGACGACAAGTATCATCCGAATCTCTATAACGTTAATATCTTCGGCGTAGACTATATATACGGTCACGTCGAAAGCACAAAGGGAAGACTGTGGGTCGTGGGAAAAGACCCGTACCTGTTCGATTATTTCCTGCCCGAAAGATGGGAGCATACTCAGCGGGTAAAGATATCCGTATCCAACAGGATGTATCATACGATGACAAAGGATAATATACATATCGTATGGAAGGTCTCAAATATGGGCATCGTGCCGGATATGGACCCGATAAATGAAGTCGAGAACAGAATACTCAGATTCGGATATAACAGCCCCTTTGAGGAAGTGGCGCTGGCGATTGAACTGAGCGGCAGGGGGATAGCAACCACGTATCCCAGGGCCATATACATGAGAGGGAGTATCAGCGAAGACAGGGAAATAACCGACGAGAGCAGGTTTGAACTGCATAAGTCGGTGAAAATGCCGGACGGGACGATACTGCTGGAGAGGGAGCATGAATATATAATCATCTGGGGTTACTGGAACGGGCCCGACGAAAAACTGGCAAGGATAGACGGGGATTACTACGAGGGCATAGACATGCTTAAGGCGCTGAGAGACAGGATAATAACCGACGACGAATACATCAACCTGCTTAATACCGCGAAGAAAAGGCTGCTTGGTGTGGGCGTGGAAGACCTTAATCTCAGGGGAAACCATATCATTATATCCCTTAACGGCAAGGGGGAACTGGTGAGAGACGAAAAAGGAGACCCGGAATTGAGGCTGTGCAATTTCGAGTTTTTAAGAAGAAAAAGCAAGAGATAAAAAATATTAAGCCGGGGATATAGGGGGGTATATATCCCCGGCTCGTTTCTCTTTAGATAACCTGTCTATTTATCCTGCTGCATCCTGTTGCCGCGCATCATCATACCTCCCTGCATCATCCCGCCTCCGGGACAGCTGTCTTTGCTTGGGCGCATCCTTTCGCATTCCGATCTCCAGAGATTTTTCAGCTTTTCTTTCTGCTTGTCCGTCAGCGTGTCTTTCAACTTTGCGCCGGCGGCTATAGCGGCCTTTGTCCTGGATTTCTTTAATTCGTATTTGCTGTCGACCAGTTTGTTTACTTTTTCTAAATCAACCGGATCTTCGTAGAGGAGGGAATTAATATCGATATCCAGTATCTCTATCTCCGCGTTCTTCTTTATCGACTCTTTCCTGTAGCTGTGTTTGATTCCTTTGAGTTCATCAAGCTGTTTGTCTGTGATCTCAAGGTCTTCCTGATTGTCATATATGAGATCGATCTTCTTCATCAGCTTATCCCCAGGACTGACCCTGCAGGCCCCGCCCATATCAGCCCGGGCGTAAGAACCGGCCAGAAGAATGACAGCCGCAATGCCCGGTATAAACGTGAGTTTATAGTGTTTTTTCATAAAAACCTCCTTTTGTTTTTATGTATGTTAGATGCAGGTGCCGGGATGAAGGATTCGGCTGAAAGGCCGAGGACCGCTTATGAGATGGTTAAATGATTTTGCATTTAAACAATTATAAAATATAATGTATACATTGATCCGGGTCTTTATGAATAAGTTATTTCAGGACGGACTTTCGGGCCTGATATCCCCAAGATGCCTACGTGCCTGGTCCCGGGAGAAATCCGCATTGTAAATGTTCCGATAAGCCGGTAAAAATGTGCCGGAGAGGGTTTATGAACAAAAATGATTATATGATCGACTGCCCGTGCTGCGGAGCGAAGATATGGATAGACAAAGAGACGGGAGGTATACTCAGGTCTACCTCGCCGGAGAAGGATAAACAGGATTTTAACGGTCTTCTTGCAAAACACAGAAAACACGAAGCGGGACTCAAGGACGCGTTTGCCAAGGCATTTGCCGAAGAGCAAAAGAGGAAAAAACTCATCGAAAAGAAATTTAAGAACGCCATGGAGAATATAGACGAGCTGGAAGAACCGGGAAAGCCTTCGGCGGAGGATTGAGAATGCCGTACGCGGTTAAATCCGGAAATCTCAGGCTGGCGGGCGGATTGATCCTGCTGCTCCTTTTGTCGGGCTGCGGTCCGAAGAAAGGATTTCTTGAACTTCTTCCGGGATCAGGCCGTCCGCGCGTTGCGCTCGTGCTGGGGGGCGGCGCGGCCAGGGGCTTTGCCCATATAGGAGTGATAAGGACGCTGGAACAGGAAAAAATACCGATAGACCTTATCGTGGGCACGAGCGTGGGCAGCCTGGTGGGCGCAATTTACGCCGATAAAGCCGATAGTTTCGAGCTCGAATGGAACGGGTTTGCGCTGGAGAAAGAGGATATTTTCGATTTTTCCATACTGCGGGCCAAAAGAGGTCCGGTCAAGGGCGACAGGCTCGAAAATTTCGTGCTCCAGCATGTGGCTGCAAAGAACATAGAAGACCTCAAGATACAATACATAGCCGTGGCGGCCGATCTGAATACCGGCAAACCTGTCCTTCTAAATAAAGGGCCCGTGGCAAAAGCGGTAAGGGCGAGCAGTTCGATACCTGGGGTATTCGAGCCGCTGGAATACCAGGGCCATCTTCTCGTAGACGGCGGGGTCGTGGGGAACATCGCGCCGGAGGTCGCCAGGATATACGGGGCGGACCTGGTTATAACGGTCGATATCGGAAAGAGCGTGGTGAACTATAATACCGATAACGTGATAGATATAACGCTGCAGGCGATAAATATCATGGGCAACAAGATAGATTCATACAAACACTCGGATACGGATATACTGATACAGCCTGAAGTCGGCGATGTAGGGATGATGGATTTCTCGCAGAAAAAGAAATGCATGACAGCAGGCATCGAGGCTGCCCGGAAAAACATATCCAAGATAAAAAAACTGCTGGCGAAAAAATAGGGAAACCAGGCAGAAAACCGTAAAAGAAAAATCATAGGAAAGTCCGGGAATACTAGTCTTCCAGGATGTCGGTGCAGTCCGCGCAGTGTTCTTTCCTGAGGCATCCTTCGCATTCCCTGCCCATCCATATGCTGTCGAACTGCTCCATGATCTTTTCGATGAGCTCCCCGTCTTCCGTTACTATCCCCGCCTCGAAGTTCCTGCGGCCCCGGCTCTTGGCCCCCATCCCGGCGCCGGTAAGGTTCGCGCTGCCCGTATAGGCGAATACGCCGTCAATTATAACCGATTTGAAATGGATCCTCGGACACAGGATACGCTCAAGGCCCGTGATAAGAAGGGGAAGCCTGTCAAAATCTCTCCTGAACCTCGGACCCGGTTCCCTGGCATGAATGAGCCTTACGCAGACCCCTTTTTCAATGAGTTCGGAGAGTATTTCCAGAAAGGGCACCATCTTCCTCCCCTTATCCACATACATATCCTTGATGTCGGAGGTGCCGATCCACAGGAATTCCCGCGCAAAAGGCACTTTCTCGAGTATTACCTTTTCGTATATCTCCCTGTCTGTGATGAACTCGGTTTTTCTGAGCATGATAACAGCAATATTAATGCGCGGCGGGAAAATTTTCAAGGAATGCGAAAATAAGAAAAATTGGCAAGATATGCCAAATCGGGGATTATCCGAATAAGCAGAAACTTGACAAACAGCCTTCTCTATATTAATAATATATATTGTATAAAAGAGGTAAAATATGGATAAAAAAGAATCTAAAATCAGCATCAGGCAGCTGGTAAGTTTCAAGATTGCCGAAGAAGAATTCGGAGTACAGATAACGAGCGTCCGGGAGATAATAAGGATGCAGGAGATAACAAAGGTGCCCAGGATGCCTGATTTTGTCGAAGGGATGATAAACCTGAGGGGGAATATAATACCGATAATAGACCTCAGAAAAAAGTTCAATCTGAAAATAAAGGACAAGGATAAAGATACCCGGATCATGGTCGTGAAGGTTGCCAATAAGACCGCCGGATTCATAGTCGATGCCGTAGAAGAGGTGATAAGACTTAAGGAAGACTCGATCGAACCGCCGCCGGATATAGGGGATTCCGTAAAGACAAGCTATCTCTCCGGGATAGGCAAACTTTCGCAAGGCAGGATGCTTATGCTTGTCAACCTGGATAACATACTTTCATCCGAAGAACATGCTACCCTAGATACGATTGACCATAATGTCTCTAAAGCCAATGCCGGTGAGAAGAATGGCTGAACTGAATTTGAAAAGGAAACAAGGAAAATAAATAAAGGAGGGTTTTTATGAAAAAAACCGCTAAACTTGTGCTTGGGTTGATGCTCCTCTGCACACTGCCTCTTCGGGCCGTGATGATAGAGTTCAACGGGGCTGTAGACCTTACGTATTATGACTGGGATTCTGACGGCGCTTCCGGCGGGACCCCCATGTTCGATCCGTATGAAGTATATCTTCTGGGTACCGTAGACGTCGCCGAAGACGTCATGGGGTATTTCGAACTGAGGACTGAACACGCTGACGTGGTAGCGTTGCGCCAGGGATACATGGATTGGAATATAACGGAACCTTTTGGGATAAGGATGGGATATTTCTATCAGCCGCTTGGGCAGTACTGGAAGAATTATTATGCTTCGACCCGCAAACTCGCATCTTATGCGATCCCGATGAGGATGATAAACGTAACTCCCTGGGGAGACAGCGGTATAATGTTCAAGGGAGAATTCCCTGTTTCTTCGACAAAACTGAATTACGCCGTAGCTGTAACGAACGGGCTCAATGATGCATACATTGCCGCGGCGAAACCGCGTGATTCGCGCCAGACAAGGGATAACAACGACAACAAAACACTGGGCGGCAGGATAGGATTCGTACCCATGGGCGGGCTCGAGGTGGGAGTGTCGGGCAACACCGCAAAATACGATCTGTCTAATGACAAAGACCTCACGTTTACCGATATAGATATTTCCTATTACACCAGCGACCTGGATATAAGGGGTGAATGGGTACAGTCGGAAGCGGATGACTATCTAACTGATGATTCCATAACGACATCCGGATATTTTGCCCATATAGCATACAAGGTGGCAAGGGACGTAATGGGACTGAACTACATAGAACCGGCGCTCAGATACGATTCGATAGACGCAGGCAGGATAATGGGTGACAGGTTCAATATAGATCCCGCTCTGCAGGGCGTGGTGTCCCGGATAAGCTACGGACTGAATATATCTCCCCGTGATAATTTCGTGCTTAAATTCGAATACAGCATGATAGCGGAGGAGGAGTCTGACGGCGAGCTGGATAATGATGCGTTCTATATGCAGGGATGCATTAATTTCTAGTTACCGCATAAAATAGCTAAGGACCTTCTTTCTGCAGAAGCCGTTCACCGGGCAGTTTTGCCCGCGTAGACGGTATCGCAGGTTTATAATAAGGCCGCCGCCCGGGGGCAGGGGAGCGGTGTGATATATATAATAATAGTGGATGTATCATTGAGGAGAACAACATATGATGAGTAAGAAAACCGTTAACGTAAGAATCAGTTTGCCCTGTTTCCTGATAGCGCTTATCTTCATGTGCGGCGCGGATATATATTGCCAGCATGACAGGGTTAATACTTATAAGGTGCTGGAGGGGATGCTCGCACAGTCTGAAAAGGGGGAATACGAATCCATCGATAAATCTATTCCTTTTCTTGGCGAGATCAGTGTTTTCTCAAAAGAAAATTTACATGTGGATCCTGAAAAAGAAATCCGGAGTTCATTAATGATAAAAAATGAGGCCGAAAAATCCGGTAAAGTCTGCCTGCAGATACTTAAATTTGTGTATTATGATATAAAACGCAGATTCCATGAAATAGCCGATAACCTGGAAAAAGAAGAGCAGAAGACCCTTAAATCGTGGCTCCAGATGGCGTACATGAATTACAGCCTGATATCCCCGAAATTGAAGGAGAGAAAGTTCGACGAAGACGCTGATATAAAGATTGAATTCAATAAAGGCATAAGCATGCTGAGCAGCGCGGGCTCCAGGATGGCGCTTGAAAAAAAAGAGAGCGAGTTAGATGCGGCCGAACTGGTAAGTATTCTGGATAACATAGAAAAAAAGATAATTTCTGTTTTTCCCGAATTCACATCTGCCGCGAAGGCAGGTGCGGAAAATATAACGGAATAGCGGAGCATCCTGCATAAAAATAACGACTCCGTGTTTATATGAGCATTTTAGCGTAAAATGTATAAAGAGGTGAAAATATGGGTATTATAAACAAGATGAATAAGAGCCTGCAAGTGAAATCAGTTATAATCCTTACCGCATTTTTCGTGATTGCTGTCTTGGGATTGACTGTATTTTTCATTGTGCAGCAGAAGAAACAGATATACGGAGCCCTGAGGGAGAAGGGGCCGATAATGGCCGAGAGCATATCTTATGCCGCGGACTACGCGGTAACGGTACAGAGCGAGGAACTTCTTAAGAACATCATAAAGGAAAAGATTAACAGTAACGATGTCGCATACATAATATTCCATGATCCCTATGGTAAAGTCCTGGCGAAAAATGACCAGAAGGTGGCCCAGGAAGCCATAGAGAGCGACGTAAACACAAAAGCCGTGAATGCCAAGAAGGTGCTCCTGCAGGAATGGATTCCTTCCGGCGGGGTTCCGGTGTACGATATTGCAATGCCTATCATCTCATCGAGCATGGGAGAGGTGGGAAATATAGTAGGTGTATTGAGGGTGGGGCTCTCGCACATCAATGTCAGAAACGCGGTCACCAGGGCGGCATTTGTCGCGGTCGCGATAGCGATTGTAATCATGATAATCGGCAGTGTAATAATGTGGTATTTCGTGGGTACTATAGTAAAACCCATCAACCAGATGGTCGGGTTTTTTAAAAATGTTGCCGAAGGAGAGGGAGACCTTACTAGGAGGATAGATATAACCACGGCCGATGAGCTGAGCGACCTGGGAAAGTGGTTCAACCATTTTATCACCAACCTGGAAAAAGACATGCTGCAGATAAGGGAAGCTTCAGAACTCCTCGCTGCAAGCTCCAAGGAAATAATGCAGAACGCCCAGAACGTCTCTGACGACGCGCAGAACCAGTCTTCCACTATACAGGAGATAACCGCTTCCGTTGAGGAACTCACGACTTCCATTAACGAAGTGGCCAGCAGCGCGAGCGCGACCAATAAAGTAGCGCAGGATACCACGAAGATGGCCGAGGCCGGCGGCAGATCCGTGGCGGAACTGGTGGGTGGGATGAAGCTCATAAACGAGTCATCGTCGAAGATAGCCGATATCATAGGAACGATCTCGGATATAGCCGATCAGACCAACCTTCTCGCCCTGAATGCCGCTATAGAGGCGGCGCGGGCGGGAGAGCACGGGATGGGATTCGCCGTTGTCGCGGACGAAGTGAGAAAACTCGCAGAAAGATCGTCGGCCGCGGCGCAGGAGATCACCCAGCTGATAAAGGACAGCTCTAGAAACGTCGAAGAGGGCAACCGGTTGTCTGCCGAAGCCGGCAGCGCTCTGAAGAAGATAGTGCATAGTTTCACCGATACGACCAGGGGTATAGAACAGATAACGGCTGCTACCGAAGAGCAGTCGGCGACCGCTGCCGAAGTATCCAAGGCTGTCGAGAACGTGAGTAAGATCACCGAAGACAACGCGGGCTCTTCGGAAGAGATGACTTCTTCTGCCGAAGAACTTGCTAAACAGGCGCGAAACCTGAACACGATAGTAGGCAAGTTCAAGCTGGGAAGAGGGTCGGAATCCTGATATATACCGTTCAGGCAAGTTCTGTAACAGGGAAACCGGAGGGTAAATCATATTAACCAGCTCACTGACGTCGAATTCAGGTTATTCCAGAGACTGCTCTATAAAAAGACCGGTATTTATCTCAAGGAAAGTAAAAGGCAGCTGATGGATAACCGTTTGAGAAGAAGGCTTCGGAACTTGAGTATAGACAATTACAACGCTTATTACCGCCGGATATCGCATGCAGACGATAATGATTTAGAGCTCCAGCTTTTTATCAACGCGCTCACTACAAACGAAACATATTTTTTCCGCAACAAAAGACAGTTCAATTATCTTTCCAATATAATTTTCCCCGAATTGATCAGGAGACAGCAGAAATCCGGTGAAAAGAAGATAAAGATATGGAGCGCAGCCTGTTCTACCGGAGAGGAGCCTTATTCCCTGGCTATGCTGCTGTATGAGAAAATATTCAATATAGGACAGTGGAATATCAATATACTGGCTACGGATATCAACAGGGAAGTGCTGGATGTGGCAAGGAGAGGCGAATATAAGTCCAAGATAGTAGAGAGGATGCCCTCTTCGTACATAAAAAAATTTTTCATGAAGAACAAGGAAACCGATACTTACAGGATCAAGGAATATATAAGGAAAATGATAAATTTTTACCAGCATAACCTGATAGACAGAAACTCGTTCGGGAAAATGGATTGTATATTCTGCAAAAATGTCCTGATATACCTGGATAACGAAAGTAAGACCGAGGTCATCTCGAATCTGATAAAATCCATGACGGAGAAGACATACTTCATAATAGGATATGCGGAAAGCCTTATGACGAATTACAGTGATTATTTCAGGTACATAGCGCCGTCGATATATCAGAAAAAGAGCACTTTTGAGGCATGAGGACGGGAAACTGCAATGGATAAGGACTTCAGAGACAGCGATCTTTTTAAGGAGTTCATGGATAACGTGGGCGAGTATATCTATATACTCAATAATAACCTTTTGCAGCTGGAATCGGGAAAAGGGGACCACCACGAGCTCCTGAACGAGATGTTCCGCGCGGCGCACAGCATAAAGGGTATGTCCGGCATGGTGGGTATAAACCAGATAATGGAGCTTTCGCATAAAATAGAGAACATACTGGATTACCTCAGGCAGGAAAAGATATCCGTATCCAACGAGATAATAGAGATCCTGTTCGATTCCTTCGATAATCTGGGTATGTGCCTGGAATGCCTGGCTTCCGATAACGAAGCGGCTATGAATATCGCGGGAATAACCGGCAGGATAGACAAGGTATTAAGGAAAATAGACGCCAAATCCTTTAAAGACAAGTCCAAATATATCCCGGTATTCATTGACGAAACAATAGAGGGCATCACCGAGATCACCGAATCACTGCTGAAGCTTGAAAAGAATCCCGATCAGCCTGATATAGTCAACCATATGTTCAGGCTTATACACAGGATAAAGAGTTCCTCTGCCGCTTTAGGGTTCTTCGATATGGGAGAGATAGCCCATAACATAGAGAACATACTCGATGACGCCCGGAACCGGCGTATTATAATCAGTGCGGATGTCATTAATTGCATCTTTTTCGCGACAGACAGGGTCCTGGAGATGATAAAGAGCGTAGAGAGCAACAAGGAAGCCGAGTTTGATATCAAGGACGTATTATCCAGGCTTAAGACCTGCATGGTTCACGGCGGGGAAACAGAGCCGGCCGGCCCGGAGGAAAAAAAGGATCCGGGGAAGGAAAATGAAGGCGAAAAAACGGTTTCCCCGGCCGATACGGCTGCGGTCAAGGTCAGCACACTGAGCACGTTGAGGGTGGATATCGGTAAACTCGACGAGCTTATGAATCTTGCCGGAGAGATGGTGGTGGCCAAGGCCAGGCTGCTGCAGATAGCCACGGAACTGAAAAAGGATAAAGACAGGGAGGAAAAGACCATACTTATAGGAGATCTCAACACGACCGCGGAACAGATAAACAAGATAAGCCTGGGTATCCAGAAGGGCGTAATGCAGACAAGAATGGTCCCCATAGGCGGGATGTTCAAAAGATTCGGCAGGGTCGTCAGGGATATAGCGAGCCTGAAGAGCAAAAAGGTAAAACTGGAAATAACCGGCGAAGACACGGAGCTGGACAGGAAAGTCATCGATGAATTAATAGACCCGCTCACCCATATCGTACGCAACGCCGTAGATCATGGCATAGAGGCAGGAGAAGAAAGGATAAAAAATAACAAGACCGAGGAAGGCAACCTGAGGCTCAACGCTTACCACGAGGCAAACAGCGTCTGTATAGAAGTCGTAGATGACGGCAGGGGGCTGGATTTCGATAAGATAAAGAAAAAGGCCGTTTCCAGGGGGCTCGTCACGGAGGAAGAGGCCAGAACGCTGTCCAGGGAAGAGACCAGCGAATTTATATTTGCCCCGGGTTTTTCCACGGCAGAAGAGGTAACGGAGGTATCGGGGAGAGGCGTGGGGATGGATATAGTCAAGGAAAAACTCAAACAGCTCAACGGCAACATAGCTGTGGATCTCAAAGTCAAAGAAGGTTCCAGGTTCGTGCTGAGGGTGCCTTTGACCCTCGCCATCATATCAGCGATACTTTTTAAGATCGAAGACGAAATATTCGCTGTTCCCATAGATAACGTGTCGGAAATAATCCAGTTTGATCCGGAAAACCTTAAGATGACCGATTTCTGCCGGTCCATGACACACAGGGATAAGGTTCTCCCGATAATATATCTCCACGAGACACTGGGAACCAATTCCGTACCGGTAATGGGTGAAAACTGCAAGATAATGATCCTCAGGGACCAGGGAAAGTATATAGGACTGGTGGTAGACGTGCTGATGGGCCGCGAAGAGATAACTATAAAATCCCTGGCGGATAATTATAAGCATATATCAGGTATAATGGGCGGCGCCATATTGGGGGACGGAAAGGTTTGTTTCATCATAGATACCGCGGAACTCTTCAGTCTGGCAAAAAGGAAGAGTTATTCCCGGTAATTAAAAAAACAGGAGTCTTAGCATGGTATTCAATATTAAAGATACAAATAAAATAAACTCGCTTTTTGCAAAATGCGTCACTGAATGCAGCATCCTTCTGTCAAAATGGCTGAAGATGGACGTGGATTTTTCTTTGTCCGACCTCAAACATCTGCCTTTTGACAAATTAATCACGATGATAGGCAATATGGAACAGATAACAGCGCTCATATTCTCGAGGATAACGGGAAAGTTCAATACTACCCAGCTCTTCCTGTATTCCAAAGAGAACGCGGAGACGCTGGTCAATATTTCCCTGTCGCGGCCGGTAGATACGCAGGTCGCCTGGAACGAGCTCGAAAGATCCGTACTGGAAGAGACAAGCAATATAATAAGCTCTACAATGGTAAATGTGTTCTCCAGGGAGCTGGACATAGAGATAATTCACGAGACCCCTGTTTTCGGAATAGATATGCTGGGCTCCATGGTAGAACAGGTTCTTTCTGATCACGTGCAGCTGACAGATGACGTGCTTTTCATAAAAGCCGTATTCAACGTAAAAGATAAAAATAACCTGCTCGGCAAGCCTGTGGATATATATTTCCTTATATTGCCCGGGGAAGAATGCTATAATGCGCTCAAAAACAAGGTCGAAGGAAAGAAATAGAAGAATGAGATAACGCCGGATTAAAGAAATGAGCCTTGAAATAGAAAAACTAGTCGGCATGGGAGAGATAAAAACGGGGAAGGAGAACGAGATGCTCTGGGCCATCCTGGGGTCCTGCGCCGCGCTTATCATGTACGATGAAGAAAAAAAGATCGGCGCCATGGCTCACGTGATGCTGGATAAAAGTTCCGGTGTTGCCGTGAGGTCTGGAAAATATGCGGATACCGCTGTTCCTGAAATGATTAAAAGGCTTATTAATAACGGCGCTTCGAGAAGAAAGCTCAAGGTCAAGCTGGTCGGCGGGGCAAACATGTTTAAATGGAAATCTACGGCCATAAGCACTATAGGCAAAAGGAATATAGATGCGATAGAAAGGATAGTGATAGACAAGGGGATACCCATAGTATCAAAGTCCACGGGCGGGAGTTTCGGCTGCAAGATCAAGTATTTCGTAGATACATCTGTGGTCGTGATAAGATACACTGACGGCAGGACCATCGAATTATGAGGTCATACGCGGCTTGTGGCTGTATGCTGGGGGAGCCGGAAATATCTACGGGAGAATTATTATGAGTAAGCGTATATTGATTGCTGATGATGCACTGGTTATGAGGATGATGCTCAGGGATATCCTTGAGGCCGCAGGGTACGAGATAGCCGGTGAAGCCGGGGATAAACAGGAAACGGTGGACCAGTATAATAAACTGAAACCGGATCTTGCGCTTGTAGATATAGTGCTGGACTCCAATATCCTCTACGGCGGAATACGCGCAATAGAAGAGATAAAAAAATCAGATCCGGATGCCAGGATCATCATCATTTCCGCCGTAAACCAGAAAAAGCTTCTCGAAGAAGCCAGGAAGATAGGCATAAACAGTTACATAAGCAAGCCTTTTGAGGAAGAAGAAGTGCTCTCGGCGGTTAAAAATATACTGGGAGAATGATGGGCGAGCCGATAAAAGTACTGGTAGTAGACGATTCGATCCTGATGCGCGGCATGCTTAAGGATCTGTTAAGCGAAGATGAAAGGATAGAGGTCGTCGGAACCGCTCCGAACGCCAGTGTCGCGTATAAGAAAATATTCAAACTGAATCCCGATATAATGACGCTGGACATCGACATGCCGAAGATGAACGGATATACATTCCTTAAGAAAATAATGAACGAAAATCCCATGCCGGTGATAATACTTAGCGGTCTGACCCAGAAAGGAGCCGGCCTGACTGTCAAATGCCTGGAGGCGGGCGCTGTAGATGTCATCGCAAAACCTACATATAAGATGAGCAGGGATATGGGCCCGGTGGCGGAAGAACTAAAAAAGAGCATAAAGAACATATATGACACGAGAACGGAACTGAACCTGAGACAGGAACACAAAAAAAAGATAAAAAGAAAGATCTATCCCGCAGAGAGCATACAGGGCGCGGGGAGCATCATAGCCATGGGCGTATCCATAGGCGGCCCCAAGATACTTCCCATGTTTTTTCCGGAATTTCCGGAAAATACACCGCCTATCCTTATTGTCCAGCATATGCCTGCCGGATTCACCGACGCGCTGGCCAAGAGCCTGAACAGGATATCCAGGATTTACGTAAAAGAGGCCGAAGACCGCGAAGATATCAGGGTAGGCACAGCCCTGGTAGCCCCGGGAGATTACCATATGCTCGTTAAAAAAGTAGACGACCGGCTGAAGGTCTTCCTTAATAAGGACGAAAGAGTAAACGGAGTAAGGCCTTCGATAGACGTGCTGTTCAATTCGCTCGCCCGTGAGTGCGGTTCAAGTGTGAATGCGGTTATACTGACCGGTATGGGTTCCGACGGGGTCGAAGGACTGAAGTACATCAAAAAACGGGGCGGGCGGACGTTCGCACAGGATAAGAAATCATGTGTAGTTTACGGCATGCCGCGCATAGCAGTAGAGCAGAACTGCGTCGATGAGATAATCGATATAGACATCATGGTAGAGAAGCTGATTAAAACATCGAAAACGGAGGCATATAAAAAATGACAAAAGTCTTAATAGTAGATGATACTCCTTTTCTGCTGAAGATAGCACAGAAGACACTCCAGGAAAAAGGTTATGAGGTCGCTACTGCGACTGACGGGAAAGGATGCCTCGAGGCCGTGGAGAGAGAAAAACCGGATGTTATTCTTATGGACGCGGAAATGCCGGTCATGGACGGCTGGGAAGCCTGTGCCGCGCTCAAAGCGAAGGACGAAGTGAAAAACATACCCGTGATCATGTGTACGGGAGACGATTCCCAGGAATACAAAGACAAGGCCCGGAATATAGGAGCAGCCGGGTTCGTGGTCAAGCCGTATACAGCCGAATTCCTGGTAGAAAAGATAAAAGAGGTTTTAAAATAGGCGGATATATATTAAAATTGGATTAACAACATAATGGATAAGAAAAAAGTAATGATAGTAGATGACGAACTGGAGATATGCAGGCTCTTCGAGGTCATCCTGAGTAACGAAGGCTATGAAGTCGATACAGCTATAAGCGGAGACGAAGCGCTGGAAAAGCTCGATTATGTCAAGTTTCCCGTCATAATGATGGATATCATGATGCCGGGCATCACCGGGCTGGAACTGCTGAAAAAAGTTAAGACACTGTATTCGGATATACAGGTCATAATGGTCACAACTTCGTCTTCCATAAAGGACGTGGAGAGAGCCCTCAAGCTCGGAGCTTTCGCATATCTGACAAAGCCCATCAAGAGAGATGATATAATAACGGCCGTAAAACAGGCGTATGAGAATTTTAATAAACTCATCTCAAGGCCGGCAAAAGACGAAGGGGATAAGATAATATACGTGCTCCTGATCGTAGGCTATGACGGCAGGATATGTAAGATAAACAATGCCACCGCGGGCCTTCTCGGTTATACGCAGGGCGAACTTGCAAACTGTCCTATAGCCGATATAGTGGATATCGGAGACAGGTGGGAAAAGATAAAAGAAATAAATACCAGGAAGAGGGAAGAAAATTACGAATTGAACATGATAAATAAAAACAGGGAAAAAATCCTTTATAGCTTTGACGGGGCGGTTATCAACGATCAGGAAAAGAAAACAATAGGTTTTGTAGGTATGATAAGTAAAAAATAGGAGGATGCGATATGCCCAGGAAAAAAAGAATAGCCATATTAGAAGATGACGATAATTACCGCGAGATACTGACGGAGAGACTATCCGGAGAGGGGTACGAGGTAATAGGTGCGGCTTCCGGTTTCGATATCGTAAGGGAAGTCATGACAAAAAACCCGGATCTTATCATCGTAGACCTGGTGCTGCCGGATGTGGCGGGGAACAAGGTCATCGAAATGTTCAATAAGAAGGACGTGATAAAGAATGTCCCCGTAATAGTCATATCATCGAAGGATAAACAGGAAATAAAGTCCGCGGCCAAGGAGATAAAAGCCGTATCCTGGCTGCAGAAACCTGTCGATATGGACAACCTCGTTACGCTGATAAAAAACAATATCTGACAGTCCGATCATATAATTTTCAGTATCGAACCGGCAGGATTGCCGGAAATCTTGTAATTTCAAGCTTTTACAGTTATCATTTAAAAACATTATTATATATTATATAATAATAAAGACATTATGGTCAGGAAACTGACAATACCGTTAAGTACGGTTATCATATTGTTCCTGGTATGTTCTGCTTTAACTGCAGCGCCTGCCGGTATATCGGACCTGACGGCATTAAGCGCCGGGGAGGGAGAGGTTCAGGTAGAATGGACCGCGCCCGGGCAGGACCAGATGACCGGTACCGTCAGCGGCTATCTTGTAAAATACGCAACTTCGCAGATCGATTCGGCGGATTTCTATAAAATATGGGTCAGCACCTATGATCAGAACTGGGCCGGCCTGCAGCCGGCCGGCAACGGCGAAAGCAGAACAATCACCGGGCTGGTGCTGCCTGCGGGAACCACCGTCTACGTAGCCATAAAAGGCAAAGACGCTTCTGAAGATTACGGTGTCTGGTATTCCAGCCGTGAATACGCTTCCGTTAACAACCTGAATTCCTGCGAAGTAAGCGTCACTCCTCCAGGCAGTATTACAAATCTGTCCGCCCTGAAGGGATACAGGAAAGTGACACTGGTATGGACAGCCCCCGGCGACGACGGGTGGGTCGGGAATATATACGGCGGCCGGTATGAAGTAAGGGCTTCTTCCGAGGGGCCGTTCGTGGACGAAGCTGACTGGGCCGCCGCGGGCAGCGGGTTCCCTTATCGTATTACCTGGGCGACGGATGCCGTTAAATCAGATATTCACTCGAAAACCGTTACGGGCCTTGCGAACGGCGTGACATATTATTTCGCCATAAAGATAAGAGACGAGATCACAGACAACTGGTCTGTATTAAATGATACTTCTCCCGTCCCGCAGGCTGCGCCCAAAGACCATCCGCCCGGCGCGTTCCTTCTTGAGACACCGGGTTTCGGCGATGTGGTCGCCAGCACTACGCCTGCGTTCGAATGGGCCGATGCCGCCGACCCCGACATCGGAGATATGGTAACTTACACGATATGGTATTCCACCAGGCAGGATTATGACGCCAGCGCCCTTATAAGCCAGTCCGGCATAGATGTATCCAGCTATTCGCCTTCGGCAGGCCTTATAGAGAACGCGACATACTGGTGGAAGGTGAGGGCTGTAGATGATGACGGAAAGGAGGCCTGGACTTCGAACACAACATGGTATATAAGGGTAAACGGCAGGAACGAAAAGCCGTATGTCTTCAGCCTTTCGACACCGGCAGACGCCAATATACTCACTGACAATACTCCCATGTTCCTGTGGGACGCGACAGCAGATCCCGATCCTGGAGACTATATAGCTTATTACACCGTCGTGTATTCGTCCAGCCAGGATTTCGGCGTGCCGGTATCATCCACGGTCTATATCTCCAGTTTTACCCCCGTAAGCGCGCTCGTTGAGAATGCCACTTACTGGTGGAGCGTGCGCGCATACGACAACGACGGGTATAAGAGGGTCTCCTCAACGCGGACTTTCCGCATGAACGCCGAAGACGAGTATCCCTACACTTTCAACCTGAGCACGCCTGCGGATACGCAGATCATGAAGACAAAAAGGCCGAGTTTCGACTGGGCAGACTGCACCGATCCCGATCCGGGCGACATTATTACTTATACACTCAGATATTCGCAGAGCCCCGATTTCGGCACGTACACCGATATCGACGATATACCTGTATCCACGTACACTTTCACGGAAGACCTCTCGGAGAACGCCACTTACTACTGGAAAGTCTTTGCCAGGGATTCCGACAGCCTCGTCAGGCAGAGCAACCAGACCGACTGGTCGGTCAGGATAAACGCCGTTAACCAGAGCCCGGGAAGCTTCAGTGTGCTGACCCCGACCAATACCTCGACCGTAGAAGTCAGAAAGCCTACTTTCACGGTCACTGCGTCCTCCGATCCCGATCCCGGAGATGTCATAACGTACAGGATATACTATTCGACTTACTCGGATTTCACGTCGAGTACCACTATAGAGAGCGGTCCCGGCGAGACTTTTGCCAACACGTCAGCGGAGCTGGCGGATAATTCCACATATTTCTGGAAAGCGCGCGCGGTGGACAGCAAGGGACTGGGGACCGAATCGACCGAGACCGACTGGGAGTTCTACACGTTCTTCAACGACCCTCCGTACGGTTTCAGCCTTTCCAGCCCGGCATACAGCGAAATAGTAAGCACCAATACTCCCAAGTTCCTATGGCAGGCAAACGGTGACCCGGATAAAGGGGACAGCGTTACATATTCTTTGTGGTATTCAACGAGACAGGATTTCGACCTCAGCGCCCGCGTTACCGAGAGCGCGCTGGAAGTGTCGAGTTTCACGCCGGCCGCGGCGCTCGTCGAAGACGCGACTTACTGGTGGAGCGTAAGAGCTATAGACAATGAAGGGCTTGTGACACTCTCTTCGACCTGGACATTCAGGGTGAATGCCGAAAATGCGGCGCCCGGGAATTTCGACCTGCTCCATTCCAGCGGTATAGTCACCGAGAATACCCCTTATTTCGAATGGGCAGCCGCGGCAGATCCCGACCCCGGCGACAGCATTACCTATACGCTGTTTTATTCCAGTTATTCCGGGTTCACGTCCTCGGTTACCATCGGCGGAATAGATGCCAGCACGTACACTCTTCAGACGGTCCTTGAAGAGAACACTACTTACTGGTGGCAGGTAAAGTCTGCGGATTACGGCGGACTGGAATCCTGGAGCAACCAGGTATGGAGCATACACGTGGACACTGCCAACCAGAGACCGTCGGTTTTCAGCCTGGTCAGCCCGACCGATACCGTAACGGTTGTCGTGACGACTCCCACTTTCACATGGACAGTCTCGACCGATGCGGATGTAAACGATACCGTCACGTACGACCTGGAATACGCCGATGACAGCGGGTTCCTGACGGGACACAATACGATTCCCGGAATATCTACGGATAATTATCACCTGGCGGGAGGTCTGGCAGATGACGGCACTTATTACTGGAAAGTCACGGCAAAAGACGGCAGCGGCGGGCAGAGGGTTTCGGCGGTCTGGTCTTTTAATATAGATTATAACGATTTCCCGGGCGTGTTCGACCTGGTCAGCCCCGGGAACAACGCGGATAATGTCGGGCTCACGCCTGAGTTCAACTGGGGCGACTCGGTGGACCCGGATATCGGGGATGTGATAACTTATACGATATGGTGCTCCACCAGGCAGGATTTCGACGCCAGCGCACTGATCACTAAATCCGTAGATGTGTCAAGCTGCACGCTGGATTCGGGTCTGCTCGATAATTCCACGTACTGGTGGAAAGTCGTCGCGGTAGACCAGGAGAGCCGGTCAAGGTGGAGCACGAGCCAGTACAAGTTCTGGACCAACCCCGTAAACGACGGGCCGGGCGCGTTCAGCCTGAGCCAGCCCGCGGACAACTCCACCATAACGGTGCTCACGCCCGGACTGGTCTGGGCGCAATCCGTAGACGAAGATCCGGGTGACAGCGTGAACTACACGCTTTTCTATTCGACATATTCCGGGTTTACTTCCAGCGACGCCGTCAATACCCTGGATATATCGAGTTACACTTTCGGGGCCGGGCTTGAAGACAACACGACTTACTACTGGAGGGTCAAGGCGTTTGACGAGAACGGCGCTTATAGGTGGAGCAGCCAGTCGTGGAAGTTCTGGATAAACGTGGAAAACGACACGCCGTCGGTTTTCGGACTTTCCTCGCCTCCCGATAAGAAGATCGTAAAAGACAGGAGACCGGTTTTCAGATGGGATGTTTCCGCCGACGCTGACCCGAACGACCGCGTACGGTACAGTATCTGGTATTCCACGAAAAGCGATTTCAGCACGAAAAAGTCCGTAAGCGGCATAAGATCCGCTGAATATACGCCGTCTTCGAACCTCACGGAAAACGCGACCTATTACTGGAAAGTAAGGGCATATGACACTAACGGGGCCGATATATGGAGTTCTCATACAGACTGGAAATTTTTCACCAAACTGCTGGACACGCCGGCTGCGGTAACCGGTGTCAGGGGATCATTGAGCAGTTCCAGGGAGAAGTTCAGCGTATCCTGGAACAAGGTCAAAAAGAATACCAACGGCTCGGATATCGAAGACCTTGCCGGGTACAGGGTGTACAGGAGCAATTCCATGGAAGGGCTCGAAGACGCCGCGCCGGCGGCAACCCTCTCGAAAAAGAAACTTTCATGGACCGATTATTCGGTTGACAGAAGGGTATATTACTATACGGTGAGGGCATACGATACTTCGGGAATAGAGAGCGATGATTCGTCCGTGCTCGATTCCAGCAGGGAACAGAACCTGATAATAGTCTCGGAAGACGAAGACGCGCTGGCTGTCATACCCGGAGACGTGAACAGCGTTCTGTACAAGGAAAACAACTCGTACGGGGAGGACCTCGAGGTGGTGCTGGAGCGGGAAACCGACAGGGAAGGCGGTAAAGTGATAAGGTCCTGGGATATAAAAGTCGTCAGGAGCTCGAACGGCAGACAGATAAAGGATTTCGAATTCGATAAACCGCAGATGGATATACAGCTTTCTTATGACGACAGCAGGGCGGGACTGGTCAGGTCTTTCGGCAAAGCAGCATACGGAGTTGCGGATAATACGGCTGATACGCAGGTCGGCGTGTTCTGGTATAACGGCATAGAGTACGTAAAACTGGGGGGCCAGATAGACGGCGATATCAAGGCTGTAAGCATAAAGACGTCAAGGCCCGGAGCGTTCCGGGTTCAGCAGGTCCAGCGCGCGACCGAGTTTGAACTCTCATGGGCGGGGACCATCGGGCCCACGAAAGTATTCACGCCCAATGAAGACGGTATCAATGATAAAGTCAACTTTATGTTCGAAAACCCGAAGGAAAGCCTTTTTTCGGGAGAGATATACGATATTGCCGGGGCTATAGTGGCGGATATGACGGTGAGCGACGATTTTGATTACGCGCTGATGTGGGATGGCAAAGACAGGGACGGGAACACGGCGGACAAGGGTGTTTACGTTTATCAGATAAAGTCCGAAGGAAAGACTATAAATGGAACGGTGATACTGGCTAAATGATGAAGGATAACAGGATCATATACGGCGGAAGAAAGTCCGTGCCAGCTGTCTTGCTGGCAGCGGTTGTTATATCGGCCGCATGCCTTACTGTTAACGCTGAGTTCAATGACCTGGGCTGCGGCGCCAGGGCGCTGGGAATGGGCAGCGCATACGTAGCCGTTGCCAATGACATCAATTCCGTGTATTATAATCCTTCAGGGCTGGCCAGGCTGAGAAAGAACGAAATAACCACCAGCTACGGCAGGCTGTACGTAGGGCTGGACGATGACAGCAATCTCGGGTGGGGGTTCTTCGGGTACGGGCAGCCGCTGGGAAATCTGGGAACCGTCGGCGTGGGTTACCTTAATTTTTCGCTGCTCGACAGTTATTCCGAGAATACCGTCATGCTTTCTTACGGGAAGTGGGTTGCATCCCGGCTGGCTCTTGGATTGAACCTGAAAATGCTCAGGCAGAAGATATTCCAGGACGCCTACACACAGCTCGATCCCGTATTCGAATACGGGAGCAAGGATACTGTCAGGGGCTTTTCCGTAGATTCCGGGTTCCTGTATAACCTGACACGTAAAATCACCTTCGCGGGCGCCTGCTATAATATCAATCAGCCGGACATGGGTTTTCTCGACGAGAGCAGGCTCAACCTCATGTTTAAAGCCGGTTTTTCATACATAGACGAAAGCGTGACCACATCCCTGGACGGCGCGATGGAAGGAGACGATATAAAATTGAGCGCGGGCGGCGAGAAATGGTTTATAAATAACTGCCTGGCGCTGAGGACGGGATTGGGTATCGGGACCAGGGAGTACAGGAATTTCACCCTGGGATTCGGGCTGAGTTTCGGCACTTTCCAGATGGATTACTCGTTCCTTTTCCCGATATTCGGCATAGCCGATATATACGGCTCTCACAGGATGTCTCTCACGTTCAGGTTCGGTGTCTGGCCGCTGAAATTCAAACCTGAAGACCAGATGTCACCCGAGGAACTCCGGATAAGGGAACTGGAAAAGACCGCGGAAGAGCTAGAGAAACAGCACCGGGATGATATAAACAGGCTTAATCAGAAGATAGAATATTTCGAGAAGTATAAAGATGAAGAACTGCAGGAGGCAATAAAGAAAGAGGAAGAAAAACTCCGGCAGCAGCAGCAGGAGGAAGAAGCCCAAAGGAGAGCCCAGGAAGAGGCCAGGAGAAAAGCGCAGGAGGCTGCGAGGAAAAAAAGAGAAGAAGAAGAGAGAAAGGCCAGGGAAGCCGAAAAAGAGAAGGCAAGGGAAAAAAGGACCGGGGGAAGGACCTCCCATAAGGTAGTCCAGGGGGAAACGCTTAAGGAGATAGCACAGAAATATTACGGAGACCAGAATAAATGGAAGCTTATTTACGAGGCCAATACCGATAAGATAGAGAGAGGCCGCCCGAAACCGGGGGCGACGCTTATTATACCGGCGATGGAGTGAGCCGGTTATAAGAAGAGATACCAGATACCAGATTTCAGATACCAGATGGGAGAAGATAAATAGTTATAAGTTGTAAGTTTTAAGTTATAAGATAATTAAATTACAAATGATAAACAGCAAATTACAAACAAGGTCCAAAACACAAATATTAAACATTTCCGGACAATTCGGTTGTTTAGAAAATTGTTATTTGTTTGTTTTTTTGGTGCTTGAGTTTTCTTATTTTAGAAGTCTTACAGCTTATAACTTACGACTTACAACTAATATAGTGCTTGTATTATGCCTTTTCCTTACACATTGAACTTTACACATTACACAACATGAGAAGGAGGACATCATGGAAGAAAATACTATAAAGATATTCGAATCCAAGCTGCAGAGACTCAGGGATATGGATTTCAAGGAGATAACGGACGACAAGAAAGAGATAGACATCCTTCTTGACTACTGGAAAGAGATAGTCGTCAACGGGTTAAGGGACAAGGAAAAATACATGCAGGATATTATCAGGGACAAGGAGGAAAAGATACTCCAGATAAACAACCAGCTCAGCGCGCTCGAGATCAAGGTGGAGTCCCTGGAGCACAAGAATATGGAGCTGGTGAACTCGATCGAGGTCGAGAAACTGAGGCTGGACAGGGAGAAGATGATCCTCGAGGACAGCTACAAGGATAAGTACGAAGGCAGGCTGGGCAAGGCCCAGGAAGACAATTTCAACCTGAAGATAGACCTGGAAAAATCCAGAATAGAGAACGAGCACATGCAGCATACCCTGCAGATGAAAATCTCCGAGCTTGAAGCCAGGGAGAGAGAGCTCGATTCGTACAGAAAGGAAACGGAATCTTCTATCAGGAAGAAGGATGAGAAGATAATCCACCTGGAGGAAGACAGGGAAAACCTGGAGAAAACGATAGACCTGATATCGAGGTCCAAAATGAATTCCTGGATAAGGGAAGAAAGGGCAAGGATGGGTAAGAGGGAGCAGCTTATACAGGAAGCGCAGGAAGCCGGTATACCGGACGTGCAGCAGGTTAAGGAGTATGACGAAAAAATAAAGAGCCTGGAGAGGGAAAAGAAGGACCTGTCCGAGAAAATGGAGCGGAAAGAACAAGAGCTGGAAGAAAAACTGGCCCGTGAAAAAGAGAATATAGCCAGGGAATACGAGGGAAAATTCGATGCGGAAGTGGCAAAACGCAGCGCCGAGGCGGAGGAAACAAGGAGGGACGACCTGTTGAAGGCCCTCAGGAAGAGAGAGAATCTTTTTGAGCTCTCGCTCTCGGATCTTTCGCGCGGTTTCGTGCACAGGATGAGGAACGTGGTGGGTATAGTCAGCAGCGCGCTCCAGATAGCCCAGGACGAGATAGTCAAAATAAAGGAAAATCCTAAAGATTTCATAAAAAAGCTGAAAGAGGAGAATTTCGACCTTATCAACGAGTTACTTGAAAATTTCGGCGAAATAATAAAGAATGTCGATGGGGCTATTAAAAACGCGGACAGCTATCTGAAACTGACTCATGTACCGGAAGTCAGTATGATCCCGGAATCTTTGAACGCCATAGTAGAAGAAGTCCGGGTGGGACTTGAAAAGCAATGCAAGGAAGCCAGCATTAAGGTCGAAACGGACCTGGATGAGGATATACCCGAGTTCGCGATGGATAAGAAATTCCTGAAAGAAGCGTTCTACCATATAATGCTGAACTCTGTGGAATCCATGCCCCAGGGAGGCGCAATATCCATAGAGACCAGGCTGGACAAGGAAGCGCACGAAGCTTCCGTCGTGATATCGGATACAGGTGAAGGTATACCGGATCAGAGGATAGGCAAGGTTTTCCAGGTGTTCTGCACGAGCAAGAAGGACAGGGAAGGAATAGGGCTCCCTCTTGCCAACAGGTTTATCCAGATCCATCTAGGCAGTATAAAACTGGAGAGTACCAAGGATCACGGGACTACCGTAACAGTCAGGCTGCCTGTGATTAATAAAGACAAGGAAGAGGAAGAAAATGGCGAAAATTCTGATAGTTGATGATGAAGAGGGGATGAGATATGTCCTCACTAACATTCTGACAAAAGCGGATTACGAGGTTATAGCCGCCGAAGACGGCAGGAAAGCCATGGAAATGGTCAAGGAATACAGGCCCGACATGGTCTTCCTGGATATCCATCTGCCGGATATGGACGGTACCGAGATACTCAAGGAGATAAAGAAAATCAAGAATATCCCTGTAGTGATGTGCAGCGGCTTCGGCGACGTGGATTTTGCCGTTATGACCATGAAATACGGGGCTTTCGACTATGTTTCAAAGCCTTTCAAAAATGAAGACGTGCTGAATATGGCCAGGAAGGCGCTCGTATCCGTCGAACAGGAAAAGAAGGAGAAAAAAGAAACCGTACAGGGATCTTCGCAGCCAGCGGTTCAGCATGCCGTTAAGAAAAAAGGCGTCAAAATCCCCGTTTTCGCAGTTGCCGGTGTCCTGATCGCGGCAGTCGCGGTAACCGGTATATTCCTTATGAAAGGCCCCGGGAAGGGCCAGGAATTAGAAAAGTTTTCCATCACGTATAACAACCCGACCTCTATAGCGTACGACGGACAGTACCTGTGGATTACGGACTGGTTCGGGCAGACCATATACAAGCATAACATAGACGAGGAGTTTAGTATATCGCAGTACTATTCCTTTACGGATATACACCCGGCCGGGATTGCCTGGGGTAATAATTCTCTGTGGACGGTGGATTCCTGGACAGGGGAGATAAACAACCATGCTCTTGACGGGAACCTTTCTGTCAAAAAGACATATGAGTATCCCGGTACGAGCCCTTCGGGAATATATTATGACGGCACTTTCCTGTGGGTCTGCGATGTCGAAGAAGACCAGGTATACAGGTTTTTCCCGGAAGAAAATTCCTTAAAAGAAGTCGATAAATATAAGAGCAAAGGGCCCAATCCGGTCGGTGTTTTCTGGGACGGTAAAAATATCTGGACCGTTGACGGAGACCTTAAGAGGGTATACAGGCATAACCTGGATACGCAGCTTTCCGTTTCGGAGACCTACAGGTTTCCTAAGGAAGAAACAGCTGATATAAAAATATCCGGCATAGGGTGGGACGGAGCCAATATATGGCTCGCCGCCGATAAGCGTTCGGAGATTCTTAAAATCAGCATAAAGCGTCTTGAGACTATCGAATAGACTGGCCTGCCGCCGGTTTATCTGTCAGAGCGCCTCTCGAAGAAATCGAAATCGATGACTATCGATGCCGCAAGTATCAGCTTGCGGAATGCATCGTCCCTGATATTACCCATGTCTGCCACGAAATTATCCGCGTCTGTGAAGATCTCTTTTGCGAGTCCCGACCATTTTTTGTATATTCCGGCTACCTGTATTCCCTGCATGTCGAATATATTGAACGTCCATATGCGGATAAGGGAGCCTTTTATCATGGCGAGAGGGACACCGGTCCCGTCAAAAAGCAGGTATCTTTTCCTGATAAAAGGCGGGAATACCCTTTTCACGGTACCTATGTGCCTGCCGGAACCGTCTATTACCCTTACCTTGGACATGCCGAAAAATGTCAGAGGGCGGGAGATCATAAGCATCTGTTTCTGAAAGCGGTCATAGAAAATTATATCGTAGTTCCTTACGCTGCCCCATCGCCTTATGAAAAAAGCGTGGGCAAAACTCTTCTTCTGCTCTTTGATATGGCCGATATCCTCTCCCTTCTCGGATAGTATCCTGTACTCGTTAACGAATTCCCAGTCTATAAGAACTTCTCCCAGGTGCTTCTTCTGTTTAATGATGAGTTTATTCCCGGGCAGGCTGTCTGTGCCGTTTCTCTGGGCCGCCGCCTGTCGCGGGGGAGCGGCTTTAGCGGAAGGATCCTGCACGATGAAATCCGTATAGCAAGCCCAGCAGTATTCGGCGACTGTGTCATTCTGCTGTCCGCATTCGGGGCAGACAAGCTTGCCGTTGATTTTTTTCATTTCCGGTCTAAGATCCCTGTGCATAAAGGTCACCTCTTTCTGTTATATTATAGTAAAATCACGCTAAAATTTAAAAAGTCTTCAATAAAAGTATAATAGAAGTGAATCTTCGGAAGAGCCATGAGAAAAATTATAATAATATCCGTTTTATCCCTGGTGTTTCTTGCCCGGGGAGTTTACACGATCAAAGATAAATCAGCTACTTACGACGAGCCTTACTATATAGGGTACGGATATTCCCTTCTTAAAACGTGCGATTTCAGGCTCAGAAAAGACAAGACGACGCTGGTCCCTGTGATATCGGCACTGCCCCTCCTTCTGCTGGACCTCGATTTTCCCGCGGGCAGCGCGGAATGGGGGAATTCGGATACAAGGAAAATAAAAGACGTAAAGAATTGGGCGCAGGCGGAAGAGACGGTCAATGCCGTCATGTTCTGTTACAAATTACTGTATGAAAACAGGGTGCCGGCCGATACGATACTTTTTTATGCCAGGCTGCCGATACTGCTTATAGCGCTGACGCTGGGCCTTTTCGTATATAAATGGGCAGCCCGGATGTACGGCGAAACCGCCGGGATCATCTCTTTTATCCTGTACACGAATATGCCCGATATACTGGCTCACGGGTCTCTCGCCACGGAGGATATGGCGCTCGCGTGTTTTATGTTCATAACAGTGTATATGCTGTGGAAATTCCGCGAGTCAGGCGCGTACGGTGACCTTGTCTTTGCGGGGATCTCGGCGGGCCTGGCCCTCGATTCTAAATATACAGCCGTGATAATTGTTCCTCTTTCGGTACTGTATATCGCGGCAGGCAGAAAGGATCACGAACCTGTCCGCCGACAGATCGGAAGGGTAATGAGGGAGACTTCCGTCATGCTGGGTGCAGCTTTCCTGGTGCTTTTACTGCTGTACGGTTTTACGGGAATAAAAGAGTATTTTCACGGCATGAGCTTTTCCGCCGCGTACATAAAACGCTCCCAGGCCTCTTTTCTCGCGGGCAGGTATTCATATGACGGATTCCGCCGCTATTTCCTGTATGCTTTTTTAATCAAGACCCCGCTTTCTTTTATCGGCATACTGCTGCTTGCGGCCTGGGCTTTTCTAAAAAAACCGGGCAGAAAATACATCGAAGCTTCATATATTTTTATACTTCCGGTTGCTCTTTTTATAACGGCTTCGTTTTCTCCTATGCATATAGGCCATAGGCATATACTGCCGGTATACCCGTTTCTCATGGTCTTTGCCGGCGGCGCAGTCCGGTTGAAAAGCGCGGCGGCCATAACGGCGGCAGCCGTGCTCACATGCCTTACAATAGTCTCTTCTGCGTTGATACACCCGCATTACCTGGCATATTTCAATTCCCTGGCGGGCGGAGCGGATAAGGGGTACAGGTATCTTGTCGATTCGAATATGGACTGGGGGCAGGATTTAAAGGGTCTAAAACGGTATGTGAAGGAAGAGGGAGTATCCGACGTAATCCTCTCTTATTACGGCGGGGGGATGACGGATTACCTGGGTTTCGAGTTCCAGGACCTGTATTCTTTCGGATTGAGAGGAGACACGGATCACGTGAATTCTGCTGCCCCGGAAAAAGAGATACTCGCGGTTAGCGCGACCAATCTCAAGGGAGTATACATGGGGAAGGTAGGGCATGACATACTGTCCTGGCTGGAGAACAGGGAGCCCGATGACAAGATAGGATACTCTGTTTTTATATATGATGTAACGCGCTATGCCGATGCCCATAAGTATCTTTCGCATGTGTATTTCAAGACAAGACAGTACGAAAAAGCGGAAAGAGAAGCGCTGCGGGCCGCAGCCATCGACCCGGCCTACAGTGATTTTTCAAGCCTTATGCTGGGTATGATATACGCTCTCAGGAACATGGATAACATGGCCGTAAAATCCGCCGGCAGATTTCTTGATTCTCCGGGGCGGGATAAGACATTTGAAGAGATGGCAGGGTTGATAAAAAACAGGCTGGACCAGGAAGCGTATTCCGCCGGCCTTGCCAGCCTGGCATATATGCTGCTTTCGGAAAACAAGCTGGAAAGCACCATGCTCGTCAGCCGGCTTTGCATGACGGTTGACCGGGAAAACGTGAACCCCTACGTGTACATGGGTATAGTATATGAGAGGTCCGGGCAGCCGGAAAAGGCCGTGGAGGTTCTGAACAGGGCGGTCAAGGTAGACAGCTCTGTAAAAGAGGTGTATTATAACCTTGCTGTGTGTTACTACAGGATGAAGGACAACGAAAAAGCCGCTGCGAATATCGAGAAAGTGCTTAAGATCGATCCGGGCTATATCGAAGCGCTCAGATTCAAAAGACTGCTGGGGAGATAGTACAAGCTGCCGGTGTAAGAGAGTTATAAGTTGTAAGACTTACAGCCGGTTGCTGGTCGCTGGTGTAAGAAGTTGCTGGTTGCTGGTCGCTGGTGTAGGAAGTTGCTGGTTGCTGCTCGCTAGTATAAGAAAGTTGTAAGTTTTAAGTTATAAGATAATGAAATTTCAAAAAACAAATAGCAAATATCAGGCAAGCTTTAAGTTATAAGCTGTAAGCGATAAGACTATGAATATAATTAATTTATATTATAAAAAGGGATTGGGATGGGAATCTTAA